>DHVS01000014.1 GCA_002412795.1 bacterium UBP2_UBA5202 | reverse complement strand
TTGCCTGATTTTGCCAAAGTCCAGTTACTTAAATAACTTTCAGTCAACTTAAAAGTATGGTTACATTCAAAACCAGAAATTGATTTCTCATCTAAAAATGTAAATAACCCTTTTAAATCGTTTATCGATATAGGCATATCTTCAATATCTTTGGCAGTAGGTACAAGTCCCATATCATTTTATCCTTAAGTATTTATTATATTATTTCTTTTATCAATTTCACTTCTTCCGGCTTCGTCTCCGATATCGTTATGCATTCCTGAAGCCGACTAACCGCTTCTTTCCCCTTTTGTTCATCGTTGCAAAGCACTTTGACCATGGTGTCCCCTGCTTTGACCTGGTCGCCGATCCTGCTTTCGAAGATGAACCCGGCCGAGGGGTCGATCACATCGTCCATCTTCAGCCGGCCGCAGCCCAGAAAGACCCCGGCCATGCCCACCTCGCGGTTGTCCATGGAGTGGATATATCCTGCGCGCTCGGCCTTGGCTTCGATTACATGCTTGGCCTGGGGCAGAACCTTCTTGTAATCATCGGCCACTTTGACATCTCCGCCGTGGGCCGCCAGCATCTCCCTGAATTTCTCCAGCCCCTGGCCGGAGGAGACGATCTGTTCAAGGATCCTCTTGCCGGACCCCGCATCACTGGCCCGTTCGCCCATCACCAGCATCTCGGCCCCCAGGGCATAGGTAACTTCCATCAGGTCCTGTGGACCATTGCCCTTTAGACATTCCACGCATTCTTCGATCTCCAGGGCATTGCCCACCGCCCGGCCCAGCGGCTGGTTCATGCCGGTGATCAGGGCCTTCATCTTTTTGCCCATGCCCTGTCCGATGGCCGTCATGGTCCTGGTGAGCTCCAAAGCGTCCTGGTGCTTCTGCATGAAGGCTCCGCTGCCGGTCTTGACGTCCAGCACCAGCCCGTCGGCGCCCTCGGCCAGCTTCTTGGACATGATGCTGGCGGCTATCAGCGGGATGCAGTCCACCGTGGCGGTGACGTCGCGCAGGGCATAGAGCTTCTTGTCGGCCGGGGCCAGGTCCGGGGTCTGCCCCATCATGGCCAGCCCTATCCGGGCCAGGGTGTGGCGGAACTCGTCGTAAGACAGATTGGTGCGGAAACCGGGAATGGATTCCAGCTTGTCCAACGTCCCTCCGGTGTGGCCCAGGCCCCGCCCGCTGACCATCGGCACCGGCACCCCGGCCGCCGCCACCATCGGCGCCAGGATTATGGAGACCTTGTCCCCCACCCCGCCGGTGGAATGCTTGTCAACCTTGATGCCGGGGATGTCGGAGAGATCAAACACCCGTCCGGAGTTCATCATGGCCATGGCCAGTTCGGTGGTTTCAGCCGCCGTCATGCCTTTCAGGAATATGGCCATCAGCAGGGCCGCGGTCTGGTAATCCGGTATGGCCCCGGATGTGTAACTGGCGATGAACCATTTTATCTCGGAAGCCGAGAGTTCACCGCCGTTGCGCTTTTTGTAGATTATTTCGTATGGGGTCATATTACCTCTCCCACTAAAAGACACGAAAGGTCTAAATATTTTCTTAAGGCTGCGTATTTACGCTCCGCCGGACACTGAGCCGCCGGACTGAGCAGTTAGGCAAGCTCCCTGCACCACCTGCCGAAGTCCGAGTCGAAGTGTGGCGGCGCGCATTCGCGGGCATTACTGTTCCCTGGCCCACTCCAGTATCACCATCCATATCGGCATGGCCTTCTTCCAGCCAGTTCCCTTGACGATACTCCGGAACCACGGCGCCTTGGGCAGATGCATCTCGGTCTTTTTGGCCCCCAGCAGATACCCCAGTTTCCGGCCCTCCTTGAGGACGGTCTTGAAGGTCTTGGCCTCCAGCGCCGCCGCCCGGCAGTAGTTGTAGAACTTCTTGTCCTTGGACTGCAATATCACCAGGCCCCCGGCCAGCCCCCGTTGGTCGTAATACCCGTAAACCCTTTTTTGCTTGATCAAGCCGTCCAGCGCCTGCTTGTCAAAGGTTTTGGCCGACCAGCTGTCCAGATACAGCCCTTTCCAGTGTTTGGCCTGGCGGTCGCTGTTGAAAAAGCTGAGATACTCTCCGCATTCAATCGGCTTGGCCGGCACCAGAACGGTCTCCTTGGCCGGGAGCAGTTTGCCGGCATATTCGTCGAACTCGGCCGTGATCCTCATGGACTTGGACTTGCCCAGGTGCTGGGATATCTTGTTGTAAGAGCCGGTGGCATAGCGTATGAACCGGGGTTTCAGGCTCATGGCCTTCTTCCAGGTGTAGTCCTGGATGATGCGCCCGATGCCGTGCCCCCGGTACTTGGGGTCAACCCGCAGACCTTCGAGCCAAAGCTCGCCCGGCCGGTGCACGGTGATCTTGCCCACGCCGACCGGCCTGTCATCCATCGTTGCCACGAAGAACAGGCCGGCCTTGGTATTTATCCACTGGTCCCAGACCTCGGGCATGTAGTCCCCCCAGCGGCCGAAGGTGTGTTTGCAGAAGTCAAGCACCACAGCCTTGTCCGAGGGCCTGGACGGGCGGATCTTTATCCGTCCTGCGTCATAATTAATTTTATCACTCATCTCTATGTCCTTATGATTTAGTTAGGATGATCACCGATCTACTCGGGATATCGGTTGATCAACAGGGTCCAACCCCGGTTGTCGCGTTAAATACTATCAGTGAGCATCGCAGTTGACGGCGGAAGAAAGCTTGTCTGCATGTTTGAGGGCTTGGCCAAAGCCCGAGTTCAGACAAGCCCGCCGGCAACGAGAAGCGCAACGCCGGCCCGCTGAAGCTTTAGCGTAAGCGTGGCCCGGAGAGTGGTTCGACGCTGCTCACCACAAGTTTTTAAGCGAAAGACTTTTGGGTTCTTTTTCTGGGAGCCTGCCCTGAGCAAGGCAACCTGCCTTGCAAACGAAGGGGCGGCACAAAAAAGAAAAAGAACATACTCTAGGCCTCGGTCAGCCCGGTAAAATGGAAATTATTTATTTTAAGCGGCGGGACCACCATGTTCTCCTGGCTCTCCGGCACCCCCAGCGTCTCCACATTGTTGAAGAACTCCACCAGGTCCTGATTGAAACGCATGTTCTTGACGCCGTGCGAGATCCTGCCGTCCTCGATCAGAAAGGTGCCGTCCCGCGTCATCCCGGTTATGATGGGGATCTTGCGGTCCACCACCCGGTTGTACCAGAAACGGGTGACCAAAACCCCGCGCTTGGTGGACTTGATCATGTCCTCCATCGAGGCGATTCCTCCTTCCAGGACCAGGTTGCCTGGCATGGGGCCGTAGGTGTTGGGCTGGGGCAGGCCGTGGCCGGTGGTCCCGGTATTGTCCTTGGCCGCAGTTTTAAGATCGTACACCGGGCCCATGACCACGCCTTTATCAATGAGGGTCACTTTTTTCTTTGGCATTCCCTCGTAATCAAAGGGCCTGGTCGATATCACCATTGGGTGATAGGCATCGTCGTGTATGGTTATGTTGCCTCCCATAAGTTTCTGACCCAGCTTTCCCGACAGGCAGCTCAGGTTCTCCTGGACCGCCAGGGCGCCGAAAGAAAGATATGAAAGGAACATTAACGGCGTGGTGACTGCTTCGGGCTCCAGGATCACGGTGTAATCCCCCGGCTCCAGCGCCTTGGCATTGAGTCCGCCCAGGCACTTTTTGATGGCGATGGCTGCGATCTTCTCCGGGTCTATCTCGCCTGCTTTGCGCGCCGTCTGGGCAAATCGTCCGGCGGTGATGCCGGAACGGGCGGTAAGCTCCATCCGCAGGGTGCTCATGTTATGATAGGCGAACAACCCATTGCTGTTGGCCATGGCGGTGGCATAAAGGGTGTTGTTGACCAGTCCGGCCAGCTCCACTTTTTCCTGCCGGGCAAGTTTTACGGCCTTAAGCACCATCTCCGCCCTCTGCTCAGGCTCCATGAAGGCCGAGCTCTGGTCAAAGGCCGGGATCTCCCGGTATTGCTGCGGCCCCATCATCGGCGGAAGTTCCTGTTTGCTGGTGATGGCCCGGGCTGCATTTACGGACCGCCTGGCCAGTTCTTTAAGCGACTCGTCGTCAAACTGATTGGTGGTTGCCCGTCCCGAGCGTCCGTCCAGGTCAACCCGCAGGGAGATGTCGATGTCCGAGGTCTCCACGTTCTGATGGATGGCATTGTTGGCGATCCTGGTCAGCGGGCTGGCTGTCTGGGTCAGGATCACTTCGGCCTGGCCTTCTTGGGCAAAGGACAACGCCCTTTTGCAGATGTCGTGGGCCTGATTTTTATCTATCAGCATTTTATTTCCGTTCAAATGATTTTTGTTTTTTGAGACTGTGTTCACTGCATGTTCATCATCAGTGTCCATCAGTGTCGATATATGGCCGCTACTTTTTCCCCGGCACCACACCGACCTTGATCTTCCGGAACCTTGACGGCGCACAGCCCTGGGCGGTGCGGGCGGTCTGTCCCGGTTCGCCCTTGCCGCAGTTGGCGGTGCCCCAGATCTTCCAATCCTTTGGCCCGGCGATGGCGTCGCAGGCGTTCCAGAACTGGGGGGTGAACCCGGTGTAGGTGGCGTTCTTCATCATCCGGCCCAGCTTGCCCTTTTTGATCTCCCAGGCGATCTCGGTGCCGAACTGGAAGTTGGAGCGCCGGTCGTCGATGGAAAAGCTCTTGTTGCTGGCCATGTAGATGCCGTCATCGGTTTCGGAGATGATCTGTTCCAGGGATTTTGTGCCCGGCTCCAGGTTGATGCAGGTGATCCGGACGATGGGCATATTGCCCCAGCCGTCGGCCCGCATGGCCCCGGTGGAGTTTTTGCCGATGACCCTGGCGGTCTCTCGCGAAGAAAGATAGTTGACCAGCAGGCCGTTCTTTATCAGCTCGGCCTTGTGGGTCTTTACTCCCTCGTCATCGTAGCCGTAACTGCCCAGCCCCATGGGACAGGTGGGATCGGAGGATATATTGACTATGTCGGAGCCGTATTTCAGCTTGTCCAGATTGTCGGTGGTGGCAAAGCTGGTGCCGGCAAAGTTGGCCTCGCTGCCGAACACCCGGTCCAGTTCCAGCGGATGCCCGACGGATTCGTGGATCTGCAGGGACAGCTGGGAGCCTTCTATGATGATGTCCTTCTCGCCGCTGGGACATTGGACGGCCGAAAGCAGGGCCACCGCTTCTTCCGCCGTTTTCCCGGCGTTCCCGGCAAAGTCCAGCCTTTCTATCATCTCGTAGCCGTTGGATTCCCACTGCCCGCCGTGGGAGCAGGGATAGGAGCGGTACTGCACGTCGCCGTCCTTGACGGCGGTGGCGGTATAGCCGCCGCCGCACTGCACTAGCCTTTGTTCTATCACCGAGCCGATGGTGGAGGCGAACAGCTGGTCCTCCACCCAGGCCGCTATCCGGGATTCGGTGATGTTCACCCCTTTCACCTGGCGCATGGCGGCATCGGTCTTAAGCAGTAACGCTATCTTCTCCTCCAGCGGAACTTCCAGCGGGTTCTTCTTGTGCGGAGTGACGTATTTGTCAATATACTTCTCCACCGGGGCCAGCTCCAGGTCACGGACTTTCAGCAGGGCGCTGGCCTTGGCCACCTTGACCGCCAGCCTGGCCACCCGCTCGATCTCGGCTTTTTCGATCTTGGGGCTGGAGGCAAAGCCCCAGGCCCCGTTGGCGATCACCCGGATGCCGAAGCCCCCGGAGGTCCCCCGGTTGATGCTGCCCACCTGGCCGTCCTTGACCTCCACCCGCTCGGATTCATCGTTGATGATCCGGATGTCGGCGTAGGTGGCCCCGGCCACCTCGGCCACGTTAAGGGCGTGTTGCGCTAGGTCTTTCAAAACATTTCCTCCATTTATTAGAGATACAAACAGATTTATAATATTTCCAACAACATTTTATATGGCAGTACCCACAAGTTCCCGCACCTTCTCCAATGTTTCCATTGCCAAAGCTCTGGCCTTCTGTTCACCTAATTTTCGCATTTCGTCAACGTACACCTTATCGGCTTCAATCTTTGCACGTTGTTCCCTATATGGCCGGAAATATTCCCAAAATACCCCAAACAATTCTTTCTTGGCCTCGCCGTAACCCATACCACCGGCCCGATATTTTTGTGCCATCTCTTCCGCTTTTTCTTTGTTTACAAACAGAGAATATAGCTGATATATAACACTGGCATCGGGGTCCTTCGGTGCCTCCACCGGCGTTGAATCGGTTATAATACCCATTACCTTTTTACGGAGTACTTTTTCATCGCCAAATATTTCCAGGGTGTTATCATAACTCTTCGACATCTTTCGTCCATCGAGGCCAGAAAGCACGGCAAAGGATTCGGCAATCTCCGGTTCGGGTATGGTTAATACTTCTCCAAATACTTGGTTGAACTTTAGAGCGATATCGCGACTAACCTCAACATGCTGCTTTTGGTCGCGTCCAACAGGGACTATATTGCTCTGATACAAAAGAATGTCCGCAGCCATTAACACTGGATATTGGAAAAGGCCATCGCTTGCCGCTATATCGTTTGCTACCGCATCCTTATATGCATGGCATCGCTGTAACAGACCAAAAGGAGTCACCGTGCTCAAGTACCAGGTCAATTCACAAACTTCGGGTACGTCTGATTGCACCCACAGAATTGACTTATGAGGGTCAATGCCCAAAGCCAAAAGATCAATAAATGCATCTTTAGTCAATTGAGAAAGCCGTTTGCCCTCAAACAAAGTGGTCTGGGCATGGAGATTGGCAATAAAGCACAACAATGTGCCCCGCAATTGCGAATCTACCATAGGTTTGATCATGGCAAAGTAATTGCCGATGTGAATGGCGCCGGAAGGCTTAATTCCTGAAAGTATTCTCTTCATCTTGCTAATAACAGTTTTTTTATTTTTAATATTTTATTTTTGATATGGTTAGTTCTCAGCCACCTTTGACCAAGAGGTAAACCCGTGTCCCAGCACCTCCTTGACGTCTGTCACCACCATAAAGGCCTTGGGATCCAGCAGACTGACTATCTCCTTCAACTGCACCAGCTCCCTCCGGCTGACCACGCAGAAAAGGATGGTGCGCTCGGTGCCCTTGTAAAATCCTTTGCCCACCCACATGGTGCCGCCCCGGTTCATTTCCAGCACCACCTCGCCCCGGATCAGCTGATGCTGGTCGGAGATGATGTATGCCGCCTTGTTGTATGACCAGCCCTCCAGGATCACGTCCAGTATCCGGCTGGAGATGTACAGGGTGATCAGGCCGTACAGGGCCAGGTCCACGCTGCGGAAGGTCAGCCCGGCCAGCACGATGATGAAGAAGTCCACCATGATGATGCCGATGCCCGGGGTGGCGTTGGAATACTTGGAGATGATCTGGGCCACTATGTCCGAGCCGCCGGTGGTGGCCTGGTGCCGGAATGCCAGCCCCAGCCCTATGCCCAGCAGTATGGCCCCGTATAGCGCCGCCAGGATTGCGTTCTGGGTGGCCGCCTTGAAATGGAACATGGCCTGCAGAAAGTCGGTTAGAAACGAAGTGACGAACACCGCGTAGATGGTGCGGAACCCGAACTTCTTCCCGAACTCCAGCATCCCCCAGATGAACAGCGGGATGTTGACGGCAAAGATCACCACGCCCACCGGCAGTTTGAACAGGTAATGCAGGATGGTGCTGATCCCGGCCGCCCCGCCCGGGGCGATCTTGTGGGGCACCAGGAACAGGTCGTAGGAAAGGGCCATCAGGGCGCAGCCCACGGTGATCATGAAAAAGTCCCAGATGACCTTTGATAATTTGGGCTTTAGGCCCAGGCTTCTTAATGTGATGTCCATAGATTATTTCTTTTGGTCCTTTATGAATTGCGCCCTGGCCAGTTCCATTATCTTCATCAGGGGCTGGCCGCTTTTTTGGGCGGCCTTTTTGCATTCCTCGTATTCCGGGATGAACTTTTGGGACCCGTCGTACAGTGTCGCCTTTTTTCCGGGAATGACCCCGTGGACTGTCTTTACTTTTATCTCCTGCCGGGGCAGGGTGTATCTTTCCATCTCCCGGCGGCGGATGCCCAGGGTGGTGGTTTCGGCGAATATCGCGTCCAGCATTGCGGCTTCGTTCTCCGGGGTGGACAGCACCGAGAGCATCACCGCCGGGCGGTTCTTCTTCATTTGGATGGGCGTGAAATATACGTCCAGTGCGCCCTGCCTGAAAAGGTCTTCCATCAGATGCTGGTATACCTGGGGGTTCAGATCGTCGATGTTGGTTTCCAACAGCACGATGTTGTGGGGGCTTTTGCGGTCGGGCAATAACTCCCCCCCCAGCACCCTTAAAAGATTTGGCTGGGCCAGTTCCCTGGTGCCTGCTCCGTTCCCCACCGACTTTAAGACCATTTGCGGCATCGGCCCAAAGCTTTCGGCGAAATGGGTGATGATGGCCGCCCCGGTGGGGGTCACCAGTTCGCCGGCCAGTTCGTTCTGATAGACCGCCGCTTTCTTCAGCAACTGGGCGGCGGCCGGGGCCGGCACCGGCAGAATGCCGTGCCGGCACTTGACCTGGCCGTGTCCCACGTTCAAGGCCGAGCAGAATATTCTTTTGGCCCCCAGGTCTTCCAGCGCCAGGCAGCTGCCCACGATGTCGATGATGGCGTCCACCGCCCCCACTTCGTGAAAGTGTATCTTGCCGATTGATGTTCGGTGGACCTTGGCCTCGGCTTCGGCCAGTTTGGTGAATATGGCGATGGAGTTCTCTGTGGCAAAACCTGACAGCCCGGCCTTTTTGATGATGCCCTCTATGTCCTTTAAATGGCGGCAGGGCTGCGGCCCCTGAACTACTTCCAGATGCAAACCGCTTAAGCCCTGGCGGGTCACCTTGGTCAGTTCCACCTTCCAGCCCTTGACCGGCAGGCGTTTCAAAGACCTTTCAATATTTTTCCAACTTGCCCCGGCGTCTATCAGCCCGGCCAGGATCATGTTGCCAGAAGCCCCGGTGGGGCAGTCAAAGTAGATCGTATTCATCAGCTCTTTCCCTTGGCGACCATCCAGGCCAGGTAACCGGCCCCGAACCCGTTGTCTATGTTGACTACTGCCACGCCGGGCGAGCAGCTGTTGAGCATGGCCAAAAGCGCGGTGATCCCGCCGAAGCTGGCCCCGTAGCCCACGCTGGTGGGCACGGCTATCACCGGGCAGGCCACCAGGCCGCTGACCACGCTGGGCAAAGCCCCTTCCATCCCGGCCACGGCCACTACGGTCCTGGCCTTTTGCAGGGTCTCCCTTTTGTCCAGCAGGCGGTGGATCCCGGCCACTCCCACGTCCCACAGGCGGACCACCCTGGCTCCCAGCAATTCAGCCGTCAATGCCGCCTCCTCTGCCACCGGAATGTCCGAGGTCCCGGCCGTTACCACCGCGATGTATTCAGCGTTTTTGGAAGCGGCCGGCTTGCGGTTGCTGATGATCCGGGCCACGGGATTATACACCGCGCCGGGGTTCATCTTTTTCACCGCCTTATAATGGTCCTTCGTTGCCCGGGTGGCCATCACCAGACCTCCGCCCGACATGGCCTTGAATATTTTAGCGGCCTGTAAGGGAGTTTTCCCCTGACAGAAGATCACTTCCGGCGCCCCCCGGCGCAGCTGCCGGTGGTTGTCGATGCTGGCAAAACCCAGGTCCCGGAAAGGCAGATGCCGCAAGGCTTCCAATGCCCTGTCTTCCGTCAGTTTTCCATCCCGGATGTCCTTTATTATTTTCTTCAGTTTATCTTTTTCCATTTTTCCCGTCATTCGTTTGAGGATCAAAACAACCGGATTGATACCCGGCCAGGTCAAGGGCAATGAATTTGTATCCGGCCCGGCGCAGGGAACCAATTATCTTGTCTTTAGACTTAAGTACTTTATCAAATTCAGATGGAAGAATCTCCAGCCGGGCCAGTTCCCCGTGATGCCTTACCCGGCATTGGCTGAACCCCAACTGGTGCAGGATCTGCTCCGCTCTCTCGATCTGTTTCAGTATCCTGGGGGTGATGGCCGTCCCGTAGGGGATCCGAGTGGCCAAACAGGCATTGGCCGGAGCATTCCAGACGGCAATGCCTTTCTGCCTTGCCATCTGCCGAATCTCGTTCTTGGTCAACCCGGCTTCGGCCAGCGGGCTTTTTATCTTCTGTTCCTTCAGCGCTTTCAGGCCGGGGCGGTAGGCTTTAAGGTCATCGGCATTGCTGCCGTCCAGAACAACGGGGATCCCCCGGCGTTTCGCCAGGACCGTGATCTGTTCAAACAGCATTTTTTTGCAGAGATAACAGCGCGAGACCGGGTTGGCTTTAAAGGCCGGATCATTGAGTTCACGTGATCTTATGACCAAGTGTTTTATTACAAACTTACGGGCCAAAGTCTTGGCTGTTTCAACATCTTGAGTACTGTGTATCGGCGAGACGGCCGTGACGGCCAGGCACTTATCACCAAGAACTTCTCTGGCCAGCACGGCCAGCAATGTGCTGTCCACCCCGCCGGAATAAGCTACGGCCGCACTGCCGTATGATCCAAGGATCTCCTGGAGACGCAGTATTTTGTTTTTAAGCGCCGGAGAAACTGGTTTGATCATAGATCTATTATCCGTCCACTCATGTCCGAGAGGTCCACCACTGCGCAGGTGGGTTTTCCGGAAAGATAACCGCAGCCTTCGCCGGGGTTGATCACCAGCGTCCCCTCTTCCCTGATGTCCAGCTTGTGGGTGTGGCCGTAGACCACCAGATCAAAGTTGCCGGACTTGACCAGGCTCTCCAGACAGTACGGCTCGTGCATCATGCAGATCCGCCGCGAGCCCAGGTCGAACTCGTATGGTCCGGGGTGCAGTTCAAACCCGGCCTCCTGGTATTTCCGGGACAGGTAGACCCTGTCGCCGTCGTTGTTGCCGAACACGGCGATCAGCTTAAGCTTGGCCTGCTCGAACACCGGCACCATGAACGGAGAGATCATGTCCCCGGCGTGCAGCACGGTCTTGACGCCGTCCGCCTTAAAGGCCTCGCAGGCCTTGTAGCAGGACTTCAGGTCGTCGTGGGTGTCGGAGATCAATCCAATTTTCATATGACTTTTACTGTTTGCTGTTTTTTGTTTTGTGTTTTAGCTTCTATCCAAGTATCATTCACTCACTAACACCTATACCCTATTCCCCGTTCCCTATCTCTGGCACTTCGGGCACCAGTAGGTCCCCCGGCCCCGGAACATTTCCTTGACTATGGTATGCCCGCACTTCTTGCAGCTTTGTCCTTCCCTGTCGTACACCCGGTGCTTCACCTGGAACCATCCGCTTTTCCCCTGGCCGTCCCGGTAGGTGTCCACCGAGCTGCCCCGGGCGGCGATGGCTTCCTTAAGTGTCCTGGTTACCGCGGAATGAAGTTTTTTTATTTGATCATTCTTGAGAGTGTCGGTCGAGCGCTGGGGAGCGATCCCGGCCCGGTGCAATGCTTCCAACACATAGATGTTCCCCAGCCCGGCCAGCACCGTCTGGTCCAGCAGCACCGTCTTGACCGGCCCTTTGCGCCCGGCCAGCCTTTGCTGCAAAACCGCCGGAGTGAATTTGCTTTCCAGCGGCTCCGTCCCCAGTTTTTTGATCTCCGGCAATTCGTTCGGTTCGGAGGTCAGTTTGATGGACCCGAACTTTCTCTGGTCGGAGAACACCAGCCTGGTGCCGTCCTCAAAATAAAAGATGATCCTGGCCGATCTGGGCAAAGGATCATCTTTTTGCTGGCGCTGCAGCACCCCGGTCATTTTAAGATGAATGATCAGGGTCAGGCCCGAATCCAGTAGTATCAAGAGATATTTGGCCCGCCGGCTTACTTTGACAATCTTTGCGCCTTGGATGGTCTCAGAAAATTTCTTAAAACCGATTCCTTTGACCGATCCGGGAAAAAGGCCTTGGACCTGTCCTATGACCATCCCCGGCAGCAGGCGGTTCAGGTCTCGTCTGACAGTTTCTACTTCAGGCAGTTCTGGCATTGGCAGTTGATCCTTTTAACCCTTGAGCTTTTTCATTTCCAGTTCCAAAGCCTCCAGCTCGGCCATCAGGTCGGCGTTGTCGTCCGGCTGGGCCTCCTTGGCTTGGGGGACCTTCAGCACTGCCTCCGGCTGGGTCCTGGCCGGGATGTCCATTTCGGATGACGGCATTTCTATCCTGACCTCCGGCATCGGATGGATCTCCGCATCCATCTGAACGGCCGGCTCGGTCTGGATCATTGATTGCGGCAGGCTTAGTTCGGACGGATTAGACACGGCAGCGTCCGGTTCCGGCTGGGTCATAGTTTGCGGCAGGTTCAGTTCGGATGGATCAGGTGTGACGGCAATCGTTTCCGGTATTCGGATCTCGGCGGCTGCCTGCTGGCTCTGGTTCTTCAGGTCGGCGTACTCCTGGATCATGGCGCTGTGACGCTCACGGAGAGAATCCATCTGCTGCTCCATCTCCTGGTTGGCCTTTAACAGCTCATCGTTGCGAGACCTGAGGTCGTTGAGTATCTTCTCCCATTTTTGCCGCTGCTCCTGGAACTTTGTCTGAATGTCCTTGACCTGGGAGCCAACCTCCATCTTTGCCTGGCTGACTGCGGTCTGGATGTCGGTCTGATGCTGGGCTTGCATCTGGGTTTGCATCGCAGCCGCCTGTTGCTGCAATTCAGCCTGATGCTGGGCCTTTAAACTTTCCATCTGCTTCTGCAAGCCGGAAACGGCCTCGGCCACCGCGCCTTCTATCTGGGCTTCCATCATGGCGGGATCCATCATCGGCATGCCCTGAGGTTCCGGCGAAGGCTGGAAGGTGGGAACCGGCGGGATCGCCGGGGCAGCCGGCTGGGGCCGGAAGGCCTGGGGCGGAGGCGGTGGCGCCGCGGGCCGGGGCGGCGGGGCAAAGGACGGCATCTCCACCCGGGGCGCAACCGGAGGCATTGGAGCAGGAGCAGGCTGCTGATAGACCGGCTGGGGCTGAACAGGCTGTACCGGCGGCGGAGCAACCGGAGCAGCGGCCGCGTGGGCTGCCGGCGGAGTGTATGCGCCAAAGGGCTGGGGCGCTTCCTCGGTTACTATCCGCCCAAAGATATCGTCGATCTCGCCGTCGACATCTCCCAATACCCCGTCGCCCTGGGGCTTGGGCTTGGCGGCCTGTGGCGCAGCACCCGGGGCCTGTGGCCGGGCCGGAGCCGGACCGCCGGCGGGTTTGGCCAGGTTGCTCAGCCAGGAGTTAAACGCGCCGGTATCCTGTTTTTCCTGTGGAGGTACCATATATCAGACCTTTCAAAGTTTACGGAAGATGATTTTACCACTGAATCACGGAAAACGGAATTAACTTTTGGAAACTACCTTAAGAAGAAAATTCAGTGCATTAGTTGAATTCAGTGTTTCCGTGCCTGCACGCCAAAGTAACCATCATTACCAGCTGTTTCGGCACGCAGGCGTGGTAAGGTAAATAAGATTATTGGTTAGTCTCAGGCATCCACCCCGCAGCACTTCTTGTACTTCTTCCCGCTGCCGCAGGGACAGGGATCATTGCGCCCCACCTTGGGCCCTGCGTGGACCACCGGCTTCAGCTTGGGCCTGTCGCCCTCGGACGGACCCACCGGGCTTCGGGCTTCGGGACCGCCGGAGCCCTGGGGCAGCTGCCGGACAGTGGGCGCGGCCAGTTCCGGCTTAAAGGCCTGCATGGCCACCTGCCTGGGCTGCGGGGCGTTCATTCCCACCGGATGGGCCTTGAACAAAAGCTCTATGGTCTGGCGGTCGATGTCCTGGGAAAGCTCCATGAACATGGAATAGCATTCCCGCTTGTATTCTATCAGGGGATCCTTCTGGCCGTAGGCCCGCAGGTTGATCCCCTCCTTCAGCGCGTCCAGATTGTTGAGGTGCTCCCGCCATTTCTCGTCTATCACCTGCAGCCGCACCAGGCGCTCCAGCTGCCGCATCAGCGGCGTCCCCAGAAGCTGTTCCTTGGCCTGGTACTGGTTTTTGGCCATGGCCAGAAGATCTTCCTGCAGCCGGTCAACCTTCATGTTGTTCTTTCGGGAGTCGGGAATGGAGATCTCCAGCAAAAAGTGCCGGCGGAAATAATCGTTCAGCCCCGGCCAGTCCCAGTTCTCGGAATATTCCTTGGCGTCGATGTGCTCATCCAGCCCGTATTCCACCACCCGCTCCATCAGTTCGGCCATCTCGGCGCTGAGGTCGGTCTCCACCAGGGCCTGATGGCGCATCTGGTAAACGGCCTCGCGCTGCTTGTTCATCACGTCGTCGTATTCCAGCAGGTGCTTGCGGATGTCAAAGTTGTAGCCCTCCACCCTTTTCTGGGCGGTGCCGATCTGCCTGGTCAAAAGCGGGTGGGTCAGCACCTCGCCCTCCTCGGCTCCCATCTTGGCCATCACCCCGGCTATCTTTTCGGAGCCGAACAGCCGCATCAGGTCGTCCTCCAGCGACAGGTAGAACCGGGATGATCCGGGATCGCCCTGGCGCCCGGCCCGGCCCCGCAGCTGGCGGTCTAT
Source organism: bacterium UBP2_UBA5202 (assembly GCA_002412795.1). Taxonomy (GTDB): domain Bacteria; phylum Edwardsbacteria; class AC1; order AC1; family EtOH8; genus UBA5202. The sequence goes on along the minus strand of DHVS01000014.1, from coordinate 3,436 downwards.
CCGCCGGGCCTCGTGGCGCTCGGTGCCGATGATGTGCAGTCCGCAGGGCACCTCCTGCTTGCACTTCAGCTCCTCCAGGTGCGGGCACTGGCCGGGATCATCGTCGCTCTGCACCAGGCGGCAGTGGCGGCTCTTGACCACTTCCGGACCCAGCTTGATGTCGGTGCCGCGACCGGCCATGTTGGTGGCTATCACCACGCTTCCGGCCTGCCCGGCCTGCGAGATGATCTCGGCTTCCTTCTGATGATATTTGGCGTTCAGCACCGAGTGTTTGATACCCTTGCGGGACAGCATCCGGGACAGCGTCTCCGAACTTTCCACCGAGACCGTTCCCACCAGCACCGGCCTTTTGGCCTGGTACATCAGTTCAATTTCTTCTATCACCGCGTTGAATTTTTCCCGGCGGGTGCGGTAGATCACGTCTTCGTAGTCGCGGCGGCGGGCCGGCTGGTTGGTGGGGATCACCAGCACTTCCAGCTTGTATATCTCGTAGAACTCGGAGGCCTCGGTCTCGGCGGTTCCGGTCATGCCGGCCAGCTTCTGGTACAGCCTAAAGTAATTCTGGATGGTGATGGTGGCCAGGGTCTGGGTCTCCCGTTCTATGGCCACGTTCTCCTTGGCTTCCAGGGCCTGGTGCAGTCCGTCGGAGAAACGGCGGCCCGGCATCAGCCGGCCGGTGAACTCGTCCACTATCAGCACCTTGCCCTCGGAGACCACGTACTCCACGTCCTTGTCGAACAGGGAATAGGCCCGCAGCAGCTGGCTGATGTTCTGGTTCTTCTCGGAGCGCTCCGAGAACAGCCGGTCCAGTTTCTGCTTGGCCTCCATCTTCTGCTCGGGGCTTAGGCTATCATCGGAATCGATCCGGTGGATCTCGGTGGTCAGGTCGGGGATGATGAAAAGATCGGGATCCTTGGGAGAGATGGCCTGGCGGCCCTTCTCGGTCAGGTCCACCACGTGGGATTTTTCGTCAATGGCAAAGAACAGCTCCTCGTCCAGCTCCGACATCTTCTTGTCCCGTATGTAATCGTTTTCCACCTGCTGCATGGTCTGCTTGTGGGCCCCCTCCTGCAGCAGCTTGGAGAGCTTCTTGTGCTTGGGCGCGCCCCGGTTGGCCTGCAGCAGCTTGATCCCGGCCTGGTAGTCCTCGCCCTCGGCCAGAAGTTTCTCGGCCTCGGCCACTATCCGGTTGACCAGGTGGGACTGGCTCTCCACTAATTTCTCCACCGGGCGCTTCATCTCGTCGTAGCGGTGGGTGGAATGCTCCACCGGGCCGGAGATGATCAGCGGGGTCCGGGCCTCGTCGATCAGGATGGAGTCCACCTCGTCGATGATGGCGTAATAGTGCCTGCGCTGGACGCACTGCTCCGGGCTTAAGGCCATGTTGTCCCGCAGGTAGTCGAAGCCGTATTCGTTGTTGGTGCCGTAGACGATGTCGCAGTGGTAGGCTTCCCGCCGCTCCGGGGTGCCGGGCTCGGTGTCGTCCAGGCAGCCCACCGTCAGTCCCAGGAATTTGTAGATCTGGCCCATCCACTGGCTGTCGCGGCGGGCCAGGTAATTGTTGACGGTGACCAGGTGCACCCCGTCGCCGGTCAGGGCGTTCAGGTAGACCGGCATGGTGGCGACAAGGGTCTTGCCCTCGCCGGTGGCCATTTCCGCTATCTTGCCCTGGTGCAGGGCGATCCCGCCCAGTATCTGAACGTCGAAGGGGACCATCTCCCAGCCCAGCTCCAGCCCGCAGACCTCCCACTTCTTGCCCACGTGCCGGCGGCAGGCTTCCTTGACCACGGCAAAGGCCTGGGGCAGCAGCTCTTCCAGGGTCTGCTTGTCGTCCTGCCCCTCTTTCCTGGCGTCCTCTATGTACTTTTTGAATTCAGCGGTCTTGGCCTGCAGGTCGGCATCGGAAACATCCAGCAATTCCTTGGCCTCAAGGTTGACCTGTTCCACTATGGGCCAGAGTTTTTTCGCCTCGCGGGTGTTCTTGTCGCCAAATATGGTATGGAGTATCTTGTTGATCATTTAAGCCTTTGAATTTGTTGCAATGTAACAGCTTAATTTACCACAAAAAATGGAATATTTCAAGAGGAAAAGGAAAAATAAAAGGCCAAAACGTTAAGTTTTGGCCTTTTTGACTAGACGTATTTTCCCGTTAAATATCTATACTTGGGTTATATTGGTCAGTTGGCCCTAACCAATTCCAAGTGTTTACTCCGCCAATCACATATATATTATTCAAAACAGTAATAGCGTTGCAACCCCACCTATCTGTTAACATATAGGATTTTAAGGACCAAGTATCGGTTGTGGGATCGTAGACTTGCAATAATTTGGAATAAGGATACGTGCTGCTATAACCACCAACCACATAGATTTTATTGTCATATTTTGCAGAAGTCAGGTTTTCACGATAAAATGGCATATCAGATTTATAAGCCCAGCTATCTGTTGTTGGGTTATACTCGCAAACAATTGGGCTTTCACCCCCCATTACGTAAATTTTACCATTTACTACTTGTGCAGTAAATTGTGACCTTGCAATAGGCATTGACGCTTTAGAAGTCCAGGTATTAGATACTGGATCATATGCTTCTACAATTGATAAAACCCAACCAGAGGACATACCCATATTTAAACCACCTAACACATATATTAAACCATTTAATACAACCGAAGCCGCACGCTGCCTCCCCGTCGGCATAGATGTTTTTGACGACCATGTATCTGTTGTTGGATTGTATTCTTCAACAATTTTTAGATATCCATTAGGGTCACTTGCTCCGCCAATAGCATAAATTCGATTATTTACTGCTTCTGCTATTAAACCACTCCTAGCAGTTGGCATAGATGATCTTGTTGACCAAGTATTGCTAGATATGTCAAAACACTCTACAACATTATAGTAATCTGAACTCTCACCCCCAATAGAGTAAATTTTGTTATCATACAATGCTGAAGCTAACCAACCTCTGTTCGTAATAATATTTGCTTTCTCTATCCAAGGACTAGCCCTGGTAGTAAAAGACCAAACATCACCGCTTGTGGTTAAACCATGATTGTCTTTTGCAACAACTTTCCAATAATAGGTTGTGGTATATGCAAATAAGTCCGAAATCATTAATGTTGTATCATAAAAAGTACCACCATACTGTATTGTAGGTGGATTATACACATCAATAAATACATTATAACACACTGTATCACCGACATCAGGGTCGCTTGATTTCCAAGTTAGTATTGGGAATGATACTGCTTGCCCTTCACTATTATTTAAAGGGAAAATAATAGTCGGTTTGCATGGTGGATTATTCGTAGTTGCTGGGGTTGAACTCGTAGGCGTAGTTGTTTTACTACATGCGAACGCAAATAATAGAAATAACAAAACTAATTTTTTCATAGATATACCCCTTAATTAGAGGGTGTAAAATGATTTGTGTAA
>DHVS01000018.1 GCA_002412795.1 bacterium UBP2_UBA5202 | reverse complement strand
TGATTTTGCCAAAGTCCAGTAATAAAACATGGTGTTACCAACAATCTGCAGATATCTTAAAAATATTTCTTAACAGGTTGAAATTTTTGGAATTAGTTTTCCAATTGGCAACCGGCTGATGTTTGATTATATCAAACCTGTATCTATATGATACACTAGTTTCACCACCTTTTTGATCATTTACCACTATTGATGATTGAGATTGAATCTGTTTGGCATGGCAGATGCATTATTTATGTTTTGTAAGTCGATTTTAGAAATTTATCAAACGATCTGAAACAAACCAACAAAAATTGGAGGGTCAAATGAAAAATCTGGGCAGAATAGCGCTTGTTTTAATGGCAGTAGTTCTTATCGCGGCCGGCTGCAGCAAGAACAACCCCCTGGCGCCTGAAATCGCGACAGAAACAGATTTCCACCAGCTTTACGTCCGCCCGGATTTCATTGACGACCGCCCCGAGGATGTCAAGGCGGCCTTTATGATCGTCAACACCGAGCCGGTGGAGCTGGATAAGACCGCCCCCAAGGGCGCCAAATATGCCCTGTGCATCGGCATCTCCAATTATGCCGGAACCGTAAACGACCTGAATTACTGCGATGATGACGCCCGCGACTGGGCCTCGAGGCTCCAGAAAGAAGGATATACGGTCACCACCATCACCGACCTTCAGGCCACCAAGGCGGCTATCGAATCAGCCATTAACACCCTGGCCGGCAGGGCCATCGCCGGCAACGAGATAGCCTTCTGTTACTCCGGGCACGGCTCCAAGGGCAACATGATCTCCACCGACATGTACTACCTGAGCTATACCTGGATGAAGACAAAATTTTCCGCCGCCACCTCGGCCAAAATGGCCTTCGCCTTCGACGCCTGCCAGATCGGGGCCTTTGCCACAGCCCTGAAGGCCGCGGGCCGGGTGATTGCGGTGGCTTCCAGCTCCACCACCTATTCATATGACGGGGACGCCAGCATGGCCAACGGCGTCTTTACCTACTACCAGATGAAGGCCTTCGACCAGCTGGGTTACATCTACTACGAGCCGGACTGCAAATACGCCTGCGATCAGATGAAGATCTGGGCAGCCGCCAGAAAGCTGAAAGTAGCGCCTTCTTACGTGGATTCTTATACCGGAGATCTAAATCTTTAGGCTATCACTTTTTTAAGAGGCAGTCCATTAAGGACTGTCTCTTTTTTTTACATTATTTTTATCGGGGTACGTTTTACAATCTGTTGTCGGATTGAATGTTAACAGTATTGTTTAAATTATCAATGATTTTTACAATATTTTTGTAACATAATGATACATTTTGTGATTTCAAAATTTGATATTTGTTTTGGATATTATTTTATTAATATTTTGGTATGCAATATGTTATAGATTCAATCATTCGCCTGGCATACTAATTGCTACTATAATACTCCATAATGGATCACCAAATAACAGAAGAAAGGTTTTACAATGAAACGGTTAGGTTTATTGGTTTTGGCTTTGGTCATTTTGGCCGGGGGCGCCCTGGCCCAGACCACCATCTTCTCCGACAACTTGACCAACCTGTCCGCCTGGACCCTGTCGCCGACCACCGGGGGCTGGACCACCACCAGCACCAAGTATAACAGCGCTTCGTACAGCGCCATGTGCGACAATGTCAGCCCTTACGGGGCCAGCCAGAACAACTATATGACCCGGACGGTAAGCCTTTCCGGATACACTAGCGCCACCCTCAAGTTCTACATCTGGCAGTACACTGAGAGCGGATACGACTACGTATACCTCCAGTATCTGGTCGGCAGCACTTGGACCACCGCCTGGTCCCGGGCCGGCAGCTACCAGAGCTGGGCCCAGCAGACCGTGACCATCCCAACCACCGCCACCTCCATCCGCTTCTGGTTCAAGAGCGACGCCAGTGTCCAGAACACCGGGGCCTACATTGACGACGTGGTGCTGACCGGCACCGCCACCACGACCACCCAGAACGATGCCGGAACCGGCGCCGATGCCGGCAACACCTTTACCGCGGCCACCGCCGTCAACCCCGGCTCCTGGACCGGCTGCTACCTGAGCAGCACCGACACCACCGATTATTACAAGTTCAGCGTCACCGCCGGACAGCTGATCAAGGTCAAGATCACCCCGGGGACCGGGCTGGACTTCGACCTCTTCCTGTTCAATCCCTCCCAGGCCCAAAAGGCCTCCAGCACCGCCGGGGCCGGTCTGGCCGATTCGGTGGTCTTCACCGCGGATGCCACCGGTTACTGGTATGCCAAGGGCAAATACTATTCCGGGACGTCAGGAAATTACGGCCTGACCATCTCCGTCTCCGGCGGCACCGCCCCCAACCTGGCGCTGAGCACGACCTCCTGGTCGGTGGCGGCCGGCGGAGGCACCTCCAGCTCGGTCAGCGTCACCAATTCCGCCACCACGGAAGTAATCTCCTATTCCGTGTCCTCCAACCAGAGCTGGCTGACGGTCTCTTCCTCATCGGGCAACACCCCGGGCAGCTTCACCATGACCGCGGCCGGCAACACCGGGGGATCCCGGTCGGCCACGGTGACGGTCACCGCCACCTCTCCCTCGAACACCACCGGATCGCCCAAGACCGTCACCGTCAGCCAGGCGGCGGCCTCCACCGGCGGCGCCGAATGGACAATCATGGTCTACCTGAACGCCGACAACAACCTGGAACCGGACGGCATCAACGACTTCCTGGAGATGGCGGCCTCCTCCTACAGCTCGGGCAAGGTCAACGTCATCGTCCAGATGGACCGCTCCTCGAGCTATGACACCCAATACGACAACTGGACCACCTGCAAGCGTTTCAAGATCGCCAACGGTATGAAACCAACGGCAGCCTACCAGATCTCGGACATCGGCGAGGTGGATATGGGCAGCCCGACCACTTTGGTCAACTTCGCCACCTGGGCCATCACCAATTACCCGGCCAACAAATATTCACTGATCATGTGGGACCACGGCGACGGCTGGTACAAGAAGAGCGATGAGACCGAGGCCATCAAGGGCTTCTCCAACGACGATTCCCACGGCTCGGTGATCGGCATCGCCAACGGCGAGTTCGCCAGCGCCATGAGCCAGATCAAGTCGCACCTGGGCAGGAACCTGGATCACATCGGCTGGGACGCCTGCCTGATGGGAATGTGGGAAGTGCTGGACATCTCCCGCAACTACGCCAATGCGGCCAACGTCTCCGAGGAAACCGAGGGAGCGGCCGGCTGGTACTACACCACCTGGCTCAACAACCTCAACACCACCCCCACCATGTCGGCCATTGACATGGGCAAGGCCATCATCAACGGCACTTCCCAATCCACCCTGTCGGTGGTGGACCTGACCCAGGTGGCCAATCTCAATTCCAAAGTCAACGCCTTGGCCGACTCGCTGATGAAGGCCCGGGGGGCAGGCTACTCCTCGGCCATCAGCTCGGCCCTGACCAACACCCTCAAGTTCTCCTCCAGCTACTTCCAGTACCACATCGACCTGGTGGACTTCGGACGCAAGATCTGCGCCCAGACGGTGCCGGCCGGCCTGAAGTACGCGGCCGGGCAGTGCACCACGGCGGTTCTGAACGCGGTCAAGCTCTATAAGAACAACTCGACCTACGCCAACGCCCGGGGCATAGCCGTCTACCACTGCAAGATAGATGGCTCCAACTACGATGCCGCCTATAATAACCTTCCCGTCGCTTCCAGCACCCTGTGGGACGACTACATAAAGGGCGGCAGCTCGGGCGGCGGCACCACCGCCCCCAACTACACCAAGGCTGCGGCCAGCTACAGCTGGGACGCCTCGGCTACCACGGCTTCGGGCTGCACCGGGGATGACGCCTACGTCAATAAATCCATCGGATTCACCTTCAACTTCTACGGCACCGCCTACACCACGGTCAACATCTGCTCCAACGGGTTCCTCAACTTCGGCACCAGTTCCACCGCCTATACCCCGGCCGCCATCCCCAACACCGCGGCCCCCAACGCCCTGATCGCAGGATTGTGGAGGGACCTGAACGTCTCCGGCGGCGGCACCATCACCTACTACTCCTCGGCCACCAAGTTCGTGGTGTCCTTCAACGCCGTCAAGAACTATTCCAACACCAGCACCCAGACCTTCCAGATCATCCTGACCCCCGACGGCAAGATCAGGATCCAGTGGGGCGCCATCACTACCGAGACCTACGTCTCCGGGGTGGAGAACCAGGCCGGGACCCTGGGTCTGGGCACCGCCGCCGCCGCCAATTCCGCCGTGCTTTACACCCCGCCGTCCTCCTGGACAGTCTCCGAGAACGAGATCGTGGTGAACGACAGGTTCGCACAGCCTGATATGCCCCGGTTCACGGCTCTGGCCCAGAACACCCCCAACCCGGTCCGCTACAAGACCCAGATATCCTATCAACTGGAAAACCCGGGCGAAGTTTCATTGAAGATCTACAACTTCAACGGGCAATTGGTGCGGACCCTGGTCAACAGCTATCAGAAATCGGGCCAACAGCAGGTGATATGGGACGCCAAGGATGAGGCGGGGAGAATGGTCTCCGAAGGAGTCTACATTTACAAGCTGTCTTCCGGTAATTTCAGCCAGTCCCGGAAAATGGTGCTGGTGAAATAGATCTTTAAAAACCTTTGAGCCATATGCGAAAGGGCAATACCCGGATTGCGGGAATTGCCCTTTCGCAATAATTGCCACTTGTATTATGAGGAGTGTCCACCATGATGCTGAAACCAATAGCATTATCCGGCCTGCTGGCCTTTTTTTTCATAAACATCAACCCCTTGCCCGCACAAATTATTGTTTATGAGAAAAAACCTGTGATAACCGGGGAAGAGGCGGAACCAAGCGAATTGCTGCGGCTGGGCAAGGCTGGACGGAGCCCGGACGGGGCCGCCGGAAGAATTATACCGGCATCGCAGAAGGCGTTAAAAAGAGCGTTGGTCAAAAACCTCCGGAGATCAGCCGACCGCCCTAATGCGGCAAAAGTATTCGCCCCCGGGCAAGGCGGTGACATGCCGGCTAAGGTTTCCGGAACGATGAGATTGCTTTACCGTGACGAAAAGGTTCCCCCTGCATCCGACAAACAGGACAACCCGGGCAAAGTCCAGGGATGGGGCAGGAACCACGCTGTTTCCAACTACCAGGACGATCAGCAGCGCCCATCGATGACAAAGGACAGCCAGGGACGGCTCTATGTCGCCTATGACTGGCTGTACTCCGGCACCGGCAAATACGAGGTCTGGCTGGCCCGATCCACCGACGGAGGCAACAACTGGGAGGACCTTACCTACCTGGGGGATGATAACTACAATTATTTCCGGCCAAGCCTGGCGGCCTCCGCCAACGATGAGTTATTCCTGGTCTACCAGACCGACGACACCCTGGGAATGCAGTATGTTTGGTCCTCGGGCGGGGACAAGTGGAATTTTGATTATCTGATATCCTGGAAGGCAGAATACCCCAAATGCCACTGGCCCAGGGTGGCGGCGGGCAGAAAGAGCGACTCCACCAGGGTGGTGGTGACCTGGCAATACGACTACTACGGCAACGGCAGCGATTACGATATCGGCTATGCCTATTCCCGGGACGGTGGGGTGAACTGGCTGGGCCGGATCAACCATATCGCCTACAGCGCAAATTCCGAACGCCATCCGGCGGTATGCGTCAGCGACAGTCTGGTGGCGGTGGCCTACGAACTGCGGTTCTCCTCGGCGCCGGCCGACTCGGACTCAACCGATATTATGTATGCCAAATCAGGGGGGCTTAGCGCGCCGGGAGACACCTTTGCCTGGAACACGTCTTCCTATGGAATAGCCACTTATCACCACGACCGTTTTCCCGACCTTTCGGCATCGGGCAAATTCCTCTACCTGGCGGGGCAGCGGGCGTATTACAAACAAACCGACTATGACATTCTGGTGCGCAGCTCCAAGGACGGCGGCAAAACCTTCGCCGGCCCGGCGGTATATGCCTCGGGAACAACAGCCGAGGAAAGATACCCGGCCCTCTGGGCCCAGGACACTACCTGCTGGCTGGCTTACAGCCATGACAGCAGCTGGACCTATGTCCGCTGGTCGGTTGACACCGGAAAAACATTCAATGCCGCCCAGATCGCCAGCGACAGCAGCACCTGCGTCGGCGGGCAAAAAGGAATTGCCCTCAGCCTTCTCTCGGAGAACCCCCGGGTGGCCTGGGCCGACAACCGTAATGTTTCCTGGGGATTGGGCTTCGACGTCTATTTCAATACCAATCTTAAAAACTTCCCCCGCGAATGCGACCTGGCGCCATATAAGCCGGAGAGCTGGGAGTTTCCTCTGGTGCCGTCCAGGCTCAGGGGCACCTCTGTTGTCAGCGACACCCTGCCCGGCCTGCTGACCGCGGCCAAGGACACCACCTTCATGGACTTCTGCGTCATCGATTCAACTTCGGTAGACGTGGCCGATACCTTCCGGGTCGGGCTGTATGTGGACGAGTGGCTCTATGCCTATCTGGAGGATTTTCGCCTGCCGGCCTGGTGGACCGAGACGGTGGCCGATTACCCGATGTGGGTATTCGGAGGGCGCCACACCTTGAGGCTGTACGCCGACTATGAGGAACGCATTCTTTATGAAAATACCAGGGATAACAATATCTTCGCCCAACAATGGGTTTGGACCCCGTACCGGCTGCCCGACGACACTACCCTGCAGGTTCCCACCCCGCCGGTAAATGTCACCGATCCGGCGAACCCGGATTACAACTGCGACGGCTATACCCAGGCCACCACCAACTACTGGAGCGCGGTGGGCCTGAAACCGTCGGCCGGGGCCGACTATAAACTGAGGATCTACGGCGATCCCTATGGCAAGGCCGAAAGCGGTTTCACCACGGTGTTAACCGAATCGGATCTGGGCTGGGATTCGGTCGAGGTGATAGCCGTTAACGGCAACAAGTTGGCGGGAGGAACCCGTTATTATCCAGGGGTCTACCGCACCGAGAAATCAGGGGACGGCGACTATTATCTTCAGTTCTGCCTGCAGGACGGCACCATACCCAGCTCCGGCTGGAGCACCGTGAAGACCATGGGGGAATATCAGGTGGTGCATACTTATGACGTCAGCTTAAGCCAGGGGATAAATTATTACGCCGCTTGCTCCCTGGCTGCCGGGCCGGCCAGCCTGGGTTTTGCGGTATTCAGCCCCAGCGGGAGTGAATACAAGCCCCGCAGCCAGGCGGTGGGCCAGCTTGACGGTCTGACCCTGCCCGGACAGCAGTTTTTATTTACCGCCGACACTACCGGCTGGTTCTCCCTGGTGGTCTGGCACAACGCTCCGGCCAAGGACGATACCGCCAGGTATTTTGTGGGGCTGAATACTACTGGTTTCGGACTGCCGCTGGCGGTGGAGCTTTCCTATTTTACCGCCCAGGTCTGCACCGACTCCATCACCCTCAAATGGAGGGCAGAAACCGGAATGAACGTTTACCGCTGGCTGATAGAAAGATCAACCGCCCCGGAAGGGGGATATCAGCTGGTTGGAATAATAGCCGCCCGGGAAAACACCGGCATGCCCAGTGATTACAGCTGGACCGACAGGGGCCTGACCGGCGGGCAAAAGTATTATTACCGTCTGGGCCGGCAGGAAACCGACGGAAAAGTGCTCTATTTCGGGCCGGTATCCGCAACCGCCCGCATTGATACTTTCAGTACCCTGATGGAAGTATCTCCCAACCCGTTTAGACAAAGGGTCTCCATCGTTTATCAGGTGGCCGAGCCCAACACCGTGGTGTCTCTGGGAGTTTACAATATCGCCGGCCAGCTGGTGAAAGGCATACAACAGGAAATCCTTCCACCGGGACGCTATTCCTGGCTTTGGGACGGCTGCAACGGCCGCGGATCAAGGGTCCCGGCAGGCTGTTATCTGGTCAAAGCCGAAATAGGCAAGCACCGGATATTGAGTAAGATCGTCAGATTGCCGTGACTTGGGGGGAACCCTGGTGTTTCTCAATAAAAAACGGGCCGATATCGGCCCGTTTTTTATTGTCTGAATTGCCCCGTTCTGATACTTACAGCTTATAGCTAATAGCTGTGGTCAGATTGGGATGTTAAAAATGTACTCGCTGATGATGGTCTCCATGGTCAGTATCCCGAACAGTATCACCATCTGCTGGATCTTACGCACCTTGCGCATGATCACTGTCTCCGGGGTTAATTATTTTAAAATTCCTGCCCCGCAAATAGGATTCCATTAAATAGCCGATGCCGATGAACACCGGCAGGGTGAGCAACGACCTCAGCAGGGAAAATTTCAGTCCCAAAAAACCGATCTCGAAGGTCAGCATCGGTATCTTTAAGGTGGAAAAGGCTCCCAGATAGATAAAGATATTTTTTATGCTGCAGCCCTTCTTCCACAACAGGTAGGCCACCGGAAAAGCCCCGTAAAGCGGACCGGCCTGCAGCATGGCTAAAAGGATGATCCAGACTGTTCCCTTAAACCCGGAACCGGGGCCGATATGTTTCTCGATTTTTTCCTTCGGCGTCCAAACATCTATCAGCCCGATCAGGATGAACATCAGCGGCAAAAAGGTTATCATCTCGGAAAAGAAGGCCCAAAAGTTCTTTCCCGCACCCAGGCCAAAGGACCAGCCGGTAAAGCGCGCTGCCAGCAAAGCCAGCCCAAACAGGACCACCAATAGATATTCGCCCAGTCCCAATTTTTGGACCAGCTTTTTCACATGAATACCCTCATCAACAGTCCGATCAACAGGGCCCCGGCCAGACTTAGACCGTTCCGCATCAAGGCGGCTTTTCGGCCGAAAAACTTGATCTCCAACGGGAGGGTTAGAATCCCAACCATCATCAGGGTAGTGATGAATACCGCCGCCACCGCATAGCCCACGCCGCTTTTCAGCAGCATGGCGGCCAGCGGAAAGGCCACAAAGCCGGGGATCAGCGCTATCGAGCCGATCACCGCGGCAATGGCATAGCCGGCCGGACCGGAGTTGGCCCCCAGCCATTTGGCCAAGGTCTCCTTGGGGACCAGATAGAGCGCGATGCTGACCAGGATCAGAACGTTGAGTAACATCGGCAATATGCCCAGGAACATCTTATAGCTCTTCTTAAGACCTTCCAGAGTCTTTCTCCGGTCGGCCAAGGATGATGCCAGAAGCGCAACAGCAGTTGTAATAATAAGAATCAACATAAATTATTAAATAATTGGGACTGTTCCACAGAATTGCCCCTGCTACTGCACTTGGCAGCTAAAAGCACTCCGTGGGGTAAAGCTATCCAGTGTCATGGGATAAAAACCCTAAAAATAGAATCTGGCCCAAAACTCCGCCTTGCCTTCATACTGCTTGCTTCCATATTCTGTGTTTTCCCCTCCGATAAAAACAGTCGGCCAAAATACGAATTCAAGATTGGTTATCGGTTTATAGCTGACCGGTAGACCGGCAGAATAGCTGCGATCTGCAAGATTATAAAGCAACTGAACGGCTGGCGTAAAGTAAAGCCAGTTAAAAGGCTCCTGCCATGATACTTTAAGGTACAAATATTCCCGCATCAGGTTCGGATCGCTGAAATACTTTTTACTGGTATTCAGGGCTCCGGAGACGGCAATATTGTTTCCCGCGGCAACAGCGTTTGCCAAAAAGTCATGGTATTTTTCAAATTCAGCTTTGCTTAACCCGGCCCCATTCCGGTAATATTCCCCGATAGTGGTGATGCTCCAGCTATTCAGCCATCGGAACCCAAAAAGATAAGAAGAACCGTCAATGTTTTCTGTCCGAAGGGTGTCGCTCAGGATAAAATATCTTGGCTGGTTGGTGAAAAGGCTGTACTCTCCGTGGATCTCCAGGCTGGGAATAACATTCCGGGAAAAATCAATTCCATATTTTTGGGGATTTATCCGGCTGTAATATCCCATCAGATCTATATCAGTGTTCCACAATAGCAAATAAATCTTTCCGGCGATGTCGGTATTTTCCGCTTCCGCTACTTTGCCGTTGATGGTGTTCGCTGAAGGCGACAGGATCAGATCAATTGATATATTATTAAGCGCCTTTCCGGTAAAACTTTTGGTATATTGGTAATTCATGGACAAAAGGCCCGATTGCGACTGATCGGGGTTCTCCGGGTCCTTTTTGGGATTGACATACCCCGCCGGATTGAAGGCATAGCCTTTGCCCCAATTGTACATCTTTTGCCCCAGCACCAGGAAAGAATTGTCTGATATGCTTACATTTCCATACAGCTCATACAGGTCAAAGTTTGCCTGGCTGGAGCCATAATACATCGAATAGGTCTTTAAATGAATCCCGGCATTTCCGGTCTGGTAGTCCCCGTTCAGATAAAAGTCGGCCCGGTACGAGGACAGGACATCGGACAAAGTCCGGTTGTAATACTGCAGGGCATACAGGGCTGAACTGTTTCTGCTTTTTATCAGGGAATATCTGGCATCAAGGTTGCCGCTTAACTCCAGGGTCTCCTTTTGAGTCTCGGCCGGGGGCATCTCAAAGGCAGGCTCTTCGGCCCGGGCAGCCGCGCCGAAGAGCAACAAGCAGAATAACCCCGTCAACGCCCTCATTTTCTTAATCCCTCAAGCCGGGACATATAGTTTATGGTGAACACCTCTTCCTTGAAGGTCCTCGGTTTCACCTGGGAATAGATCATGGTTGAAAGATAGCCCTTGTACAGCGGGCTGTATGTTTCTATGACCGAAGGCCGCACCACCCCCTGGCCAAAGTCCTTCAGTTCCTTAAACTCCAAAGTTTTTATCAGCATCCCGCTGGCGGAATAGCACTCCACTTTTTTCAATATATCGTCCTTGGCGGCCCACATCTTGAGCTTGTCATAGGCCACGGTTTTATTCTTGGCTTTTAGCGTCAGGATGTATTCCGATTCCGACTCCTCCGTCTTTTCTACATCGTATTCCGCGTTGTAATCAACCTGCATGATATCGGCGTTGTTGAACACCCCTCCGGTGATGGATTGCAGGCTGGTTATGCGTATCGGCTTGCCCACATTGGGAATATACAGCCACATATTGTCGCCCAGCCGCAGGGTGGTCCGGCCCTTTTCGCTGGCCGGGGAAAGGTACAGCATGGCCACCTTGTCCTTTCCCTTTTTGGCGGTATAAAAGACAAACTCTTTTTTCCGTCCGTTGGGCTCGGCATTGATCAGCTTCCGGTAAGACTCGTAGCTTTCCGGCATCAGCTTTTCGTCGATCCTTTTCAGCAGCTGGTTGCCGTCCTGGGCCAGGGCCGGTCCTATAACGGAGGCCAACCACAGCGGCAACAATAATAGCATTCTTTTCATCGTAGTTCCTTTCTGGTTATACATGTCTTAACGCTTCCACCGGCTCCATTTTTGACGCCTTGAGCGCCGGCTGCAGGCTGGCCAAGGCAGAAATGACGACCACTATGATCAGGGATAAAATTATTTCCGCCGTGGGTATCTGCGGGGACAGGGAAAGCTTCATCATCCCGAAAACGAAGTTCAGCTTCGCCGCCGCCACGATCATCAGAAGCCCCGTCCCAAAAATGATCCCGGCCAGGGCGCTGAAAAAGCCAAGCAGGAGGCCTTCGGTCAGGAATAGCGCCAGGATCTTGGAGGGCGGCGTCCCGATGGATGCGATGGTGCCGATCTCTCCAATCCGCTCATAAACGGACATCATCATGACATTGAGGATGCTGATCAAAACGATGGACACCAGCACCAACCTGACCACCAAGATCAGCAGGGTCACTATTTTTACAATGCTGGAAAAGGGCGATAACTCCTCCCAGGAATGGACCTCAAATGCCGGTTTGCCCGAGTCCTTCCCTGGGATTTGGGCCAGTTCGCCCTTAAGCCGTGAATATACCTTCTTTAGCTTGTCAAAATCATTCAGCTTTACGGCTATTTCGGTGATCTCCCCGTTCTCGATCCTTAAAAGGGAAACCGCATCATCAATGTGAATGTATCCGTCCTTGCCCTGCGGACCGAGGATATTCTCCGAAATACCGGAGATTTTAAAGGTCACTCCGTTCACCGAACCGTCCTTGTTGGTGGCCACCAATACGGCATCGTCCCCGATTTTAAGGTTCATTCCGGCGGCGATATTGGCGGGAATTACAATCGACCCCGGCTGGACGAAGGTTTTGGGGTCTGAATTTCCCTCCTTTATCCTTTCCGTCAGGGCCGGACAGGTGATGCTTTCTTTCTCGGGATAAACTGCGGTCACCCTCATGCTGGTGGTCTGGGCAAAATTGCTGATCATCGCCCCGAATCTGATCCTTTCCGAATAGGCCTTCACTTCGGGATTGGCATCCAGCAGCGATTTTATTTTATTCAAACCCTGCTCCGGGATGGCAATATCCAGCGGCAGATTATCCATCGAACCGACATACCCTTTCTTGTGGATCTGAATGTCGCCCAGGTTGGAATTGGTGATGGTGCCTATGACCTCGTCCTTGAACGAGGCCCCAATCCCTCCGAATATTATCACCAGGGCCACGCCCACCGCTATCAGCGACGAGGTCAACAGCGTCCGGCGGGTATATCTTAACAGATTGCGCCAGGAGATCTTTATAATGTTCTTCATTTTATTCCTCCCCCGGCGGTTCCGTTTGCCTGGACTTTGGTTATCAGGCCGTCTTCCATGGTGTAGATGATCTCGGCCTCGCCGACTATTTTCTGGTCATGGGTGGCAAAGATGAAGGAGGTGTTGAACTCTTTCTTCATCTGGTGCATCAGCCCGATCACCTTATAGGCCGTGTCATGGTCAAGGTTGGCCGTGGGTTCGTCCGCCAAAACCAGTTTGGGATCCATGACTAAAGCCCGGGCAATGGCCACCCGCTGCTTCTGGCCCCCGGAAAGCTGGGAGGGGTATTTATTCCTCTGGTCTGCCATCCCGACCCGGTCCAGCATGTCATCGATCTTTTGTTTCCGCGCTTTCAGGGCTATGTCCTGGACCATGATCAAAGGATATTCCACGTTTTCATAGACCGTTAAGACCGGGATCAGGTTAAAATTCTGAAAAATAAACCCGATGTTATCGCCCCGGAATTTAGCCGAAGTCTTCCGGTCCATCCGGTTGACCTCCACCCCGGCCACGGTGACGGTTCCCTCTGTCGGTTTGTCAAGGCAGCCAACCAGATTCAACAGGGTGGTCTTCCCGCTGCCGGACGGTCCTACAAAAGAGATGAATTTACCCTTTTCTACCGTCAGGTTTATCCCCTTAAGGGCCTGTACCGTAACATCTCCGGCCAGGTAATCCTTCCTGACATCAGCCAGCGAAAGTAAGCTCATTTCATTGTCCTTCCTTTAATTTTAGCCGTAATATCTAATGGCTTCCGGTTTATTTGCCGTCAAACATTTTCAGTAATTGTTCCAATTTCATCTTCCGTTCGGCAATCACTGCTTTCCAGGCTTTAAGGGATCTCTGGCCGGCCGCGGTAATGCGGTAACAACGGCGGGCAGGACCAGTATTTTTAGTATCCCAGACAGACCGGACCAGTTTGTTTGATTCCAACTTTCTTAGCGTCCGGTAAACGGCGGCTGGGTCGGCCGGGCCGTCAAACAGCCCCAACTCCCCAAGCCTCTGCATCAGTTCATAACCATACCCCGGCTTCCCCTTAAGCAATAAAAGCAGGCTTGGAACAACGAACCGGGGGGTCCGGCGGCTATGGCAGTCGCATCCAACCGGAGCTTTTACGATACGGCGGTCGGCATCTGAGCTATCAGCGGTCATCCATCTCCTTGTTTATATGTATTAGACATATATATGATACAAAAGGTTTAAACAAAAGTCAAGGGGTTGATGGCAATTACCGAAAGCTCCTTGGGCCAATCAACCCCTGAAAACAAAAAAGAGACCGCCACTGGACCTGTACAGCGAGACGGCCTCCTGTCATAAACCGCGGTTAGGCCACAATTCGACTTTCTGTTTTCACGGCCATCTGCGGATCCAAACTGTTCAGCACCGAGCAATATTTTTCCTTTACCAGAAGCAACACTCCATCCAGAACCTCCAGGGAAACATTGGCCTGCACCTCGAAAGTCAGGGTGATGCTTTTAAATTTTTTGGGGTGTTCCGCGGCCCGCTCCCCATCGGCCAGCACCCGGAGTTTGGTGACCGCTATCCGCTTTTTGACCAGCACCTCCAGCAGATGGTTGCTCATACAGCTGGCAGCGGCCGCCAACAGCAATTTGGTGGGAGAATACCCGGCCGGAATTTTTTCCCGGCGGGATTCCACAATTATGCCGTGTCCCTCATCATCCTGGGCCAGGTATTGCATGTCTTTGGTCCATTCAATCACAACCTGCATTATTAACCCTTTCCCCTCTTAAGTTAAACGGTCCGTCAGAACAACCAGCCATAAATCATTCCGGTAAAGGTAGCCATTATTACCACCAGGGAAATATATACCATCGTCTTCTTTGTGCCCAGAACTGTGCGGATCACCAGCATGCTGGGTAGCGACAAGGCCGGGCCGGCCAACAGCAATGCCAGGGCCGGGCCTTTGCCCATTCCCGAGCCCAACAGACCCTGAAGGATGGGAACCTCGGTCAGTGTGGCAAAGTACATAAAGGCCCCGACGATGGAGGCAAAAAAGTTCGCCCCCAGGGAATTGCCTCCCACCAATTTAGCCACCCAGGCCGAGGGAATGATCCCCTCATATCCCGGCCGGCCCAGAAAGAACCCGGAGGCCAGCACCCCGAACAGCAGCAGCGGAAATATCTGTTTGGCATAACCCCAGGCCGACTCGAACCAGGTTCCGGCCTCGCCCTTGTCGGTGGCGGTAATTACCGAAAGCCCGATGACCGCAGCGCCGAAGGGAATAAGCGGTTCGTGGGAAAAGATGATGGAAAGAACCGCCACTATCGCCCCGGTAATGGCTATCTTCCACCAGGCAAGGTCAAACCATTTATACAGCACCCAGCCGAAGATTATGGCCGAGATGCTTGTTAATATCCACTTGACTGAATACATGGCCTGCCAAAAACCTCCGGCCCCCTGGGGTTTGCCCCAGTTGCTGAAGATAAGGATGGCCACCATCAGCCCGAAATACGCCACATTTTGCCACAGCCGCCGCTTGGATTGGGGAACCGGCATTTCGGCCATGTCCTGGGCCCGCTTGGCCTCATCCTTACGGAAGATAAAATGCATCAACAGGCCGATCACCACGCTGAAGACCACCGCTCCGATGGCCCGGGCCAGGCCCATCTCCGGCCCCAGCACCTTGGCGGTCAGGATGACGGCCAGCACATTGATGGCCGGGCCGGAATACAAAAAGGCGGTGGCCGGCCCCAGACCCGCTCCGGTGTTGTATATCCCGGCAAACAGCGGCAGCACCGTGCAGGAGCAGACCGCCAGAATGGTCCCCGACACCGAGGCCACGGCGTAAGCCAGCACCTGGTTGGCCTTGTGCCCCAGATAGCGCAGCACCGATTCCTGGCTGACGAACACAGTAATGGCTCCGGCGATGAAGAAGGCCGGGATCAGACACAACAGCACATGTTCCCGGGCATACCACTTGGTCAGTTGCAGCCCTTCGACGATGGCATTGTCGAACCGGGGCCAGCCCACCGGCAGATAGAAGAAGGCCAGAAAGCCACCCATCATCCACAGCAGGTATTTGTACTCTTTTTTCCAATCCATGATGTAATTTCCCCTCTCTTTATCTGGCCGTGAATATCATGTAGACCCCGCCCAGGATCACCAATATTCCACAGACTACCTTGACGATGGCCGTGCCCCTGGATTTCTCGCTCCAATTTAGATAATGTTGGATGACCTCGGTAAAGGTCCCGGCCAGCACCAGCACCGAGCAGTGTCCGATCCCATAGGCCAGCAGCAGCCCGGCCCCGTAAATGGGGTTGGTGGAAGCGGTGCGGAAGGCCACCGCCAGCATCGGGGCCATGTAGGCAAAGGTGCAGGGGCCCAGGGCTATTCCAAAGATCAGGCCCAGAACAAAAGCGGCCAGCAAACCTTTTCTTTTGTAGCCCGAGGCATTGGCCCCGGCCCAGGGCATGGGGATCAAACCGACCAGGTGCAGTCCCACCAGAAAGAATATGGCGGCCACAAAATAATTGCCCCACCGTCCGATGTCGCCCAGCATCCGCCCCAAGGCTGCGGTAACCCCGCCGATGACCGCAATGGTAAGCAATATCCCCAGCCCGAAAAGCAATGAGATGCTGAAGGCCCGCTTGGTGGAGATCCGGCCCTGTTCGTCCACAAAGCCCACGATCAGCGGGATGGAAGCCAGGTGGCAGGGACTGAGGATTATGCTGAGGATGCCCCACAGGAACGAGGCGATCAGCGCGATGGCGGGAGCACCCTCCACCGCATGGGACAGCTTTATGAAGATGGATTCAATCATATTATAATCCCAGATTTTTGAGCTGGTTCTCTATTTCTTCCTTGGGGAAGAACCCGGTGTGCCGGAAAACCTCCTGGCCGTTTTTGTCAAAAAACACCTGCACCGGTATTGACTGAATGCCGAACCGGGCGGCCAGGATCTGTTCCTGGCGGACGTGGACGAACAGGATGTTGGCTTTTCCGGCGTATTCCTTCACCAGTTCCTCCAGGATGGGCGACATCATGTCGCAGGGCCGGCAGCCGTCGGCTCCGAAATCCACCATGGTCGGCATACCGCTGGTCCGGGCCTTGTCCACCGGGTTTTCCCTGGCCAGGACTGCCTGGGCTTTGACCCAGGAGGCCGAAACTTCGATGGGAACGGTTTGGCCCAGGTTGCGGACATGGTTTGCCGCAAATTCCTGTTTTTTCTGCTGGATCAGATATTGATTCAGCTGGCCTTTCATCTGCTCCAGAGTGGCCCCGCCGCAGGCATCCCTGTTTTCCCGATAGAAGGCAGCCGCCTCGGAATCGCTGGCCGTGATGCCGGCGGTCAATCCTTCAAAATATTTCTGGATTATTTCATTGTCGCTCTTGCCGGAAATGTCAACGTTCTTGGCCGCCGCATCCTGACGGGCTACTTTGGCCAGCAGTTTTCCGGTGGCCATCTGTTCCAGCAGGAAAAAACTGTTTTTCTTAAGCTGTTCCCTGGTCTCCGGCGGAGCCTTGGCTATTTCGGCCTCAAGGTCCTTGGTTTTAAGGGAAACATCGCCGGAGCGCAGCAGCACGCCCCCGGGCAGTTTGGCCAGAACCGCCTGTCCCAGGGAGACCGAGGCCAGGCCCGGACAGGCCAGATCAACTGTTTGCCCGGCGGCAGAATATTCATTTGCGGCATTGCACCCGGCCGAAGACAGCGTGAGAAATGCTGCCAACAGACTAAAAATGCAAGCCTTTGATCTTTTGAGCATCACTTTTTACTCTCCGTTGTAAAGTTAAAACCCAGTTCTTTCCATTTGGCCAGGATGTCCTCCCGGGAATAAAAACCCTCGTGCCGGAAAAGTTCCCTGCCTTCCGGGCTGTAGAATATCTGGGTGGGTATCACCCGGATCTTGTACTTGCTGCCTTCGTCGGCGTTCTGCCAGACGTCTATGAACACCACGTCCATCTGGCCCCTGAAGTCCTTCTCTAATTGATCAAGGATGGGGGCCATCATCTTACAGGGGATGCATTTCCCGGCGCCCAGGTCCACCAATTTGGGGATCTTGACAGTTTTGGCTTGAGCGCTGTCACTTTTGACTGGGGCCGTTTTGACAATGGCCTTTGTCTGTTTGGTTTTCTTTGCCTTTGCTTTTGCCGAGGTGGTATCGGCGGCATTGGAACAGGCCGATAAGACCAGGGTGGCCAGCAGCACCAGGGTCAGTAGTTTTTTCATAAATGTATCCCTCTCTGTTAACTGATCATTTTTTTGATCTGTTCCGGCGACAGCAGGTGGCCCGAAGACTTAACCACGCCGTCTATGGCCAGGGCCGGGGTCATCATCACCCCGAGGGCCATGATCGCCTTGATGTCGGTCACTTTTTCTATTTCGGCCTGAATTCCCAGCTCCGCCACAGCCTTTTCGGCATTGGCGGCCAGGGTCTTGCATTTGGGGCAGCCGGTGCCCAGGATCTGGATCTTCATTTATTTTTCCCCTTGTATTATTGTTTTTTATTTACAATCACAACCGCACCCGGACGGCGTTACCTTGGGATCATTTTCGCCAAAATAACTGATGGCCCCGGCCGGGCATAGCTTCTGGCAGCCGTGGCAACCTTCAACACAGCCTACCGGATTGACCACCACCATCATTCCGCCTTTGTCGGCAAAAACGCCGTGGCTGCATTTTTTAATGCAGGCCCCGCAGACAGTGCAGGCTTCATAATTAAGAATTGGGTACCAATTCTTCGACATGTTTTACTCCTCCAAGGTTTAATGGAATAATTTATTCTGTTCCTTAAGCCTGTCTTTCATGGTTTCCTCGGCGCAGCTTAAAAAGCCCATAATGCAGGGAAGCTTTAGATGGTAGAAGACCTGGGTGCCCTTTTTCTCCACCGCCACCAGCCCGGCATTCTTCAAAACCGTAAGGTGCTTGGAGACAGTAGTGATGTCGTCGCCCACCATGGCGGTAAGCTCGCAAACGCAATAAGGTTTTTCCGACAGTTTGTCCACCATAAACAGCCTGGTGGGGTGAGCCAGAGCCTTGATGATGGCGGCCCTGGCCTGGTATTTGGCTTTTTCTTTTAGAGTCATGATCGTCCTTTATATTTGGCTATTTGGCATTATAGCCAAATTAAAGATATTTGTCAAGAGGGCGCCGGTTATTTTCTGAAGCTACTATTTGTGCGCTCCGCAGTTAACCGGGGAGCATGTCATGTCCGCGCACTCGGCGCATTCAAACTGGATGGTGGTGTGCAGTACCCCGAATTTATGCTCCAGCAATTCCTGTATTTCTGACAAAAGCGCATCGCTCTGGCTGGTCATCTGATCGTCTATCTGCACATGGGCGCTCAAGGCATGGATCCCCGAGGACAGGCTCCAGACGTGCAGGTGGTGCACGGCCTTGATCCCTTTGATCCCGGTCAGGGCCTTTTCAATTTCCCGGCTCTCCATCCCCTCCGGCGCGGCTTCCAGCAGGATGTCCACCGATTCTTTTACCAGGCTGTAAGCCCCCTTCAGTATCATGACGCCTATCAGGACGCTCAATATCGGGTCTATCATCAGCCAGCCGGTGAAGCGGATCACCAGACCTCCTATGACCACCGCCGCCGAGGACAGCAGATCGCCCACCACGTGCAGGAACGCTCCCCGCACGTTCAGGTTTTCCTTGCTGGAGGCCCGCAGAATGAAGAACCCGGCTAGGTTGACCGCCAGGCCGGCCAAAGCGACTATTATCATCAACCCGCTCTTGATCTCGGTGGGCGAGCTGAAGCGCTGCCAGGCTTGGTAGAAGATGTATCCCGACAATAATATCAGGGTCACGCCGTTCAGCAGCGCCGCCAGGATCTCCAGCCGGTAGAAGCCGTAGGTCTTTTTGGCGTTGGCCGGAGCGGTGGCAAAGCGGATGGCCAGCAGAGACAGGCCCAGCGCCAGCACGTCGGTCAGCATGTGGCCGGCGTCCGAGATCAGGGCCAATGAACCCGACAGCCAGCCGCCGATGAACTCCACTATCATCAGCAACGCGGTCAGGGCCAGGGTCCACTTCAGCCCCTTAAGACTACCAACCCGGTTGTTGTGATTGTGCCCGTGTGACATTTTATTATTGACCTCTCTCTTCTTCCCTCTCCTTGGAGGAGAGGGAGAGTCTTACGTTGCGAGGTCAGCAGCAGCCGGACCCCGAGCCGCAGCTGCAGGAGCACTCGGTTTTTCCGGTTTTCTTTTCCGGGAAGGAAATGGCTCCGGTGGGGCAGGCCGGCAGGCATTTTTCCCCGGTGCCGCAGCAGTCCTCGGCGTCCTTGACCTCGGCCTTGCCCTTGATCAGTTCATAGACCTTTTTACAGCAAGCCTTGATGCAGGCCCCGCACCCGTTGCAGAGATCTTTGTTTATTGCCGGTCCTTTGAATTTCATTTGTCTTCAACTTTCTATAAATACTGAACTTTGGCAAAATC
>DHVS01000009.1 GCA_002412795.1 bacterium UBP2_UBA5202 | reverse complement strand
GGTCTCTGCCGCAGGGTTCTTAATTAAGGAGGTGTATCATGGCTGTGATCACAATCTCCAAACAGCACGGGGCAGGGGGCAAGGACATCGCCCTGGCCCTGGCCCGGGAACTGGGTTGCGAAGTGGTGGACAAATCCCTGATCATCAAAGTGGCCCAGCAGGCCCGGGTGGGAACCGACCGGGTGGAGAACTTTGACCAGGAGCATTACAGTTCCATCGACAAATATTTGAGCGGGATATTTTTGGCCAACCCGGCCTTGTTCGGCCCGGGCAGTTTTGATTTCCCCGCGACCAGTTCCGCCGGGCTGATGGCCGACCAGGAATTCTTCAACGCCCAAAAATACCTGACCCTGACCCAGGCTTTGATCAAAGAACTTTACCAGAAAGGAAACGTGGTGCTGGTGGGGCGGGGCGGGCAGTTGCTGCTGGCCGACAAGAATGATTGCCTGCATCTCAGGCTGTGCGCCCCGCTGGAATACCGGGTCAGTCGGGTGATGGAGAAGGCCGGGGTGGGCGAGAAAGAGGCCGGGGAGAAAATCCACTCCCGCGACAAGTCCCGGGCTTCCTACATCAAGGACCATTACCAGCGGGACTGGAACGACCCGGGGCTGTACCACCTGACCGTCAACACCCAGCGGGTCCCGGTTGAGACCACCATCGCGCTGGTCAAGCAAATAATAAACAACAAACCTTAATAATTATCTTATTTACTCAGGAACTTTTATCCGCAGATTAACGCAGATTGTAGCGAATTAATTGGTACTTATAATAATACCCCTCCTTAGAAATATCTGTGTAAATCTGTGAAATCTGTGGATAGAAAAGATTTTGGTGTATGTGCCTGAACTAATTGGATTGACAACAAATCTAAATAATAAAATATAACTAAAGGAGCGACTTGTCATGAGTGTAAAAATCGGGATCAACGGGTTCGGCCGGATCGGCCGTCTGGTCATCAGCGCCATGGCGGAGCAGAAAATACTGGGCAATCCGCTGGACATAGTGGCGGTGGTGGACGTTTCCACCGACGCCAGGTATTTTGCCTATCAGCTGAAGTACGATTCGGTCCACGGAAAATTCCCCGGGCAGGTGAGCACCGAGAAGAGCGATCCGTCACTGGCCGAGGACGACGTGCTGGTGGTCAACGGCCACAAGATCAAATGCATCATGGCCACCAAGGACCCGTCCCAACTGCCATGGAAGGATCTGGGGGTGGAGCTGGTGATAGAGGCCACCGGCCTGTTCACCCATTCCGACAAGGCCTCCGGCCACCTGACGGCCGGGGCCAGGAAAGTCCTGATCACCGCCCCCGGCAAGGGCGAGGTCAAGACCATAGTGCTGGGGGTCAATGAACAGGAGTACGACCCGGCCAAACATAACATAGTCTCCAACGCCTCCTGCACCACCAACTGCCTGGCTCCGGTGGTCCACGTACTGATGAAGGAAGGCATCGGGATCGAGACCGGGCTGATGACCACCATTCATTCCTATACCGCCACCCAGAAGACAGTGGACGGGCCGTCCAAGAAGGACTGGCGGGGCGGCCGGGCCGCGGCAATCAACATCATCCCCAGCACCACCGGGGCTGCCAAAGCGGTGGGCGAGGCCATTCCGGCGGTCAAGGGAAAGATGACCGGGATGTCGTTCAGGGTGCCGACCGCGGATGTCTCGGTGGTCGACCTGACCTTCCGTACCGAGAAGGAGACCTCCATTGAAGCCATTGACGCCCTGCTGAAAAAGGCCTCCGAGACCTATCTGAAGGGTTATCTGGGATACGCCAGCGAGGAGATGGTCTCCACCGACTTTATCCACGACAAACGCTCGTCCATTTACGATTCGCTGGCCACTTTGGAGAACAATCTCAAAGGCGAGAAACGGTTTTTCAAGATAGTCAGCTGGTACGACAATGAATGGGGCTATTCGCATAGGATAGCCGAGATGACCAAACTGATGGCGGAGAAAATGTAGTTTATCACTTAGTGCAAAAATCCATAGCCCCTACATTAATGTAGGGGCTATGGGTGGTATGGGTGAATCAACACCAAGATTGGTTTGTATGAAAAGACTCCTTACAATATTTCTATTTTTTACGATAGCAGTTAACCTGGCACATGCCCAGAAACTACTGGTGGTTCAGACCAACGCCACCAACGGCTATCTCTATCCCTGCCACTGCCCCAATGAGCCCAAGGGCGGGCTGGCCAAGCGCGTTACCCTGATCAAAAGCCTGGCCAAGGGGCAGCCCCAATTCCTATTGCTTGACTCCGGTGATCTGCTGGGAATAGATTCCGACCGCAAGGGCGATTCCCTGATGTTCGCGGCTTATCGGGCCATGAATTATGACGCTCTGGCGCCGGGTGACCAGGAATTTGTCCGGGGGATCAACAGTTTCCTGAAACTGCAAAAGGAATTCAACCTGCCGTTCGTATCGGCCAATCTGTTTTACCATGGCAGTCTTTTAACGAAACCCTATAAGATCGTCGAACTGAGATCATTAAAACTGAAGGCGGCTTTGATCGGACTGATCTCGCCCGAAGCCTTCAGATACTATCCCCAGGACAGCCTGCAGGGGTTGGAGATAAAGGATCCGGATACTATTCTGCAATCCACATTAGACAGCCTGAAGGGCCGGGCCGACATATTCATCCTGGTCTCGCATCTGGGGTATGAGAAGGAAATTGAGATCGCCAGAAAATTCCCCCAGTTGACCCTGATCGTGGGCGGCCACACCCAGACCGAGCTGAAGACGGCCGATCTTTCTTCAGGAGTGCCTATCATCGAGGCCGGAGCTTCGGCCAAGAGCCTCAGCTATGCCTGGCTCCAAAATCAGGGCGGGCAATGGAAGCACCAAAGTTCCCGGATGGAAGGCATCGTCTCTAATCTGGCAGACGACCCGAAGATCGTTTCCGTGGTGGGCGCCGGGCCGCAATCAAAGCCGGTCAATGACAATCCCATTCCCGGCGACACCAGATTGCAGGTACAGCTCTTCGTGGCCCGGGATTGCCCGGACTGCGAAAAACTGAAGAAAGGCCTGTTCTCAAAACTGGCACAGGATCATCAGAGCCAAATTGCCTTGGCCTATCACGAGGTGGACAACCCGGCCGAATACCAGGCACTGCTGAATTACGAGAAACAGCTGAACGACCGGAACAACCAGATCCCCGCGGCGGTGATAGGCAACAGAATTCTGGGCGGGGCGGAGGAGATAGAGAAGGATCTGGAACGGCTGATCAGGGAGGCTCTGGCCGACCGGGCGCAGGAGAAGCCGGGCATTAAAAGCCGGGCAACGTCTGAAAAGCAGAGCCAACTGGCAAATAAGACGTTTGAAACGGAGACTGTTGACAGTATCTATCTGGCCTTCGTCTCCAATGTCCGCTGCCAGAAGTGCAGCCGGGCCGAGTATATGCTGAAGGCCCTGAAAGCGCAGTACCCGAATCTGAGGGTGGAAAAGATAGACATAAGCTCAGACTCGCTAAAACTCTTAGTTGAAGCCTTAGGGCTAATGTACGGCCTGCCGGAAAATAAACGGATGATCGCTCCCTCGGCCTTTGTGGGCCGGGAGTTTCTGATAGGCGACGAGATCAACGACCAAAGCCTTTCCGAACTGCTGATGAAATACAAGGCGGGCAGCGGGATGGTTCCCTGGATCGAGGCTTATAAATACCTGCCCCAGGCCAAACAGTCGGTGGTCAGCCGTTTCGCCTCCTTCGGGCTGTGGGGCGTGGCCGGGGCCGGGCTGCTGGACGGCGTCAACCCCTGTTCGCTGGCGGTGCTGGTGTTCTTCATCTCCTACCTGGCTTTTGTGGGCCGAAAACGCTGGGAGATACTGGCGGTGGGCCTGGCCTATACCTTTGCCGATTTCCTGGTCTACTTCCTGATCGGGGTGGGAAGCCTGTCGTTCCTGATGACCCTCAAGGCCCTGCCGCTGTTGAGCAGGATATTTTACTGGCTGGCCGTTGCGGCCGGACTGGTGTTGGCCTTCTACAATCTCCGGGATTATTTCAAGGCCCGGAAGGGGGATCTTTCCGGAATGGACCTGCAGCTTTCCACCGCCGCCAAACAGCGGATCCACAAGGTCATCCGGGAAAAGATGGGCGCCGGGAGCCTGATCGGCGGGGCCTTTATGGTGGGTCTGGTCACTTCGGTGCTGGAGTTCGCCTGCACCGGCCAGGTCTATCTGCCGACCATCGCCTTCGTCTCCCAGATCGCCACCCACAGATACCAGGCCTACGGATATCTTCTTCTATACAACCTGATGTTCGAAGTGCCGATGATCATCACCTTCGTCATCGCCTTCTGGGGTGTGTCATCCAAGCGGATCGCCGGATGGGCCCAGGCCTCGGTGGCCGGGGTAAAGCTGTTGACGGCGTTGCTGTTTTTAGGGATGAGCGCGGCGCTGCTTTATATTCTTATCAGGTAACATTTAAATGTCACACTGAGAAAGACTTCTTGCCTGGCCTTTGAAGAGTCCATCCTGGTGTAGTCCCTTCGGTTTGTTAGGCAGGATGCCACTCTCAGGGTGACAAACAACGCCAACGTCACTCTGAGAATGCCTTTTTATCCGACTACCGAAGAGTCCGACTAATTGCAGATTCTTCAAAAGTAAGGCGGGAAGTATATCTCAGAATGACCAGAACAAGGAAAAAATGAACATCAAGACGCATTTCCAAAAAGACTGGATCTACTACCTGGCCCTGGGGATGGCCGTCATCTCCGTGGCCATAGACCTGTACCGCCCGAACATGGCGCCGATGCTGGTTGCGGTGCTGGTGTTCTCGGCAGTGCTGGGCTGGCTGAATGTCATCGCACCCAACAAGGCGGCGGCGGCCCTGGGTTTCTGGGTGCTGGCGGTCTACGTGGCCCTGGCCCTGCTGGAGATGATCCCAGCGACGAAGCAGAATATCTTTTCCTCGGCGCTTTCGTTTGTCCCGGCGTATCTGGGGGCGTACGGAGGGTGGTGGATAGGGACCAAGTTCAAACGAACTCAACCCCCGGCCCCTTCTCTTTAAAAGAGAAGGGGAGCAAGGGGATGAGTTCAAAATACGTAAATAGGAATTCTAATGACCAAACAACTGAATATCGGAAAAGTAACTATCGGCGGGAGCGCACCGCTGGCCCTGATCGCCGGGCCCTGCGTGATGGAGGACGAGTCCGTGGTATTGTCCACGGCCGAGGCAATAAAGAAGATCGCGGACAAGCTGAAGATAGACCTGATCTTCAAGTCCTCCTACAAAAAAGACAACCGCTCCTCGGCCAAATCCTATCAGGGCCCGGGGCTGGAAGCCGGATTGAAACTGCTGGAAAAAGTCAAGAAACAGTTTGACGTTCCGGTGCTGTCCGACGTCCACTACCCCGAGGAGGTCGGCCCGGCCGCCCAGGTGCTGGACGTGATCCAGATCCCGGCCTATCTCTGTATGCAGACCGAGCTGACATTAAAGGTCGCAAAAACTGGAAAGGTTGTAAATGTCAAGAAAGGGCAGTTCCTGGCCCCGGAGGACGTGGGGCACATCGTCAAGAAGATCGAGGAGACAGGGAACACCAACATTCTTTTAACCGAACGGGGCACCAGCTTCGGCTACCACAACCTGGTGGTGGATTACAAGGCCCTGCCCATCATGCGCTCTTTGGGCTATCCGGTGGTGTTTGACGTTACCCACACCATCCGTAAGTACGGCAAGCCTTCCAGCGACCCCAAGGGCGGCAGTCCGGAGTTCATAGAACCCCTGGCCCGGGCCGGGGTGGCCTGCGGCTGCGACGCCATCTTCATCGAGACCCACCCAAAACCCTGCGAGGCCAAGTGCGACGCGGCCAGCATGTTGGAGCTGTCCAAGCTGGAGCGGCTGGTGGAGAGCTTGATGGAACTGGATGCAGTTGCCAGAAAATATTCCGATTAGATCAATTCCATAGTCCATTTGTTAAGGGCTGGGCTATGGAAACAGAAATGATTTAAAATAGCCTTGTGTCTTTGGGATAAAAATATTCAACATGACGTGAGATAAATGAACGCTAATAAGTTAATTTCATTGGGCCGGAAGGCCGTCAAGTCCGAGGCCCTGGCTCTAAGTGAGATGGCGGACCGGATGGGCCCCGAGTTCCCGCAGGCGGTGGAGCTGCTGCTGGCGGCCAGGGGCAAGGTCATCATCACCGGGGTGGGCAAGTCGGGGCTGATCGGCCAGAAGATAGCGGCCACGTTGACCTCCACCGGAACTCCGGCCTTTTTTCTGCATCCCACCGACGCCCTGCACGGCGACCTGGGCCTGGTCTCCAAGGGGGACGTGGCCGTGATCATCAGCAAGAGCGGCGGCACCGACGAGCTGTGCGAACTGCTGACCGTGCTGAAAAGGGTGGGGGTCAAGATCATCGCGCTTTTGGGCAAGACCGACACGGCCCTGGCCGCCCAGTCCGACGTGGTGCTGGACGTCTCGGTAAAGGAGGAGGCCTGCCCCCACGACCTGGTGCCCACCAGCAGCACCACCGCCGCCCTGGCCATGGGCGATGCCTTGGCCGTGGCATTATTGGATCAAAGGAACTTCACCCCCGAGGACTTCGCCTGCTTCCATCCCGGCGGGGGGCTGGGCAAGAAACTTCTGCTGAGGGTCTCCGACCTGATGCAGTCCGGCAAGGACGTTCCGGTGGTCAGGCATAGCGCTACCATGAAGGATGTGATACTGGAGATGACCGCCAAGCGGGGCGTGACCTCGGTGGTGGACGAGAAGGGAAGCATCATCGGCATCCTGACCGACGGCGACCTGAAAAGGCTGCTGACCAGGTCCCAGGACATCTTTTCGCTTAAAGTGGACGAGGTGATGAACAGGAACCCCAAGACCGTGGACCAGGGCCAGCTGGCGGTAAAGGCCGCCAAGATGATGGAGGATTTCAGGGTGACCTCGCTGCTGGTGGCGGACAAGGAGAAGAAGCCGGTGGGGATCATACATCTGCATGACATCATGCAGGCGGGAGTCTTATAGATGTTAGGGATTAGATATTAGATTATAGGGGACGGGAAACATGGTAAATGGCTAAAATTTGATAATAGGGCTCGTAATTAGGTTCACAAAAAAAGAAAACGTATAATTAGGGACATAATGGGCAATGTTTAAAGATTTAAACATTTTGAAAAAGTATTATATTTTAATTTGTTTGCTTTTATTTTCTTGTGCAATAAATGAGTATAACAAGCCTGATAGTGTTGCTTATAATTGGATGAAAGCATCAATCTTGGGGGATAAAGATTCTTTGTCAAAATATACAGATTGGATTGAAAGAATAGCACCAGAAAAAAGGAAAACCCAAGAATTGTTTCAATCTGAAAAGGAGTCAATATTGGAAGGCCATTCTTTCAACTCTGACGTACTAAGAGAAAATGAATGGTTTCCCAAAATAATACCATCTATAAAAGTTATTAATACAAAAACAATAGATAACATAGCAGAAGTGACGTTGTCTTTTAATAAGGATAGTTCTCAAGTAATAACAGTCAGTTTAAGCCTTAAGAAAAAGCAGAATAAATGGAAGGTATATAAAACCAAGTAAGACTTACTAAATCTTACAAGGAACCAAACTTCTAAAATAATTTATTGATTTGCAAAGAGGGAAAGTTGGCATAGCAATTTTGGTATAATTTTTGCATAGCAGTCTTGACAACAATTAAACTGTGACACAACCCCTTTAAATTCAAAGCCATACAAATTACGCCAAGATCTTGCAAAAATGCCCCCGAGCACATCGGGGGCATTTTTAGTCTTGCAAAGAGCGGTTTATTGTGGTAAATTATTAAAGTGAATAAAACAATCCGCCGGCAGTTCAAATACCTGCTGGTCCGGCTGCTTTTAAAAATATTTTCGGCCCTGCCCCGGTCCTTTTGCCTGAGGCTGGCCAAGGCTTTGGCGCCTGTGGCTTGGCATTTTTTGCCCAAGGAGCGGGACAAGGTGCTGTTCAACCTAAGGCTGATCTTTCCGGAACACAAAGACCATCAAGCCCTGGGTTTGGATATCTACCGGAACCTGGCGCTGAACGCGGTGGACACTGTCAAAGTATCCGGGCTTCCGCTGGAGGAACTGGACCGGCTGGTAAAGGTCCACGGTCTGGAGCATTTTGACGCCGCCTACAAGACCGGCAAAGGGCTGGTGGCCATCACCGGGCACATCGGCTGCTGGGAGCTGATGCCGGTCTGGTTCTCCCGGCACGGGTACAAGATCAGCGTCATCGGCAAGCGGATGTACGATCCCCGGATGGACGGCATAGTGCTGAAGATGCGGAGCGGACAGGGGATCCAGGTTATAGACCGGGACACCGGGGCCAAGGAGGCGCTTAAGGCCCTGCATTCCGGCCATGCTCTGGGGATACTGATTGACCAGGACACCCGGGTCTCCAGCGTCAACGCTGAATTCTTCGGGCACCAGGCCAAGACCCCCACCGGGGCGGCGGCTTTGGCGGCCCGGGCCGGTTCGGCGGTGATCCCGATGGCCATCCAAAGGGACAGTGACGGGATACATCACCTGTACGTCAGGCCGCCCTTGCCTCAATCACAATTAACCGACAAGGAAGCCCGGCTTAAAGAGGACGTGCAGAGACAGACCTCGGCCATAGAAGAGTTGATCAAACAGGACGTAACCCAGTGGGTGTGGATGCATCTGCGCTGGCTGGAGAAGCCGTAGAACTAAGATTGTAATTAACCACAAAAGGCACAAAAAACACAACTGGTGCCAGGTCTAGAAAATAAAATTTTACATACATTTTTTTGCATAAAAAACTATTATGTGAATTATGTGCTTTCTGTGGTTAAATTGAAAAAGGGCTCTCTTGGGTTTGTTGTGTGTG
>DHVS01000040.1 GCA_002412795.1 bacterium UBP2_UBA5202 | reverse complement strand
TTACACAAAATACTTGACAGACCCTGTTTCGCCGGTGGTATCAACAATTGAGCAGCGCATATTGTCTTTTGCATTGTACTCTTTCCATGCCGCAGCATATTTGTTACCATCGAATGCGACAGCAGGTAGAGATTGGTCGTTGGCAATGGTGTAATAATCATTCCCCACGACAATGCTGTCTTGTATCTGTAAATCAGATTTAACAAGTTCTGCGTATATGTCGCAATCATAAGTGATAGAATAGTGTCTCCAATCTGACCAAACCAGCAGCCAACTGGAATCACCCTTTGCAATAGCGGCAGAACCTGAAGGTTTATTGTAACCTAAATATACGCCAACTGTATCCCAGCCTGTCCCGGTAGTGTCTATCTTGGTACCCCATAATCCGCCACTTCCGTTCCAACACAATATGTAATTATCATTTTTATCATAAGATATAATTGGATAGTATTTCTGTGATCCGAGCAATATTCCCGTTGTATCTAAAGAAACACCTTCCGTAGTTATGCGTGATGCATATGTATTGGTATTGTTGCTCCATGCAGCAATGTATTTACCGCAGCCGTATGCAACATAGAAATCATCTGTACCATAAGGGTACCGGGAAACAACAAACTCATTTGGTGAAACAACAGACCCGACGGGTGAAACCAACAATCCAAACAAAGCACGATCAACAAGATCATAAGAAAACCTATACCATACCACAAGGTAGTTAGTGCCATCATAAGCTATCGCGGGCTTACCATAGACGTCGGAGTCATCAATTATTTTTTTTCCACCTGGATCCAGCACCTCTCCACTAGTTGTCACACGCGCGGATCTTATACCGGCCCCATCAGACCAAATAATGAAATAATTTTCACTATCGCAGGAAA
The DNA here is from genome assembly GCA_002412795.1 of bacterium UBP2_UBA5202. Classification (GTDB taxonomy): domain Bacteria; phylum Edwardsbacteria; class AC1; order AC1; family EtOH8; genus UBA5202. Next base: position 27,859 of record DHVS01000040.1, on the reverse strand, counting down.
TCGCCGGCACTCCGATAGAACCAATAACTATCGGATTTTGGTCTAATACATTACCACATGCATCCATTCTTTTGCATTGAATGCCGCTCCCACCACCATACCAAACAATAAGATAACAAGAATCTTTAAAACAAACTGTTGGCGACGTGCAATTATCACCAGCAACGTAAATTATATTGGTGTCTATTAGTATGCCTTCTTTTGAAACCCGTCTTGCCACAATATCACCATCTCTAGACCAAACGATCAAATAATTTTCCCCGTCATAAGCTGTTGCGGGATAATTCTCGTCGGCACCTTTTTGATAATACACAACTGAAGTGTCTAATAAAAATTCACCGTCTTTAGTTTTTTGGGCAATACCTGGTTTTGCCATTAATGTTATATTTAACACTATTGTTAAAAATGCCAGACATCTGTAATTTTTCATCTTCATGTTTATTGCCTCTTAGTAATTAAATGCCCCTATATCCCATTATAATAATACTACTTTATTTTGAATTGTCAAGAATAATATTGTGCACCTGCCTATGTAATAAACACCGATAATAAAATTACACTTGTGATAAGATAATTTTTAGTTGTATAATTGCTAAATACAGTAATCACATACTGGTTTTTAAGCTAGCCTTACATAAGGATACTTCCATGAGATCCTACCGCCAGGAACTTTGGTTCGAGCTCCCCGGCCGCCGGGGGTTTGTGAACATAACGCCCCAGGTCGAAAAATGCTTAAAGGAGAGCGGCATCACCGAGGGCCTGTGCCTGGTCAACGCCATGCACATCACTGCCAGCGTCTTCATCAACGATAACGAGGGCGGCCTGCACCAGGATTACGAGCACTGGCTGGAAAAACTGGCCCCCCATGAGCCGGTCTCGCAGTACCTGCACAACCGGACCGGCGAGGACAACGGCGACGCCCACCTCAAGCGGCAGGTGATGGGCCGGGAGATAGTGGCGGCGGTGACCGGGGGAAAGCTGGACTTCGGTCCCTGGGAGCAGATCTTTTACGGCGAGTTCGACGGCAGAAGGAAGAAGCGGGTGCTGGTGAAGATAATCGGGGAATAAATAAAGGGCGGGTTCATTGAACCCGCCCTTTATTGTGCGATAGCCTGAAGGCTATCGCTTGATATCATCAAGGCCGCACGAGCGGCCTGATATTGGAGGCTCGATAGAGCCTTGTTGATTTCCAGCGATATCTTTCATGTTATCGCTGTTTTGATGATCCTCAGGTCACTCTACCTTTTTTACCTCCCCCGACCCGCTGACGCTGTTGCTGACCCTGGCCGGGTTGCCCTTGTAGCTGACGTCCCCGCTGCCGGCGATGCTGATCTCCAGTTCCTGTGAGGCGTTCACCTGGCAGTCGCCCGAACCGGCAATGGAGACCTCGCACTTTTCCGTTATCAGCTCCAAGGCCTTGATGTCCCCCGAACCAGCGATGGCGGCGCTGAAGGTTTTGGCCATGCCGGTAAGTTTGACATCTCCCGCTCCTGAGATGGCGGTTCCCAGCACCTTGGTTTTCAGATCCAGGCTGATGTCCCCTGACCCGGAGATCGAAAGTTCCATGGTATCGCTGACGAATTTTCCCTGGCCGGTGATGTCAACCGACCCGTCTATGTCAATGGCTTTCAGATCCTTGACCGTAATGTAGACCTTGACGTCTTTCCGGTCGTTATGACAGGAACCGAACCAACCGCGGCCTTTGGTGTCCACCTTCAAGGTTCCGTTCTTGACCTCGGTGGTAACCTTGGCCAGCAGTTTGGGCTCGGCCTCGATCTTGACCGAGTAGGTTTGGCCCTGTTCCACGAAGACTGTATATGCTCCGTCGAAATGCAGTTTGCTGAAATCCCCGGTGTTCCTGACCTGGACCTCCGGCGCGGCTGCGCGGGCCAAGGCGGTCCATAAAAATACCAGGATGGTTACCATATACGACATTTGGCTGATCCTGGTTTTGAACGATGAAAAATTCATGTTTTTCCTCTTTTGGCGGTTTTTTGCTGTGTTTAGATTGAATACGCAGGGGCGCTGTCTTTTGTTTCAAATTTTCTTGACAATTGATTTTACATATATTAAGATGATTGTGGTGCAAGTAAATTTCACCTGTCTTCCGGAATTTGACACACCCAAACAAAGGGTTTGAAAATGAAATATAAAACTCCTTTCTTGACCCTATACCTTTTGCTAGCCCTCGGCTCAACCGCCCTGGCCGACTACCGCTTTGAGCTCCCCCGCAATGTCTCCTGGGTGACCATCAACCCCTCGGGACAGGCCGACCTGTATTACTCGCTGACATTCACCTGCCTGCCCCAGGGCCAGGCCATAGACATAGTGGACATAGGCCTTCCCAACGGCAGCTACCAGCTGGAATCGGCCCGGGCCAGCATCAGGGGGCGGACGCTTTCCGATATCCGGGTCTCGGAGTACGTCAAGCCCTACGGGGTGGAGGTGCATTTGGACGGGATGTCCATCGCCCCCGGCGATTCCGGAACGCTGGAGTTCTGGGTGCATTTGACCAGCATGCTTAACCAGGATTCCCAGGACGAGGCCTATGCCTCATTCAAATTCTCGCCCACCTGGTACGGCTCTGAATATGTCTCCGGCAGCACCTACCTGGAATGCAACTTCGTCTTCCCGCCCGGCGTCCAGGCGGACGAGCCGCGCTACCACGAAAATGAGTTCACCGAAGCCTGGTACGATACCGTGGACAATACCCCGGTCTACCGCTGGGTGATGGGAACCGCCAATCCCGATGAGCAGTACACTTTCGGGGCCTCCTTCCCGGCCAAATATGTCAGCCCCGGGGCGGTCACCAAACCGGCTCCCCTGCTGTTCCGGATCATCGGCGGGTTCTTCGGGTTCCTGTGGGGCATCGTAAAATTCTTCCTGAACAGTTTCGTCTTCTGGATGTTCGGGGCCATAATATTCTTCGGCGTCCGGAATGCCCGCAAGCGCAGGATGAAATACCTGCCGCCCGAGGTCTCGGTGGAGGGCGTGGGCATCAAGCGGGGCCTGACCGCCCCCGAGGCCGGCCTGCTGCTGGAGATGCCGCTGGACAAGGTGCTGACCATGATCCTGTTCGGGCTGATCAAGAAAGGGGCGCTGGAAGTTTCCAGCCGCTCGCCCCAGTTAAAGTTCAAGCTGCTGGATGCGGTTCCGGCCGACCAGCCCTACGAAAAAACGTTCCTGGCGTCTTTGGACAAGCAGGGCCTGGCTCCCGAAGCCAAGCTGCAGGCGCTGGTGATCGATCTCATCAAAGAGACCAACGCCAAGATGAAGGGCTTTTCCCGCAAGGAGACCGTGGCCTATTATAAGAGCATCGTCAGCCAGGCCTGGCAGCAGGTCACTGCGGCCCAGACTCCGGAGCTTAAGACCAAAGAGCTGGAGGAGCAGTTCGATTGGATGAGCATGGACCCCGCCTACAACGACCGGATGCGCAGCCAGTACGGCACGGGCGATGTGTACCTTCCCCGCTGGTGGGGCCGCTGGGGCTACGGCGGCGGACAGACCACCACAGGCGGCGGGGGTTCGGTGGGAAAAGGGCCGAGTATGGAGATGCCCAAGCTTCCCGGCGCGGATTTCGCCAATAGGATGACCACCGGCATGGAGGGTTTTGCCGCCGGGCTGGTGGGCAAGGTGGACAGTTTCACCGGCAAGATCACCGACAAGACCAACCCCATTCCGGTCAGCTCCGGCAGCGGCAGATCCAGCGGCGGCGGGGGCTGCGCCTGTGCCTGCGCCTGCGCCGGTTGCGCCTGCGCCTGCGCCGGCGGAGGAAGATAATGTTTATTCTTTGGCAGGATTAACAGGATTCTCTTTTTAATTATACCACGTTGAAATCATGTAAATCCTGTCTATCCCGTAAATAATTGTTTTACAGAAGAAAGTATGCGCGTTAATTTAGACAACAGCCTCGATCTTTCCCAGGGTTCGCCCTTCGCCCAGCAGGACCCGGTGATCACCGTGATCGCCATGGCCATCCTGGTTCCGGTCTGTTTTTGGGTGTATTACGACGCCAGGCAGCGTTACCGGGAGCCCTGGCCGCCGATGCTCTGGGCCATTTTGGTGTTCCTGGTGCTGATCTTCTTCCTGCCGATGTACCTGATCACCCGGCCACCCAAGAATATTCCGGCCGGCAAGAACACAAAATGATACGAATAATAATAATTCTGTTAGCCTTACCGGTCCTGGCATTCGGTCAGAATCAAAAACTTGTTAAGGACATCCCTGTCCCTGCCGGCTACCAGGCGATGGAGTATCCCGCAGGCAGCTACAGCCAGTGGCTCACCCGCCGGCCGCTGAAAAGCAGTTTGGAGATAGTGGACCATGCCGGGCGAAAGGTCCCGTCTGGTTCATACAGCGTTTACGCTGTGCTGGACCTGCCGCTGTTGTTCCCCGGCGACCTGGAGCAGTGCGCCGATTACGCCATGCGGCTGTGGGCCGAGTATCACAAAGACACCAACAAACTGGAAAAACTTTATTTGTTTGATTACAACGGCAGACGGCAGAATTACAGCACCTCCCGGCTGAGCTACAGGAATTTTTTGCGCCGGGCATTTGCCAACAGCAACTCCTATTCCCTTAAAAAAGGCTGCGCCGCGGTGGACACCTCCGCCCTGGCCCCCGGCGAAATGGTGGTCCAGAACGAGCGGGGCGGGGTGGGCCACGTTTCGGTGGTGATGAATGTCTGCCGTAATTCTGCCGGACAAAAGCTGTATCTGCTGGGCTTCAGCTACATGCCGGCCCAGGAGTTCCATATCGAGAAAGCCCTGGAGAGCTACGGAACTGAGGGCTGGTTCACGGTGGAGGGTTATTTCAGGTATCTTAAAGATTACATGGACCTGGGAGCGCCGGTGCTGCGAAGGTTCAAATGAACATCAGCCGTGAAATACTTGAGGTCTGGTCCCGGTTCGATGATTTCCCCATGGAGACCCTCACCAAGGCCTGGTATTATGGTCAGGTCCCGCCGGGCCGGGCACGGCAGAGGTCTTTGGATCTGATGAAGGAGCACCGGCAGCGCTATGGCACCTCCGGCAACTGTTTTGACCTGGCGTTTTGGCTGAGAGACGAGTTCCAAAAGAACGGTGTTTCCTGCTGGGCGGTGGGCACGGACCATGACCACGCCGCCACAATGGCTCAAGACGGACACGGTTACAGGTATTTTTGCGACCTGGGCGACCAGTGGCTGCTGCCGCTGCTGGCCGACCCCGCTCATCCCGGATACCGGGAGGATCTTGAACTGGAAGGGCTTTTTCCCGGGGCAAAAATAAAGCCCCGCATCTCGGGGAACATTTTGGATATCGAGTACCTGCGGCCCGGCGGCCACATCAGCCGGCAGGCCTTCAATTTGACACCCCTGGGGGAGGCCGATCTGAAGGCCCGGGCCGAAGCCACCCAGAACAACCTGCATGACGCCTTGTGCGAATGCCGCATTTGGCAGGGAGGAAAACGGGTGCACTGGGAGTATTCCCAAAAGAAAAGCTTCATCAGCAATGATGAAAGCAGGATTTACGAGCCGGGCTTGAACTCCTTGGAGGAATGGGCCCAAAGGATATCACAGCGTTCCGGGATCAAATACGAGATAACCCTGAAAGCCCTGGAAATATATGAACCGTTAGAAGGGAAAGAATAGGCCTTGCACCATACAACCCCAAAGCCCCCGATCAACCAGATTATCCTCTGGGCAGTAGCCGCAGAGCCGCTGTTCCTGGCCGGCATAGCCTACTTCCTGAACCTGCGGGGCGCTTTTGGCAAACCGGTATCCGGGGCGCCGGAAGAGGTCGTCACCATCGTCTTCACCGTTGTTTCCCTGCTGGTGGCCGGAATGTCCTTCAAGTTCGCCTCCCTGGCCGGCCGGCCCAAACCCATCCCGGGGCAGTTACCGGAGACGGCCATTCCGGCGGTGGTCAAGCCGATGCAGATAGTAGCCGTGGCCCTGGCCGCCATCCCCGGGATCTTCGGCTTCGTTCTCTTCATCCTGCTGCGCAACGAACTTTACCTTTTGCTCTTCAACGGCGGAGCCTTGGCATTAGTGGTTTGGCACATTATGCGCTTTGAAAATGCCAGCTAAATATGGCTGAAACGACAGAACGTGGATAAACTGCACAAAATAAGCCTTTCCACCGGGTCCCGCTCCCAGTTTTTGGACATCACCGCCCGGGTGCAGGAGATCATCTCCCGGGAAAAGGTCAAGGACGGCCTGGCCCTGGTCTGGGTGCCCCACACCACCGCCGGGCTGACCATCAACGAGAACGCCGACCCTGATGTGGTCCGGGACATTCTGGCTTCTTTGGATAAGAGATTCCCCTGGGACGACGGCTATGGCCACTCCGAGGGCAACTCGGCCGCCCACATCAAGTCCAGCCTGATGGGCTGCCAAAAGACCCTGATAGTACAGGACGGCCGTTTGGCCCTGGGAACCTGGCAGGGACTGTATTTCTGCGAGTTCGACGGGCCCAGGAAACGGGAGGTCTGGGTGAAAATAGTTGAGGGATGAAAAATGGAGCCTTAAAAAGGCTCCATTTTTACTGGCACCCGGTGGTTTCGATACACCCCGCCGATGACCGAGTGGTTGTACGACAATACCAGAACATACATTATAGCCGGTCGGACAACTGTATCGAGGGCCGGCGGGGTACTCAACCACCTATCAGACAAACCTTTTCCTAAAACCCTCCGGCACCGGCAATACTTTCTTGGCCTGGTAATCGTAGAACACTATCCCGGTCTTGGCCTCGGCCACGGGGCCTCCGGTCTTGGCGTTGGTGATCTTGTAAAAGATATCGCAGCCGGCCCGGGAGAAATCCCCGGCGCTTACCTGGAACTTCAGCACGTCCCCGTAAAAACACTCGGCCTGGTAGACGATGGCCGCATCGGACATGATGATCCCCGCGCCTTCGACATCATGCTCGCTGCAGCCCATGCTCTTCAGGAACCTCAGCCGGGCCTCGTGAACCAGCCCCAGCAGGGCGTCGTTGCCCAGGTGCCCGCCGTAGTTGATGTCGGTGATCCGCACCGGCAGCTCCGTTTCGAAGCTGAATTTTGGGGGAAGGTCTATCTTTATCCGGGCCATGTTTCGCTTCCTTATTTTTTGCTTGAATTGCGGTGGCCTTTGTATTATACTATAAATTATGGTTTTAAGAAAGAACTTTGCCACAAAGACACCAAGACACTAAGGATATAAATTACAGTTTGAGAATGAAAGATAAAATATTGGTGCCTTTGTGCCTTGGTGGCTATCCCCGGTAAAGTGGAATAAACCAAGCCTTTTGAAAGTATATACTTGGAACAGCAAACCGATCAAGCGCTTATAGAACAGACCCTGGCCGGAGACAGCCCGGCCTTTAACCTGTTGGTAACCCGTTACCAGAAGGCGGTTTACTCTGCGGCCGCCCGGATATTACGGGACCACGACCAAGCCGACGAGGCCGCCCAGGAAACCTTCGTCAAAGCCTATTTTGCCCTAAAACAATACGACCAAAATTACAAGTTTTACACCTGGCTGCTGCGGATCTGCCTTAATTTGTGCTACGACCAGTTGAAGAAGCAAAAGCGCCAGGCGCCCTTGGACGAAGCCATGGAACACCAGGGCCCCGACCCGTCCGAAATGTCCGCCAGCGACGATGCCTGCAGAAGGATCAGAAAAGAGATAGACAAGCTGCCATTAGACCAGCGGATGGTGGTTCAACTGAGGGTGGACAAGGACCTTTCGTACCAGGAGATAGGCCAGGCCCTGAAGATACCGATCGGAACCGTGATGTCGCGGCTGTCCCGGGCCAGGCTGGCGCTGGGAAAAAACCTGAAGGAGATACTCTGAACGTCACTGCGAGGCAAGCTACCTTCCTGACAAACGAGTGCCTTCGCTGAAGCTATGGCACTTGAAGAAGGCTTGCGAGAAGCGAAAGCGAAAGCAGTCCAACTGTTTTCAGCCGGATTGCTTCGTAAGCCCGGATTAACAACCTTCTCGCAATGACGAAAGAAGAAACAAATGAAAAACACAGGTACACATAAATACACGCCGGAGCAGATCGGCGCCTACTACGACGGCCAGCTGGCGGAGACCGAGCGGCTGGAGTTGGAACAGCACCTAAAGCAATGCTCCGCCTGCCAAACCGTTTTGACCGAGCTGTCCCTGGTGGATTCGGCAGTACATAACGCCGAGTGTGTCGAAGCGCCCGAGGGCTATTTCCAAACCTTTGGCTCTGTCGTGGCCAACCGCATCGCCCAACAGAAACTGGCCCCGCAGAAAGAAGTTAAAAAATTCAGCTGGGGCTGGGTAACCGCTGCCGCCGCGCTGGCCAGCCTGGCCATCGTGCTGGTCTCCGGCGACCTGACCAAACCCCGCCTGTACCGCGCTGTTTCGGAAGAAGAAAAGGCCGTTCTGTCCCAAGCCCCGGCAATGTCCCAGCCACAAGTTGCGGAGGTAACAAAGGACCAGGCCCCGGCCCAAAGATCACAAAGCCTGGAAGCCGCGCCGGAATTGAACATAGCCGAAGCTCCCGCCGAAGCAGCAAATGAAGAGACACCTGCCCAAGAGACCCGGAAGATGGAAGCTGCTCCGGAGATGGACCTGGCCGGGGTCTCCATGGAAAAAGAAGCCCCCGCGGCGGCTCCGGCCAAGCGGGCTACAAGCATGGAAATGGCCTCTTCCATCAGTTCCCGGGCGGTTGGCTCTGCCGGGATGGCAGACAAGAAAAACAAGGCCGCAAAACCTGCCGCGGTACTGTCCCCGGTCAAACTGGCTTCAGCCCCGGCCCCGGTTTCTCAGGCTGCTTCGCAGGCCAGCCCCTCCTCGGTGGAGAGCGTCACGGTGATCGAGATCTGCCTGCCAAACGGAAACAAGGATTGCCCCGAACCCCAAATTAGGTCGGCCATTCAGATAAACCTGGACGGGATATAAAAAGGTATTGACATCAATACAGGGTTTAGCTTATACTAATCGCATGCCGGGATATAAAATACTAGTGGCCGATGACGAGGTCAACATCGTCAAAATAATGGAGTTCGAGCTTAAGAAGAACGGTTACGAGGTCTTTACCGCCAATGACGGCGCCGAGGCCTTTGAGCTGGCCAAGCAGAACACTCCTGATCTGATCCTCTCGGACATCATGATGCCCAAGATGGACGGTTACGAGCTATGCCAGAAGGTCAAGGAACTGCCTGGGATGCGGGGCACCCCGTTCATTTTCCTGACCGCCAAGACCGGCATGGAGAACCGCATCCAGGGTTACCTGCTGGGAGCCTCCAAGTATATCACCAAGCCCTGCAGCCGCCAAGACCTGATCAAGGCCATAGACATGCGGCTTAAGCTGGCCGAGCAGGCCAAGACGCTTTTCGCCCAGAAGGCCAAGAAATTCACCGGCGACCTGTCCATCATCTCGGTCTTCAGTCTGCTGGACATGTTCTTCATCGGCAACTGGAGCGGCTACGTGGAGATGGACTCCGGTGACGGCCACCGGGGCCTGCTGGAGATTAACGACTCCCGGATCAGCGCCTGGAACCTGGACGGGAACAACGACGAAGCGGCGCTGGGAAACCTGCTTTCGTGGACTCAGGGAAAATTCACCGCCGAGCATGTATAAACCCCCGCAGTTGCGGGGGTTTATACATTTAACGATCCCTACGCACGCATTGGGAGAACCGTGATCAGCACAGTTTTATAACCCACCTTTTGGAGCAATGCACCGACCTGAGATACATACAGGCTTTGTTGGGACATTCAAGCCCCAATACCACCGAAATATACACCCATGTCTCCAACCAGGCCATAGGAAAAATAAAAAGCCCGCTTGACAATTTGCCATAAAGTTTCATATACTAATTATACGCAACAGATGCGCAAATCTACCTTTTTTCGGGGCGGGTTTGCGCATTAACCTCGTAAACCCACTAGTTATCGGCAATTTGACGGGGAGATTAGGAAGAAACTATAAACATTGTATTTTTAGAAACAATTTAAGGATTGACAATAATTATTTGTAGTATTATAATTCAAGATAAAATCAAATAAAGGAGGAGTTTTTTATGCCAAACAACAAGTACCGATCAATTGTGAAATTGGATTTCCAATATGCACACAGATTTATGAATTATCCAGGAGAAGCAAGTTATCTTCATGGACACTCGGGTTATTTAACTCTAGAAATTGAAGGTGATATGAACGAACACAATTATGCTTTTCCGGTAAAAGAAGCACAAAAATTAGCTTGGGCAGTTGCAGACAATTTTCATCATGGAACGATTTTTCAGGAAGGCGACCCCTTACTTGATTTAGTGTTGCAAGGTTATGAGAAAACAGGAATGAAAGGGACAACAAATCGATTTGGAACCCCAGCAAAAGCTCTCAACCATGAATTGGTTAAATCTTTTCCAGAAAGTAGGGTGTCTGTGAGTAAAGGTCCATCTACATGTGAATGGTTCTGCACAGTATTCTATGAATTATTGAAAGACAAGATGAATATTAAGAAGATAGAATTCCGTTCTTCTTCATTAAATTGTGCTTCAAGAGAATTTTAGTAATTAAAACTATACTTAAGAGAATTATATTAAATAAGAGGTAAGATATTAGATATATATCTTACCTCTTATTGCATGAAATGACCCGCCAAACAGCCGATAACAGCGTGTAGCCGGTTCGGGCTGAGTACCGCCCTCTCCCAAATTGCCACCGCGAGTAAGCTCCGGCAACTTCGGCTACACGCGGAACGTTAGGCCGCAAGGAGGAAAGATGCCGTTTCGATCGTTAATTGTCTATTGTGTTATAGTGGCCTGCTTTCACCCTTTCGGCGAACCTAGTTGCGCGCGGTCGCCAAAGGCCGCGTATAGGGTACTTCAGGTGACTGGAGCATGCCTCCCGTGCGGTGCGAATAGTTACGTCGTTATTGACTCCGAAGACAAATTGGAGGAACTATACACTGAGTTAAAGGAAGAATGTCGTGGGTCCCAGGCACCTGACATATGGCGCCAATCCATCATGGATTTGAGCATCGACTTTCGGGACGAAGCGGTCGTCACGATGTATGAGGTGATTGGGACTGGTGGAAAGCCGTCGATCCATATCACTGGGCCCGAAAATGGGGTATTAAAGGCGGCTATCGTATGGGATACCGGTCCGCCTCCTCACGTTCCGATTGCAACGGCAACCTGCTTCACATTTGCTGTTCTGAAATCGGTTGTTAAGAGAATCGACATCATGCCAGGAGGTGTCCTCAACAAAACGAGAGAGGCGCTATCGCTGTCGGTGTTAACCGGGCGGCCCAATAAAGCGCCTGCAGCCGACGTGCCACCACGGTAATCGATTTCATTTAGACAACGGTAGTCGGTCGCGTGGCTGAGACGTGGCGTTAAAGAAAAAGTGCGGGAAAATGAAAAACTCAAAAACCCAACCGACAACACAGGCTATATGCCATTAAAACGGCACATGGCCTCAACCGTTAGCCAAAACAATCCTATAAGTTAAACCAACCATGCAAACACTGGAACAAGAAATACAAACCTTTATAGATTCCATAAGGCCCCCGGCCAATATCCGGAACAAAGTGGACATTAGCTATTGTTTAAAAAACAACACCCTAACGATCCACGAAATAAGGCCCTGCTGGAGGGACTCCGCCAAGACAACAGACAACCCGGTGGCCAAAGCCAAATACATCAAATCCAAAGACATCTGGAAGATATATTGGCAACAGGCCACTGGTAAATGGGAAGCCTACGGACCCCAGCCGGAGTGCCCCAGCCTCCAGACTTTTTTCCGGTTGCTGCAGAATGACCCGCACGGCTGTTTTTGGGGTTAAAATGCCCATATACGCCCTCTTTTAACGGGAATATGCGTTTTACACATAAATCCAAGTAAATACCAACGCCGCTCATCCCAGCCTGGATTCCCGATCAAATCGGGAATGACATAAAAGAAGCCTCCGCCTTAAGCGGAGGCCTGATATTAACCCAAGGATAAACTATGTACTGCCCACACTGCGGCACACTAAATGATCCCGCGGCCAGGTGCTGCACCCAGTGCACCGGCCTTTTGCCCGAGCTTAACAAAAAGAGCCTCTGGCAACTGCTCTACCGGCCCGGGCAGGGCCTGGGCTGCCTGCTGATCATCGCGGCCCTGGCCATCAGCAGTCTCTTCTTCGTCATTCCCCAGTACCGGCTGTACACCATGCAGGTGAACCTGGCCCGTGAAGCCATTGTCAAGAGTAACATGAGGCAGCTGCTGGTGGCCCTGGACCAGATGGCGGTGGAAACCGGCTATTACCCGTTAAGCCTGAAACCCGGCAATGCCGTGGAGGAAGACCAGGGACTTGAGTTCATTGCCGCAGTATCCCGGCAGCTGCGCAACCCGTTCAACCATCTGGATCCGGTGGTGGGCGAATCAGAGCTTGAGCCCCCGGACTGGAAAGCCTTCAAGCCCGGACAGATCGTTTATGTGCCGCTGGACGTATATGAGGGCCGGGCCCAAGGCTGCGCCATATACGGGATGGGCAAGAAGGGATTGTTGAAAGAAGTACTGAGAGGTGGATTTTAGGCCGTCCCCTCCTTGCCTTGCGGCATCCCTCCCCTCGAGGGGAGGGAAAGAGGGAGAGGTTATTAAGATAAATAAGAAGCCCCCCGCCAAAGGCGGGGGGCTTCTTGCTATACAGCCATGCGGTCCACAAAACTCTTTACCGCCTGGCCGCAGTTGCTGCCTATCCTGTTCTCCTCCAGCTCGCCGATGGACCTGATCACCAAAAATCCCTGCTGCTCCAGGTCCCGGGCTTTTTCCTCCATCTTACCGGTTATCGCGCCCAAGTCCTCGTTCAGTTCCAGACCATTTTCCCTGCCGGTAGCGGTGGGATTGGTGGGCGTCAGCTTGACCGCAAAATATTTTGGGTCGAATTTCCTTCTCAGTCCCACTGCATCCAGCGGCCAACCGGGCTGAAGGGCAAAGTTAAGCACCGCCTTGCGCTGGCCCGGACGGTAAAAGCTTTGGCCGTAATCCGCCAGTTGGCCCAAAGACATCTTGGGGTAAGGCATGATCACATCGCGCCAGACCTCATCGGTTGAATTTACTGAGAACTGCAGCTGGAAGTCGTGGAACAGGTCCCGTACTGTCAGCAATTCGCTGAACCAGTGGCGGGATTCCTTCGGCCCGATAGTGGCGATGCAGGGGATCACTCCGGAATACAGGCCGGAAAGTTCCCGGAGCGCGGTGGCCACCTGGGGATTCAACGCCGGCTCGCCCATCCGGGCGAACTGGACCTTGAACTTGGCGCAGGCGTTGGGGTCCAGGCCGTTGCCGTCTATGACAACCTTGATCTGCCCCAGCATTTCAGCCGAACTCAAGTTGCCCCTGAACCCGCCGCCGGCGTCGCACATCAGGCAGTTCACCGGACAACCCAGCTGGGAAGAAATTATGATCACCCACTTCTTCAGCCTGTCGCCCAGCGCGGGGGAACAGGCGTCCACGAACTCAACCAGATTGGTCGGATCGTTTCGCAGGCTGGCCACGTAGACCCGGGCCAATTCGGGTTTGCCGGTCACTTGAAGAATGTTCATTTGCTCCTTTTGACCTCACCCTCTCCTAATGTTGCTGAGCCGGTCGAAGTATTGGGAGAGGGATATGGGGTGAAGTCAGCCACCATGGCAGCCTTGACCCCGCTGCCGAAAGCTATGGCCGCTTGTTTGTTATTCTTGTCCGCCAGATCCCCGGCCAGATACAGCCCTTTTTTCATGAACTTCTTAGCCTGATCAGAAATAATCGTTCTTGGAATAGACGACCCTATGGCAACCACAGCCCGGTCGCATTTTAATTCCCTGTTTCCTGAAACGTGCAGGACCAGCTCCGGCCCGTTCAAAGAGATCCGGTCAATTATGAAACCGTATTTTATCTTCACTCCCAGATCTTCCGCCAGTTTGATCAAACCCGGATAGGCTTTCACTTTGCCACCCCTTACCAGCACCGTGGCCATGGCCCCCTTGGCAGCCAGACTACAGGCCTGGTCCAGGGCCACCTCGCCGCCTCCGATGACTGCTATGCTCTTGTTTTTCTGAGGACACATGAGATCATCCCAATAATAGACCAAGCGCTTCTGTTCAAAGGCTTCCCCGGCTCCGGGGACGATGAGTTTCTTTGGCTCCAGGCCGCCGGCCAGTATCACCGCCCGGGAATTGTAGCTTCGTCCATTGACCAAAGAGATAAAACATCCGTCCTTATGGTCTATTGCCTGACAAGCGCCATGGATCACAGCAATATCAAGGGCCTTCAATTGTTTTACTAGCTTACGGACAATTGTTTTCCCGGAACAGCCATTGGTACCGGCCATGGGAAAGTTCTTTACCAGAAAGGCGTGGTTAAGCCTGCCGCCCAAATTGCCCTTTTCGGCCAGCAGTACTTTGCGCCCGGTGCGCCCGGCCTGCAGGGCCGCACCAATCCCGGCCGGCCCCCCGCCGATGATGATTAGGTCGTATGGTTTCATAATGTTCACTTTACCACAGAAACACCAAAGGATGAAAACACGGAATAACTTTCTTTAATATTATCTGCGTCGATCTGCGGATAGATCACCTGTTGTAAACTCCATCATGCTTATTGTCTTCGCAAAGCCGTGCCCCAGAGCCAGCAGGGCCGCCTTGTGCAGGGCAGGGCTTTTGGAACAGCAGGCATCCCGGACGATCACCGGCTGGAACCCCAGCATAAAGGCGTGCCTAACGGTGGTGTCCACGCAAAGATGGGTCATGACTCCGCAGACCACCACCCGGCCAATGTTCCGTTTTTTCAGATACTTCTCCAGCCCTGTTCCAATGAAGGCCGAGTAATGCTGCTTGTGAATGATATTTGCCTTGCCCGGGACTTTAAAGTTTTGGTGTATGTCACATTGTTCGCCCTGGGGCAAATGCCTCCACTTGGCCAGCATCAGGTTCCCGGGAATATAGGACGGCCCATGGATGGTGAACACCATCGGCCATTTGCGGACCTGCGCCATAGTGACCAGCTTGTTCACCCGCGGCATTATTCTCTTGGATGCCGGGAGATAGGCCGGTGAGGCCGGGTCGAAGAAATAATTCTGGCAGTCTATTACCAGCAGAGCAGTTGTTGGTTGTTTCACAAGAACTCCTATAGCCACCAAGACACAAAGGCACCAAACCAAATCGTGAATCGTAAATTGTGAATGGTAATATTTGTGTCTTTGTGCCTTAGTGGCAGAATAAACGAAGCCACCCACGCCGAAAAGTCCGGTCTGGGTGGCTTTTTGCAAAACCTGCTTACATGACCAACTTAATTATATATCAGCTATGCGCCCGGTGTCAAGTTATTTTGGCATATTGAAGCTGATATCCTGTGGTTTTTTCTCGGCCTCGGCCACCTTGTACATCTCGCGCTCCATGTAGCCCATCATGTTGGCCACGATCATGTCCGGGAACTGGCGGATCCGGGTATTGAAGATGGCCACCGACTCGTTGTAGAATTCCCGGCGGTCGGCGATCTGGTTCTCCAGGGCAGACACCCGGCCCTGGAGATGGACGAAATTCTGGTCGGCCTTCAGCTGGGGATAGTTCTCGGCCACAGCAAACAGGGTCTTTAACGCCCCGGCCATGTCCGAGCTGGCCTGGGCCATGCCGGCCGGGGTCTTGGCTTCCATGAACTTGGTGCGGGCCTCGGTCACCTTCTGCAGGGTCTCCTTTTCGTATTGCATGTAGCCTTCGCAGATCTTGACCAGCTTGGGGATCTCGTCAAAGCGCTGTTTCTCCATCACCTCGATGTTGCCCCAGGCCTTGTCGATGTTGACCTTCACCTGGATCAGCTGATTATAGATGCTGATCAGGTAACCGATGACGCCCACCAGCAGAAGTCCGATGATGACCAGCAGCAGGATCACAACTATCATTTTGGTCTCCTTAATAAAGGTTTATATTTTCAAATGACTTTGGTTTTGGCTTAGTCCGGTGTCCGGTTAGTGAACGATATTCTTCAGCAGCAAATAAGCCATCCAGACTATCAACCCGCTGCCGGAGACGAAGGAAAGCCATGCTCGTATTGTTTTGTTCCTTATCACCTGGCGCTCATCCTGGTCGGAGATGATCATGATATTGTTGGATGGGTCCCGGGTAATAACCACGTCGTCCTCCATCTGCTGGGGCTTTTCCAAATGTTCCTTTAACAGATCCTGCTCGGCCTGCTGGCGGGCCATCTCCCACTCGTCGCAGTCTATCTGGCCGTTGCCGTCCAGGTCGAATTTCTTCAACCGCTCCTTGTCGTCCTTGATGGCCTTGAGTTTTTCCGCCACCCTGAACTTGTGATCGTCAAAAGCGCTCTTCCACTTCTTGATGGTGCCGATGGCGTAAACGGTATCGTTGGGAACTATGTACCATTCGGTGTAGCGCATCCTCTGTCCGCCGAAGATTGAGGGGGAGCCGTAGGTGCGGGCCTTGCCGCTGGATATGATGTCGGTGCCGGTGTACTTGTAATCCGAGGACAGGTGCAGCTCGGCGTCCACCGGGTCCACCAGGATCCTGCCGGTCTCGTCTTCCACATAGAAGAAATGGGTGGAACTGCCCTCGTTGACCACCTTCCAACGGCTGTTCTTGCCTTCCTGTTCGTATTTTTCCACCAGGAACCGGTAATAGATGCAATCGGTGAGGGTCAGCGGACTTTTCAGCCAAACGTAGGGGGCTGCCTTGCCCTGGACCTCGGCCAGCCCCATGGCAGCCGACCGGGCCTTGGAGCGGGGGATGTTCTCCATCAGATTTTTCTGCCGCAGCAGTTCAAATCCCAAAGTAAAGACCAGAACACCCAGCCCCAGCCCCAGCAGGGGAAGCACCACCGAAAAAAAGGAGTAGGCCCCGTAAATTCCGTTTCCCCTCATTACGAACGAAACCAGCATATACAGGCCGAACCCCAGGAAGGCAAAGACCTGGGAGGCCTGGCGGCGGTTGTCCTTAAAATGTCCGTATATTTTTTGAAGCGGATGCATACGTCAGGGATCAGCTGATTGGGATTTGATAATTGGGGTTTGATTCCTGGGAATTGATCTCACGAGGAACGCTAAACTGTAAACGGTAAACTTGCAAACTGTGTTTAATGGCTTTGAGAAAGCTCCAGCAGCACCCCCTTGGTGGACTTGGGATGCAGGAAGGCTATCTTGTGGCCGCCGGCGCCGATGCGCGGGGTCTTGTCTATCAGTTGGTATTCCTTTGCGCTCAGTTCTTCCAACGCCTTCTCGATATTGTCTACCTTGACTGCGATGTGATGGATGCCCTCGCCCTTGGCTTCGATGAACTTGGCGACGTTGCCGTCCGGGGCGGTGGATTCCAGCAGTTCTATCCGGCTCTGTCCGATGCCGATGAAGGCCACTTTGACCTTTTGGCTCTCGACAATCTCTGTGCCCTCGATCTTCAGGCCAAGGTCGGTGTATAGTTTGGAGGCTTCCTCGATGTTCTTGACCGCGATACCGATGTGGTCGATCTGTGATGTTTGCATAATGATTCCTCTATATGATATTTATATTATTGACAGGATTAACATGATTTTATTGATATTTTATTGCAGTTATTAACCATGCCACTTAATTTGGAGCATAGCACTCTAAGGGAAACGAATTTATTTTATAAGGAAGCTCTGCCTTCGCTGCGGCTGCGGCGGACAAGCAGGAAAGCAGGAATCAATCAGGGTTCCCACAATTAGTATTCATGGCTTCATGGATTCCTAATAATAAATGTTACTTATTTTATTAACCCCATTAATATCTTCGTAACTTCGCCAGCATCCCCGTCCACCGTGATCATATCACCGTCCTTTATCATCCCGATCGCCCCTTTGACTCCCACCACTGCCGGAATCCCGTACTCCCTGGCCACAATGGCCCCGTGGCAGATGCTTCCGCCCACTTCCATCACCAGCGCTTTGGACAACAGGAACAGCGGAGCCCAGCCCGGTTCGGTGAACGGCGCCACTAATATCTCGCCCTTTTTGAATTTGTGGGCCTGCGAGGGGTCCTGAATGATCCGGGCCCGGCCGGTGACCCGGCCGCCCGAGGCCGCCACTCCCCGTAATATTTTACCCTCTTTTGCCGGGGTTGTCAACCCAAATACCTTTTTACCATCGCTGCGGATTATGAACCCGCCGGGGCTGTTCACCTGCTTCTGCCAGCGGGCCTGGCGCCCGGCCACCAAGATCTTCATCTGGGCAGATCCCAACCCTTGTCCAGTTTCCTGACGCTCTATCTCCGGTATGGTCAGGAAATATATGTCCCCTGGATCGCCGATCAGTCCTGCCCGAACGTAGCGCCGGCCGATCTCGGCGATTATCCGGCGGCTGCCGGGAAACACTTTGACCCCGTAGAATTTCTCGTTTTCCCGCCAGGGCAGGAAATCGTGCACCATCTTAAGCGCCCAGTCAAAAACCCAACGCTTTATGAAGGACAGCCGGGAGCGGATCTCAGCCTCCAACGCCAGCCGCCCGGACACAGCCCGCTGGAATTGCTCTAAGGGATCGTGGCTTTGGGGCCCTTGCGACATATAGCCTTTAAGTATGGCGAAAACGTAGGTGGGATCTTCCTTCCAGCTGGGGTGCCCCACATCCAGGTCCTTGGATCCCCGGTGGCCGTAGTCATCAAGGAATGCGTCGACTGTTAGCAGAAACTCCCGGCCGGCCCTGCTTTTATCAAGTTCCCGGCGGACCCGGTGGACGATCTGAATATTGATGAAATCCAACCGGGCAAAACATTTTTTTATTTCTTCCGATACCAAAGACAGTTTATAGAGCTCCAGCGCCGTTTCGGTGGTCTTGTTTCCCGGGATCCCGGCCAGCAGGCCGTCGCTTTTCAGGTCCGGATATTTTTTGATCAGCTGGTCTATCACCGCCAGCCCAAGGATGGACTTGCTGGCCACCACCAGCAGGGGAAAGGCAAACCGGGAAATGATGTTCCCGTAGCGCCGGGCTTCGCCCAACATCTGTTCTATGGACAGGTTCTCCAGGGGAAGCTCAACATACTCCTTTGCCTGGATCAGGAATCTTTGGCACTTCTTCTCTATCCAGCGGGGTGAGGCCAGCCAGGGAAAGGAGATGAAGGTCATCGCCCCCTTGAACAGCGGACCGATCAACTGATGCCAGGGAATTGGAAACTTGGCCGGAATAAAATCGCCGCGCTTTTGCAATTCGGAAAAGGCCGTGGCCGCTTCCCGGTCCAGTTTGTCCAAGTGCGGCATGATCATCCGCCCGGCAAAGGGATGTCCGGCCAGCATTGACATGTTCCAGTAGGCCCGGCCGTTGACCAAATCTATGAACTGGCTGTATTGCGACAGGGCCGAGCCGGGCTTGGCTCCGTACAGCACATGGCCGATCACCGGGACCAGAATATCGTTGAAGAACGACCAGGCCATGGGCTTCAGCGGATAAGCCATGTTCTCCCTGGTATTCCAGTTGGACCAGAAGATGACCTGGCTTTGGGAAAGTTTTTGATTGACCGGGTTTCCCCACTGCACGTCCGGCCTGGCAGGCGGGGGCGGGACCGCAGTTACCGGACGGGACTGCAGTATCCAGAACTGCTTTCCGTCGTGGGCCCACTCTACGTCCTGGGGCGCACCGAACAGCACTTCGATCTTTTGGGCCAGGCCGGCCAGTTCTTGGATCTGTTTAACGGACAGCACCGGAGCCTGGCCGGACAAGCGCTGGGAAATTCTGCCATCGGTTTTGTTGACTGAATACTCGTCCGGCGTGGTCAGCCCCGAGACTAATTTGTCGCCCAGGCCTTTGACTGCGTTGATCAGCATCTGGCCGGTCTGACCGCTGACCGGGTTGGTAGTGAAGATCACCCCTGCGCTTTCTGCCTTGACCATCAGCTGGACCAGCACCGCCATACCGATCCCGGCGCTGTCTATTCCGCTGGCCTGCCGGTAAGCTGCTGCCCTGTCGGACCAGAGCGAGGCCCAGCACTTTTTTACGGCCTCCAGCATCCCGGACTCGGTTGTTACACCAAGAAATGTATCGTGCTGGCCGGCAAAGGAAAGTTTTGGCAGGTCTTCGCAGGTGGACGAAGAACGCACCGCCAGGGACGCACTTCCGGGATGTTTTTTCAGGAACCGGTTCAACGCCGAGGATATTTCTTTCTGAAGGAAAACTGGCAGCGGTGAATCCAGTATTCTTTTTCGGGCCAGTGCCGACGTTTTTTCGGTTCTGGCAGAGGCGTTATGGTCTTCGAGTCCGTTGTCTGCCATGAACCGCCGATAGGCCTCGGTGGATATGCAGAAAGCCGGGGGAACATTACAGCCCGATCTCATCAATCGCTGCAGGCTGGCGCCTTTTCCCCCGGCTGTGGCAAGAGTCCACTCTTGTCCGTTATGCATTATATAAGGTTTCATGGCTTATTCTACGCCCCTGCTGCCAACTTTACCGCGATTGCAGGGAAAAAGGCCCAGGTCCGATCAGTGTTTTCCATGCAATCACTTATTCACGTACACCGTCTGGGTGGGATATGCGAATTCTATCTTCTCCCTGGAGAAAGCCTCCATGATGGACAGGTTGATCTGCTGCTGGATCTCCATGTATTTCAGGTAGTCGCCGCCCTCCACGTAATAAACGATCTCGAACTGCAGGGCATAATCCCCATAGGCGGCAAAATGGGCCCGGTCGAAGATGGCCCCCGGCAGGTCCCGGATTATCTTCTCTATCATGGCCGGGATCTCCCGCACCTTGGCGGCCGGTGTGCCGTAAGTGACTCCGATCCTGAACACCGCCCGGCGGTTGGTCATCCGCTTGTAGTTGCGCAGCCGGGAGTTGGTCAGGTCGTTATTGGCAAAGATCAGCTGTTCCCCGCTTAGGCTGCGGACCCGGGTGCTCTTGATTCCGATATGCTCCACCGTTCCGGTGAACTCGCCCACCACGATGAAATCTCCGATCTCGAAGGGCCGGTCGAAGAAGATGGAGAAATAGCTGAACAGGTCGCCCAGCACCTTCTGGGCGGCAAAGGCCACCGCCAGCCCCCCGATGCCCAGCCCGGCCACCAGGGCCGAGATCTTGACCCCGTAGTTGTCCAGCAGCAGCACCGCCGCAAGGCCCCAGACCGCCAGCCGGATGATGGACATCATGCCCCGGAAGGCCCCGCTGGCCGGGGCCTCTCCCCCCTTTCTGCGCCAGTATGACATCATGGCGAAGGAGATCAAGGTCAGCACGAATTTCACAGCCAGGAAGACCAGGACCAGCGACAGGGCCACGTTGAGGACATGATCAACCGCGGGACTGCGGTTCAGGTTCTGCAGGCTGACATAGAGGGCCCCCAGGTAAAGCATTGGCATCACCTTCTTGTCCAGGGCCGCCACCAGGTGGTCGTCGAAGGTATTACTGGTCTTCTGGGCCGCCTTCTTCATCCGGCCGACCACTATCAGGTCGGCCACCTTGAGCAGCACCGACAGGCCGGCCATGGTTCCCAGGCTGAACAGGTAATCCCGGACGGTATTCCCCAGGAAGCTTTGGTTGAGGATATCGGACAGCATCATTTCCTTGTCATATCTGCAGTTCTTTGATAAATCTTTCGGCCACCGTGTAGGGGTCGGTCCGTTTCTGGTACAGGCCTTCCAGGTCCTCCCCGGCTTCCATCTCCCTGGTCAGCCGGGCCCGGGCCCATTTGTCCAGCCGGTTGATGATGATATTGTGGACCTCGCTTTTAAGGCGGGCCTTGCGCTTTTGATCGAGGCGGTTGTCTGCCATCAGATATTCCCGGTGTTTCCCGACGGCGGAGGCCAGTTCCGCTACCCCGATATTGTCCTTGGCCACCAGCTGGAGAATGGGCGGCAGAAAGGTGCTTTGGTCCATCTCCTTTATCGATAAAAGCTGCCCCAGCTCTATCACACAGCGTTCCACCCCTTCCCGGTCGGCCTTGTTGACCGCGAAGATGTCGGCGATCTCCATGGTCCCGGCCTTCAGTACCTGAACGTCGTCGCCCAGCCCGGGGACGGTCACCAGCACGGTGGTGTCCACCCGGCCCGCCACCTCCACCTCGGACTGTCCGATGCCCACCGTCTCGAAGATGATGATGTCGTAGCCGGCGGCGTCCAGGATCTTGGCGGCGTCGGAGGTGGACAGGGCCAGCCCGCCCAGATGCCCGCGGCTGCCCATGGAGCGGATGAAGACCCCGCCGTCGGTGGCATGCTGCTGCATCCGCACCCGGTCGCCCAAAATGGCCCCGCCGGAGAAGGGACTGGAGGGATCCACCGCCAGCACCCCGACCTTTTTCTTTTGCCCCCGGTAGAGTTTGATCAGCTTGTCCACCAGGGTGGACTTGCCCCCGCCCGGCGGCCCGGTGATGCCTATCAGATAGGCCTGACCGGTGTGCCGGTAAAGCTCCTTCAATAGCAGGGCCGACCCGGCATCGTCGTTCTCGATAACGGTGATGCCCCGGGCTATGGAGCGGATGTCTCCGCTGATTATTTTACCGGCCAGTTCGTTCATCGCTTATTACTAACCGCAAAGACGCCAAGGACGCCAAGAGTATAAATCTGCTCTGTGCCTCAGTGCCTCTGTGGCCAATCAATTCTTGTTGATGTAGTCCACCACCTGCTGGCTGGAGGCGCCCGGCGTGAAGATCTCCCTGATCCCGGCGGCCTTCAGTCCCGGGATGTCGTCGGCCGGGATCACCCCGCCGCCGAAGACCTTGATGTCCGGGGCGTTCATTTCCTTGAGCAGCTGGACCACCCGCGGAAACAGCGAGTTGTGGGCCCCGGACAGGCAGGACAGCCCCACCCACTGCACGTCCTCCTGGACGGCGGCGGCGGCGATGGCCTCCGGGGTCTGGCGCAGGCCGGTGTAGATCACCTCGAACCCGGCGTCGCGCAAGGCCCGGGCGATGTACTTAGCGCCGCGATCGTGCCCGTCCAGTCCGGGCTTGGCGATGAGGATGCGGATCTTGTTTGGCATGTGAATGCTCCGATTATATTTTATCTTTTATAGTTTCTCTTTGATACGCTTAACTCCCTAATATCTTCGCCCGGAACAAGAAGAACACCGCGCCCAGCAGGCACAGCCCGGCCCACAAATAATCCAGGCTGGGCTTCTCCCTTAAATACAAAATGGAGAACGGCAGGAAAACGCTTAAGGTGATCACTTCCTGCAGGATTTTCAGCTGTCCCACGTTCATTACCTGGTAGCCGATGCGGTTGGCCGGCACCTGAACTAAGTACTCGAACAGGGCAATGCCCCAGCTGACCAGGGCGGCAAATAACCAGGTGCGCCCGGACATGTTCTTAAGGTGCCCGTACCAGGCAAAGGTCATGAAGATGTTGCTGACGCACAGCAGGCCGGTGGTTAGGTAATATGGTTTCATATATCAGGACACACCCCTTGCTCCCCTCTTCCCCAAGAGGGGACTTGGTGCGCAGACCTCTCCCCTAAAAAGGGGAGAACAAGAGGGGTGTCTTTTGTTTTGTGCTTTACAGTACCACCGATTCCTGGTATTCCCCGAACACCTCTCTTAGCACTCCGCAGATCTCGCCCAGCGTGGCGTACTTCCGCACCGCGTCCACGATGAACGGCA
Source organism: bacterium UBP2_UBA5202 (assembly GCA_002412795.1). Classification (GTDB taxonomy): domain Bacteria; phylum Edwardsbacteria; class AC1; order AC1; family EtOH8; genus UBA5202. Next base: position 4,358 of record DHVS01000040.1, on the reverse strand, counting down.
TCAGGTTCTCGCTGCCGTGGGCCGCCCGGTGGATCTCTCCCAGCGCCTTCTTCACCGCTTCGTTGTCGCGCTTGGCCTTCATCTCGGCCAGCCTCTTCATCTGGGCGTCCTGGACGGCTTGTGAGACTTTCAGCAGATTCTTGGGCGATTCTTCCTTGACCGTGAACTTGTTGACCCCGACCACTATCCGCTCCTGGGCCTCCACGTCCTTCTGGTAGCGGTAGGCGCTGTCCTGTATTTCTTTTTGGACGTAACCCTTCTCGATGGCCTTGACCATCCCGCCCAGCTTGTCTATCTTGGCGATGTATTCCAGGGCGGCCTTCTCTATCTCGCTGGTCCGGGCCTCCACGTAATAGGAGCCGGCCAACGGATCAACGGTGTCGGCCGCACCGGACTCGTGGGCAACGATCTGCTGGGTGCGCAGGGCGATGCGGACCGAGTCCTCGGTGGGCAGGGCCAACGCCTCGTCCCGGGAATTGGTGTGCAGGCTCTGGGTGCCGCCCAGTACTGCCGCCAATGTCTGGATGGTGACCCGGATGATGTTGTTATCCGGCTGCTGGGCGGTCAGGGTGCTGCCGGCGGTCTGGGTGTGAAAGCGCAGCATCTGGGAGGAGGCTTTTTGGGCCTTGAACCTTTCCTTCATGATCCGGGCCCAGATCCGGCGGGCGGCCCTAAACTTGGCCACCTCTTCCAGAAGATCATTGTGAGAGTTGAAGAAGAACGACAGCCGGGCGGCGAAATCGTCCACGCTCAGGCCCGAAGCGATGGCCGCCTGAACATAGGCGATGCCGTCGGCCAGGGTAAAGGCCACTTCCTGGGTGGCTGAGCTTCCGGCCTCGCGGATGTGGTAACCGGAGATGGAGATGGTGTTCCACTTGGGCACGCTCCTGGCGCAGTATTCGAAGATGTCGGTGATCAGGCGCATGCTGGGCGTGGGCGGGAAGATGTAGGTGCCCCGGGCTATGTATTCCTTTAAGATGTCGTTCTGGATGGTGCCGTTCAATTGGTCGGGCTTGACACCCTGCTTCTCGGCCACTGCGATGTACATGGCCAAAAGGACCGAGGCCGGGGCATTTATGGTCATGGAGGTGGAGACCTTGTCCAGCGGAATGCCGTCGAACAGTATTTCCATGTCGGCCAAAGAATCGATGGCCACGCCCACCTTGCCCACCTCCCCGGCGGACATGGGATCGTCGGAGTCGTAGCCGATCTGGGTGGGCAGGTCGAAGGCTATGGACAGCCCGGTCTGGCCCTGGGCCAGAAGATACTTGTAGCGCTTGTTGGACTCGGCGGCATCGCCGAAGCCGGCGTACTGGCGCATGGTCCAGAACTTGCCCCGGTACATGGTGGGCTGGACGCCCCGGGTGTAGGGATACTGCCCGGGGAAGCCCAAGTCCTTCTGGTAGTCCAGGCCTTCGGTCTCGCAGGGGGTGTAGACCCGCTTGACCTCGTCGCCAGAGGTGGACAGAAACTGCTTCTTGCGCTCGGGATACTTGGCCAGCATCGGCTGGACGCAGGTGTTGTTCCACTCCGCCAGGGTGGTGAACAGGTCCTGCTTCTTGGGCTGGACCGCGGCTTTGAGTGCCGGCTTCTTGGCTGCCGCCTTCTTTTTAACCGGCTTAACAGCCTTTTTGATCTTGGGCTTGGCTTTGACCTTGGTCTTTGGGCTTTTCATGATTCACCTGCCTGTTGTGAAGATTTATATGATGATGTTATTGTCAACGAAGTATGGTCCGTCGCCCACTAATATACACGAAAAAACTCGAAAACCACTTAAAACAAATATTATAAATAGTTAGTGGGCTTTAGTGTTTTTCGTGGGATCGGTGTCATTCTGAGCCAAGCTTCGCCGCCTGGCAAACCGAAGAATCAGCTTTTATCTTTCCGGGCGTGCAGCATCTCCAGCACCAACGCCAGCAGATACATGGTCAGCGAGCAGTAGATGCCCTTGGCCAGAAAATACCAGGCCATCCCGTCGTTGCTGAACTTTCCGGCGAAGACATTGTTGCCCAGCAGAAAGGTGTAAAAACAGATGGCCATCACCACAATGGCCGCCGCCGTGGTGATCTTTTTCAGCTTTTTCATGGGCCTCCTTTATATGATGTATAAAAAATTATTATAGCACTAAGTCCCGCAAAAAGCAAAATAAAAAAGGGGCTATTTTATAGCCCCTTTTTGGCACTTAACCATACTGGGAATTTAAAACCTGGGGGTGTTCTCCCCGGAAAAGATCTCGTACATCTCCTTCTGCAGGCGCTTCTTGATCTTGAACTTGTCCCAGGCCAGCAGTTTTTTCTGGCCCCGGCCGAACAAATATTCGTCAACGTCAAAATCCTTCAGCACCATCTTGGTATGAAAGATGTTCTCCTGGTAAACGTTGACGTCCACCATCTGGTAATCCTTGACCAGCTCCTTGGACAGGTAGTTCTGGATGGAGTTGATCTTGTGGTCGATGTAGTATTTTTTGCCGGAGACGTCCCGGGTAAAGCCCCGCACCCGGTAGTCCATGATGGCGATGTCGGAATAAAAGCAGTTTATCAGGTAGTTCAGGGCCCGCAACGGCGAGATCACCCCGCAGGTGGAGACGTCTATGTCGGCCCTGAAGGTGCTGATGCCGTTGTCGGGGTGGCTCTCGGGATAGGTGTGGACGGTGATGTGGCTCTTGTCCAGATGCCCCACCACGTCCTGGTGCTCCAGGTTCTCGGCGGCGCAGTCGGGGAAATCCATGTGCTCCGGTTGGACGTGTTCTTCCGAGATCAGCATGGTGACGCTGGCCCCCTGGGGGTCGTAGTCCTGCTGGGCTATGTTCAGCACCTTGGCCCCGATGATGTTGGCCACCTCGGTCAGGATCTTGGTCAGCCGGGCCGCGTTGTACTCCTCGTCGATGTACTTGATGTACTCTTCCCGGTGCTTCTGGTTCTTGGCGTAGCAGATGTCGTACATGTTGAAGCTCAGGGTCTTGGTCAGGTTGTTGAACCCGTGAAGCTTCAGGCTTTTCAGGGGCTTGACGTCGGTCTTGGTGTTTTTGATGTGGGAGATCTGCTGGGTTTTGTATTTCATCTCGGTCTTTCGTGAATTGTTTTGGGTGCGGGAAAGTGAGCAATTATATATAGTTATCCGTGAAATTGCAATGATTATTTGTTGCGCCCGCCGAATATTTCCCGCATTATGGCCCCGGCGGTTTCTATATCTTTGTCGTCCACGTCCAGATGAGTCACCGCCCGGAGCCGGGTGGGGCCGAAAGACACCAGCCACAGGCCTTTCCCGGCCAGTATTTCCATGGCCTGCTCTGATCTCATTCCGGTTTGTTTGATGTCAAACACCACGATGTTGGTCTGGACGCTGTCCAGGTCGATTTGTATTTTTGGTATTTGTGATATTGTCCGGGCCAATGTTTGGGCCCGTTTATGGTCCTCGGCCATTCTTTTGAGGTTGTGCTTCAGCGCATAAAGCCCGGCCCCGGCCAGAATGCCCGCCTGGCGCATTCCACCGCCCATCATCTTGCGGTGGCGCCGGGCCTTTTCTATGAAGTCAGATGACCCCGCCAGCACCGACCCCGCCGGACAGCCCAGGCCCTTGGAGAAGCAGACCATCACCGAGTCGAAGTATTTGGAATATTCCTTCAGCGAAACACCGCTGGCCACCGAGGCGTTCCACAAGCGGGCGCCGTCCAGATGCATTTTGATCTTATGTTTCTTGCACAAAGCGGAGATCTTTTTTATCTCGGCCAGCGAATAGACCACGCCGCCGGCCCGGTTATGGGTGTTCTCCAGGCAGACTAAAGTGGTTTGCGGCTGATGGATGTCATCCGGCCGGATGGCGTTTTTGACCTGTTCCGCCGGCATGATCCCGCCCGGGCCTGTGATAGTATGGAACTGCAGGCCGGACATCACCGCCGCCCCGGCCACTTCGTAGCGGAAGATATGGGATTCGTGGTCCAGGATCACCTCGTCCCCGGGATTGGTCATGGTTTTGAGCGCTATCTGGTTGCCCATGGTGCCGGAGGGTACGAACAGCCCGGCCTGCTTCCCCAGCAGTCTGGCGGTCTCGGCCTGGAGCCGGTTGACCGTGGGGTCATCGCCGAAGACGTCGTCGCCCAGCGGGGCGCTGAACATGGCCCGCTTCATGGCGGCCGAGGGTTTTGTGACCGTGTCGGAGCGGAGGTCTATTATCTTCATTGGGCTTTATTGTTTGATGTTTATGCGTAAGTGTTACTTTGTTCGGAAATGATACCCAAATTTAAGTGCAAACCAAAAAGGAACAACTGCAATTTCTATGGAAGTTGTATATCCATTATCAGAGATACTGTTCAAACCAATTGGTATATAACTAAAGGCTCTCTTGGGTTTGTTGTGTGT
>DHVS01000034.1 GCA_002412795.1 bacterium UBP2_UBA5202 | reverse complement strand
AGACCACAGGGAATTGCAAGTTAAACCAACAATGGAAAACCTTCTGATCGGCTTCACCTCCTTCACCCTCGGCCAGGCGGCCATGATGCTCATCGGCGGTGTCCTGCTCTACCTGGCCATCGCCAGGGAATACGAACCAATGCTGCTTTTGCCCATCGGCTTCGGCTGCATCATGGCCAACATCCCCTTTTCGGCGGCGGTGGGCGAGGACGGCCCGCTGACCCTGCTCTACCAGTACGGCATCCTCACCGAGCTCTTTCCCCTGCTGATCTTCATCGCCATCGGTGCCATGATAGACTTCGGCATCCTGCTGAAAAACCCCAAGATGTTCCTGTTCGGAGGAGCGGCCCAGTTCGGGATCTTCTTCACCATCACCGTGGCCACCCTGCTGGGTTTTGACATGAAGGAGTCCGCCTCCATCGGCATCATCGGCGCCGCCGACGGCCCCACCTCCATCTACGTGGCCACCAAGTTCGCCCCCAGGCTGCTGGCCCCCATCTCGGTGGCGGCCTACACCTACATGTCGCTGGTGCCCATCATCCAGCCCCCGGTCATCCGGGCGCTGACCACTTTGGAGGAGCGCAAGATCCGGATGCCCTACCACGAGGCCGGGATCTCCAAGACGGTCAAGATACTTTTCCCCATACTGATCACCGTCATCGCCGGCATCGTGGCCCCGGTCAGCGTGGCCCTGGTGGGATTTCTGATGTTCGGAAACCTGCTGCGGGAATGCGGCGTCACCGAGCGGCTGGGCAAGGCGGCCCAGAACGAGCTGGCCAATTTGGTGACAATTTTGCTGGGGATCACCATCGGCTCCACCATGGTGGCCGAAACCTTTTTGCGCTGGGACACTTTGATGATCATAGCGCTGGGCCTGGTGGCCTTTATCGGCGACACCGCCGGGGGAGTGCTGTTTGCCAAGCTCCTCAACCTTTTCACCAAGGAAAAGATCAACCCCATGGTGGGCGCGGCCGGGATCTCGGCCTTCCCCATGTCGGCCCGGGTGATCCATCAGGAAGCCCAGCGGGCCGACCCGGCCAACTTCCTGCTGAACCACTCCATCAGCGCCAACGTGGCCGGGCAGATCGGGTCCATCATCGCCGGCGGACTGATCCTGGCCCTGGTGAAGTGAACCCCGTAACAGTCTTTGCGAGGCGGCATCTTGCACAACGGACGAAGCAAACCAACTAATTCACTGGCCAAGTACGAAGCCATCGCTTAAAGCTGGATCGCTTCGTTAGCAAATATAATACCACCCCTCGCGATGACAAGGCAGCCATAATAATGACACGACAGTAACACAAGGAGCATTGTAAATAAGATGGACTGGACCAACTTCAATCAAAGCCTTAAACTGATGGCCCTGGGCATGGCCGGCATCTTTGCCTTCATTTTGATCTTCTACGGCCTGGTGCTGGTGCTGATCAAGTTATTCCCCGATAAATCACAAAACACCAACAACAATTGAGCTTAATACACACTTCCTTCTCCCCTCGCCTGATGTTACTGAGCGTTCGGCTGAGCTAACGTCGAAGTCCTGTCGAAGTATCAGGAGAGGGGCCGGGGGTGAGGTCCGCACTATGCACAAATATCTCTCCATCGCCAGCCTCCTGGCCATCTCTCTTCTGGCTCTGAACCTCGGCACCGTCAGCGGCCCGTACCGGTCGCCCTATTTCTCGGTGGACAAGGCCGAATACTTCCGCTACGAAATGGTTTCCCTGAACTTCAAGCCGGATTCATCCCAAAAAATCGATCCTGATGCCTCCGCCGTCAGCGTAAAATTCTTTTTCGCCGACACCGCGCTGATCAGCGCCGGGGACTGCCGGGAGATTTTCCTGCGCTATGACAAGGCACAAATGTCCTGGCGCGGCACCTGGCCCCTGCCCTGGAATCCGCCCCTGGGCGGCTACAAGGCCGTGATCACCGTTACCTCTCAACAAACCAAGGTAGACTCTACTACTTTACTACAGTCCTATATTAATGCTGTAATAAGCTCCGACTCTACTACTTTCATTGTCAAGTCCCGCACCCCAAAACCCATCCCGGCCGGTTTCTGCGTGATGACCATCGAGAGCTCCTGCGATGTCTCCCGCACCGCCCTGCGCTCGCCCTACAACGCCAGCCGCAAATGGCAGAACTTTGGGGACTGGGCCAAGTTCCTGGGGGCCGACGCGGTCTGGTTCTCCCTGGGCTGGACCATCGAGGGCCATCCCGGCACCAACGACAAGAACCCCTGGGTCAGGGACAATTTCAGGGCCCTGCCCCGCCTGGCCAAGGAGGCCCACGATCAGGGGCTGCAGTTCGGAGGCTATGTAGGCAGTTATCTCTTGTGGGGCCCGCCGCTGAAAAAACTGAAATACGAATACTCCATCGAAGCCGGCAAAAACGGGATCTTCCGCAACCATCATGTGAATCTGGACGACGCCAAGCGCCGGGATGACATCGTCAGCGTGCTGAAGGTGCTGGAGCAGGAGCCTAACGTGGATTTCATCGGACTGGATTACATCCGGCCCGGGGCCGGCGGCTACGAGACGGTCAACCAGTTCGTGGAGCAGATGAACATCGAAACGCCCCGGGACTGGAGGAAATGGCCGCCCAACCAGAGGATAATGTGGGTGGCCAAACAGGTCCGGGTCAACGAGGTCAACACCGTCCACGCCCGCTGGCAGTGGTGGCAGGCCCATAGGACGGCCCTGGCCGTAGTCAGGCTGATGGAGGAATCCGGGGTTACCAAGCCGGTCTGGGGCTTCACCCTGGGCTGGGACAAGGGCCACGAGCACGGCCAGGACCCCTGTATGATGAACGATGCCGGCCTGGACATAGACGCGGTGATGATGTACGAGTCCTCCGCCCGGCACTGCTACCAGATGACCAGCGACTGGTCAAATTATATGAAAGGCGACGAGGCCCAGCTTTTGGTGGGCCAGGAGGTGGATTTTCCCCTGCTCCAGAACACCGTCAACCCTCCGGCCCCGGAGGAGATGTACTGGCGCTGGACCGACGCCATCAAGGGCTACACCGACGGCGGCCGGATCAAGGGCATGTTCTGGCACGACATGTTCCGGGGGATGCGGGGTCGCAAGGGCCCCTACAGCAGCCAGGAATGGCTGATAGCCGGGGCCGCCGGGTTCTCCAAGCTTAGGCAGGAGCTGGGCCTGCATCCGCTGACCGCCCGGCTGATGACCACGGACAATTCCCTTTCCCTGAGTTTAAATCTGCTGAGCCCGGTCAATAATCTGAAGATCGAAGCCCTGACCCCCGGCAGCCCCTTAAGGCAGAAGGATCATGACCTGGCCTCCTCCCTGCCCGACACCGTGATCCGGCTGGGGAACATTCCCAAGACCGGGATGGCGGCCTACCGCATCACCTGGGGCAGCACCGATCACCGGGATCAGATCGTGGTGTTCTCCTATTTCCCCCAAGCCTATCTGAACCAGCCCTTCCGGCAGTGGCAGGCCTTCCGTTCCGGCGGGGACATCCTGTTCGCCCACCAGCCTGGCAGCAAGAGTTTTCAGATGGCACTAAAGGCCGGACAGCTGGCCCGGGCCAGGGGACTGGTGGTCAACCACACCAGCATCGACAGCCTTTTCCCCAACCTGGCCTACAAGTATTCCAGGATTGTGATCGTCAGCTCAGACACCCTGACCGTCAGTCAGCAGACGGCTTTAAGCAAATGGTTCGCCGCCACCGGCAATTCTCAGAACACCAGCCTGATAAGTTCCGGGCTTCCAAAATCCCTGCCCTTCCCGGCCGACCTGACCGTATGGGAGAACAGTTCCCTGACCTCGCTCGGTTTCGCCCGTTTCCTGCAGACCACTCCGTCCGCTCCCATCAAACCCGGTGTGGAAAGTTTTATCCGGCTGGCTAATCTTGACAAAAAGTGATTTTTAGAGTATATTTATAAGATAATTACGGAGAATATCCTATCGCTGTTTAAGGTACGGAACACAGAAAATCAGTCCCTCTTCCCGCCAGCCGACGATGCCGTTTGAACCGTTGTTCCACGGCGCTTTGCTGTTTTTCTGCTCTTCCAAAACCTTAACGATAGGATTTTTCTATATCCGTGGTACTATGATGCGTAAAACATTAAAATTGATGCTGGCCCTCTGCCTGACCGCTGCTCCGGCCCTGGCCGATAAATATGCCGGGGAGTTTTTGAGTTTTGGCATGGGGGGCAGGGCCCTGGGAATGGGCGGGGCGTATGTCTCCATCGCCGACGACGGGTTCGCCTCCTACTGGAACCCTGCGGCTACCGCCCTCTCCAACCACCAGATGATCTTCAACCATTCCTCAAACTTTGACGGCCTATTGACCTATGACGCCCTGGGCTACAGCCGCCCGGTCAGGAACGGCGGACTGGGGCTTGTTTTCATCAGACTCTCGATCACTGGCATACCATATACCAACAATGCCCTGTTGGACCTGAACGGCAACGGTATAATGGACCCCGGAGAAAGGCTGGATGAGAACCTTATAACTTATATCCAGGACGCCGAATCGGCCCTGTTCCTGAATTACAGCCGGATGTACCGCAAGGATATTTTCTGGGGCGCCAATCTGAAACTGGTCAACAAATCCGTAGGCGGCAACAGCGCCTGGGGCATCGGCCTGGATGCCGGGGTATTGGCCCGGATGTCTCACGATCTGCGGCTGGGCCTGAACCTGCAGGACATCACCACCACCTACCTGGCCTGGGACACCGGAGAAAAGGAGATCATCTCCCCGGCCGCCCGGCTGGGTCTCTCCTGGAATCCGGTATTTGCCGGCACCAAGGCCCTGACAGTCTCGGCCGGTTTTGATATCAGGTTTGAAGGGCGGCGGACAGCCTCGCAGTATAATGTCGGAAATTTAAGTGCCGACACCCACTACGGCCTGGAATATGTCTTAAAACAAAGGCTGGCCCTGCGGTTGGGCTCCGACCTGGGGCGGCTGGCGGCCGGGGCCGGCTTGGTGCTGGGACGCTTCAGTTTTGATTACGCCTATCTGGGCAGCCAGGACCTGGGCAACAGCACCCGGCTTTCGGCTTCGTTGAACTTTTAACCTTTTTAAAGCTAATCTGAGCCACTAAGCATGTCCTGAGCGCAGTAGAATGGGACCCCAAGGGGCTGATTTCGTTAATTGTTAATTGCATTTGTGTCTTAGTGCCTTTATGGCTGAACGGTTACTTAAAAACATGACCACCCTTAATCTGCAGCGCGAGATCCGGCGCAAAGCCTTTCATATGCTGGCCGGGCTGACCGTTCCCTTCCTTTATTACGGGGCGTTCCTGCTGGAAAATACCACCGGCAAGCCGTACACCTATCTGGCCAAGTGGATCCTGCTGGCCGCCGCCGCCGCCACCCTGGCCCTGGACATCACCCGGCTGCGCCACCAGTTCATCAAGATAATCTTCATCGACATCTTCGGCCCCCTGCTGCGGCGGCACGAGATCGACGCCCTGACCGGGGCCACCTACCTGATGTTGTCCTCGCTGGCCTGCATAGTGTTGTTCCAGCCGTTCATCGCCATGGCCGCCATCTGTTTTCTGGTGATCGGCGATGCCCTGGCCGCCATGGTGGGCCGCAACCTGGGTAAGACAAAGTTCTTTTTAAAATCCTTTGAGGGCACGGTTGCCGGTTTCGCCGGATGCCTGATGATAGGGACCGCCTTGATATTCCTGCCCCATTCAGACCTGAGCCTGTCCCGGATGGTGATCGGAGCGGCCGTGGCCATGATCGTGGAGCTTCTGCCCATACCGCTGGATGACAACATCCGGGTGCCCCTGGCCGCCGGGGCCGTGATGCAGTGGCTGGTCCATTGATCTTTTTCCTGATCAGACCCAAGACCTGCCCCTCCCCTGACGTTTGACACTTTTTAATGGAATAACTCCAACAACAAATAAACCCATCATAAACCAAATTTAGGAGGCAGCATGTCCCCGAAAAAACTATTGACCATGGTCCTGGCCTTGTCGCTACTTCTTACATCCTCTTTGGCCCTGGCCGCCGAAAAGAAAAAGACCGCCAGCCCCGAAGAACTGATGTATAAGATAGCCCAGTTGAACCTGAACCACCAGCAATACGCCGAGGCCATCGCATCCTTCACCGAGCTGCTGGACATCTATCCCAAGTCAAAAATGGTCAAGGATTATGCCTATTACCTGGGGTTGGCCTACGAGCGCTCCGGCGATTACCAGAAAGCCGCCGAGGTTTATCAGAAGGTGGTCACCCTGTACAAGGACAAGCCCGCCCAACTGGCCCAGGCCGACAGCCTGGCCATGGAAGGAGTGGGCCGCTGCTTCAACAAGAACTTCAGGGAATATTCGGTGATCATCAACGGCCAGCCCATCACCAAACTGGAATTTGACGCCGAACTGGAGAAGGTTCCCGCCCAGTACCGGGCCCAGTTCGAAAACGAGGCCGGCAAAAAGCAGTTCCTGGAAAGGCTGATCCAGAAAAAACTATTATATGACGCAGCGGTCAAGGCCGGGGTCGGCAACGATCCGGCCATAAACCAGCAGCTGGTGGACACCCGCTACGACGTCATGATCAGGGGATTTTACAACAATGAGGTGATCCTGAAATCCCAGCCCACCGAACAGGAGATCAAAAAGAACTACGAAGCCAATAAGGATGCTTACAAGATCGTGGAAACAGTCAAAGCCCGCAACATCATTGTGAACACCAAAGCCGAGGCCGAAAAGGTGCTGAAGCTGGCCCAGATGAAAAAATCTTTCTTTGACAGTCTGGCCATGAAATACTCGGTATCCGACAATTCCCATAAGGGCGGCGAAATGGCCCAGCTGAACCGGGGCGACAATCCCGATCTGGACCAGGTGCTTTTCGTCAAGACTCCCAAGGGCAGCATATCTTCGATCATCCCCATCTCCCCCAAATTTTCGGTGGTCAAGCGGATCAAAAAAGAAGGCTCCAAACTGCACCTGCGCTGGATGGTGTTCAACACCGAGGCCGATGCCAACAAAGCGCTGACCGACCTTAAGGCCAACCCAGACAAGTTCGACAGCCTGGCCGGAAAAGTTTCAACCGACGCCGCCACTAGGGACAAGGCCGGCGACCTGGGCCTGGTGGACAAGACTCAGATCGATCCCAAGGTATTTTCCGCGGCCGGCAAGCTCAAGGACGGCGCTTATACCCTGGCTCCGGTCAAGTATTTCACCCAGTATGCCATTTATAAGGTTGAAGAGAAGACCCCGGCCGGCTTTAAGACGCTGGACCAGGTCAAGAGCCAGATCTCGGGACAGATGCAGCGTGACCAGCAGAAGGCGAATTTCGACAACCTTCTGAACCGCCTCAAGGCCGAGGCCGCCATCACTTATCCCGAGGAAACCCCGGCCGCCCCCGACCAGCCGGAACAAAAAGAAGACGGCAAGAAATAATTCCGCTGACCACGATCCAACCTCAAGAGGCCGGTTATAAAAACCGGCCTCTTATTTCATTGACTTTACAATAATTAGCAGATATAATTCAAGTTTAACACTTTTTTATCATGTATTATGCCTGAACTGCGCAAAGATCCCATCATCGGCCGCTGGGTGATAATCTCCACCGAACGGGGCAAACGCCCGGTGGATTATGAGATCCCCGCCCCGGTGGTAAGCCAAGGCTCCTGCCCCTTTTGCTACGGACAGGAGCATCTGACCACGCCCGAGATACTGGCCGTCAGGCCGCCGGACACGGCCCCCAACTCCCCCGGCTGGCAGCTGAGGGTGATCGCCAACAAATACCCGGCCCTGAGGGTGGAAGGCGAACTTGAAAAATCCGGCGAAGGGCTTTACGACAAGATGTCCGGCATCGGGGCCCACGAGATCATAGTGGAAATGCCGGAGCACAACCGTTTTTTATCCGACCTGGACACACCGCACATCCAGAACATTTTATCCTCCTATGTTTCCCGGATGCAGGATCTGAAGCGGGACGCCCGGCTGAAATACCTGATGGTATTCAAGAACCAGGGTTACCGGGCCGGGGCCTCGCTGGAACACAGCCATAGCCAGCTGATAGCCACGCCCATCATTCCCAAGAGCATCAACGAGGAACTGGCCGGGGCCCGGGAATACTACGACTACAAGGAACGCTGCGTTTTCTGCGACATAGTCAAGCAGGAAACAGTAGACCGCCGCCGGTTGGTGCTGGAAAACGAAAATTTCATCTCCATCGCCCCCTTTGCCGCCCGCTTCCCCTTTGAATGCTGGCTGCTGCCCAAAAAACACGAATCCAATTTTGAGAACAGCACCCCGGCCGACCTGGCCCTGCTGGCCGCCATGCTTAAGGAGACCCTGCTTCGGATCAAGGCCTCGGTCAACAATCCTCCCTATAACCTGGTACTGCACACCGCCCCCTGCCAGATATCAGGGCTCCAGCATTTTCACTGGCATATGGAGATAATGCCCCGGCTGACCAGGGTGGCCGGCTTTGAGCGGGGAACGGGCTTTTACATCAACCCCACCCCGCCCGAGGAGTATGCCCGGTTTCTGCGTGAGGTGCAGATAGGTTGAGCTTCCGGCCGCTGCACATAGTGACGGTTTCCTCCGAGGTCCATCCCTTTGCCAAGACCGGGGGCCTGGCCGACGTGGCCGGAGCCCTGCCACAGGCTTTGGCCAGGCTGGGCCATAAGAACACCGTCATTCTGCCGGCTTACCGGATAATTGATCCCCGGAAGTTCAATGTCACCGGGACCGGCCAGACCATAACCTGTTCTATCGAAAATGTCAGCCACTGCGTTAATATTCTTAAGTCAGACCACCTTCCGGGAATCACCACTTTGTTTCTGGATCATCCGGCCTTCTCAGGACGATCCGAACTTTACGGCACTGCTGCCGGAGATTATCCGGACAACGCCTTCCGCTTCGCCCTTTTCTGCCGGGCCGCCGTTGAACTGATCGAAACTTTGGAACAGCCGCCCGATGTGGTCCACTGCCACGACTGGCAGACCGGACTGATCCCGGCCCTGATCAGGTGCAGTCCCGGCCGCAAAACGTTTTGGGAAAAGACAAACACTGTTTTTACCATTCACAACCTGGCATATCAGGGGGTGTTCCCAAAAGAGCAATATGCGCTGACCGGACTGCCTGAAAAATATTTCAAGATGGATGGGCTGGAATTTTACGGCCAGGTGAATTACCTCAAGGGCGGGATCTTCTTCGCCGACCGTCTTACCACGGTCAGTCCCACTTATGCCAGGGAGATACTGACCCCCGAACAGGGCTTTCAGCTGGACGGGGCCCTGAAGGCCAGAGAAAAAGTCCTGACCGGCATCATCAACGGGATCGACTACCAGGAATGGGACCCGGCCGCCGACAAATACCTGACGATTAACTATGATCAGGCCCGGACAGCCAACAAGAGCAACCTTAAGCGCATCCTCTATAAAAAACTGGGATTGGTCCATTCCGGGAACCGCCCCCTGCTGGCCATGGTCACCAGGCTGGCCGGTCAGAAAGGCTGCGACCTAGTGCTGGAAGCTGTGGATGAGCTGGTGGAGTTGGGCTGCGACCTGGCCGTGCTGGGCACCGGGGAACAAAGGTATCACGATGCCTTTGAGCGGAAGAAACGCCTCTATCCCCAGAATTTTGGATTGAGCCTGAGCTTCGACCCCGGCCTGTCCCATCTGATGTACGCCGGATCGGATATGTTCCTGATGCCCTCGCTTTACGAGCCCTGCGGACTGGGACAGATGATCGCCCTGCGGTACGGCAGCATCCCGGTAGCCAGAAGGACCGGCGGACTGGCCGACACCATAGTGGACTATGAGCCTTCCTTCTCCGATTCCAACGGTTTCCTGTTCGACGGGTTCAATTCCCCGGAACTGGTTTCGGCGGTCAAAAAGGCTTTGCAGGTATACCGCAAAAAAGAAGACTGGTCGCTGCTGACCGGACGGGCCATGTCTGGGGATTTTTCCTGGGACCGGTCAGCCATAAAGTATCAGGAGCTGTACTACTCGTTGATTCAGAAGAACTAATTTTTAGTTAAGCTATAACTCATTCCCCGCCCCTTCTCTTGGTAAGAGTTAAAATGGTAACAGTTGCG
>DHVS01000020.1 GCA_002412795.1 bacterium UBP2_UBA5202 | reverse complement strand
TTACACAAAATACTTGACAGACCCAAAGTTCATCCCGCAAGGCCTCGCGCCAGCCCTTTAATTTGGTAAAAAAATCATCCCGCACCTGCTTTTCTTCCGGGTAATAAACGAAATCTTCGTCTATTTTTCCCAGCTTCTTGCACAGCGGTTGGCGGGCGAACTGCGCCAGGAATTCCAGCCCTTCCTTGGAAAGCAGGTTGACATATGCGTTCTTGTCTGCGCCGTTCCAAAGCAGGTCATGGAAGGCGTATTTTTTATTCTGGGGGTATAACCGGCCCTGGTATGCGCTGTATACCCGCCATTCTATGAAGTTGGTAAGAATGCCCCAGTAAACGCCCTCGGCCTTGCAGTAGTCGGCCAGCTGGCTGACGAATGGTTTTTTATGCTTGCCGGTGCCATATGAGCCGTCAAGTTTGTCGGCAGATGCAGCATCCTTGCTTTCTATCACCAGCATGGTCCAGCCCTTGGCGTCCTTTAGGATGATATCCGGGCGCTTGCCGGTATGCTCCTGGCTGGAATTTATGATCCAGCCTCCGTCATTCCAGCCCAATGCTTCCAACACTTTAACGGTGTAACCGCCCTGAATATGCTCTTCAGAGAGGTTGCTTAAGCCGCGGGTCTTGGCTTGGGCTACAAGTTTTTGTAATTTTGTCTTTAACATTTAAGGCCGTTTTTAGGTTAATTTACCCAACTTATTGCTGTTTTTAGTCTTATCTCTATCATTCAAGATCAAATACCACGTATTATGACCTCAATACCATGTAAAATGCCCCAAATACCACGGTAATTACCCTTAATACCATGGAATAAGGCCCTAGTACCACCCGATATGACCTCAATACCACGTCTTACGCCTCATATTCCGTGGAATACGACCTTAATACCACGTCTTACGCCTCATATTCCGTGTCTTACGACCCTAATACCACGTCTTACGCCTCATATTCCGTGGAATACGACCCTAATTCCGTGTCTTTTGCCTTATAATAACCCCGTTTTACCCCCTGCTCCGGGCTATTGCAGCTGTCGTAGTTAGGGGTCAACCCTTGATCGCTTTGATCTTTTCGCCGTTCCTGGCCAGGATATCCTCGGCCGCCATCCGGCCCACTTTTATCAAATCGGTCGCAGCCGCCAGGTCCCAGCGGCTGCCCCCGCCGATATGGCTCTCTATCATGATGTCGGCGGCCTTCATGGCGTCGTCCACCCTTTCCTGGTTGGCGATCCGCAGGGTGCGCAGGGCCACGTCGAACATGTTCTTGGGCTCGTCCCGGGCCACTTTGAAATCAGCGGCGATCACGAAATCCGCCCCGGCCGCCTTCAGCTCCCGCACCGGAAGGGGCACCAGCATCCCGCCGTCCACCAGCAGGCGGTCCCGGTAGCGCACCGGGGAAAAGACCAGCGGAAGACTGCAGGAGGCCCGGACCGGCAGAGAGATGGTCTGGGATTCATCCTCGGGAAACATGATCTTCCGCTCGCTTACCAGGTCCACCGCCGAGACCAGCAGCCGGGTATTGAGATCGGCGAACCGCCGGCCCTTGCCCAGCAATTCATCCATCAGGTCCTCGATGGGCTTGGAGGAGCCCAGGCCCTTGAAAAGAAAATGGGGACCCATCAGCTTGTTCCACTTGATGGACTTGGCGATCTCCTCTATCCGGTCCAGCCGGATGCCCGAAGCATAGAGGGCGCCTATCAGGGCCCCGCCCGATGTTCCGGCGATGATGTCCGGCTTAAGGTTGGCTTGTTCCAGCGCCTGCAGGACGCCGATGTGGGTCATGCAGTAGCCCACGCCCCCGGCCAGGGCCAGGCCTATTTTTGGTTTGTTCATGTTGACCTCATCGCTTGGGATTCTTTTAAGATTGAAAGAGTTATTTGCTCAATTCCTTTACCCGTTGCTGGTATTCATGCAACGGCGCTTTTTGCAGGATCTCCCGGTACAACTGCAAGGCCTTTTCCCTTTCTCCAGCAGACCCGGTAAGAAGGTATGATTCATAGTGCAGGTCGGCCTGCTGGGCCGGATCCCAGCCGCCTTGGTCCAGCATTTCCTGAAGCTCCCTGCCCCCTTGGGCCGGCCCGGCCAGCCTGGCCCCCAGCTTGCGGACATTGAACTTCAGTTCCGCAACATTGACCAGTTTGACCAGTTCACTGGCCTGGCCCAGGTATTTCCCGGCGTTTTGGATATCCTTTAACGCCCAAGCCGTCTCCGTTAGCATGGTCAGAAAATAGCCTTTATAATACTTAAGGCCCAGAGTTTCGGCCGCCTCCAATGCCCGCAGATATCCTAGCTCAGCTTTCCGGTAATCCCCGGTCAGGTATTCTATCTGGGCCAGCTGGCCGAGAGCCACGCAGCGGTTCTTGTTGTCACCGAAGCGGGCAGCAAATTCCAGCCGTACATTTATCAACTCCGAAGCCTGTTTGAACTCCCCCTCCTGGATCATGATCCCGGCCAGGTTGCCGGTGGTCAGGGCATAGGTCTGCATGTCGCCGGTCTTTTTGGACAGGGCCAGCCCCTCGTTAAGCAACTGCCTGGCCGAACCAAAATCATAAACACCCCAGTAAGCCAGGGCCATGTTGCCCAGCAGCTGAGCCAGTTTCACTTCGTTCCCGGATTTTATATATAGCTCCCTGGTCTGCCGATGCAACCGCAAACATTCTTGGTAATCGCCCTTGTCCCAGTGCAGCATGGCCTGGTTATTGAGCGAGCGGGCCAGCTCTTCGCTGTTGCCGCTGCGCCGGGAGATCTCCAGGCTCTGGTCAAATAAATCCCTGGCTTGGTCATACTCGCCCCGATTGAGGTGAACGGTCCCCATGGCCGACCAGAAACTGTTGAGCCTGGCCCCATCGTTCACTTTTTTACAGCAGGCCTCTCCCCGTCCGTAAAGTTCCAGGGCCTTCTGGTAATCGCCCTTTTTAAACCACAGCCAGCCGGTCTCCAGCAGTGATTCCGCCAGCTCACCGCCGGGATCCGGCAGGGACTCGGACCATTGCAGGTTGGCCGTCCACAACGACAGCGAGGCATCCCACTTTCCGCCCAGCTTGAGCATGGCAGCCTTTCTGGCCACCACCTGAAAGGGATGAAATCTAGTTTTTTCCCCTACGACCTGCCGCTGCCATAGGATCGTGCGCCTGAATTTATGAGCTTTGGGCAAAGGCATCGGGCTTTCAGACCAAGGAGGTCTGCTTATTTCCCGAACTCAGCCCGAGATGCCTATACGCCAGATCTGTGGCCTCCCGCCCTCTTGGCGTGCGCTTTAAAAAACCTTCCTGGATCAGATACGGCTCATAAACTTCTTCCAGGGTATCGGCCTCCTCGCTGACCGCCACCGCCAAGGTGTTAAGGCCCACCGGTCCGCCGTTGAATTTTTTGATGATGGCCTCCAGTATCCTCTTGTCCATGTCGTCCAGGCCCAGGGCGTCCACCTCCAGACGCAGCAGGGCCGAGTCGGCCACCTGGTCGGTGATCCTGCCGTCCGATTCCACCTGGGCGAAGTCCCGCACCCGGCGCAGCAGGCGGTTGGCGACTCTTGGTGTCCCTCTGGAGCGCTTGGCGATCTCCCTGGCTCCCTTTTCGGTGATGTCCACTTTCAGTATCTGGGCCGAGCGGGTGATGATCTGCTCCAGGTTGGCATGGGTATAGTAATCCAGCCGGTTGATCATCCCAAAGCGGGCCCGCATCGGCGCGGTCAGCAGCCCGGCCCGGGTGGTGGCCCCGATCAAAGTGAATTTGGGAAGGTTCAGCCGCACCGAGCGGGCGCTGGGGCCCTTGTCGATCATGATGTCCAGGCAAAAATCCTCCATGGCCGGGTAGATGTACTCCTCCACCATCCGGTTGATGCGGTGGATCTCGTCTATGAACAGCACGTCGTGCTCCTGGAGATTGGTCAGGATCCCGGCCAGGTCGGCCGGGCGCTCCAGCACCGGGCCGGTGGTGGCCTTGATCTGGACCCCCATCTCGTTGGCGATGATGTGGGCCAAGGTGGTCTTGCCCAGGCCCGGCGGCCCGCAGAACAGCATGTGGTCTATGGCCTCGCCCCGCCCCTGGGCCGCCTGGATGAAGACCTTCAGGTTGCTCTTGATCTTGTCCTGGCCCACGAAATCGCCGAAGGTCTGGGGCCGGACCGAGCTGTCGAACTCCAGATCGCCTTCCAGGATATCGGGGATGGTGATTTTGTCTGTCATATCAATTCACGATTCACAATTTACAATTCACGATTTGGCTCCGTGTCATTGCCCCAGTTTCTCCATCAGCAGCTTTGCATCCTCGTTCCCCAGCTCCGCCGCTTTGCGGGCGTCGGCCAGGGCTGCCGCCATATCGCCCTTGAAGGCATAGACCCCGGCCCTGTTTAAGTAGGCGTCGCTGAAGGCCGGATCCAACTCGATTATTTTGTTGAAATCAGAGATGGCCTTGGCATAAAACTTTTGCTGCAGGTAGACCGCTCCCCGGTTGTTGTAGGCCTGAATGTCGGTTGGATCAAGTTTGATCGCCTTGCTGTAATCCAATTGAGCTGATTTATTGTTTTTTAGAGCCTCGTAAACCAGCGCCCGGTTATAGAAGGATCTCGAGTGATCCGGCTTCAGCAGGATGGCCTGGTTGAAATCCTTCAAGGCCTTGGCGTACTGTTTCAAACCGTAAAAGGCTATCCCCCGGTTGTAATAAAGGCGATGGTCCCCGGGCATCTCCTTGGCGGCTTGGTCGTAATCATTCACCGCCTTCTGAAGATCCCCGGCCCGGGCATAGGCAATGCCGCGGTTGACCAGGTTCGTGCCGTTGAGCGGGTCCAGTTCCAGCGCTTTGCTGTATGCCAGAAGCGCGCCGGTGTGGTCATTGTTTATCAAGGCCGCCATGCCCTGCTGGCTCAGTTCCGAGGCCGAGAGTTTCCGGGCGTTCTCCAGGTACTTAATCTGGTCTGCGAATTTGGAAGCCTCGGATGAAGCCTGGGACAATTGCTGGTTGAGTTGGGCGATCTCCTTTAAGGCCTGGTCTGTCTTTTGTCTTAGAGCTTCCAGCTCGGCCGTCTTGTTCTGGTCCTCCCGCAGGCGTTTGACCGCCAGGTCCACGCTGTCCGGGTCGGCGTCCATCTGCACCTTGATCCAATACTGGGCCCCGTCCCATTTTTCCTCGACCAGCCTGGTCTGGACGGCCCCGGCGGTGAAGACGGAGACGTCGTCGCTGATTACCATACCGTTCTGGACGGTGGTGGAGCTTTTGAGGAATGTGCCCAGTTCCTCCAAAAGCAGTCGCTTGGCCTCGGTCATGGCAATGGCGCGGCAAGTCAGCCGGCTGTCGTATTCCCCGGCCTGGTAGGTGTATTCGCGGACAAAGCTCTTGTTTTCGGCAAAAGAATGTTTAAACACCACTAAAGCTAATATTAAAAACAGTAAGTGCTTTTTCATTTTACATTTGATTCTATTCTTCTGTGAAATAGTCTGAATCTATTCTTTTGATCTCATAGGCAGTTACTTTCGCAACACCAATATCATAATCAATCATATATTGGGCTAATTGTTCACCGTCAATTAAGATTACTTTATGCTGTATTGTGTTTATATACTCCCAAGCATCTTTGGTGAAATTTGATGTCGTAATGAAAACACCTTTTGTAGCTTTTTGTCCGACTAAACTTCCAACGAAATTACGTATTTCTTTTGAGCCTACAACTCCTTCCCACCTTTTAGCCTGAATATATATAGCATCTAAGCCGAGTTTATCCTCTTTGATGATACCATCTATCCCGCCATCGCCGCTTTTACCAATTGCCTTACCTGCATCCTTAAGAGAACCGCCATACCCCATTTTCAAAAGCAAGTCAACTACAAGTTTCTCGAAAAACTTTGGTGAAGAATTCTTTGTATAATCTAATAGTTCTTGAGACAGATCTCTCCTTAGCTTAAAATAACCGTATTCTATAGACTCTTGAGGCGTTTTATCATTGTTTTTTTCGTGGGTTTCTTCTTCAATCTCTTGTTTCTCTGTTCTCTTTTTAAAATCAGTAAATTCTTCATATTGCATTAAGAATTTGGCATTAATTCCATTTGGCTTTTTTCGAAGCAGTTCAGTACCCCTTTCGGTGATTTTGAAATAACCTCTCTTCGTAGATTCAAGCAATAATGCCTTTTTTAAATATGTCCGTGCCCAACCGACACGATTATCAAATATTGGTTGTTGCCCACTAGGAAGTAGCTCTATTTTTTCGTTGTCATCCAATTTGAATTTGGCCGACAATTCATCTATCACATCACGTATGTAATGTTCTTCCTTATCTTCCAAGCTTTCCAACAAAGGCAACATAATGCTTTGGTAATCTGGTATTGGCATAACAACTCCCTTTTTATCATTTAAACCTTTTTATTCTTTTATACCTTTGAATACATCCAGCACTTCTTCCACGCTCCCGGCCTCCAGCAGCCTCTGCCTTGGCTCCTCCCGGCCCACCGCCAGGGTAATGAGTTTCAAGACCTTCAGATACCCGTTGACATTATCCCCGGCCGAGATCATCAGAATAAGCTTCACCGGCTGGCCGTCTATGCCGTCGTAACCGGCTATGGCCTTTTTTAGTTTGATGAATATCACCACTATCTCGTCCGAGGCCGCCCCGGAGCGGGAATGCGGGATGGCCACCCCGTGCCCTAAACTGGTGGGCGAGTCGTTCTCCCGGTGCCACAGATTGTCCAGGAAATCTTTTTTATCGTAAACATATCCCGCCTGCAGGGCTTTTTGGGCCGCGTCTTCAAACAGCTCCTCCTTTGAACCGGCCTCGGCGTCTATGATCACCAGATCGTCCTTGAAATAATCGGCCAGGCTGGGCTGAATGTTCTGGGACAGCGAGACCGCGTAGTCCACGGCCTTGTAAAGATCGTCGGGGAAACTGTCGGCCCCTATCTTCTGGATGATCTCCAGCTGGTGCAGCACCTGCCGCACCTCCGGACGCAGGCCGGACAGGATCACCCGTTTCTTCCTGGCCTTCATCCTGCTGACCACGTTCTCGATGGCCTGGGCCCCGGAGAGGTCCAGCACCGGCACGTTCTTCATGTCCAGGATCAGGGTGTCGGGCGAGGCCTGGGTCAGCTCCCGGGAAAAGGTCTTGACCGCCCCGAAGAACAGCGGACCCTCTATGTTGAAGACCGCTATCTTCTGTTTTTTCATGATCTCCTTGGTCTCCGGCGACAGGCCTTTCAGCTCGGACTCGGTCCGGGGAATCACCCCCAGCTTGCTCATCCGATTAAGGAAGAGCATGGTGGCCAAAACCATCCCGATCAGCACGGCGGAGATCAGGTCGGCGAAGACCGTCACCAGCATGGTGGTCACCATCACCAGCGAATCGGCGGCCGGGGTTTTGGGGATCATCTTCAGCGGCTCCCACTCGAACATCCCGATGGCCGCCATCATCAGCACCCCGGCCAGGGCCGCCAGGGGGATGAAACCGGCGATGGGCGCCAGGAAAAGGACCACCATCAGCAGGAACAGCCCGCAGATGACCCCGGACAGCCGGGTGACGCCCCCGGAGCGGATGTTGATGGTGGTCCGGACGATGGCTCCGGTCCCGGCGATGCCGCCGAACAGCGCGGCCAGTGAATTGCCTATGCCCTGCCCCACCAGCTCCCGGTTGCTGTTGTGCTCGGTGTTGGTGACGGTGTCCACCACCACGCTGGCCAAAAGTGTTTCCAAACAACCCAGGATGGCGATGGTGAACCCGGCCGGAATGGCCTTGCGCCAGGCGGCCAGCGAGGCCGTGGGCCACGAGGGCAGCTGCAATGAACGGGGTATCTCTCCCACCAGCGTAAGGCCGGAGGTATTGTAAAATGAGAATTCCTGCCAGTTGAAACCGAGATTGAAAAGGGCGTAATGCGAGGCGAAGAAATAAGCCACCAGCGAACCCAGCACCAGCCCGATGAACAGTTTGGGCAGCGACCGGTTGAACATCGGGGTCAGCACGATGAAGCCGATGGTGATGGCCGCCACCAGCGGGGCCGCGGCAAAAGTATTCAGCTGCTGCAAAAATATCAGAATGGCGATGCCGTTGGTGAAGCCCACTATCACCGGCTGAGGCACGAAACTGACGAACCGGCCCAGCTTGAAAAGGCCGAAAGCTATCTGTATTATTCCGGCTATCAGACAGGCCAAAAGCAGGGCGTTCATGGCCGCCTGGTAATTGCCGCCCCGGCTCACCTCCACAAAGACCTCGGTCAGCACCACTGTCATCCCGCCGGTGGGGCCGGTGATCTGCTGGCTGGTGCCGCCGAACAGCGAGGCCAGGATGCCGGTGAAGATGGCTCCGTAAAGCCCGGCCACCGCCCCCCGCGGGTCCCCGTTGGTAGCCAGGATGCCAAAGCCCAGGGCCAGGGGCAGGGCCACGATGGCCGAGGTCAGCCCGCCCAGCAGGTCGCCTTTTATATTCTTAAAATCAAACTTGAGATACTCTTCGAACCTGAATTCCTTGAAATACACCACAGGGTTGAATTTCTGGGTCAAGCCCGCGATTTTTGCAGTGTCGATCATGGTTGTATCATTTCCCCTTCAACGCTTCTCTTATCAACTGCTCCACCGGGGCCTTATCCCCCATCTTGGCCTTGGCCTTGTCCAGTGCGCTCTTGGCCTCGGCGAAGTTCAGGCCCAGCGTCATCAAAGCCTCAATTACTGGATCGCTGTTCCCTGTCCCCTGTCCCCTGATGCTCGGCAGCCCCTCCACCACCGCCTCGGCGATCTTGCCCTTCAGCTCAACTAAAAGCCGCTCGGCCGTCTTTTTCCCGATGCCCGAGATCGAGGTCAGCATGGTCATGTCCTGGTTGGCCACCGCCTGCTCCAAGTCGGACGGAGACATGTTCGAAAGCAGGGTCAGCGCCAGCTTGGGCCCGATGCCCGAAATGCCGATCAGTATCTTAAAGACCTTGCGCTCCTTGTCTTCAATGAATCCGAACAGCTGCAGCACATCCTCCTTGACGTGCAGGTAGGTCAGCAGCTTGGCCTGGTTGCCGGCCTCCGGCAGTTTTTCAAAGGTGTTCAGGGAAATGCTGATCTGATAACCGACCCCGTTGGCCTCGATCACCGCCTCGGCCGGGTGTTTGTGGATCAGGATGCCCTTGATGTGATGGTACATATGTTTTCTTTATTTTAATTGTATTACCCGGGCGATTCATCCTACTACGCCACCTTTAGCGGCTACGTCGGACGCGTGAATCGCCCCTACAGTTAGAACATTTACCCTTTTATATCCTTTATGACCTTTGAATTGAATTGCCTCCTCTGCCAATGGCACATCGCCACCGCCAGGGCGTCGGCTTCGTCCTCCTGGGGATTTGTCTTGAGGCCCAGCAGCGCCCGGATCATGAATCCCACCTGGCCCTTTCCGGCCCGGCCCTGCCCCACCACCGCCTTCTTGACCTCCAGCGGTGAATACTCGAAAAGCTTGCAGCCGGCCTGTTCCACCGCCAGCAGGCAGACCCCCCGGGCGTGGCCCATCACCAGCGCGCTGTGGGCGTTCTTGCCGTAAAAGGTGGCCTCCACCGCCGCTTCCTGGGGCTGGTACTTTTGGATGACCTGGCTTAATCCCTGGTGGATGGCCAGCAGTCGGGCCGAAAGGGAAGCCCTCGGCCGTGCCTTTAGGCATCCGAGGGCTATTACCTTGCTTTGGCTACCGCCGCATTCTATCAGGCCGTACCCAGTCTTATGGCTTCCGGGATCTATTCCTAAGATAATCATAGTTTTTAACTGGGTTTTGCCACAAAGACACTAAGACACAAACACGAATAACCATCAAAAAATAAGATTATCTGTTTTAGTGCCTTTGTGACTTAGTGGCTGGTATAAATTTACTTGTCCAGTTTGGCCATCACGTCGGCCGGGATGTCAAAATTGCTGTAGACCTTCTGGGTGTCGTCGAACTCCTCCAGCGCGTCCATCAGCTTCATCATGGTGGTGGCCTGGCTGAAGTCCAGCTGGACCGTGTTCTGGGGGATCTTGGTGACCTCGGCCGAAAGAGTGGGGATCTTCTTTTCCTCCAAGGCCTTTTTGACCGATTCAAAGGCGGCCGGGGTGGTCAGGATCTCGAACGAACCTTCCTCGGGCCGGACATCGTCGGCTCCGGCGTCCAGGGCTATTGACATCAGGGTATCCTCGTCGGTGACGGAAGAATCCACCGAGATCAGGCCCTTGGTCTCGAACATCCAGGACACGCAGCCCTGGGAGCCCATGTTGCCGCCGTTCTTGGACAGCAGATGGCGCAGCTCCGAAGCGGTGCGGTTCTTGTTGTCGGTGACCGTGTCCAGCATTACCGCCACCCCGTTGGGGCCGTAGCCTTCGTAGGTCACCTCTTCGTAGACCACTCCCTCCAGCTCGCCGGTGCCCTTTTTGATGGCCCGGTCGATGTTATCGGCCGGCATGTTGGCCCCCTTGGCGGAAAGAATGGCGGTCCGCAGGCGGGGGTTCATGTTGGGGTCTCCGCCTCCGTTGCGGGCGGCGATGGTTATTTCCTTGATCAGCCTGGTAAAAGCCTGGCCCCGGGCGGAGTCGATGCCGGCTTTTTTGCGCTTGATAGTGGCCCATTTTGAGTGTCCGGACATTTTATTTTAACCTCCGTATATCAAAGATTTGAAGATAAATTACGTATGATTGTTGCCGTAATTGGTTGATAAACTATGATTTTACCGCAAAAGCCCGGAGTTGTCAAGCGTTAAAGGCAGACCGTCAAACTTAGAATACCGCCAGGTTAACCATGGAAACACGGAATAAATGAGAACACCGAATTTAAACACTCCGGCATTGCCCGCTATGGGAACAAAATATATGGGGCCTCTCTCCCACCGGGGGAGAGGCAGGCGCTGAGAAATGCTCATAGATGGCAACCGAAGCGCTGGAGAGGGGTCAACCTTATTCCCCGAACTTCTTCTCCCTCACCGTCTGCCCGCCCTTGCCGTCCTCCACCACATAACCCAGGGCCAGGATCTGGCCCCTGATGGCGTCCGAGCCGGCCCAGTCCTTGGCGGTCCGGGCCTCCTGGCGCTTCCGCAGCAGTTGTTCCACTTCAGCGGGAAGACCGGAGTCCTTCTTGCTTTCCAGCAGGTTCAGACCCAGCACCCGGTCGTAATCGCCGATCAGCGCCAGTTTTTGGGCGGAACTGAGGTCTGATGACTTCACCGTGTCCCATAAGACCGCTATGGCCTGGGGCAGGTTCAGGTCATCGTTGATGGCCGACAGAAATTTGTCTTTCCACCCCGTAATGTCCTTATCTTCGGAACTTCCCATCTTCTCACCTTCGGGGGTGGGGTCCGTTCCCAGCTTCCCACCTTCGGAACTTCTTAGTTTGGCTATCTCAGCCCTCAGATTCTCCAGCGCCCGCTGGGCCGCGGTCAGCGACTCCCAGGTGAAGTTCAACTGCGAACGGTAATGCCCGGTAAAGCAGAAATAGCGGTAGGCCAGGGGATCATATCCCTTTTCCTTCAGGTCCGCCACCCGGTAAAAGTTGTTCAGCGATTTGGACATCTTGCCCCCGTCCACCAAAAGATGTTCGGCGTGCATCCAACAGCGCACCCAGGGCTTGCCGGTGGCCGCCTCGGTCTGGGCGATCTCGTTCTCGTGATGGGGGAAGATCAGATCCACCGCTCCGGCATGGATGTCAAAGGTATCGCCCAGGTACTTGGTGCTCATGGCCGAGCACTCGATGTGCCAGCCGGGACGGCCCTTGCCGAAGGGCGAGTCCCAGAACACCTCCCCGTCCTTCTGGTCCCAGGTCTTCCACAGGGCAAAGTCGGAGAGGCTCTCCTTCTCGTACTCGTCGCTGGCCACCCTGGCCCCGGCCTTGAGGCCTGAGAGATCGATGCCCGAAAGCTTGCCGTAGCCCTGGAATTTGGCGATGTTGAAATAGGTGGCACCGTCTCCGCTTTTATAGGCGTAGCCCTTGTCGGACAGCCTCTGCACCAAGCTGATCATGTCCGGGATGTGCTCGGTGGCCTTGCATAGGATGTCCGGCTGCTGGATGTTCAGCGCTGCGCAGTCGTCCAGGAATATTTTGGTGTATTTCTCGGTGAAGCCCTTGAGGCTCATCCCCTCTTTTTGCGAATCGCGGATGGTCTTGTCGTCCACGTCGGTGATGTTCATCACGTGACTGAGCGCAAAGCCGTTGTAATGGAACATCCGGCGCAAGGTGTCCTCGAACACGTAGGTCCGCAGGTTGCCGATGTGGGCGTAGTTGTAGACGGTGGGCCCGCAGGCATAGATGCCGGCCTGGTTGGGTTTTAGGGGAATGAATTCCTCTTTTTTCCGGGTCATGGTGTTGTAAAGTTTGATGACCATGGGGTCTCCGTGGTTGGTTGGGTTGATCGGTTTGGTACGAACTCATCACCCGCCCCATTCTCTTTGCTCCAGCCGCGCTCAACACCAGCGTAAGAGTTAAAATGGTAACAGTTG
>DHVS01000023.1 GCA_002412795.1 bacterium UBP2_UBA5202 | reverse complement strand
ACCACAGGGAATTGCAAGTTAAAAAATATTATTTTCCGTTTATTGCCGTTTGTTGCTGATCTGGTAAGAAATTAATTTTTTAATATTTTTTAGTGAGCAATCCGCACGATCTGCGGGGATCCTTCGGCTGAGCCTGTGTCGAAGCCAGCGCCCGGTTAAGACACTCCGGCAGTTACTTCACCAACACTAATTTCTTGGTGCTGCTAAAGTCTCCGGACTGGAGGCGGTAGAAATATACCCCCTGGACCTGTTGCGATGAATTCCAGTTCAGGCTGTGGGTTCCGGCCGGCTGATAGCCCAGGTCGAACTTCTGCACCGTCTGGCCCAGCATGTTGTAGATCTCCATGGTGGCCCGGCCGGCCTGGGGAAGCTGGTAGCTGATGGTTACCTGGCCCTTGGCCGGGTTGGGGTATGCGTTGCCGAGTACGAAGGCCTCCGGTATCGGGCCGGCCTGGGGCTGGCCCTCCACCCCGGTGGGAACGGCTACGAACATGCTGCAGGCCATGGCGGCCGAGGCCGCCGGGATGGCCCGGACGGCGGTCATGGTATGGGCCCCGCCGGTGGTGGAATCTGTCCCGTTAAGATAGGTGACGGGATAGGCCGTCCCGGTACTGTCAAAACTGGTCTGTGTGCCGCTGTTCCAGACGTCCACCGCCTCCCCGTAATTGGTGGAATTCCAAAGCTCGGAGCGATACCCAGCGCTGGTCATATCGGTCTCTTCCAGTGCCACGCCATAGGGCCGGTTGCGGTTGGTGCCGTTGGTGGAATTGCTATTGACGTGGTTGGTGGTGAAATAGGTGCCGCTGGTGTAGGTGGTGTCTATGTGGTAGATCAGCAGGCCCCCGACCGAACCGTACATCAAGGAGTCCCAGCGGACCCCGCTGACCGGTCCCTGCTGGTTCTTGTAGCGGTTCTCTATCAGCCAGTACTGCTTGGTGGTGTCGGAGCCCAGCCGAGCCAGTTTGTAGCTGCTGCTGTCGGAGGTGCCCATTATGCTCTTGACCGTGTACCGGTTGTTGTTGGTGACCCTGATGGGGCTGGCCCAGCCCAAGTAGCGGCGGCACCACAGGTCCAGTGCCACCGGGCGTCCCCCGCTGCCATAGTTGCCGCCCCATGATCCGGCCGCCATCAGCGAGAACAGGCCCAACCCCTGGCCCTCTATCCCGTTCGAGGCCAGCGCCACGTCATAAAGGTCGGGCAGGCCTAAGGCATGGCCGAACTCGTGGCAGAACACGCCGCAGCCAATCAGGTCCACCGTGGAGGGGTTGTTATCGGCGTACAGGGTTTTTTCCGGCATAATGATGTATTTGTCAATTTTCATGTACTGCCCGGCATAGCCCGGCCTGGGATCGTTGGTGGTAAATATTTTACCCGCCCCGCTTCTCCAGTAGGTTAGTTGCCAGCTGTGTGACCAAATATCATTTGCGCTTCCCTCTTCGCCGCCACGCCCGGCATGCACCACCCATAAAACGTCCACATAGCCGTCGCTGTTCTGGTCGTAGGCTGGATCAGAGAAGTCAACCGCCGCATCGCAAGCGACCAGTGTATGTTTGATGAAACCATAAGCGCTCTGGATGGTGTCACTGGTGGTCAACCCATTATTGCCGTTGCCAAAATACGCCAAAGTGTGCCCGCTGTTCACCCAAGAAGTTACGCTGCCTGAACAGCTCATGGCATTGTACGACATATCACGGTAATAGTTGTTCACCGACATCACATTTGTACCGGTGTTGAACAACCTTAATTGGATGGTATCCCTAGTATAGGTGCTGGCGGTGTCGGTAAAATAACCGATGACCACCGGATAAGAGCGGCTGCCGCTGATTTTAGCGGAAGCATCTTTAGCCCGTAATTGCTGGATCAAACCGTCTTTGGGGCTGTCCATGCCGGCTTTTCTGGCATCTATTACCCAGGAGGGTTCCTTGATTCCTTCCCGGGGCGGCATGGCAAAGGAAACCGCGGCCACAGCCAGCAGGCCCAACGCCATAACAATGTTCTTCAGTTTCATTCTATTGGTCCTCCAAAATGTTTATTATTTCGGGTAAAAGACAACACTTCATTATAATAACAGAAAACCCCAAAGTCAAGTGTTTTAGGAATAAATCGGAAAACCTGTTATTTGCTCTCCCGTTCCTTCTTCTTCCGGCCCTCCCAGCCCCGCTCGGCTGGATGGTAGAACTTTTTGCTCCTGATCTCGTCCGGCAGGTGCTGCTGGTCCACCTTGGCGTCCGGCTCGTCGTGGGCGTAGCGGTAACCGGCCCCATAGCCCACCTCCTTCATCAGCTTGGTGACGGCATTGCGGATCACCAGCGGCACCGGCAGTGCCCCGCTTTGTTCGATCTCCCGCTGCACCGCGCCGTAGGCCTGGTAGACCGAGTTGCTCTTGGGAGCCAGGGCTAAATAAAGGCAGGCCTGGGCCAGAGCCAGTTCGCCCTCGGGGGAGCCCAGGAAATGGTAGGTGTCCTTGGCCTGGTTGGCTATCAGCAGGGCATTGGGGTCGGCCAGCCCGATATCCTCGGCGGCGAAGCGGATCATCCGCCGGGCCACATACAAGGGGTCCTCGCCCGAGGCCAGCATCCGGGCCAGCCAGTACAGCGAGCCGTCGGGGTCGGAATCGCGCAGGGACTTGTGCAGGGCCGAGATCAGGTTGTAGTGCTCCTCCCCGGCCTTGTCATAGAGCAGGGATTTTTTCTGCATGGCCTCCTCGGCCAGGTGCAGGGTGACGGTCAGCCTCCCGGAATCGTCGGGCTTGGCCATGGAGACGGCGATCTCCAGCGCATTGAGCGCGGTGCGGGCGTCGCCCTGGCAGGCCTGGGAAATGAACTCCAGGGCATCGGACTCGGCTGCCACCAGAAGGGGCTTGAGGCCGAGTTGGCTGTTGATCGCTCTCTGCAAAATTGAAATTATGTGGGCAGCCTCCAGCCCCTTCAGGATCAGCACCTTGGAGCGGGACAGCAAAGCCGAGATCACTTCGAACGAGGGGTTTTCGGTGGTGGCCCCGATCAGCACCACCGTGCCCTTTTCCACGTGGGGCAGAAAGGCGTCCTGTTGGGCCTTGTTGAAGCGGTGGATCTCGTCCACGAAGAGAATGGTGCGCGCGCCCCGCACCGCCCGTTTCTGCTCCGCTTCCTTGATGACCTCCTTGATCTCCTTGATGCCCGAGGTCACCGCCGAGAACTCCACGAAGCTGGCCTGGACGGTGTTGGCCAGCACCCGGGCCAGGGTGGTCTTGCCCGAACCCGGCGGCCCCCAGAAGATCAGTGAGGGGATCTGCCCGGATTCTATAAGATTCCTGAGCACCTTGCCCGGCCCGATCAGGTGCTCCTGGCCCACCACTTCATCTAATGTGCGGGGCCGCATCCGGTCGGCCAGGGGAACGTTGGCCGGGGGAACATCAGCCTGGGGAAATATGTCGGTTTGTTTTTTGTTCATTGAACCAGTATTTATCTTGGAAACCCACCCTTCCCTCCCCTCGAGGGGAGGGATAAAGGGAGAGGTTACCCTTTCACCGCTGCGATCACCGCGTCCTGCTGCTCCTCACTCATCTCGGGATAGATGGGCAGGGACAGCACTTCCCTGGCCGCCAGCTCGGCCTCCGGCAGACATCCTTCCTTAAGGTTTAAGAACTCAAAGGCCGGCTGGAGGTGCAGCGCGATTGGGTAGTGAATGGCGTAAGGGATGCCCCGCTTGGCAAGGCGCTCCTCCAATGCTCCCCGGTCCCTGGCCCTGATGGTGTACTGGTGATAAATGTGAACGTTGTGGTCCAATGCCACCGGCGGGGTGATCCCGGCCAGGCCGGAGAAGGCCGCAGTATAGCGGGCCGCCAGCTCCCGGCGTTTCTGATTCCATTTGTCCAGGTATTTCAGTTTGACCGAAAGCACCGCCGCCTGCAGGGCGTCCAGCCGGGAGTTCATTCCCAGCTTGGCGTGGTGATACTTCTTGTCCTGGCCGTGCTGGCGCAGCATCCTCACTTCATTATACAGCGCCTCGTCATCGGTCAGCACCAGGCCGCCGTCGCCGTAGGCGCCCAGGTTCTTTGTCGGGTAAAAACTGAAGGCCGCCAGGTGGCCCAGGGACCCGGTCTGCCTGCCGCGGTAAGATGCCCCCAGGCTCTGGGCGCAGTCCTCGATGATCTTCAGGTTGTGCTTTTGGGCCAGGGCCTTGATCTGGTCCATCTCCGCCGCCTGGCCGTATAGGTGGACCGGGATGACGGCCTTGGTGCGCGGGGTGATGGCGGCCTCAATCTTTTTGGGGTCGAGGTTCAACGTGTCCGGGCGGATGTCGGCGAACACCGGCTTGGCGTTCAGCCAGCAGACCACCTCGGCGGTGGCGATGAAGGTGAAAGGCGTGGTGATGACCTCGTCCCCGGGCTTGACCCCGGCGGCTTTCAGCGAAAGGTACAGGGCATCGGTGCCGGAGTTCACCCCGATGCCGTACTTGGCGCCCGCGTATTTAGCGACCGACTGTTCGAAATCGGCCACGGTCTTGCCCAGCACAAAGCCGCCGGTAGAGACCACGGCGGCCATGGCGGCGTCTATCTCGGGCTTGATGCTTTGGTACTGGGCGGGCAGGTCCAGGAATTCAACTTTTGTCATTTTGGGTTGTGCTCATTGTTTTATAGTTCTTGGTAAGCCAACCACAGAAACACTGAAAAAGAGAAATTGGGGAAATAGATAAATCCGGATTCAAGAGTTATTCTTCAATTCCGTGTTTCCGTGGTAATGCGCCAGTTTGTGTGAAGGTTATATTCAGTTCCTCTCCAGCGAGCAGATCCGCCCGGCCAGTTTCAGGTCCGGCAGGATGGTGCCCACAAAATCAAACAGGATCCGGCGGACGGCCATGGGATCCGGCTCCTCCATCACCCTGGCCGCCACCTTGCGGCATTCGTCGACGCTTAAATTCATGATCATCCTTTTTATCTCCGGCACCGAGGCCGGGTTCATGCTGAACTCGTCCAGTCCCAGGCCCAAAAGCAGCGGCATGGCCAGC
Source organism: bacterium UBP2_UBA5202 (assembly GCA_002412795.1). GTDB lineage: Bacteria > Edwardsbacteria > AC1 > AC1 > EtOH8 > UBA5202. The sequence continues at coordinate 10,501 of DHVS01000023.1, read as the reverse complement.
GGATCGGCGCACATCTCTCCGCACATCCCCACCCAGATCCCGGCCCGGTGCCCCTGCTCGGCCACCTCCCGGATCAGGCGCAGCACCGCCGGGTTGAAGGGATCGTACAGCCCGGCCACTTTCTGGTTGCTGCGGTCCACCGCCAGGGTGTACTGGGTCAGGTCGTTGGATCCGATGCTGAAGAAATCCACCTCCCGGGCCAGCTGGCGCGCGGTCAATGCGGCCGAGGGCGTCTCCACCATTATCCCCATCTGGCAGTTGGGGTCGAATTTGTGCCCCTGTTCTTTAAGCTCGATTTTTACTTCGGCTATCACCTTCTTGGCTCTGATGACCTCGGACAGGCAGCAGATCATGGGCAGCATTATCTTGACCTGGCCGTGGGCCGAGGCCCTGAGAATGGCCCTAAGCTGGGGTTTAAAGACCTCGGGCCGGTCCAGGCAGAACCGGATGGCCCGCCAGCCCATGAAGGGATTGGCCTCGCTTAAGGGCCCGGTCTTGTTGTCTAATTTGTCGCCGCCCAGGTCAAAGGTCCGGAAGATCACCGGATCGGGACTCAGTTTTACCGCCACTTTGCGGTAGACCTGGAACTGCTCCTCCTCGGTGGGCAGATGGTCCGAGGTCAGGAACAGGAATTCGGTGCGGTAAAGGCCCACCCCCTTGGCTCCGTGGGAAAGCACCGAGGCGGTCTCCTCCGGCATCTCGATGTTGGCCGAAAGCTCCACCTGATGACCGTCCCTGGTCACCGCCTTCTGGCGGCGCAGCCGTTTGAGGTTGGTCAGGTGCTTTAAGAAAACCTTCTGTTCCTCGCGGTAAAGCTCCAGGGTCTGGGGGCCGGGATTGAATATGGCCAGGCCCCTGGCTCCGTCCAGTATCACCGGCTGTCCGGTAGCGGCCTTCAGCATCAGGTCCGGAGCGCCCACCACCGCCGGGATCTCCAGGCTGCGGGCCACGATGGCGGTATGGGAGGTCTTCCCGCCGGTCTCGGTGATGAAGCCCAGGATCTTTTTATGGGACATCAGGGCGGTGTCGGCCGGGGAAAGCTCGTGGGCCAGCACGATGGCGTCCCTGGGCAGGTCCTGCCTCGGCAGGGTGCTTTGGGCCTCGATGTGCTTGATCACCCGCCAGATCATGTCCCGGATATCGGCCGACCTTTCCTTGAGGTAGGCGTTGCTGGAGTTCTGCATGCCCTGGGCCACCTCTTCCATCACTTCCTTGAAGGACGAGGCGGCGTCCTGGCGCTGTTCCCTGATCCGGCGGACCGTGCCCTCGAAGGTCTCGGGATCATCCAGCATCAACAGCTGGGCATCCCAGATGGCGGCCGCCTCCTCCCCCATCCGCAGCACTATCTGCTGTTTCAGTTCGGAGAATTCGGCCTTGGCCCGGATCAGGCCGGCCTTGAATTTCTCCAGTTCCCGCCCGGTGTCGCTGACCCGGTATTTGACGGCCGTGACGGCCCCCTTGCGGTAGACGAAGGCCCGGCCGATGGCTATGCCCGGAGAGGCCGGCAGGCCGCTGATCCTGTATTCGGCGTTCATTTTTCTAGTCCTCGTTGAATTTATCGGCTATCAACTGGCCCAGGGCGTCCAGCACCAGGGCTTCGTCCTGGCCCTCGGCCCGGACGGTCAGGGTGGAGCCGGGCTCGGCCGCCAGCATCATCACCCCCATGATGCTCTTGCCGTTGACCTCGGTCTCGTCCTTGCGGGCCCAGACCTTGGATTTGAACTTCCCGGCGGTCTTGACGAACAGGGCCGAGGGCCGGGCGTGCATTCCCAAACGGTTGACGATGGTAAAAGATCTTTCCTGCATCAAATTGCCTTATGTTCCAGTGTAAAAATTAATGTTTGCTGCCGGCCCGGCCAAAGTCTCATCCTTTTATTCCATAAAAAACACGAGCCCTGGTAGTTCCGCTCCAGCCCCGATTCCGACTGGGAGACGGTCTCCACCGGAAAACGCCAGAGGTCCCAGGCTTCTTCCAGATTGAAGTCTATCGAAAATCCACGGTGATTGTCTATCACCGAAAGCTGGGAAATATCCTGATCCTGGGCCCGGACGTTGAGGGCTTCGGTGGAAAGTATCTGGCTGGCGCTCCGGCAATGCCGTCCGAAGCCCGAAGACAGCAGGCCGAAGTTGAACTCTATCCCCGGCCAGATCTCCATTTCCTGAAGACCGCTGTTCAACCAGCTGTATTCTATCCTGAATGACGGTCCGGTTCCGAAGATGATCTTCTTGGCGACGGTCAGGTTCTTCAGCCTTTTCGTAAGTTCCACCGCCGCCTGTTCCGCCTGCCTGTTTGTATGATGAACCCATGCTCCGTTAAGGCCCGGTTCCTGCTCCCGGTGGCAGTTGCGGTAAAAGGATTCCGGGTCCGTCTCCGGCCCCAGCAGGTGGTCCACCAGGCCCACCCGGCGGAAGGAGTCGTAGAACAGGAGATCGGTCAGTCCCTCCTCCTTGGAGACCAGCATCTCGTGAATGCTCTTGCCCTGGGAGGCGCTTTGATCGCCCGGCTGCGGGATATTGCGGTGGTAGCTTTCGGGCCGGCGGGCCAGGGTGTCGAACAGGTTTATCTCTTTTTCCCGGACATCCCACTCCACCAGGCTGCCGCCGGCGGCCGGGGAAAGGCAGAGCCGGTGATGGCGGTTGGTAAGTTCCACTTCGTTTTGGCCGTCGCCGTCAAAATCAAATTCCCGGACCTCCAATGACTGTGCGGTAGATACGGACTTGGATTCTATCAGATTCTCGGCCCGGATCAGATGTTTGTAAAGAGCCTCGCGCAGGTGCGGCAAATACAGGCCCCCGAAGACCCCGTGCCAGTATCCGCAGTTGCACTGTCCCCGGTACAGTTCCCGCAGGATATCGGGCCCCTGGCCGGCTGCCTTGGCCGAGACCGAGAGCATCTTGCGGTAGATGTTGTTGGACTCGGGGTATTTGGTCAAAAAATCCCGCCAGGTGCCGCCCTTGACGAACGGGCTGTAGCGCTGGTAGCTGCCTTCTGATTTCAGCCTCTGGGTCAGCTCCGAATAGACCGCCTCGGACTTCGGTTCCAGCGCCCATTCCCCCATCTCGGCGTAGGAGGCGGTGGGCAGGTAGATCCGGCCCCTGGCCGGAAGCGCTTCCAGCGCCCGGCTGAAAGTGGACAGCTCCAGCCACTCTTTATTCGCTTCCAGCGCGGTCAGAAAATCCTTCAGCCAGCCCTTTTCATAGGCCAGTTCATGGGTGCCGGGCCAGACCCCGAACTTTTCCCCGTCGTCGGCCAGCACGGCCAGCGCCTCCCGATCCGGCTGGTGCAGGGTTTTAAGGTGGGCGATGACCTCGTCCACGTTATGGAAGGGCACAAGATAGCGGAGCTGCTGGCTGATGGGAAACACCGCCAGCGGCTGGCCCTGGTCCTCGGTGATATAGTGGCCGTCAAGGTCCTCGTCGTTCTTGCCGGAGCATTTGAAATGATAGTCGTCCAGCACCGTGTACTTTATCCCGGCGCCGGCCAGGACCGAGGCCAGCCCCGGCTCCCACACCCGCTCGGCCAGCCAGGCCCCGGCCGGGGTTTGGCCGAACCTGTTCTTGAGGTATTCCGACATCATCTTCAGCTGGCCCTGCTTGTCCCGGTCGGGGATGGCCGGCATGATGGGTTCGTAAAAGCCCCCGCCCAACAGTTCCATCTGCCCGGCCCGGACCAAAGTATTGACCTGCTCCAGGTATTCCGGATGATGCTGTTCCAGCCACTCCCATAGGCAACCGCTGTTGTGCAGGGTGAACCTGAACCAGGGATGGCCGGAGACGACATCCAGGAAAGGCTTATAGGCCTTCTGGTAGGCGTCCTCGAACACGAAGTCGAAATTGCCCACCGGCTGGTGGTTGTGGACCCCGAATATGAATTTTAGTTTGGGCATAGATGATTGATTTTATTTTGAACTCATCCCGCTTCGGCACTGCACTTCAGCATACTCAGTACAAGCATTGCCACGACCTTCAGGTCGTGGTAAGCAATCTAATGAAACCCAATCCCTCCTGCGGATGACAAGCGGGGTTTAAACCCCAAGATAATATTTTTGATCATTCAACCACGAGCTAAAGCTCGTGGCAATGGAAATAGAATAATTAGCGTTGGGGGTTGAGTTCCCTCTTGCTATTTCTTTCTCTTCAGCGGCTGGACTGGCTGGCTGGGAGTAACGGTCTGAGAGGCCGGGACCGCCGGGCCGCCCGAGAACACTATGGCCGCCTCGCGCATGGCGTCCAAAAGATTGGACACATCCCCGGAGTACTTCCGGGAAAAGGCCTGATCGATCTCGCCGGTCTTGACGTCCATGATCCTCAGTTCCACCACGTACATCACGCCCAGCTTGCCTATGGTGCCGCCCACCATCTTCTGCACGCCCAACAGCTGTCCGGCCTCCACTAAGCAGGCCCCCTGGTCGCAGGCCCCGCTCTGCTGGAACCCCTGTTCCTTGAGGATCTCGTCGCGTTTGGAGCGTTCCACCACCTTGTAGAACTTGGTGTTCACGAACTCGTTCAGCAGTTTGTCGGTCAGCATCGACACCTCCTGCGGGGACAGGCCCGAAGTGACGTTCAGGTCCATTACCGAGATGGTAAGCCTGGGCCCCTGCGGGGCCGGGACCGAAGAATAGACAGGTTGAGTCTGGGCGGGCGGAGTCGCGGCCGGTCTGCCCAGCAAGGAGCCTGTTGTGTTGTCTGCCATTTGGGCCGCGCATCCCGTCAGCAGGGCAGACACTAAAAGGCTGATGCCGACCGGCGCCATTTTTCTCTTCATTTTATCTCCGTTTGCTGGTTTGGTATATGCTTTAATCCGTGTGCATCTGTAAAAATCCGTCAAATCCGCATCCCGTTTCCCGGGTGAGATCACTCCAGGTCGTCCTCCTCGAACTTGGCGGCCTCGAACTTCTTCTGCATGGACTCCAGCAGGCGGTTGTTGAATTCCTCCGGGGTCCGGTATCCGCAGGCCTTTAAGAGCTGGTTCATGGCTATCACTTCGGAGATGACGCTGATGTTCTTGCCCGGCACCACCGGCACCGTCACCAGCGGGATCTCCACCCCCAGGATGGTGGTGGGCTGTTCGTCCAGGCCCACCCGCTCGTAATCCTCGTCGTCGCTCCAGCGCTTCAGCCGTATCTCCACCTCAATCCGCTTGCGCATCCGCACCGCCCGGATGCCGAAGATGGTGGCCAGGTCTACGATCCCTATGCCCCGGATCTCCATGTTGTGCCTCAGCAGCTTGTTGCCGTAGCCCACCAGCACGCTCTGGCCGCGTTTCTTGATCTCCACCACGTCGTCGGCCACCAGCCGGTGCCCCCGCTCCACCAGGTCCAGGGCGCATTCGCTCTTGCCGATGCCGGAGTCGCCGGTGTACAGCAGCCCCAGGCCGTAGACATCCACCAAAGTTCCGTGGACGGTGGTGGTGGGGGCCAGCTTGTTGTCGATGTAGGAGGAAAGCTTGTGGATGAAGTCGGTGGTGTCCAGCCCGGTGCGCAGCAGGGGGATCCTCCGTTCCAGGCAGGTGGCCACCAGCTCGGGATGGGCGGCCAGGCCCTTGGAGATGATGATGCAGGGCAGTTCAAAGGAGGTGATCCGCTTGATGGCCTCGATCCGCTTGTCCGGTTTAAGGGTCTCCAGGTAGCCGGTCTCGGTGATCCCGATGATCTGGACCCGCTCCCACAGGAAATACCCCATGTAGCCGGAAAGGGCCAGCCCCGGGCGGTTGGTGTCGGCGATTATGATCTTGCGCTCCAGTCCAATCGTGCCGGTCAGCACTTCCAGATGCAGGAACTCCTGCCGGTCGTTCAGCACCTCCTGTACCGATATCTCCTTCATGGTCTCCCTCGCAATTACTGAATACTGATTACTGAATACTGGCTGTCCGGAAGTGCCCTACTGCCCCTTAAGCCCCCGGCCCTTGTGCTCCTTGCGCTCCTTTACTTTCTTGACCTGGGTCTCTATCTTCTTCGCCGCATAATCCAGGGCCTGCCGCATGTCCGCGCCCTCTTCCTTGGCCACCAGGCGCTTGCCGGCCGGCAGATGGATGGTGATCTCGGCTATCATCCTCTTCTTTTCTTCGGTCAGAATGGCCCGGGCTTCCAGTATCCGGGGGAAGAAATGCTCCAGATGCTCCAGCCGGGACTGGACCTCTTTTTTCAGGCCGTCGGTCAGGCCTTCAAAATGGCGGGCGGTGATGTTGATCTTCATGCCGTTGCCTCCTGTTTAAAGTTGGTTATGGACTGATAAGTTTGATATGCCAGATAGGAACTGCGCACGGCTGGCCCGGCCACGACCGCATCCAGTCCCAGTATTTGTTCGCCGTAGGTTTTGATCTCCTGATATTCGGATTCCTCCCAGAACCTTGCCACCGGAAGATGCTCCTGGGACGGGGACAGGTACTGGCCGATGGTCAGTATCCGGCAGCCGGCTTGCCTAAGGTCGGCCATCACCTGCTTGATCTCAGCCGCTTCCTCGCCCAGGCCCACCATCAGGCCGGACTTGGCCGCCAGCCCGGCCCGGGCGGCGTAGCCGATCAGGTCCAGCGACCGCCGGTAAACGGCCTGGGGCCGGACAAAAGGATATAGCCGGGGGACTGTTTCCAGATTGTGGTTGAATACTTCGGGCCTGATCTCCGCCGCCTGCCGCCAGGAACTTTCCCGGCCGTCGAAGTCGGAGGTCAGTATCTCGGTCAGGATACCGGGGTTCTCCCGGCGCAGGGCCTTGACGGTCTCGGCAAAATGCCCGGCCCCGCCGTCCTCCAGGTCGTCCCGGGTGACCGAGGTGATCACCGCATATTTCAGCCCCAGCTTTTTCACCGCCTGGGCCAGCCTTTGGGGTTCCCCCGGATCCAGCGGCATTACGCCGCCCTTGCCCACCGCGCAAAAGCGGCAGCCCCGGGTGCAGCTCCCGCCCATGATCAGAAAGGTGGCGGTGCCCGAAGCAAAACACTGGTTGCGGTTGGGGCAGCGGGCCTCGCGGCAGACCGTCTCCAGCCGGCTTTCAGACAGCACCCGGTTGACCAGGGCCTGGGCGGGATTCCGCACCAGGCTTTGCCTGAAGGCCCGGGGCAGTCTTTTTGAATTTTGGTTATCCGGCATAATATTTGTTACCTAATGGCATCCAACAATTGGAATGCCTTTATAAGGAAAACAGGAAGGCAGGAATAATTTTGGGGATTTCCCAAGTTTAATATTCATGGTTTCATGCATTCCTAATAGAAACGGTTATTGTTACGTGATCAGGGGTTCTTCCGGATGCTGGCCGGCTGGATCTTCCCCTCCTGCCGGTATTTGGCGATGGTCCTCCGGGCGATCTTCAGGCCTTGCTTGGCCAAAGCATCGGTGATGTCCTGGTCGGTCAAAGGCGATCTGGGGTCCTCGTTCCTGATCATCTCCAGCACCTTGTCCTTGATGGCCTTGACCGAGTCCTGGCCCTGGCTGGTGCTCATCCCTCCGCCGAAAAAGTATCTGACCGCGAACATCCCGTGGGGGGTCAATGCGTACTTGTTGTGGACCGCCCGGCTGACCGTGGACTCGTGCATCCCGATGTCGTCGGCCACCTGTTTCATGGTCAGGGGCCGGAACTGGCGCAGGCCGTGGTCCAGAAAGTCCCGCTGGCGGTCCACTATGGCCAGCATTATCTTCTGGACGGTGCGGCGGCGCTGCTCTATCATCCTAACTATGAACCGGGCGGCCTCCAGCCGCTTGACCACGTAATCCCGCTCCTCGGGCTTGGCTGTCTTGGAACGCTGCAGGATCTTCTTGTAATCCGGGGTCACCCGCACCCGGGGCACCACCCGGTCGTTGATGATGATCACGTATTCGCCGTCGTGCTTTTCTATCAGGATGTCGGGGAAGATGTAGCGGGTCTCATCGCTGCCCAGCCCGGCCCCGGGCTTGGGGGAAAGGGCCGAGATTATCTCCCGGGCCTCCGCCACCTCCTCCTCGCTTACCTTCAGGGCCCTGGCGATGACCGGATAACGGCGGCGCTCCATGTCGTCCAGGTGCCGGTCCACCATCTTCCAGGCCAGGCTTTCCCTGTAGCCCAGATGGTTGAGCTGGATCAGCAGGCATTCCCTGAGGTTCCGGGCGGCCACCCCGGGGGGATCGAAATTCTGCACCAACCCCAGCACCCTTTCCACCTCGGCCAAAGGATAGTGAAGGGCGGCGGCCACCTCGTCCGTCCCCATGGTCAGGTACCCGTCGTCGTTGAGGTTCCCGATCAGATAATTTCCGATCTCCAGGTCCCGGGGATTGTCCAGGGAGATCCGGAGCTGGGACAGGATATAATCCTGAAAACTCTGCTGGGTGACCACGTAGGGCTGGGAGTCTTCCTCGGACTTGTCCTTGTTGGCCGGGTAATAGCCGCTGTCCAGTCCCTCCTGCAGGTAATTCTCCCAGTCCAGCTGGTCGGGGCGGTCGGAGGGTTCCGGTTCTTCTTCGTTGGAGGTCTTCTGGAAGGAATCCAGCGAGTTCAGGCCTTCCGCTTCCTGGATCTCTTCCTGGGTCTCCTCCATTACCTCGTCCAGCAGGGGGTTGATCTCCAGCTCCTGGCGCACCAATTGCTGAAGCTCCAGTGTCGGCAGCTGCAGCAGTTTCAACAGCTGCAGCATCTCCGGCGCCAGCATCTGGCGCAGTTCCTGCCTCAGTCCCGGACCCATGGCGCTCATTTTACCTCCTCCCTGGAGTGATAGGCGCCTTTGGCTTTTTTGTTCATCAGTATCCTCTGGGTCTTGCCCTGGCTCAGGAAGAATTCCATCTCCTGTCCCTGGGCCAGATTTCTGCCGGTGCTGTTGTCCTTCTGCCTCCGGTGGTACTGGCACCACACCCGGCCCCAGGCATGGACGTAGGACATCTGGCCCTGGTCAAAATCGGCCTTCAGGCTGTCGCAGGTGATGATGTCGGTGTCGGGGCTGGCTTCGGTAAACTGGCGGACCACGGCCGAGTCACGCACCCAGGCATTACGCAGGGTGTCTCCTCTCAGATCCAGCTCCATCAGCCGGCCGCTGATCAGGGCATCCCGGCGCCAGACCGAGGGATCCTGCTCCAGCATCATCCGCCCGGCGGTCTTGAAGTAGGTCATCTTGCCGCAGGCGGCCCACAGGCTGTCCTGGGCGAACCTGACGCTGTCGGTGGCCACCGCCAGGCCGCTGGCCTGGAAGACCTCCATTTTGCCTGATGTGATCACGCTTTTCTTATCACGGTTCTTTTTGTCGTAGGATTCCATCCTGGCCCGGCCGGTGACGAACCCGTAGCCCTGGTCGTGCCAGTATTCGCCGTAATCGCCGTAAAGCTTGTTGTGCTGGGAGGAGTCTATAATCTCCACCCGGCCGTAGGCATAGCTCTTGGCCTGGGGCCGGGAATAGGCCAGGGAGTCGGCCGTCAGGTCCCAGCCGGCGTCGTTCAGCCGGGGCCGCCCGAAGACGCTGGCCCGGCCGGTGGGTTTCAGGTAGTCGGCCCGGCGGCCGGTGATCTTCACCGTCCTGTCGTAGATGGTGACCCTGCCCCAGACCGAGGCCTTTTCGGTAAGGGTAGAGATGCGGGCGGTGTCGCCCTTCAGTATCGTGGAGCCGTGGATGATCTCCACCTGGCCATAGAGCCAGGTGATCTTGTCCTGGCCCAGCTGCTGGATTTTCATGTTGCCGGCCGAAAGCACGTAGGGCTGGGTGGTGTCGGCCAGCGGCTGGGGGGCCGCCCCCAGACCGGCCAAGAGCAGCAGTACCGAGAAACTCACTGGATGCCCTCCAGCCCGGTCAGCAGTTCCTTCTTGCCCCGGACGTTGCGCTTGAGTTCGATCTCCTTCAGGTCGGGGCTGGCGCTCATGCCCTCGCCTTCCAGCCAGTCGCCTTCCTTCTCCAGCCGGACCTTGGACTCGGTGGTGAAGCGGCGGTCCTGGTTGCTCCAGTCCAGGTAATCGGTCAGAAGTTTCATCCCGTCCTTGGTGGTCAGCACCACGTTCCGCCGGGTCTCCATGTTGCGGCTGCCGGTGTTGATCTTGCCGGAGTCGGCGGTCAGGTTGGCGCTGATGGAATCACCGGCCTTGCGGTAAAAATCGATCTTCAGTTTGAACATCTCCACCAGATGCTGCTGGCTGAAGGTGTTGGCCTGCTCGGCCACCAGCACCCAGACCCGCAGGCCGGCCTGGGTCTCGGTCAGCTTGAATCCCTGTATGGTCTGGGACGGCGGAAAATCAGGCTCAGCGGCCGGCTGGGAGGCCTGTTCCTTCTTGCACCCGGTTAAGAGTACAAGGACAAGGGCAGTATATATGTATGTTTTTTTCATTCCTTTTTCAGGCTCTTCCGGGTTTAGTGTGGGTAAATTAGCTGTCTTTGATGAATGAGGTGATTACTTTTAACCTGAGGTATTCAGGATCTTTGATACCATAGGCCCTTCGTTGGATGAGCCTGATCTTTGTATTAAGCCCTTCCATGAACCCCAGCGAGACTTTGTTGTCCGGATGGCAATAACTGACGATGCCGTCCCAGTGTCTTTCGATCATATCGGCAAACTTCCGG
>DHVS01000019.1:45372-50938 GCA_002412795.1 bacterium UBP2_UBA5202 | reverse complement strand
AACTGTTACCATTTTAACTCTTACCCCGCATATAGCATAATATGCCCCAAGAGAAGGGGATTGAGGGGATGAGTTCCAACAGGTTTTAGCCTTGACTTTAAACTCTATAAGTGTTAAAATTATAATCTTACTTTTAAAACCAACGTAAGGCCTATGTCAATGCAATACAATTACATAGTAATCTGGTTGATAGAAGACCCCTTTGACTGAATGGGCTGCTGAAGGGGCCGGTCTTGCTTTAATGGGCTTAAAATTAAATTTAAGAGAAACTGAACTCATCCCCCGGCCCCTTCTCTTATTTATTTTCCAAGAGAAGGGGAGCAAGGGGTTGAGTTCCAAAGCACCCAACATTTCCCCCAAGAAATAGTAAAATAAATAAAAACCAGGTCTTATAATCTTTAGGACCGCAGTCAACAGGAGGAACAAAAATGGCCAAGAAACGAGTTCTGATCATGGGAGCCGCCGGACGCGATTTCCATAATTTCAACACCTACTTCCGCAACAACAAGGACTATCAGGTGGTGGCCTTCACCGCCACCCAGATCCCGGACATCGCCGGCAGAAAATACCCCGCGGCCCTGGCCGGCAAGATGTACCCCAAGGGCATTCCGATCTACGACGAGAAGGAACTGGTCAAGCTGATCGCCAAGTTCAAGGTGGAGACTGTGGTCTTCTCTTATTCCGACGTGCCCTACCAGTACGTGATGAGCAAGGGCGCGGTGGTCAACGCCGCCGGGGCCGACTTCATGATGCTGGGCCCGGACGCCACCATGATCAAGTCCAAGAAACCCCTGATCTCCATCTGCGCCGCCCGCACCGGCTGCGGCAAGAGCCAGACCACCCGCCGGGTGATAGAGGCCCTGATGGCCATGGGCAAAAAGGTGGTGGCGGTTCGTCATCCCATGCCCTATGGCGACCTGGTCAAGCAGAAGGTCCAGCGTTTTGCCACCATCGCCGACCTGGCCAAGCACAAATGCACCATCGAGGAGATGGAGGAGTACGAGCCGCACGTGGCCCGGGGCAACGTGATCTACGCCGGCGTGGACTACGAGGCCATTCTGCGCCAGGCCGAGAAGGAAGCCGATGTGGTGATCTGGGACGGCGGCAACAACGATTTCCCGTTCTACAAGTCCGACCTGGAGATAGTGGTGGTTGATCCCCACCGTCCGGGACACGAGATGGCCTATTACCCGGGAGAGGTCAATCTGCGCCGGGCCGACGTGATCGTCATTAATAAGGAGGACAGCGCCACCAAGGAGAACATCGCCCTGGTCAAGCGGAACATCACCGCCGCCAATCCGGAAGCCATCGTGATCGACGCCAATTCGCCGGTGACGGTGGAGCGGCCCGAGCTAATCCGCCGCAAGAAGGTTTTGGTGATAGAGGACGGCCCGACCCTGACCCACGGCGAGATGAAGTACGGAGCCGGAGTGGTGGCCGCTCAGAAGTACGGAGTGGGCCAGATGGTGGATCCCCGGCCCTACGCCGTGGGCACCATCGCCGGGACCTTCAAGAAATATCCGGGGATCGGGGTGCTGCTGCCGGCCATGGGCTACTCGGCCCAGCAGATCAAGGACCTGCAGACCACCATCGACCAGACTCCCTGCGACCTGTACATCATCGGCACACCCATCGACCTGCGCCGGTTCATCAAGTTCAACAAGCCGGCCCTGAGGGTCAACTACGAGCTGGCCGAGATCGGCAAGCCGGACCTGGCCGAGGTGATCCAGAAGAAATTCAAATTCAAAAAGAAGTAAACCAATCAGCCACAGAGGCACAAAAATGCAAAAGGCAAACTTTAAAATTCAAAATTAAATTGTCTTAGTGTCTTTGTGTCTTTGTGGCAAAAATAATATGCCTCACAAAACAGCAGTCATAGCCCTGGGCGGCAACGCCATCGGGGCCACCGGCAAGGAAGATATCCACCAGCAGTTCGCCAACACCCGCCAGGCCGTGGCCGGGTTCCTGGAACTGATCAGGGAGGGATACAACCTGGCCATCACCCACGGCAACGGGCCCCAGGTGGGCAACGCCCTGCTGCGGGTGGAGAGGACCTTTCCCGACGGGATACCGGCCCTGCCGCTGGGGGTGATCGTGGCCGACACCGAGGGCGGGATGGGCTACATGATAGAGCAGAGCCTGCAGAACATGCTGACCGCCCATCAGATCGACCGCCAGGTGGTGACCCTGGTCACCCAGGTGGTGGTGGACAAGGACGACCCGTCCATCCTCAATCCCTCCAAGCCCATCGGACCCTATTACAAGGAGGAGGAGGTGGAGGCTCTCAAAAAACGGGGCTGGGTGGTCAAGGATGACTCCGGGCGCGGCTTCCGGCGCTTCGTGCCCTCGCCCATTCCCAAGTCCATCGTCAACAAGAAGGCCGTCAAACAGCTGGTTAAGCAGGGGACCATCGTCATCGCCGGGGGCGGGGGAGGGGTGCCGGTCTACGTCCAGGCCGACGGCAGTTACGAGGGGGTGGACGCGGTGATAGACAAGGACCGGGCTTCGGCGGTGCTGGCCCGGGACATCGAGGCCGAGACCCTGATGATCCTGACCGCGGTGGAAAAAGTGTCACTGAACTACAAGAAGCCCGACCAAAAAGACCTGGATACTCTCACTCTGGCCGAGGCCAAGAAACACCTGGCCCAGGGGCAGTTCGCGGCGGGTTCCATGGGACCCAAGGTGGAGGCCGCCATCCAGTTCCTGGAATTCGGCGGCAAGCAGGTGATCATCACCTCGCTGGAAAAGGCGGCACAGGCCCTGAAGGGGCAGGCCGGGACCAGGCTCACGGCGTGAGAACAGCCACAGAGCGTGGCACTGAGCCTGTCGAAGTGATACAGAGTAAAATCTTTCGCTATGAAAATACGTGATCTTATAAAATTGATAGAGCAAGACGGCTGGTATTTAGCGACCACCAAGGGGAGCCATCGTCAGTATAAACATCGGCTGAAAACAGGGAGGGTCACAATTGCCGGTCATCCTGGCGATGACATCGCTGAAGGGACATTGAACAGCGTTCTTAAGCAGGCCATGTTAAAAAGGAGGAAATAATGCACAGATTTTTAGTGATAATCGAGAAAGCCGGAAAAAATTATTCGGCCTATTCTCCCGATCTGCCCGGCTGCATAGCCACGGGTAAAACAGTGACGGATGCCGAAAAAAACATGCACTCTGCCATGGAAATGCATGTCAAGGGTTTGATCGAAGACCGGCAGAAGATACCCAGGGCCGCCGCCATTTCCGAATATATTGCCGTGGCGGTTTAACCAGAAGTTAAAAAAGATTTCCCCAAACGTAGCCAGGTGCAATAAAGCTACCAACATATCAATCATTAATATATCAGGAGTAACGTGAATTTATTCATAGGTAGCCTGGCTAAGGAAGTGACCAAGGAAGACCTGCTCCAGACCTTTGAGCCTTTCGGCAAGGTGGAGTCGGCCTCGGTGGTCTTCGACCGCACCACCAATCAGTCCCGGGGGTTCGGGTTCGTGGAAATGCCCTGCAAGGCCGAGGCCCGCAAGGCCATCGACGCTTTGAGCGGCATCTTCAACCTAAAGGGCAAGGTGATCATGATCAACGAGGCCCGGCCCAAGGAAGGCGGCCACGGCGGCGGTGGAGGCGCCAGGCGCAGATTTTAATTTCCTTTGCCACAAAGGCACCAAGACACAAAATAACCATTCACGATTTACAATTCACGATTTGGCTTGGTGACTTGGTGTCTTTGTGGCGAAAGTTCCCCATAAACAATAATCCTTAAAATATATTCGGAGGCTTTATGGCCAAAACAACCACGGTGGAGGAGGCCAGGCAGACCATAGAGCAGGATTTCAAAAAGGGCTACGACCTTCCGGTCTATGTTTACAAGCCCTGGTGCAAGTCCTGTGAGATCTGCGTGGCCTTTTGCCCCAAACAGGTGCTGGAGATGGGCGAGGACCGCAAACCCGCGGTGGCCCGGCCCCAGGACTGCATCATGTGCGGGCAATGCCAGCTGCGCTGTCCGGACCTGGCTATCTTTGTGTGCAAGGAGAGAAAAAAATGAGCAAGCAGATCAAACTCTGGCAGGGCAACGAGGCCTGCGCCGAGGGCGCGATGTACGCCGGCTGCGACTTTTTCGGGGGCTACCCCATCACTCCCTCCACCGAGGTGGCCGAGATACTGGCCTCGCTGCTGCCCAAGGCCGGCGGCAAGTTCATCCAGATGGAGGATGAGATCGCCGGTATTGGGACCATTCTGGGGGCGGCCGCGGCCGGGGCCAAGTCCATGACCTCCACCTCCGGGCCGGGCTTTTCGCTGATGATGGAGCTCTTGGGCTACGGCTGCATGGCCGAGATCCCCTGCGTCATCGTCAACGTCCAGCGGGCCGGGCCATCCACCGGGCTGCCCACCAAAGGCGCCCAGGCCGACGTGATGCAGACCCGCTGGGGCACTCACGGCGACCATCCCACCATCGCCCTCTGCCCCTCCTCGATAGAGGAATCATTCAAGCTGACCGTCAAGGCCTTTAACCTGGCCGAGAAGTTCCGGATGCCGGTGATCCTGCTTTTGGACGAGTTCATCGGCCACATGCGGGAGAAGATGGAAGTGCCCCGGCCCGGCGAGCTGGAAATATACAACCATCCCAGGCCCAAGGTGGATCCCAAAGAATACCAGCATTACGCCGACGGCTCCAGCGTGGGCGGCCCCTACGCCGCCATGGGCAGCGGCTACCGCTTCAACATCACCGGGCTGACCCACGACAAGCACGGCTTTCCCACCGCCCGGCTGGACGAGATCCAGTGGAAGATGGACCGGCTGCGGGACAAGATAGACCGGCATTTGGCTGAGCTGACCGAGGTGGAGGAGGAATTCCTGGACGACGCCGAGATCGTGATCTTCTCCTACGGGGCGGCGGCCCGCAGTTCCCAGCAGGCGGTGCGCCAGTCCCGGGCCAAGGGGATCAAGGCCGGGCTGCTGCGGCCCACCACCATCTGGCCCTTCCCCGACCGGATAGTGACCGACGTCCTTAAAAAATGCAGGACCATGCTGGTGGCCGAGATCAGCCAGGGCCAGCTGGTATACGAAGTGGAGCGCTGCAACAAGTCCAGCACCCCGGTGGTGCCGGTGCTGCGCTACGACGGCGAGATGATAACCCCGGCCCAGATATTGAAGGCGGTAGAGGAGGCGCAAAAATAATGAAGATACATCCTGCTTATGAAATGCTCCGGCCCGGCAAGAAGTTCCCCAACGTCTGGTGCCCGGGCTGCGGCCACGGAATAGTCCAGGGGGCCATCATCCGGGCGGTGGAGCGGCTGGGGATCAACCGGGACGAGGTGGCCATGGTCTCCGGCATCGGCTGTTCCTCGCGGATGCCGGTCTACGTCGACTTCAACACCCTGCACACCGCCCACGGCCGGGCCCTGGCCTTCGCCACCGGGGTCAAGCTGCACAACCCCAAGCTGCACGTGATAGTGATCACCGGCGACGGGGACGCCCTGGCCATCGGCGGCAACCACTTCATCCACGCCGCCCGCCGCAACATGGAGCTGACTGTGATCCTGATGAACAACAACATCTACGGCATGACCGG
>DHVS01000019.1:0-45342 GCA_002412795.1 bacterium UBP2_UBA5202 | reverse complement strand
GGCCGGCGCGGTGTTCGCCGCCCGGGGCACGGTGTACAACGCGGTGGAGCTGGACAAGATGATAGAAAAGGCCCTGACCAAGAAGGGCTTTGCCCTGGTGGAGGCCCTCAGCCCCTGTCCCACCCTGTACGGCCGGCTCAACAAGGAGGGCAGCGCGGTCAAGATGATGCAGACCCAGAAGGCCAACACCATCAACCTCAAGGCCGCCGAAAAACTCACCCCCCAGGAATTGGAGGGCAAAGTGGTCACCGGGATCTTCCATGACGGCGAGGCCCAGCCCTATACCGAGGTCTACCAGCAGATCATCAACAAGGCCCAGGGGAAGTAAGGGCGCGGTGACCGCGCCCCAACAGATAATCAGTAAGGGCGAGGTACCCTCGCCCCAACGGTAAACCAGTAAGGGCGCGGTCACCGCGCCCCGACAAAGGATATAGAAGATGAAAGAAAGATACGAGATCAGGCTTTCCGGCTCCGGCGGACAGGGGATGATAACCGCCGGGATCATCCTGGCCGAGGCGGCCGGGNNCCCAGAGCTACGGCCCCGAGGCCCGGGGCGGGGCCAGCAAGGCCGAGGTCATCATCTCCAACCAGGACATCTATTTCCCCAAGGCCACCGCCATCGACATCCTGCTGGCCATGACCCAGGAGGCCTGGGAGTCATACAGCAAGGACCTGAACTCCGACGCCATCGCCATCATCGATTCCTTCTACGTCAAGGAATGCGGTTTCAAGAACGCCTACTGCCTGCCCCTGACCCAGAAAGCCCGGGAAGAGGTGGGGATCGAGATGGTGGCCAACGTCATCGCCCTGGGGGCCATCGCCGAGCTGACCGGGGTGGTGACCAAGGAGTCGCTGGAGAAGTCCCTTTTATCAAGGATCCCCAAGGGCACAGAGGAGAAGAACAAGAAAGCGCTGGAGATCGGCTACCGTCTGGCCCGGGAAGCCAAAAAATGACGGGACACAATCACCAGCATAATATGCAGCGGACCCTGCTGATAATCAAGCCGGACGCGGTGCGCCGGGGACTGATCGGAGAGATCCTGCACCGGGTGGAGCTGGACGGCTTCGACCTCATAGCTATGAAGATGACCCGTCTGACTGAACGCCAGGCCCGGGGCTTCTACGTGATGCACAAGAAAAAGCCCTTCTATCAGGCGCTTTGCAAGTTCATGACCAGCGGGCGCCTGGTGCTGTGCGTGGTGGAAAGGGCTGAGGCCATCGAATCTTTGCGCCAATTAGTGGGCAAGACCAACCCCAAGCTGGCGGCCTTCGGCTCCATCCGCCACGATTACGCCACCGACATCCGGCAGAACTGTGTCCACGCCTCGGACACCCCGGAGAACGCTGCCCGGGAGGTGAAATATTTCTTCAAACCCTCGGCCGTTTCCCAGATAAAGCACGGGCTGAAGAAGATCTACCGTTTGCCGTTCGTCAAAAGATAGTAGTGTGTTTGTTCTTTAGCCCAGCCCTTATTTATCCGCCGAAGCCATAGCGTAGGAGGAAGGACTGGGCTAAGGGTGTCCATTCCCTGGGCGGGACTGACTTGTGATAACCATAATCTTTCATATAAACTTTTAGGAGTGCCGTGGCTAAGGACACCATCATTCTTTCTTTGAACTGCGGAAGTTCCTCGGTTAAATACCAGCTCTACAACTGGACCAGCCAGGAGATAATGGCCAAGGGCCTGGTGGAACGCGTGACCTTTGAGGGTTCGGTGATCGTTCACGAAGTTCCCGGCCGCGAGCCGCTGAAGCTGCAAAAGGAATGCCCCGACCATCAGGTGGCCATTCAGATGATCCTGGAAACATTGCTGCACGAAAACCACCCGGTGATCTCGGACGTCAACCAGATCAGCGGGGTGGGCCACCGGGTGGTCCACGGCGGCGAGCATTTCTCCAAATCGACCCTGATCACCGATGAAGTGATAGCCGCCTTTGAGGAACTGTCCTCGCTGGCCCCGCTCCACAACCCGCCCAACGTGCTGGGAATCAAGGCGGCCCAGGCCATCATGCCCGCCGTGCCCCATGTGGCGGTGCTGGACACGGCCTTCCACCAGACCATGACCAAGACAGCGTACATCTATTCCGTGCCCTACGAGTGGTACGAGAAATACGGGGTGCGGCGCTACGGGTTCCACGGGACCTCCCACCTGTACGTGGCCAGGCGGGCCGCGGTGATGCTGAAGAAGGATCCCTTTAAGGTCAACCTGATCACCTGCCACCTGGGCAACGGGGTCAGCCTGAGCGCCATCAAGAACGGCTGTTCCTACGACACCAGCCTGGGACTGACCACCATGGAGGGACTGGTGATGGGCACCCGTTCAGGCGACGTGGATCCGGGCCTGATGCCCTTCATGTGCGCCAAGGAGAACAAGACCGCCCGGGAGATCGAAGCCATCTACCTAAAAAAGAGCGGGGTGCTGGGCATCTCAGGGAAATACACCGACCGCCGGGACATAGAGGACGCCATGAAGGCCGGCGATGAGCGGGCCAGGCTGGCCTTTGACATAGAGGCCTATCGCCTTAAAAAATACATCGGTTCCTACTACGCCGCCCTGGGGCACCTGGACGCCGTGGTCTTCACCGGCGGGGCCGGAGAGATGGGCCCGCTGCTGCGGGAGGCGGCCATGACCGGGATGGAGGAGCTGGGAATGGTGCTGGATCCGGAGCTCAACAAGAAGGCCAAGAGCCGCAACCACGAATTCGAGATCTCGGCCAGGGATTCCCGGGTCAAGCTTTTCGTCATTCCCACCGACGAGGAACTGGTGTTCACCGAGGATGTGGTGGCCACCATCGAAGGGCGGTATGACGTGCACACCAAGTTTAAGTACGGCTTTGAGGACCAGGGATACGTCAACAAGATGAGGGACGAGGCCTACCAGCGGGAACTGGATAAAAAGAAAAAGGGCTGATGTTCCCGAACTTGTGTTACGGCAATTCATATTTAAAAAGCATTTATCAGGAATCCATGAATCCATGAAATTTCCTGTCTTCCTGGATTCCTTATTGAACCCTGGTTTATTCGAGTTAGAATGATGGTTCTATGAAGCTTAAACTTCGCCAGCTCCAGGACGGGCGGCACCAGTTCGACATCAGTCTGAGCGAGCCGGCCTCCGATTTGCTGGATTTTTCCCCGGTCCGGGGCAGCCTGACCGTGCTCAAAAGCGGCGTCACCCTCCATGTCACCGGATGCCTGGATTACACGGCCCGACAGCACTGCAGCCTGTGCCTGAAAAGTTATGAGGCCCAGGGCCAGGCCGAGATAGACCTGTTCTTCCGGCCCCAGACCAGGGAAGATCTGACCGGGGGCAGGGAGCTGGAGCTGAAGCCCGACGAGCTGGACATGGTGCTTTACCTGGGACAGGAGATAGATCTTTGGCCCGAACTCCGGGAGGCCCTGCTGCTTTCCCTGCCGGTCAAGCCGGTGTGCCGCCAGGACTGCCGGGGGCTATGCGCCCAATGCGGGAAACCGATGGTGGAAGATACCTGCGGCTGTGCCAGAAAAGAAACGGATCCCCGGTGGGAAAAACTGCTGAAACTGAAAAAGGAAAAATAAAATGGAGGCCAGGCATTACCAAAAGCTGGAGAACGGCTCGGTGCAATGCCTGCTGTGCCCCCACTTCTGCCGGATAGCCCCAGGCCAAACAGGACTGTGCCGGGTCAGAAGAAATGCCGGCGGAAGGCTGGAGGCGCAAAGCTACGGCCGGGCGGTGTCCCTGGCCATGGACCCCATCGAGAAAAAGCCGCTGTATCACTTTTATCCCGGCAGCCGGATACTTTCCACCGGTCCCAACGGCTGCAATTTGGCCTGCAGCTTTTGCCAGAATTGGGAGATATCACAGCAGGAGGTGCCGACCGAAGTGGTGGAGCCCCGGCAATTGGTGGAACTGGCGGTCAAAGAGAAGTCCGTGGGGATCGCCTTTACCTACACCGAGCCTTTGATCTGGTTTGAGTATCTGATGGACGTCTGTCCACTGGCCAGGCAGGCCGGGCTTAAGACCGTGCTGGTGACCAACGGGACCATCAGCCCGGAGCCGCTAAAGGAACTGCTGCCCCACATCGATGCTATGAACATAGACCTGAAGTCTATGGACGAAGGATTCTACCGCAAGATCTGCCGGGGTGACCTTAAGACGGTACTGCAGACCATAGAACTCTCCAGGCCTTCCTGCCACATCGAACTAACCAACCTGGTGATCCCCGGCCTGAACGATTCGGAAAAAGACATGCGGGCCCTGGTAGACTGGGTCTTCCAACTGGATCCGCTCATTCCCCTGCACCTTTCCCGGTACTTTCCCCGGTACAAAATGGATATCCAGTCCACTCCGGAAAGCACCCTGAAAGAGTATTACAAGCTGGCCAAAGCAAAACTGAAATATGTATATGTAGGCAACGTTCAGATAGTGGGGACCGAAGATACCTGCTGCCCCGGCTGCGGACAGGTGCTGATAAAAAGGTCGGGCTACCGGACAAGCCTGGAGGGGCTGAAGGGCCGGGACTGCAAAAAATGCGGCCGCCGGGCCGACATCATCGGACTGAATGGCTGAGAACAGATAATATTAAACAGGTCACTTAATTTGAAGCCTAGCACTCTAATGGGAAACAAATTTATTTTATGAGGAAGCCAGGAAAGCAGGAATCAATCGGGTTCACACAGTTTAGTATTCATGGCTTCATGGATTCCTAATAAAAAATGTTACTTATTTATTGACCCCATTAATAACGAAGGAAATATAACATGGCGCTTAAAAAACGGGGGGCGGGGTTTTACCTGCTGATCATCCTGGGCGGAGCCCTGCTGGGCAGCGGCCTGGGCGACCTGGTGGGATACATCCTGCCTTCGGGCGTGGTGCGTGATTTTTTCACCAATGCCATCACCCCGGGGGTCAACCCGCCGCTGACGATTAATCTGCTGGTGATGACCCTGACCCTGGGCTTCACCCTTAAACTTAACATCATCGCCCTGCTGGGCATTGTGCTGATGGCCTATCTGCTGAAATGGTTTTAAACCCAAGGAACCGAGATTCCCACTGATTGTTGCTGATTCCTCCGAAAAAATATTGGATCGAAATATGTATAATCTGCGTAAATCAGCGTCCTAAAAAGAAAAGGAGCTTTTCCCAATGAAGCTGTTCATCGATACCGCCAACATCGCCGAGATCAAAGAAGCCGCCAGCTGGGGCATCATCGACGGCGTGACCACCAACCCCAGCCTGATCGCCAAGGAGGGCCGTGACTTTGCCACGGTGGTCAAGGAGATCTGCGCCATCGTGGACGGGCCGGTCTCGGCCGAGGTGATCAGCGAAAAGGCCCCGGACATGATCCTGGAAGCGGAGCCGCTGATCAAGATCCATCCCAACGTGGTGATCAAGATCCCCATGACGCTGGAGGGGCTGAAGGCGGTCAAGATCCTGTCGGCCCGGGGCATCAAGACCCACATCACCCTGGTGTTCTCGGCCAACCAGGCCCTGCTGGCCGCCAAGGCCGGGGCCACCTTCATCAGCCCATTCGTGGGAAGGCTGGACGATGTCTCGGAATACGGGATGGACCTGATAGAGGAGATCGTCCAGATCTACGACAATTACGGTTTTGCCACCCAGATCCTGGCGGCCAGTCTAAGGACCCCGCTGCATGTGCTGGACTGCGCCAAGCTGGGGGCCCATATCGCCACCGTGCCCTTCAACGTGCTGAAGATGCTGGCCCAGCACCCGCTGACCGACGCCGGGATCAAAAAATTCCTGGACGACTGGGCCAAGGTTAAGAAATAAGTACGACAGGCAATGACATAATATTAACCAGAGCAGTTAATTACATAACGGCCGAAAACAAAGGAATTTATTCTATAAGGAATCCAGGAACGCAGGAATCAATCAGGGTTTCCATGGTTAAGTATTCGTGGTTTCATGGATTCCTAATTAAAATGCTACGTATATACGGACCTTATTATTAATACCGGCCAAATTCAAGCAGGTATGAATACCGAAAACATAAAGAACCAGGCCAGGCAGATCCGGCGCGACATCATTGAGATGACATACTGCGCCGGCTCGGGCCATCCCGGAGGGTCGTTATCCTCAGCCGAGATAATGGCCGTTCTTTATTTTCACACCCTGCAGCACCAGCCCAAAGATCCCGGCTGGGAAGGACGTGACCGGTTCTACCTTTCCAAGGGGCACGCCTGTCCGGTGCTGTATGCCGCGCTGGCCGAAGCCGGGTATTTTGACAGGTCGCTTTTAAAGGCCTTCCGTCATCTGGGATCACAATTGCAAGGGCATCCCCATCGCCTGAAAACACCGGGGGTCGAGGCTTCCAGCGGTTCGCTGGGGCAGGGGCTTTCGCTGGCGGCCGGCACCGCCTTGGGACTGAAGATGGACCAAAAGCCCGGCCGGGTCTTCTGCCTGCTGGGCGACGGCGAACTGCAGGAGGGACAGGTCTGGGAGGCGGCCATGGCCGCCGGGCATTTCAAACTGAACAACCTCTGCGCCATAGTGGACCACAACAACCTGCAGATAGACGGGCCGGTGGAGAAGGTGATGGGGATCGAGCCCCTGGCCGACAAATGGCGGGCCTTCCGCTGGCAGGTGATAGAGGTGGACGGCCACAACATCCAGCACCTGATCCGGGCCTTTGATTTTGCCCGGGGCATCAAGGACAAGCCGACGGTGATCCTGGCCCGAACCGTCAAGGGCAGGGGGGTCTCCTTCATGGAGAACCGGGCGGAATGGCACGGCCGGGCGCCGAACAAAGAGGAATATGAAAAGGCGATGGCGGAGCTCAAGTGACTGATAACGGAAAATAAAGCGCAGATTGCCGCGTTCGTAAGGCAGGAAGCCGGTCTCGCAATGACGTAAACAGTAAATGGTAAATTACATGCAATACCGCCAATTCGGAAAAGACAAGTTCAACGTTTCGGTCCTGGGCTTTGGGGCCATGCGCCTGCCCATCCTGAACAACGACATGAAGCAGATAGACCAGCCCCTGGCCACTGCCATGATCCGCAGGGGGATCGAAGGCGGGATCAATTACGTCGACACCGCCTATCCCTATCACGGCGGGACCAGCGAAGCGTTGGTGGGGCAGGCCCTCAAGGGCGGTTACCGGGAAAAAGTGCGGCTGGCCGACAAGATGCCGACCTGGCTGGTCAATTCCCGTGACGACATGGACCGGCTGCTGGCCGAACAGCTGGCCCGGCTGGACGACAAGCGGATAGACTACTACCTGCTGCATTCGCTGAACCGCGGGGTCTGGAACAAGATGAAAGAACTGGGGGTGCTGCGCTGGGCCAAAAAGCAGATGGCCAGGGGGACCATCGGCAGCCTGGGGTTCTCCTTCCACGGTCCATGTTCTGATTTTATAAAGATCTGCGACGATCACGACTGGGATTTCTGCCAGATCCAGTATAATTTCATGGACACCACCACCCAGGCCGGCCTGAAAGGCCTGAAGCACGCGGCCTCCCGGGGCATCTCCGTGATAGTGATGGAGCCCCTTAAGGGCGGGCGCCTGGCCCAGCCGCCGGAACAGGTGAAAACCATTCTCGACGCCGGTGACGGCGGCAGCCCGGTCTCCTGGGCCCTGCGCTGGGTCTGGAATGACTCAAAAGTCCCGCTGCTGCTTTCCGGGATGAGCACCATGGAGCAGGTGGAGGAGAACCTGAAGATCGCCGATCAGGCCCGGGCCGGATCATTCTCGGCCGAAGAACTTAAAACCATCGACCGGGTGCGGTCCCTTTACAACCGGATGGTTGACATCAACTGCACCAACTGCAAGTACTGCCTGCCCTGCCCGGCCGGGGTCAACATCCCCCGCAACTTCGAACTTTACAACGACGGCTACCGCTACGGAAATTTCGGGAACCCGGCCTTCTTCTACTGGAACTGGTTCAAACCGGCCGAACGGGCCGAGAACTGCATCAATTGCGGGGTCTGTGAAAAGAAATGCCCCCAGGGGATAAGCATCCGGGCCGAGCTGAAAAAGGTGAGGGAGGCCCTGGCCAAAAAATGAGGCGCCTGGTCTCAATAGCTCTTTTGTTGCTGATGTCCGCCGGTCTGGGCTGCACCTACCACCCGGACCTTAAAAAAGATTTTCAGATGAGCCTGGACGGTTACAAATACGTCTGGGAGCCGGGTGTGGCCCAGGGATATGTGCACGGCCGGGAGATCGGGAACCCGGAAGAGATCAAAGCGGTGGAAATACTGTATCCCCTGATGAGCAACAGCCAGCGGCCGCTTCCGGGCATGGAGCTTTATTTTGATCCCTGGAATGTTGAGACCGGGAAGATAATAAGTTTTGACAAGAACACACGGGGTTTTGAACTGAGCTTCCGTCCTCCCTACCGTCCTTCCACCAAGGAAGGCATGGTGATGGGTTATTCGACCAAGGAAGGCGAAGGCTCCGCCGAAATACTGATAAACTCCATGGACATCCGGGCCAACGGCACAGTTTTGGGAAAGATCGTCCACGCCCGGTTGTTTGTTTACTACTACAACCAGGATACCGGAGAGGTAAGCAAGGCCCAAAAGCCATCGGTGCTGGAGATCTGGAATTTTCCCTTTGAGGTCAGATTGGGAGTGGCGCAGTACTGATCCTTCGGCCAGTTAAGCAGGGAGCAAGTCTCAGGATGACTGTGATTAATATGAGACAGAAAAACATTCTTCGATTTGACGGGCAAGGGGCCGGGCTCAGAATGACAAGTGTAAACGATGAAACAGAATAATAAATACCATTTGGTCACGGACCTGAACTTCAAGACCATCGAGCAGAAGCCCACCCGCTTCGGCTATGCCGAGGCTTTGCTGGAACTGGGGCGGGTCAACCCGGATGTGGTGGTGCTGGACGCCGATCTGGCCAAGTCCACCCTCAGTGGAAAATTTCAGGAGAAATATCCCCAGCGCTTTTTTGACATCGGCATAGCCGAGCAGAACATGCTGGTCATGGCCGGGGGGCTGTCATTGGCCGGGAAGATACCCTTTGTCAACACCTACGGGGTCTTTCTGGCCGGACGGGCCTGGGACCAGATCCGCACCTCCATCTGCTACGGAGACCTGAACGTCAAGATCATCGGCGCGCACGGCGGTCTCTCAGTAGGCCCGGACGGCGCCACCCACCAGGCACTGGAAGAGATAGCATTGATGCGGGTCCTGCCCAACATGCGGGTGATCGTCCCCTGCGATTCCAACCAAGCATATAAGGCCACGCTGGAAGCGGCCAAGATAAAAGGTCCGGTGTATATCCGGCTGGGCCGCGAGCCAGTGCCGGTGATCACCACTGACAAGACCCCGTTCCATTACGGCAAAGCCCAGACCTGCCGCCAGGGCAAGGATGTGACCATCTTCGCTTGCGGGCTGATGGTCTATCTGTCGCTGGTGGCGGCGGAGAAACTGCAAAAGAAGGGCATCTCGACCCGGGTGATAAACCTGCATACCGTGAAGCCGATAGACAAGAAGGCCGTCATCAAGGCGGCCAAAGAGACCAGGTGCATAGTTACCGCCGAGGAACACCAGCTGATGGCCGGCTTCGGCTCGGCCGTGGCGGAAGTGGTCTCGCAGAACTGTCCGGTGCCGATGGAGATGGTAGGGGTAAGGGATACATTTGGAGAGTCTGGCCAGCCGTGGGAGTTGCTGAAGAAGTATCATTTGATGGATGGGGATATAGTGAAGGCCGCAGAGAAAACCATACGCAGACGCCGTCGTGAGCGTTAGTCGAACGATTACGCAGATAAACAATTTCAAGCACTATATTAATGGATATAAATATGGACACTTATTATTTAAATTTAGTTATTCATGATATTGATAAAAAAAGTGAGACCTTACTCACCAGGAAAGTTATATATAAATTACCGAATAAATTGGTTGGGGAATACAGGAGAGATTTATCGGAATCTGCAATAAATAAAATATCTGACCATTTAACAGCATATTTGGGGCTTACGAAAAAGATCAAGGTTTCATTTAGCGGCGAAATAAGAGATGGTTGGGCGGGCGTTTATACATCAAGTGGAATTTATAATAAAGAAATAAAAATCAATAAAAAAACATATTATAATGAGATAAATGTAATTGCTATATTAATTCACGAGCTGGTGCATTTGTTAATAGATGAAAAGCAAATTGAGAACAAATATTTTGATAAAGAAGTGTTTACTGATATTCTCGCTATTTATCTTGGCTTTGGGCATATTTTATATAAAGGTTATTATCCAATAGTAACTAAAGTAACAAGAACGGTATCTACATTTACAGGCGATCTCTATGATGTTGAAAAGCATAAAATAGGATATATTGATACTGATTCAATTGTTCAAACCATTGCCATAGTCTCAAAATATAAGAAAATATCGTATTATCAATTATTTTATTTCTTGAAGATTTTAGATTTCATTAAACTACTTTACTTTAGATTGATAGTAAAAAGGGGAGTATGAACTGGAAAATCTTTGGCGCCGCTTTCGTCACCCTGTTCCTGGCCGAGCTGGGCGACAAGACCCAACTGGCCGTGATCACCATGAGCGCCGAATCCAAGAGCTGGCTCTCGGTCTTTTTGGGCGGCAGCCTGGCCCTGGTCTGCGTCACCCTGATCGGGGCGCTGTTCGGGCAGGCCATCATCAAGGTCATACCGCAGAACATCATGCATTACATCGCCGGGGGGCTGTTCATAGTGATGGGCATCCTGGCCATACTTGGGAAATTATAAACCTTACCCACTAAAACGCACTAAATAACACGAAAATATATATATTTTGGTTTTCGTGTATTTCGTGCCTGCGCGCTGAAGCGCTTTGGCGCGCAAGCGTGGGCAAAATATAACGGAGAGAAATACCATGAAGAAAACTTTTCTGGTAATTTTCTGTCTGTCGACGTGGTCAATGGTTTTTGCCTTGCCGATCAGCTTGAGGAGCCAAGTAAACTATGGTAAATTCTATGATCCGGGCAATTCAGGAGGAAAGGCTTACCAATATGAAACAGGAGTGCGGGCCGGAAAATACTTACTACTAAGCACGTCTATTTTGCTTGAATACTATAAATATGATAAATTGCCAAGTTACTTTGGTATACCGGAATACAGAATAGTCAGTGAAGATATGCATCAGTATGCCTATGGCGGTTCAATAACTTTGGGGTTAGGTAAGAATATGGGACCTCATATGATTTATCGGTTTAAAAGGGTCCGTACGTATCATATCTCTGTTATAGAAGATTTCTGCAGCAGCCCGGGTTATTATTGGACAGAGGCCGATTTCAAGGAAGAACCGGCTTACGATATTGTTTTTGGTTTCCATGGCAATATTCCCAAAACAAAATTATATCTGACCGTTGATTGGACCGCTTGGTCAAGGATATGGAATGTTGAAAGAAACATGATAACACTTGGACTGGGCTACGAAATTGGCTTGGGTAATATCCGCAAAGGCATGCTAAGGTAAAATAATTTAATCTGCCACAAAGGCACCAAGGTACAAAGGGTTTTCCATAATTAGGAGTTATTATTTATTTGTGCCTTAGAGTCTTAGTGGCAAAGAAAAACCTATAGGAGACATATGAAATTTGCAGCCAAGATGGAAAAACTGAAGGTCGAGACAGCCTTCGAGATGATGGCCAAGGCCAAGAAACTGGAGGCCGAGGGCAAGAAGATCATCCACCTGGAGATCGGCGAGCCGGATTTTGACACCCCCAAGAACATCAAGGAAGCCGCCAAGAAGGCCCTGGACGCCGGCATGACCCACTACGGGCCGTCGGCCGGACTGCCCGAGCACCGCAAGGCCATCGCCGAGTACTACTCCAAGCAGATCGGCGTCCAGTACGGGCCGGAGAACGTGGTGGTGACCCCCGGCGCCAAGCCCATCATGTCCTTCGCCATCACCGCCCTGCTGGAGGAGGGCGACGAGTGCCTGGTGCCGGACCCCGGCTTTCCCATCTACCAGTCCATGGTCAAGTTCAACGGCGGGGTGCCGGTGCCGCTGCCGCTGCGGGAAGCCAACGATTTCAGGCTGGACGTCAACGAACTGAAATCCAAGATCACCAAGAAGACAAAACTGATCATCATTAACTCGCCCCACAACCCCACCGGCGGGATCCTGACCAAAGACGACCTGAAGGCGGTGGCCGACATTGCGGTCAATAATAACATCCCGGTGCTGGCCGATGAGATCTATGACCGGATGATCTACGAGGGCAGGTTCGAGAGCATTGCCCAGTTTGACGGCATGAAGGACCTGACCATCATCCTCAACGGCTATTCCAAGACCTACGCCATGACCGGCTGGCGGGTGGGCTACGGCCTGATGCCCACGGCGCTGGTGGATCACATGGCCCAGCTGATGACCAACATCAACTCCTGCACCGCCACCTTCAGCCAGATCGCCTGCATCGAGGCCCTGAAAGGCCCGCAGGACGAGGTCACCGCCATGATGACCGAGTTCAAGAAGCGCCGTGACTATATTGTGGACAGGATAAATAAAATACCGAAGGTATCCTGCCGCAAGCCGGCCGGGGCCTTCTACATCTTCGTCAACATCAAGCAGACCGGGATGGACTCCCGCAGGTTCACCGACTTCCTGCTTAACGACTGCGGGATCTGCGCTTTGGCCGGGGCCAATTTCGGGGCCGAGGGTGAGGGCTACGTCCGCTTCAGCTACGCCAACACCATCGAGAACCTGGCCGATGCGGCCGACCGGATAGAAAAAGCCTTATCGAACAAGTAACAACCACAGACCAACAGGAGGGCGGCATGGACGAATTACAAGCGGTGAAACTGGCGATACAGATGGAAAAGAAGGCCTCATTGTTCTACCGCGAGGCGGCTGAACAAACAAGCGATCCCCAGGCCAAAGAGGTTCTGATGAAATTCTCCGAAGATGAGGAAAAGCACGGCCAGTATCTGCAGATCCTGGTGGATAATTATTACATCAAGCACAACCGCTTCGACATCCCGGATATGGCCGCGGCCGAACATCCCATCAGCCAGGACGGGCTGATCTACAGCAAAAGCATTGAGGAGCTGTCCAGAAATCCAGAACCGGTAATGGCGGCTGTCGACAGATTTGCCTCAGCGGAGGGCGAAGCCATAAAGCTTTACCGCCAGCTTGCCGGTGAAACCGGGGATGCCACCCTAAGCAGGTTTTTTACAAAACTTGCCGATTGGGAGGAGAAGCATCTGGCTTTGCTGAAAAAACAAGCGGAAGCCTTCAAGAAGAAATGATCGGATGATCAGTACCCCGGTCGGGACAGGTGTTTGTCCAATAACCGGCGGGGAATATCCACCGTCATCGGCATCAACCATGCAGGGAAGGGAGCGTCAATGCCCAAAACCAAAGGGACCGGGATAAACTGGCTGCGGGACCTGATCGAAGCCAAAGGACCGCAGGCCGAGCAGGCCCTGGCCAAGGCCCTGAGCCCGGAAGATTTTATGGCCTACCGCACCGCCATGCCCATCAGCTGGTTTCCCGAGGATGCGGCCACCCGCATCTACCTGGCGGCCGGGAACATCCTGTTCGCCGGCAAGCCCGATGTCAGGATCGAAGTGGGGCGGGGAATGGCCAAGGCCAACCTAAACGGGATCTACAAGCTGCTGGTGCCGCTGGCCACCATCCCTTTCCTGATGAAGCAGTCCTCGCGGCTT
This sequence comes from bacterium UBP2_UBA5202, assembly GCA_002412795.1. Lineage (GTDB taxonomy): Bacteria > Edwardsbacteria > AC1 > AC1 > EtOH8 > UBA5202. The sequence continues at coordinate 31,723 of DHVS01000019.1, read as the reverse complement.
TGGCGTACCTACCACGACACCGGAACGACCTCGGTGGAAGAATTCAAGGGGGAGAAAAGAATAATATTTGCGGTGGCGGGCTTTCCGGAACTTCCGGCCGACATGCGCCAGGTGCTGAGGGGTTACATAATGGGCCTGTCGGAACTGGTGGGGGTAAAAAATATCCAGGTAAAGCTTGATGAGAAGGACCCCAACTCCTGGAAATGGGAGATCACCTGGGAATAAGCCTATTTGAACGGATACATGACGATAAACAACAACTACCTGGCTTGGTTCAAGGCCCTGGACATCGCCCTGCAGAACCGCAGGGACTGCCACCTGCTGATGTCCAGCAATGTTTACGAGCCGCTGGATCAGCTGGAAAAGCACGCCAAGCAGAACTGGGGAGAGCTGCGCCGTCTGCAGTCGTACAACAACGACTGGGGGCACCCGGTGCTCAAACAGCTGATAGCCTCCCGATACGGGGTCAAGCCTTCGGAGATACTGCTGACCAACGGCTGCACCAACGCCACCTATCTTTCCATAATCTCCCAGGTCAAGCCGGGCGATACCGTCATCTGCGAGACCCCGGCCTACCAACCGATGTGGCAGATAGCCGGGCTTTCCGGCGCGCACCTCAAATGGCTGGAACGGCGGCCGCCGCACTACCGGGTCGACCCCGGCGAGCTGGCCGCCCTGGTTGACAAGAAAACAAGTTTGGTGATCCTGACCAACCTGCACAACCCCAGCGGGGCTCATCTGGGCAAAAAGGAACTGGCGGAGATAGCCCGGGCGGTGCGGCGGAAGAACAAAAAGACCCGGATCCTGATGGATGAGGTGTTCCGCGACTTCGAGCCGGACAGGCCGGCCTGCACGGTGGATCCGGCCTACATCTCCACCGGCAGCCTGTCCAAGGTCTACGGACTGAGCCACCTGGAATGCGGTTGGATCCTGGCCGATAAAAAGACCATCGATCATATCTCTCCATATTTCGTGCTTTCCGACGGCAACGGTTCGCGCTACCTGGAGTCAATGTCGGCGGTGGTGTTTGAGCAGCTCCACACCTACCTGTCCCGGTCGCTGGATATCGCGGCCCGCAACCGCAAGGAGCTGGTCAAGGCTGCCGGGCCGCTGATCAAAGAAGGTTTGATCTCGGGGGACATCCCGGAACAGGGATGCATCTGGTTCCCCAAAGTGGCCGGGTTCAGGGATGCCGGTAAACTGGCGGACCTGCTGTCCAAAAGATACAGGGTCTATGTGGTGCCGGGAAGGTTCTTTGGGGACGCAGGCAGGATAAGGATCGGCTTCGGTGGGCAGCCGGAGGCTTTCAGGAAAAGCATTGCCGCCTTTGCCGGGGCCGTCAGGGAAATAACTAAACGCTGAATGGGGTTGAAATCCAGACGAAATTTTGTTAATATTACTTTTCAGGGTTTAGTACTTTCCAGGGTTTAGTGTTTAGATATTAGAATTTAGAGTTTTAAGCTTTGGGGCTGTAGCTCATCCGACTACGCCAGCAAGGCAAATGAATACAGCCGGCTTCGTCGGACGGGGTTGGTAGAGCTTGCAATTATTTAGGATTTAGACATTAGGGTTTAGAATTTTAGTTTATGGGGCTGTAGCTCCCTTCGACAGGACTTCGGCAAGCTAAGTCGAGCCGCTCAGGGCGGGATGCAGGGAAGCACGGCACTGCATGGTAGAATATAAATGGGGCTGTAGCTCAGTTGGTAGAGCGGTACGTTCGCATCGTACAGGCAGTGGGTTCGAATCCCATCAGCTCCACCAGACTACGTCCGCCTGCGGCGGACTTCGTCTGGCAAGCCAGACTTCTCACAACAATAGCGGGCATTTTTTGGCAAGCCAGACTTCTCACAACAATAGCGGGTATCTTTTGGCAATCCAGACTTCAACACAGATTTGAATCAACAATAATAATATAAGGAGTTTGATATGGCAAAGAGGGTTTTCAATTTTTCGGCCGGACCGGGAATGCTGCCCGAAGCGGTTTTGAAAAAGGCTGCCGAGGAAATGCTGGATTACCAGGGCTCCGGGATGTCCGTGATGGAAATGAGCCATCGCTCCAAGGTCTACCAGTCGATCATCGACGGGGCCGAGAAGGCCCTGAGGGAACTGATGAACATCCCCGCCAATTACAAGGTGCTGTTCCTGCAGGGGGGGGCCTCCATGCAGTTCGCCATGATCCCGCTGAACCTGATGAAGAAATCCAACAAGGCGGACTATGTCAACACCGGGGAATGGGCCTCCAAAGCCATCAAGGAAGCCCAGCGCTACGGCGACATCAAAGTGATAGCCACCTCCGAGCCGGAGGTCTTCAACCACCTGCCGGCCCTTGATCCCAAGGAGTTCCGCCCCGACGCCGACTATTTCCACATGACCACCAACAACACCATCTTCGGAACCTCCTGGAAGAGCTTTCCCGACACCAAGGGCGTGCCGCTGGTGGTGGACATGTCCTCGGACATCCTGTCAAAAGTGGTGGACGTCAACCAGTTCGCCCTGATCTACGCCGGGGCCCAGAAGAACATGGGTCCGTCGGGGGTCACCGTGGTAATCATCCGTGACGACATGATAGACTTCTCCAGGCCCGAGACCCCCACCATGCTCATGTACAAGACCCACGTGGAAAACGGCTCGATGTACAACACGCCGCCCTGCTACGGCATCTACATCATCAAGCTGGTGTGCGAGCACGTGCTGGCCCTGGGCGGGGTGCCGGCCATGCAGAAGATCAACGAGCAGAAGGCCGCCCTGCTGTATGACGCCATCGACGGATCCAAGCTGTTCAAGTGCCATGTCCAGAAGAAGGAGGACCGCTCCCTGATGAACATTCCCTTCCGGACCCCGTCCGAGGACCTGGACAAGAAATTCCTGAAAGAGGCCGCGGAAGAGGGCCTGACCACCCTGAGCGGCCACCGCAAGACCGGCGGGATGCGGGCCAGCATCTACAACGCCATGCCTTTGGAGGGGGTGGAAAAATTAGTGGCCTTCATCAAAAAGTTCGACCAGGCTAACCAGTAGATCTCTTTTCCTGCACCATATGCCAGTCCAAACCGTCCCGCCAAAAGCGGGACGGTTTTCTGTTGACTTTTAAGGCCGGTTTTGATACCATTTTAAGGTAGGACAAATAGGAAATGATCTTAAGCATAACACCTATGGAGGTTATATGAAAACAAAAATTAACATGATCTATTGGAAGGGCAAGAAATACTGGGTGGGCAAGCTTCTGGAACATCCGGAGATCATGAGTCAGGGCGAAACCCTTAAGGAACTTGAAGAAAACATGAGGGATGCCTACCAATTGATGATGATGGATGAGGTGCCTGCCCAGCACAAGATCAAGGAGCTGGCCCTTTCGGTATGAAGCGCAAGAGTTGACTTATCCCACTAAAACGCACGAAAAATGTTAATTCCTTTCATTTAAAACGTATCAGAGGCGTAAACCACTATACGCTCCCAGTAATATCAAAAAGTTGAATCCGGTAAATCATGTTAATCCTGTCCAATTTAGTTCTGGGTTGTCTATGTTGGCAAAACACATCATAAAAGAATTATCATAAATAAGGGAGACGATCATGGCAAAAAAAGTGCTGTTGGCCACCGAAAAACCATTCGCTAAGGTGGCGGTGGAAGGGATCTCCAAGATCTTCGCCGAGGCCGGCTATGAGCTGATCAAACTGGAAAAATACACCGACAAGGCCGATCTGCTGAAGGCCGCGGCCGACGTCGACGCCATGATCATCCGCTCCGACAAGGCTGATGCCGCGGTGATCGAGGCGGCCAAGAACCTGAAGGTCATCGTCCGGGCCGGGGCCGGCTACGACAACATAGACCTGGCGGCCGCCAGCGCCAGGGGGATCTGCGCCATGAACACCCCGGGACAGAACTCCAACGCCGTGGCCGAGCTGGCCGTGGGGATGATGGTCTTTCTGGCCCGCAACAAGTTCACCGAGGGCAACGGTTCGGAGCTGAGGGGCAAGAAGCTGGGCATCCATGCCTACGGCAACGTGGGGCGGCTGGTGGCCGGCATCGCCAAGGGCTTTGGGATGACGGTCTATGCCTTCGATCCCTTTGTGGACAACACCAAGATGGAGGCCGAGGGGGTCAAGGTCTTTGAAAAGATAGAGGAACTGTATTCCCAGTGCGACTACATCTCCCTGCACATTCCGGCCAACGACAAGACCAAGAAGTCGATCAACTACGACCTGCTGTCCAAAATGAAAAAAGGCGCGGCCCTGATCAACACCGCCCGCAAGGAAGTGATAGACGAGGAAGGCTTAAAGAAGGCCATGGCCGAGCGCGAGGACCTGAAGTACGCCACCGACATCGCGCCGGACTGCCACGCCGAGATCGCCGAGATCTTCGGCAACCGCTATCACGCCACCAAGAAGAAGATGGGGGCCGAGACCTCGGAGGCCAACATCAACGCCGGGCTGGCGGCCGCCAACCAGATCGTCAGGTTTCTGGAGAACGGCGACCGGACCTTCCAGGTGAACAAATAACCCCACCCCACCCTCCCCTCGAGGGGAGGGCAAGGGAGAGGTCAATCCGTAGGGGCAATTCATGAATTGCCCCTACGTTATTTTACGGGATTTTATGGGGTTGAAATTTAAGGGGAAATGTAATAGAATTAACGTTCATTTGGTCAAACAATAGTTTAAAATATAAACATCAGGAGTATCATGGCCATCGTTCTACCATTCAAGGCAGTCCGTCCCAAAAAAGAGTTTGCCAAAGACATCGCCGCGCCGCCCTACGACGTGGTCAACAGCGAGGAGGCCCGGGAGCTGGCCAAAGGCAACGACAAGAGCTATCTGCACATCAGCCGGCCGGAGATAGACCTGGACCCCAAGACCGACGAGCACGCCGACCAGGTCTACGGCCAGGGGAAGATCAATTTTGAGAAATTCAAAACCAACGGCTGGCTGTTTCAGGAAGGAAAGCCCTGCTATTATATCTACAAGCAGATCATGGGAGGCCACCAGCAGATCGGCCTGGTGGCGGTGGCTTCGGCCGATGACTATGATAAGGATGTGATCAAGAAGCACGAGCACACCCGGCCCGACAAGGAGGACGACCGCACCCGCCACATCAGCACCATAGACGCCAACACCGAGCCGGTGTTCTTCACCTACCCGGCGGTCCCGGCCATAGACTCAATGATCAACGACTGGATCAAGAAGGATCCGGAATACGATTTTACAAGCGACGACGGCGTCAAGCATACGTTGTGGGTCTGTGACGATGACAAAATCATTGGGTCCCTGAAAGCCGAGTTCTCCAAACTCAATTATATGTACGTAGCCGACGGCCACCATCGTTCGGCCGCCGCCTGGCGCCTGTGGAAGGAGCGCAAGGCCAAGAATCCTGCCCACAAGGGCGACGAGGAATATAATTTCTTTTTGACCGTGATCTTTCCCGACAACCAGATGAACATTATGGCCTACAACCGGGTGGTAAAGGACCTGAACGGCAATTCCAGGGACGAGTTCCTGAAGAATGTGGTCCAGAAGTTCACAGTGACCGAGCAGGCCCCGGACGTGCCCGGCGCCAACCTCAAATTCTCCATGTATCTGGACGGTAAATGGTATCTTTTGACCGCCAAGGATGGGAGCTATGACCAGAAGGATCCGGTCAAAAGGCTGGACGCCTCGATCCTGCAGGACAACCTGCTGCATCCGGTGCTGGGAATTGAGAACCCGCGCACCGATAAGAGGATCAGTTTTGTGGGCGGGATCAGGGGAACTAAGGAGCTGGTCAAACTAGTGGATTCCGGCAAGTATGCGGTGGCCTTCTCCCTGCATCCGGTCAACATCAAACAGCTGATCAGCGTGGCCGATTCCGGGCAGGTGATGCCGCCCAAGAGCACCTGGTTCGAGCCGAAATTGAGAAGCGGGTTGTTTGTGCACCAGTATTAAATCCAGGTTGTTGAAAAGGTAATAGCGTTTTGGGTTGCTTTGTGTGTGCCGTGCATTGCACTAGTTCACAATCCCTAAGTGGTGAAACCAATCCATAGGAGAATATTATGAAGCCTATTGTTCTAATTGTAATAGCGCTGACCTGTGTTGTAATTGCCTATACGGACGACAGCAGTCTGATATTTATAGAGACCAACAAGCAGGGATATAAGGAATACATGAATTTGAGGGATAGTTCCGTACTGGTGGAAGTCCCAGCAGGTAAGTTTATTATGGGCAGCAATATTGACGATGGTGAAAAACCCGTTCACTCCGTTTATCTTGATAAATATTTTATTGGCAAGTACGAAGTAACGGTCGGGCAATTTAAAAAGTATTGCAAAGCCACCGGTAAAAATATGCCGGAACAACCTAATTGGAATACCAGGGGTAACTATCCGGTGGTAAAAGTTACTTGGTATGATGCCAAGGCATACTGTGCCTGGGCCGGGCTTAGGTTGCCTACTGAAGCTGAATGGGAGAAGGCGGCCAGGGGAACGGACGGAAGGGTATATCCCTGGGGCGATAAGTGGGATGGTAAGAAGTGCAATCATGGTTCAAACCCTGGGCCCCATGATGATACCGATGATGGCACTGATAAAAGTGATGGTTATAAATACACTGCGCCAATAGGCAGTTACGCATACGGCCTTTCTCCTTATGGGGTTTATGACATGGCGGGCAACGTTTGGGAATGGTGCAATGATTGGTTTTTTTATGGTTATCCTATCGATTCGATATACAGAAACCCTACAGGACCGACCTCCGGATCTCTCCGTATCTTGCGGGGCGGCAGTTGGTTTAATAGCGGTGATTACTACCGTTCCGCCTCTCGCGCCAGTGAACCACCAAGTTACAGTGACATTTATTTTGGTTTTCGCCCTACAAAATAAATCTCACAAATTAGGATGAAACTGCGAATTAAAATATAGGGCCGGAGCTTGGGCTCCGGCCCTATATTTTTTTACCACTTTAAAATTGACATAACCCTTATTTGTGGTATAATCATAAGTCTAATCATAAAATAGGTTTAAATGATAAAAAGCATGACCGGTTTCGGCCGGGCCGAGGCCAGGACCAGGGACCATCAGATAGGGGTGGAGGTCCGTTCGGTCAACAACCGCTATTCCGAGATATCCTTAAGACTTCCCCGGGCCTTTAATGGCCTGGAGTCCAAGATAAAGACCCTGATCCAGCAGAACATCTCGCGGGGCTCGGTCTCATTGGTCCTGAATTACAGCGGCCGGGAAGAGACTTCCCTGCCCAGCCTGGACATCAAGGCCGCCCGCCATTACCACAAGATCATGCTGACCCTGAAAAAGGAGCTGGGGCTGAAGGGCGAGATAGACCTCCGGTCCATCACCGCTTTTCCCGATGTGCTGACGGTCATTCCCACCGCCTTCTCCGAACAAAAAGCCTGGCAGCTGGTCCAGGGGCCATTGGCCAGGGCGCTGGCCGAACTGAACCGGATGCGGCAGCAGGAGGGGAAACGGCTGGAGGCCGAGTTTAAAAAACGGCTGAACAATATCGGACGGATAGCCAACCAGATAGAACAACTGGCCGAAGACCGGGTGCCGGAATACAAAAAACAACTGCAGGCCCGGATGTCAAAGCTGCTGGGCGGGGCCGGGGCCGATCAGGGCCGGCTGGCCCAGGAGGCAGCCATCTACGCCGACCGCTGCGATATCACCGAGGAGTGCGTGCGGCTGAAAATCCATGTAAAAGCCTTTGACCAGTTCCTGAAGACCCCGGAACCGGTGGGCCGGCGGATGGACTTTTTATTGCAGGAGATGAACCGGGAGTCCAATACCATGGGGGCCAAGGCCAACCAGGCTGAGATATCCCAGCTGACGGTGCAGCTGAAGGAAGAGATAGAAAAAATGCGGGAGCAGGTTCAGAACATAGAATAATAGAGTAACTATTCATAGCCACGAAGACACCAAGTCTCAAAGGATTAACTTTATACCGTATGTATTCCATATGGGAATTACCCAGTATCTTAGTGTCTTTGTGACTTTGTGGCTGAATAGTAACATAATAAAGGAGAAATATTTTATGAAGAAGATCCTATTGTCCGGATTGCTGACGGCTATGCTGGCCGGTTACGCCGGGGCCCAGACCATCGACCAGGCCTTGAAATTCAGGATCAGCATGAGCACCCCGGACCTGAACCTCTACTTCCTGGATCACGGGTTCCTGGATATCGTCCAGGCCCACGGCGCGGTGGGGATGATGGTCAACCCGGCCGGCTTGGAGCGCACCCAGGGGCTGGACGTCTTCGTGGCCGGCAGCCTTTCCAAGGACGTCAGCAGCGATTTCAAGGTGAAGATCATCGACAGCTCGGAGGTCTCACCGGCCATCAGCGTGCCCACCAGCCTGACCCTGACCGATAAAGGTGGGCTGGACTATGTGGGTTTGGCAGGCAAGGCCGGTCCCTTCGGCCTGGGAATAGCCGTCCAGCGCGGCTCCGGGATGGAGATGTTCCTGGACAGCAGCGTTACTGAGGTATCCCAGCAGATGACCTATGATTACCCCTACCTGCTGGACAGCACCATGGTCTCCGGCCTGCCGGTTCCGGTGATCGTCAACCTGAGGGTTTCGGGCACCGGGGTGATCACCATGGGCGGGCAGGGTAACGTTTCGATCATGAACACCCCGGTGTTTTTGGGCAGCGGCACCAAATTCGGCCCCTTTAAGATGGGAATGGGCATCAAGGTGACCAAGCTTTCGGCCACCGGTGATTTCAATATAAATTCATCGGCCCGGATCCAGGACCTGAGCGGGATAGTGGGGGACACCATCAACGGCATCAGGATAGACAGCATAGAGGTTCACAGCAGTTTTGATAGTTCGATATTCTACGACAATTTCGAGTGCAATCTCTCCGGCACCCAGACCAGCCTGGTGCTAAGCGCCAATTTCGAGATTCCCATCCTCAAGGCCGGAATGTCGATCGAGAAGGGCATGCCCTACACCCTGAAAGGGGATTATTTCAACAGCGCCGGCATTCCTTACGGCGAGCCCCGGCTGGATTCGGTCAACGTCGATTCGCTTTCGTACAACCCCTCCGACAGCAGTATCACCGGCAAGGCCAGGCTTTATCTGGGCGGGATAGAATACAAGCACAAGAGCGGGCAGGAGGAAGGCGGCATAGAGTTCCCGGGGATATTGTCGGTCAAGGCCTCGCTGGGACTGAAGTTCTGGGGCTTCCGGCTGGGGATCAACGGCGGCACCGATATCATGGACGGCCAGTGGCCCATGCTGGGCAAGGCCTATGCCTCGGCCGGGACCTCGCTCTCCATCAAGAAGGCCACCCTGAGCATCGGGCTGGCCAGCAGCTGGCAGTATGTGGCCCTGGATGAGAAGAAGATCTACAGCACCCCGCCCATGGTGCTGGCCGGGGTGGGAGTGCGGATGCCGGTCTATGTGGGCGAAGTTATGGTGGCCACCCGGATGAACCTGGCCAACGGGATACTCAAGGTCCAGAACATGAGCAGCGTCAGCGATTTCAAGCCCTGGGAGACCTTTGCCCTGAGCGCCGGCCTGAGGTTCGACCTGGGCTTCCTGTCCAAGTCAGGCAAGAAAACACAACAGGCCGGGGTTGGGACCGCCAAACCGGTTGAACAGCCGAAGCCCGGGGCCCGGCTGGGCCAGGTGACCACCGAGGGGGCGGCCCTGGCTGCGGCCGGAGATACCTCGCAGGTAAAGACCGCGGTCAACATCTATCAGGGCCCCAATGCCTCCTGGCAGGATGCCCTGGTCTACGCCGACTTCCTGAGGGCTGAGATGGACAAGACCGGGCGCTTCAGCGTCACCCCCAAGGACCGGATGCAGGAACTGCTGGCCCGCAGAAACCTGGCCCAGACATACTGCATGGAGCCGATCTGCGCCGCCCAGATGGGGCAGGCCTTGAACGTCAGGCAAATGCTGGTGGGCCAGATAGACAAGACCGAAACCGGCTATTATGTGAAAGTGCTTCTGGTGGATCCCGCCACCGGCCAACAGCTGCGGGTGGACCAGGACCAGGGGGTTGACCTGACGGCCATCTGCGCCTCGGCCGGGGAGCTGGCCAAGCGACTGCTGATGCAGTAGGACAGAGAATGGACGTTATTGGTCTTACCGGGGCAGACAGGAGCTCCTCCGCTGAAGCTTGCGCCACCGCTATAGCTAAGGCGCACGAGGTAGTAAATATAATAGCGTAAGCGGTTGGCGATTAAAGAAGTCCGGCATTGAAGCGTAAGCGGATTAACATGATTTCACGGGTCAACATTTAAAGAAAATCCTGTCAAAATTATCCCCGTTTGTTATAATGTGTAAATGTTCCTAAGATTTTTCCCAATCAATCATCAATCTTACATATAGACATGATCTATCCAGACCGCAAAGGATTTCCCATAATCCTCTCGGCCCCGTCCGGGGCCGGCAAGACCTCGCTCTGCCGCGGCATCGAGGCCCTGCACCCCGAGATATACTATTCCATCTCGGTCACCTCCCGGCCGCCCCGGGCCGGCGAGCGCGACGGCCAGGATTACCATTTCGTCCCGGTCAAGGAATTCGAGCGGATGCTGGAGGCGGGGCAGCTGCTGGAATGGGCCATGGTCCACGAGAATTACTACGGCACTCCCCGCAAACAGATCGATGACAGGCTCAACGCCGGGCAGGACGTGATCATGGACATCGACACGGTGGGGGCCCGGGCCATCAAAAAGCTTTATCCCCAGGCGGTCACCATCTTCGTGCTGCCCCCGACCTTCGAAGAACTGAAGGTCCGCCTCAAGGGCCGGGCCACCGATTCCGAGGAAGTGATAAACAAGCGGCTGAACCGGGCCAAGCTGGAGATGCAGGAGATCGGGGATTTTGAATACTGGTTGATCAACGACAAGTTCGACCAGACGGTCAGGACCGTGACCGCCATCATCGAAGCCGAGCGCTGTAAACTGAGCCGCTACAACCGGGACGAAGTTGCCACTGTGATAAAATGAATGCCAGTCACGCGATAAATAAAAAATCAAAGATAAAAAACTAAAAACACAGAGGAGCTAACATGGGTTTCATACCGATCGACGAGATCTCCAAGGGGTTGGAGAACAAATACATCGCGGTGCTGGTGGCGGCCCGCGAAGCCAGGCGCCTGCACGAGATCCGCCGGATGTCATCCCAGGAGATGGAGATCAAGCCGATCACCATGGCCCTGGAACGGATGCGCGACGGACAGGTGGTCTTTCAGCATACATGAGCTCCGGCAAAAAAATACTTTTGGGCGTCACCGGCAGCATTGCGGCCTACAAGGCGCTGGATCTGGCCAGCCGGCTGCGCAAAAAAGGGCATCAGGTAACGGTGGTGATGACCAGGTCGGCCTGCCAGCTGGTGGGGCCGGCCTCGTTCGAGTCGCTGACCGGAAACCCGGTGGCCCTGGAACTTTTTCCCAAACAAAAGCCCCAGCAGATAGAGCACATCTCGCTGGCCCAGTGGGCCGACCTGGTGCTGGTCGCCCCGGCCACCGCCAATTTTCTGGGTAAGGCGGCCCACGGCATCGCCGATGATCTTCTGACCACCGTGGCCCTGGCGGCCACGGCCCCGATCCTGATCGCTCCGGCCATGAACGTCAACATGTGGCAGGCTCAAGCGGTGCAGGAGAACCTTAAAAAACTGAAAGCTTTCGGCTGGAAGATCATCGAGCCCGAGAGAGGCCGGCTGGCCTGCGGAGACACCGGCAAGGGGCGGCTGGCTTCGCTAGATGTCATTGAAAAGACAATAGAAGAAGCGCTGTATCCCAACCAACAACTGGCGGGAGTTCCGATCCTGATCACCGCCGGCCGGACTGAGGAGGACATCGACCCGGTGCGGACCATCACCAACCGTTCTTCCGGCCGGATGGGCTACGCCCTGGCGGCCGAGGCTCAAAAACGCGGCGCCAGAGTGACCCTGATCACCGGACCGGCCGACCTGACGCTGCCGGATGTTGAGAAGGTGGTGAAGGTGAGAACGGCGGAACAGATGTCCCAGGCGGTAAAAAAACATCTGCCGCTGAACAAGGCGCTGATAATGACGGCGGCGGTGGCCGACTTCAAACCTTTAAAGACCAGCGCCCAGAAGATAAAGCGCGGTTCCGGTTCCCTGGACCTGAAACTGGAGCCGGTGGCCGATATTTTGGCCCAGGCATCCAAGCACAACAAAAAACACGCCCTGCTGGTGGGCTTTGCCCTGGAATCCAAGGACCTGTTGGCCAACGCCCGGAAGAAACTCATTTCCAAGAACCTGGACCTGATAGTGGCCAACGACCCCCGGACCATCGCCAGCGGCAATATCCGGGCCACTTTGCTGGAACCCAACGGCCGGGAGGTTAAACTGCCCCTGATGGGAAAGCCGGAACTGGCGGGGGTGCTTTTGGACAAACTTGACGGGCTGTTTAAAAAGCGGAGCGCCTCCGCTGTAGCTGCCAATCCGCCAGAGGACAAGCTACGGCGCTTGAAGGAGCCAAACAAGAAGCGTAAGCGGAAAGCAAACCCGAATGCCCGATAAAATATCAGTGCAAAATGCAAAGCGCTATCTTAAACAGCAGCAGGAGCTGGGTGAGACCGAGCTGGTCTTAAAGCGCGCCCAGGCCAAGCCCCCGGTTCAGGAAAACACAAGATCTGCCGCGCCCAACACTTCCTTGGACTACTACCGCCGCCAGATCGAAAAATGTCAGAAGTGCTCCCTGGGCAAGACCCGGATCAAATTCGTCTTCGGGGACGGCGACCCCAATTCCAAGCTGGTGTTCGTGGGAGAGGCCCCGGGCAGCGACGAGGATGAACAGGGCCTGCCTTTCGTGGGCCGGGCCGGGCAGCTTTTAACCAAGATCATCGAGGCCATAAATTTCAAGCGTTCCCAGGTATACATCTGCAACATCCTCAAATGCCGGCCCCCGGACAACCGCAACCCCCTGCCGGCCGAGATCGAACTCTGCGAACCTTATCTGATCAAACAATTGGAGATCATCAAGCCGGCGGTGATCTGCACCCTGGGCACCTTTGCCTCGCAGACCCTGCTGAAGACAGACATCCCCATCTCCAAGCTCCGGGGCAAAATACATTATTATCAAAACATCAAACTCGTTCCCACCTTTCACCCGGCGGCGCTGTTGCGCAACCCGGCCTGGAAGCGGGATACCTGGGAGGACGTGAAACTAGTGCGTCAGATCTACGACCAGGAGGTTAAGAATGGCCGATAACCAGCAACCCGCCGACCGCAAGCCGTTGGACCGACCGGTGCCGGACAGGCAGATGCCCGACCGGGTGCCGCCCCAGTCTCAGGAGGCCGAGATGGCGGTGTTGGGCTCGATGCTTCTGGACAGCGAAGCCGTCAGCCGGGCGGTGGAAGTGATAGCCGACGAGCAAAACTTCTATTTCGGGGCCCACCGCAAGATCTACCGGGCGGCGGTCACCCTGTACGAGCGCAGCCAGCCGGTGGACCTGGTCACTTTGGCCGAGGAACTGCGCCGCCAGAAATGCCTGGACGAGGTGGGCGGCCCGGTCTACCTGACCAAGCTGACCGACAGCGTGGCCACCTCGGCCAACATCGACTATTACGCCCGGATAGTGGTGGAGAAGGCGGTGTTGCGCCGCCTGATAAACACCGCCTCCGAGATCATCTCCTTCAGCTACCAGGCCACCGAGAATCCGGAAGAACTTTTGGACCGCTCGGAGCAGATGATCTTTTCCATCAAGGAACAGCGCCTGCGCAAGAGCCTGATTCCCCTGAAGACCTTCATCCACGACAGCTTTGAGACGGTGGAAAAACTGTTCCGGGAGAAACGGCACATCACCGGGCTGGAGACCGGCTTTACCGACCTGGACCTGATGACCTCCGGCCTGCAGAAGGGAGACCTGATCATAGTGGGGGCCCGGCCCTCGGTGGGAAAGACCGCCTTTGCTTTGAACATCGCCCAGCACGTGGCGGTGCAGAACCAGATCCCGGTGGCGGTGTTCAGCCTGGAGATGTCCAAGGAGCAGCTGGTGCTGCGCCTGCTGTGCGCCGAGGCCCGGGTCTCGGGCCACAAGGTCCGCAGCGGCTATCTGTCCCAGGCGGAATGGCCGGCCCTGGTCAGCGCGGCCTCGGTGCTGCACCAGGCCCCCATGTATATCGACGACAGCTCGGCCATGAGCCCGCTGGAGATCCGGGCCAAGGCCCGGCGCTTAAAGGCCGAGGTGGACCTGGGCCTGGTGGTGGTGGATTACCTCCAGCTGATGCGGGGATCGTCTTCCCGCGTCGAGAACCGCCAGCAGGAGATCTCCGAGATCTCCCGTTCGCTGAAGGCCCTGGCCAAGGAACTGAACGTCCCGGTGATCGCCCTGTCCCAGCTTTCCCGTTTAAGCGAACAGCGGGGCCAGGATTCCCGGCCCATCCTGTCCGACCTGCGCGAATCGGGGGCCATTGAACAGGATGCCGATGTGGTGATGTTTCTGCACCGGGAAAAGACCCCTTACAAGAGCAAGGAGGAATGGACCCCGGAGGCCAGCATGGAATCCGAGGTGGCCGACCTGATAGTGGCCAAACAGCGCAACGGCCCGGTGGGCACCAAGAAACTGACATTCCTGCGGAGCTATACCCGGTTCGAGAATTACAGCCAGCGCCAGGACGAGGGCCAGGAATAGGCGGTCTTTTCAACTCAGGAACTAAGCCCTTTTGTTCTATCCGCAGATTTCACAGATCCACACAGATTTATTTAATGAGATTGAATACTTAGGGTGAAAGGAACAGAGATAATCTGCGTTAATAGTTCGGTTACCACTCACTTCAACGTCTGTGGATATAAACCCCTTGAGTAAATATGGTATCATTCAAGTCCGCAATTAATGCCTTCACAAAATAACAATAATTATCCGGCCAGGGTTTTCGCCGGAATAGGCCAGGCCACCCTGGATTCCTTCCAGGAATGGGGCTCGGCCTTTTATTTGTTCAGCCGGATCATCCTGTCCCTGCGGCATGTGTTCAGGAATTTTCAGCTGATCCTTCAGCAGATGATGGTGATGGGCGTCCATTCCCTGCCGCTGGTGCTGTTCTCGGCCGTCTTCACTGGGATGGTGGCGGCGGTCCAGGCCGCCTACCAGATGCAGGGGCTGGTGCCACCCATCTGGCTGGGCACCGGAATCGCCCGGGCGGTGATGATAGAACTGGGCCCGGTTTTGACCGCGCTGGTGGTGGCCGGGCGGGTGGGGGCGGGCATCGCCGCCGAGCTGGGCACCATGCGGGTGACCGAGCAGATAGACGCCCTGGAGACCATGGCCATAGACCCGGTGTCCTTCCTGGTGATGCCCCGGTTCGTGGCCGGGGCGGTAATGGTTCCGGTGCTGACCATCTTCGCCAATTTCGTGGCCCTGGTCGGCGGTTGGCTGGTGGCGGTGGCCTCGGTGGGCATCTCCTCCCAGGTCTACTTAGACGGGTTGAGGTTCCACTTCCACACCAAGGACCTGATGGGGGGCATAGTGAAATCAATATTCTTCGGCATTATCATCGCCACTTCCGGGTGTTTTCACGGGTTCGCCACCGAGGGCGGGGCCGAGGGTGTGGGCCGGGCCGCCACCAAGGCGGTGGTCACAGCGGCGGTGCTGATATTGATTTTCGATTACATTGTCTCGGCCTGGATATTCGGGTGATGGACAACAAACAAAATATCTCAGCACCGGATTGGGGGAAGTTGTCGGTTGATTCGGAAATAAAGCTCTCAAAAGCTTACGGAGGCATTCCTGAGAAACATGACAATTACATTCACATTTCTAACCCTTTTGTTCCATGGAACGGTGATTTCAATAGAGCGGTTAACGTATCCCCGGGTTCAGTTAACGATTTGGATGTGATCATTAGGGAGGTCAGGGATATACACCGCAACAAAAGACTGGACCCTCCAAACCGTTATGATCTTGGCCCTGAAATCAAAATAGACAATGCTTGGGAATCCAATTTTATTCCAAAAAACATGAAATTCAGCGAAGCTGTTTTCATGCAGGCCCAAAGTCAAGACAATTCATCTGGTGATTTATTATATGCACCTTCGTCAGATGAATATTTTAACTGGTATAGGACAAAGATGGAGGGAAGAAACTATTTCACAGAAGAATATTTCACGCTGTTAAAACCCCTTCAAACGTCCTTTATCTCTGTATTTAAGCCATATTGGTTCTATGTTGCGGAGGAAATAGTGGGCTCCGTATATATTGCTGACTTTGGGAGATATGCCAGGTTATTCGAGGTTGAAATCGAAGAGAACCATCAAGGTATGGGTTTGGGTTTAAAGATGATGGGGGCTGTCAGGCATAAAGTTAAGTTGCTAGGCTTAAAATATGTTCTGCTGGAAACATCGGGAAGTTTGCCCAGGTTTTATGAGAAATGTGGTTTTAATGAGTGTATCAGAAGTAAAATATTATGGCGAAAATAACCGCTGGTTATACTGATAAGGATCTGCCACAGATACACTGAAAACAAAGGGAATAGAAATCTCCGAAGGGAGGACGACCATGGATAAATTTGCCCAAAACACGGCCATGATAGGCCTGGGGCTTGGCCTCCTGGCCCTGATCATCCTAGTGGCTTCCATTGCCCTGAAGGTCAAAAAGAAGATCGGCCTGGGCTCGCTTTGGAGCGCCTTCCTGTTCTTCCTGATCCTGCTCCTGGCCGGGGCCTCGATGTTCTCCTTATCCCTGTTCGCCCGCACCTACAGCCTGCTGAACAACGATAAACTCATCGGCACGGTCACTGCGCTAAAGACCGAAAGCGGCCTGCAGATCAGCTATACCGATGAATCCACCGGGGCCAAGCATGTCTTTCCCCTGGCAGGGGACCAGTGGATGATCCAGGGCTACATCCTGCGCTGGAAGCCGTTCTTAAGATTCCTGGGCGCCAGGCCCTATTACCGGGTCACCCGTTTTTCCGGGCGCTGGGAGTCGGCCGATTCCACCACGGTTTGCAATTATCAATTGGTCAAGGAGCCGGGTTACTGGGGAACTCTTTTACGCTATGGGCAAAAGTATCCCCTGATAGACGCGGTCCAGGGCATAGCCGCCTTCCAGTACCCTGATACCACTGCTTACGCCGTATACATCACCGATGCCGGGTTTGTGTTGAAAAAATAACAGACTGTTAATTTGTTGGATTTATTATTAGGAAACCATGAAACCAGGAATACTAAAAAAACGGCTAACCTGAAATGACTCCTGCATTCCTGGCTTCCTTATAAAATAAGTCTGGTTGCATTACTGATTATAAAACAAATGATCGAGATCCGAAACTTACATAAAACCTACGGGCACAAAAAGGTCCTGGACGGGGTGGAGCTGGAGATCCGGACCGGCGAAACCATGGTGATCATGGGGCGCTCCGGCTGCGGCAAGAGCGTGCTGCTGCGCCACATCATCGGTCTGGCCCGGCCCGACCGGGGCACGGTCACCATCGACGGCACCGGCATCACCAGTATAAGAAAGCATGAGCTGTATGCCCTGCGGCGGCGGTTCGGCATGCTGTTTCAGAGCTCGGCCCTGTTTGACTCCATGACCGTGGCCCAGAACGTAGGCCTGGGGCTTAAGGAGCATTCCGATCTGGACGATGCCAGCATTGCCGGGACGGTGGCCGAAAAGCTGGCGCTGGTGGGCATGTCCGGCACTGAAAAACTGATGCCCTCGGAACTTTCCGGGGGCATGAAGAAAAGGGTGGGGCTGGCCCGGGCTTTGGCCATGGACCCGGCCTACATCTTATACGACGAGCCTACGACGGGTTTGGACCCCATCACTGCGGACAAGATCAACGACCTTATGATGTCGCTGGCCCAAAAGCTGTCATTGACCTCCATAGCGGTCACCCACGACATGGTCAGCGCCAACAAGATCGCCGATCGGATCGCCATGCTGCACCAGGGCCGGATAATCTTCTGCGGCACCCCGGAACAGATAAAAAAGTCGCCCGACCAGAACATCCAGCAGTTCATCCGGGGCGAGGCGGACTGACGGATAAATTACCCGAGCCCACACAATAGTATTCTTACTCACCATATATTCTTACTTACCCCTTGACAAACGGCCCAAAATAGTGTATTATATATGTGTATTAGTCAGGTAAATATTTTAACCCTTTAATCTGGTCCTGTGAGGCCAGAAAGGCTTTATTCATGAAAACCGTAATACATCGACCTCTCGGACCCACGCTGTAAAGCGCAGGACGGGAGGTTTTTTTATTGCCTCCGGGGTTACTTCGCCACCAAGACACTAAGGCACCAAACCAAACCGTGAATAGTAAATTGTGAATGGTAATATTTGTGTCTTGGTGTCTTGGTGGTAAAAATAATGTGTAATTAACCATTTTTAAATATCAAATAACCAACGGAGGGACCATGACCAAGCAAAAAGCCGTCATCATGGATGAGCAGCAGATGGAGCGGGCCCTGGTGCGGATATCCCACGAGATACTGGAGCGCAACAAGGGGGTGTCCGAGCTGGTGATCGTAGGGATCAAACGGCGGGGGGCAACTTTGGGCAAGTTCATAGCCAAAACATTGAGCGAGATCGAAAAGACCACCGTGCCGTTCGGCGCGCTGGACATCACCTTTTACCGGGACGACCTGCAGACCATAGCCCACCAGCCGGTAGTCAACCCGACCGAGATCAGCTTTGACCTGACCAACAAGGTGGTGGTGCTGGTGGACGATGTGCTGTACACCGGGCGGACGGTGCGGGCAGCCATCGACGAACTGCTGGATTTCGGGCGGCCCAAGCGGATAGAGCTGGCGGTGCTGATAGACCGGGGCCACCGGGAACTGCCGGTCAAGGCCGATTACGTGGGCAAGAACGTACCCACCTCTCACACCGAGATCATCGGGGTCAGAACCGTGGAAGAGGACGGAGAGCAGCAGGTGATAATAAAGGAGATCGACAATGAAGTGGACTAAAAAAGACCTTTTGGACCTGGAGTCATTGAACCGGGAAGAGATCTCCATGATACTGGACACCGCCCGCAGCTTCAGGGAGATCCTGGACCGGCCGGTGAAGAAAGTCCCGATCCTGCGGGGCAAAACAGTGGTCAATATGTTCTTTGAGCCCTCCACCCGGACCTCGGCCAGTTTCGACATGGCTGCCAAGCGGCTGATGGCCGACACAGTCAACATCTCGCCCAAGACCTCGGCCGTCCAAAAGGGAGAAACTCTGTTAGACACCGCCCGCAACCTGGAAGCCATGAAGATAGACCTGGTGGTGATCCGCCATATGTCCTCCGGCGCGCCGCACTTTTTGGCCAGCCGGATCAAGTCCGGGGTGATCAACGCCGGCGACGGACAGCACGCCCATCCCACCCAGGGGCTTTTGGACATGTTCACCATCCGGGAAAAAAGGGGCCAGCTGGAGGGCCTGAACGTTTTGATCGTGGGCGATGTCACCCACTCCCGGGTGGCCCGCTCCAACATCCACGGGCTGATCAAGATGGGGGCCAGGGTCTCGGTCTGCGGGCCGTCCACCCTGATCCCGATGGGCATCCAGGACCTGGGCGTCAAGGTCTACTACGACCTGGACAAGGCTTTGGCCGAGGCCGACGTGGTCAACGTCCTGCGGCTGCAGCTGGAACGCCAGAAGAAGGGGCTGCTGCCCTCCCTGCGCGAATACTCCCAGCTGTTCTGCGTCACCGAGGACAGGCTGAAAAAAGCCAAGCCCGGCATCACCGTGATGCATCCCGGCCCCATGAACCGGGGGGTGGAGATCGAGCCGGCGGTGGCCGACGGAGCAAGCTCTGTCATCCTGGACCAGGTCACCAACGGGGTGGCGGTGCGGATGGCGGTGCTATATTTACTGAGCGGAGGCGAGGGTTCGATTTCGGAAGCCATTAAGAAGGAGGCATAAAGATGAAAGAACTTAAAATCCAGAAAGCAGAAGGCAAAATAATCATTAGGAACGGGCGGGTGATAGATCCGGCCAACAAGAGGGACGAAGCCGCCGACATCGTGATCAGGGACGGAAAGATAGAGAGCATCGGCAAAGCCGGTGATCCCGATCCCAAGGCACAGGTGATAGACGCAACGGGGCTGATCATCACCCCGGGATTGTTCGATATGCACGTTCATTTCCGGGAACCGGGCCGCGAGGACGAGGAGACCATCGAGACCGGGTCGCGGGCCGCGGCCGCCGGGGGCTTTACCGGAGTGGCCTGCATGCCCAACACCACGCCGGTGGTGGAGAACCAGGGGATAGTCCAATTGGTCAAATCGCGCCAGACATCATACTGCGGCATCTATCCCATCGGCGCCGTCACCAAGGGGCTGGAATGCCAGGAGCTGGCCGAGATGGGAGACATGTTCCACGCCGGGGCGGTGGCGGTCTCGGACGACGGCAGGCCGGTTACCAACTCCAATCTGATGCGCCGCGCCCTGGATTACTGCCGGATGTTCGACATCCCGGTGATCTCCCACTGCGAAGACATTTTTCTCTCGGCCGACGGGGCCATGAACGAGGGGGCTTTGGCCACCCGGCTGGGATTAAGGGGTATTCCCAACGCCGCCGAAAGTTCCATGGCCTACCGCGACGCCCAGCTGGCGGCGTTGACCGGAGGAAGGCTGCACATCGCCCATGTCTCCTGCGCCGAGACGGTGGATGTGGTCCGCCAGGCCAAGCGCCGGGGCATTAAGATCACAGCCGAGACCTGTCCCCACTATTTCACTTTGACCGAGGAGGCGGTGAAGGGCTACAGCGAGATGACCAGGGTCAACCCGCCGCTGCGGGGCAAGGCCGACGTCCAGGCGATCTTAGAGGGCTTAAAGGACGGCACCATCGACTGCATCGTTACCGACCACGCCCCGCATTCCCACGAGGAGAAGGAGGTGGAGTTTGACCAGGCCCCCACCGGGATGATAGGGCTGGAGACCTCGCTGGGGCTGTGCTGGACCAACCTGGTGGAAACCGGCGTCCTGACGCCGTCGCAGCTGGTGGAAAAAATGTCTCTCAATCCGCGGAACATCTTGAAAATTGGAAATTGTAAATTGGAAACTGGGAAACCGGCCGACCTGACCCTCTTCGATCCCAAAGCCAAGTGGACGGTGGAGCCGGAGGAATTCTTCTCCAAGAGCCGCAATACCCCGTTCAAGGGCTTTGACCTGACCGGAAAGACAGTGATGACAGTGCTGGACGGGAATATCATCAAATAACTGGGTGCAATGCCACAGAGGCTCGGAGACTCAGAGGAGACTATTAAAAATGGTATCATGTAGTCAGTGGCCACTCTTCAGTAAAATATGTTGTATTCTCTGTGCCTTTGTGTCACTTCGGCAAGCTCAGTACCACTCTCTGTGGCGAAACAATCTTTAAGGAGGAAAAACCATGCTGTTCATATTCTCATTGCTGGTGTTCGGTGTCTCGGTTTATTATCTGTGGGCCGCCGACAGGAAACTGAAGCAGTACAACGAATCATTCCGCCAGGGGCGCACCATTTCTATGGTACTGGCTATTTTCTTCGGGCTGATCGCCTTTACCAGGATGCTGACGGTAATCCCGGCCGGACACGTGGGCGTGGTAGACTTTTTCGGCAGCGTTTCGGAAAAGACATTGAGATCGGGGATCAACTTCCGGAACCCCTTTGCCCGGATCATTAAGATATCCATAAAGACCCAGCAGTTGTACGAGGACATGGAGGTGCCGTCCAAGGAAGGTTTGACCATCAAGATCGGGGTAAACTGCCTGTATCATCTGGACCCGGAGAAAACGGCCGAACTTTACAAAACGATAGGCACCAATTATGAGAAAGTGATAATAGAGCCCCAGTTTCGATCAGTCTGCCGGGGAGTTACTGCTGGTTACGAGGCCAAAGCGCTTTACACCTCGCAGCGGGAACTGCTGGCCCACCTGATTCAGGCCGACCTGAAAAAACTGGTGGAGGACCGGGGGATAATAGTGGAAAGCACACCGATGAGGCACATCGAGCTGCCCCGCAAGGTAACCGACGCGGTAGAGGACAAGCTCAAGGCTGAGCAGGAGAGCCAGAGGATGGAGTTCATCCTGACCAAGGAGAAGCAGGAGGCCGAGCGCAAGAGGATAGAGGCCCGGGGCATCTCCGATTTTCAGAACATAGTGGCCAAGGGCATCTCCGAGCCTCTGCTGCGCTGGAAGGGGATCGAGGCCACCGAGAAGCTGGCCACCTCCAACAATTCCAAGATAGTGATCATCGGCTCGGGCAAGGACGGGTTGCCGGTGATACTTGACACGAAATAGGAGATTAAACACAGTATCGTTAACCATGAAGTTTAAATTCGAACAGTTAATCGTCATCGGTTTTGGCTTTGCGTTAGCACTGCTGGTGTTGACAGGCATCATTTCTTTTAGGACCAACACCGCGTATATCAATACCACCCGGCAGATCATACGCATTCAGACTGTGCTGAAGGAACTGGAGATTACGCAATCGACCATCGAGGCCACGGAAAGCCGGATGAAGGGGTATGTCATCAGCGGTAAAGAATCGTATTATAAGCAGTATACCCAGT
Organism: bacterium UBP2_UBA5202; assembly: GCA_002412795.1. GTDB lineage: Bacteria > Edwardsbacteria > AC1 > AC1 > EtOH8 > UBA5202. Next base: position 9,286 of record DHVS01000019.1, on the reverse strand, counting down.
CGGTGGCAAAAATTCTGGAGCAGATCAATTATCTTAAGAAATTAATGCCCGAAGATGGCGGCAATTTCCAAAGGATGGCTTTATTGGAACGGATGATAGGGGAAAAAATTGATTTCGTTCAAAGGGTGGTGGTGCTGCGACAGGAGGGAAAAATAGAGGAAGTCGGCGAATTGCTTTCCGAGGAAAAGGAAAAGAAGGAAATGGACGATGTCCATGCCGCTATAGAATTGATACGGAATGATGAGACGGCCCTGTTGGAGCAGGCGGAGAAAGAGTCGATAAATGAAATCCGCGATACCCGCATCACTTTAACGGTGCTTTTGTTGACGGCCATAATATTGCTGTCGGTGGGGTTCTACCTGATTACCACCGATATCGCCAAGCGGCGTCTGGCTGAAGACAAAATGATGAAGACCGCCGAAGAACTGCGCAACCTGACTTCCCATGTGGAAAGCATCCGGGAAAATGAGCGAACCAACATCTCCCGGGAGATACACGACGAATTGGGCCAACTGCTGACAGCCATTCAATATGATCTCGAAGTGATGAATCCCATGGGGCCGAAGGCGGGCCGATTGTATATTCGGCGCAAGGGCGCCTTGAAGAAACTGGTCAACCAGGCGATCCAGACAGTTAAACGAATATCATACGAATTGCGCCCGGCGGTGCTGGATGACCTTGGCTTGAGCGAGTCATTGGCCTGGTTGCTGCGCGACTTTACCAGACGTACCGGTATCAAACACACGCTGGCTGTTGACCCAAAACAGTTAGAATGCGGAAAAGACGTTACGACGGCCCTGTTCCGGATCACCCAGGAGTCGCTGACCAATGTGATGCGCCATGCAAAAGCAAGCAGGGTGGAAGTAGGACTGGTGCAGTCCGGTAATGGCCTGACCCTTACCATACGCGACGATGGCATCGGGATCGCCGTTGAAAAGGTCAAAGACGGGAGTTCACTGGGGATAATTGGGATGCGGGAGAGGCTCTATTCAGGTGGAGGTTCTTTGACCATCAACGGGAATTCAGGCCAGGGAACGGAGATCATCGTAGAAATTCCGTTAAGGGAGAATGGATAATGGCGTTGCGCGTTTTGATAGTCGACGACCATACGATATTGCGCAAAGGATTGCGAAACCTCCTGATCCAATCCCCGGAGATCAAAACCGTCGAGGAATCGCCGGATGGCCCCGGAGCCGTGGAAGCGATCCAACGGAAGTCGTTCGATGTCGTAATTCTTGACATTTCGATGCCGGGACAGAACGGCTTGGAAACGCTTAAACAGATAAAAATGATAAAACCAGGGTTGCCCGTTTTGATATTGAGCATGCATCCCGAGGAGGAGTATGCGGTTCGCTGCATACGCGCGGGCGCCAGCGGATATCTGACCAAGGAAAGCGCCCCCGATCAGATAATGGATGCCATCAAGCGCGTTATCGTCGGCAGGAAATACATCACACCGGCATTGGCTGAATGCATGGCGGATGATTATGCTGGAAACAAGGCAGGTTCACCCCACGATTTTTTGTCTGACAGGGAATTCCAGATCATGTTATTGCTGGTCAAAGGAATGAAGATCAAGGAAATCGCCTCCGAATTGTCACTGAGTCCCAAGACCATCAGCACCTACCGGGGGCGGATTATGGAAAAGATGAAGCTGTCTTCCAACACCGATCTTGTCCGTTATGTGATAGAGAATAAAATACAGGCCTGACCATCCGTCAGTTTTATCTTACAGGGATAAGGCAAAATACCACGTAAAGAATGGTGTTTTGCCTATTTTATTTACCGCCTGCTTCAAGTATCATACAGTAACAATTTATCTGGCAGTCAATATGTTTATAGAAACAGTGTTATGAATCGAAGAAATCCAATGATCCGTTTTACATGGATGGCCGTCCTGATTGTGGCATTATCAGTTTTGGTTTCGCCGATGCCCGTTCATGACCACCAGGCACAGGCCCAGACTAGTAAACTGACAGTTGCCGGACCGACTGTTGGCGCCAGATTTACCTCTGCCGGAATTGATACGATTCCATTTATCCTGAAAAGGTCCGGAGGCGATCAGTCTCTTATGGTTCTGGTTTCCGTTTGGGCCAATGTTGCAAACTACATGGATATTGAGAAAAGCTCGGATTCTGCGCAGGCGGTATTATATCTTTCCAATCATAAAATGCTCCCAAGTCCGGTCCTTGATAACGCCCGGTTGCCGTTTACGGAGAATTATCCGGATTCCATCCGGCTGATGTCATGGGGATGGGTTTTGTTCAGCCAGCTCGATGACGCAATATCCGTCAGTGACAGTTACGCGAAGGTCGACAGTGTTTTGATTGATGTTTCCCTGAAATCCAGTGCTTCGGGCAAAAGGGTGCGATTTACAAAAATGATACGTCAACCGCAGACGATGAAGAAATACCAATAGGGATAACAGGAAGTTCACTTTTTATGAGGAGCTTTTACCTGATTGAGGCCGTGGCAATTGCTTTCGGCGTCCGATGGGACTCGCAAAAGCTCAACCCGGCAGAACAAAAGGCAGGGCTGAAGGCCGGGGAGGCGGCCTCAAATCCTGATTCCACACTAAAGCAAACTGAATCCAAAAACAAACCAAAAGGAGGAACAAAATGAGGCGTTTTATCATTGGGACGGTTTTTCTGTCGGGCATGTTCATGCTCGTATCTTGTGCCAAAAAACAGACGGTCAACACAAAAGAACCTACAAAACCCCAGGCCGAGGTCGTTGCGGCTGCTCCTGCGTCTGACGAGCAAAATCAGAAGATTAAGGTCGAATTCAAGGCGGTTTACTTTGACTTGGATTCTTACGCCATCCGGGATGATGCCAAGCCGTTGCTGGTAGCCGCCTCCAAAGCCCTGGCCGGAAGCCCATCAATAAAGCTGACTCTTGGAGGGCATTGTGATGAAAGGGGAACTGCGGAATACAACCTGGCGTTGGGGGACAAACGGGCTAATGCCGTCAAGGAATATCTGATCAATTTGGGCGTCCATCGCTCGCGCCTGACCTCCGTCAGCTATGGCAAAGAGCAACCGGTGTCGTTTGGACATGATGAGAACAGTTGGTCAAGGAACAGGCGGGTAGAATTTATCATTCAGTGACTTCTATTACAAATTTTTTGCCGGCCCGCCCGCAAAACAACAAATAAGGAGGATCACCATGCCGTGGAAAAAGAAGCTTATGGCAACGGCTGCATTGATGGCAGTAATTATGGCTGGATGTTCGCCAAATGACAAAATATACATGAAATTCCTGAAACCCCAGATTGACAAATATCAGGCGGAAATAGCCAAATTGCAGGATTTTGAGGCCAAGCCGTATGCCGGCCCGGTAGCGACCGTCGATTTCTATAAGAGCCACCTTGGAAACCTGCAGAAAATAGAGATCGAGGTGATCAGCGGGCCTAAGGCGAAAACGGAAAAAATGAAGAACATCAGGGAAAAATTCCTGGAAGCGTTGAGCAATGGCCAGACATCCGCAGGGTTGACCGGCGTTGAATATCAAACAGTGCTGAGAAATCTGGATAAGGGCCGGTATACCAGAAAAGCAACCCGGGCCAGGGCGGTTGTCCTCGCATCCTTTGATTGGGCGCAGAAAGCGAACAATGTCAGGGATTATTTTGTCAGAGCGCACGAAGGATTTGCTGAAATCGTCGTGAAGGAAACACGAAAGACGATTACTCCGATTGGTGTTAACAAATTGATACCTGAGATGAGAAAATCCATCAAATGATACAAATGTGCACCGGTGGTTTGGCCGGTGGCCAGTATCGGCCGGGGCGTGACTGGAATGCTGGCGGAGGAACCTGATTATGGACAGGGGAAGGTTGCCTCCGCGTTCCAGTTTTCCAGTGGTCCCGCGGTCATTCAATTCTAAATGCACCAAAACAATGGGGTGAATAAATATGCTTTATCTGATGCTCCCCCTCGAGGATGCCTTGATGGACATAATGTCTCATCGGTCAAGTGTCAAGGCTGGGCGGCCGACTACCAATCCCATATCTAATTGCCGGAGTAATAATGGAAGAATTAGGAGCTTTTAAGGGCATTGAATTTACGCGGAACAAAGCCATGGTGGTGGTCCATGGTCAGAACATCGCTCCGCAAAAGGACCCCGGCTTGTTATACACGGTAAAGTTTTTAAGAAGACTTTACCGTCCATGGGCAAAGATTGCCGGGGGGGAATCAACTGTTAAAGTTCGTTCCGGATGTCGATTGGGACAAGGGTCAAGCCTTCGAGGTGTTGCTGCGGTCGTACCAGAACGACAGACCTTTTCCCGTATATAATAGGGGATGATGTCTCGGACGAGCCCGTTTTTGTTGCATTGCGGGACAGGAGGTTGACCGTAAATGTCGGGCATCATTCCAGGGCGTGTTCCACGGCCGCCAACCTCAGCAGGAAGTCTTCCCGCCAGGTGCTAAAATTCCTGTCTTCTCTCCTGTGAGATGGTGAATGCATCATCAGGCCGCCGCCGTCATATAAAAATCAACCACTCTGTAGTTCTCTGCCGCAGGGTGGTTGATTTCTTGTTCTGTGTCAAAAATGAAATTTAAAACAATAAAAGCATTGAAATGCAAGGCCTTCTTTGGTACAATAAAAGATGGAAAAGCCATACGGAGAGGATAAATCAACAATTCCACGACCTGCTAAGTCATTGAATTTATTAACATGGAAAACTTTCTGATTGTCTTACCGGCTGGGCGCCGCCGCTCTAAAGCATAGAAACGGGAAACGAGATCAGGGAGCACAAATAGATAAAGGTCAAATTTTAGATGTTGCAAGGTATTTTAACGGCTTTCCAACGGCAGGGGAAAAAGATATAAATTGCGGCCGGGATGCTTTTATCTCTCGGGTTTGGCGCGGTCGAATATCTCACCGGTTGGGAATGGTCTTTCGCCAGTTTTTACCCCCTTCCCATTTCCCTGGTGGCCTGGTGGGTGGGATTTGGCTGGGTATAGTTGTCTCGGTGGTCTGCAGTCTGTCCTGGCTGGCGGCTGATCTGGCGGCGGGGCATATCTACTCAAATCCGGTAATCCCTTACTGGAACATGACGGTCAGGTTTTCGACCTTTGTGGTGGTGACCTATGCCCTGGTCCAATTAAGGAAAGTGCTGGAGAGAGAGAAGAACTACGCCCGCCTGGATTGTTTAATCGGGGCGGCCAACAACCGGAATTTTGTGGAGAAAGCCCAGGCGGAGCTGCAAAAGGCCCGGGCCGGAGGATATGCCATAGCGCTGGCCTATTTAGACCTGGATAATTTCAATGGTATCAACGACAACTTCGGGCACAGCGTGGGCGACCAATTACTTAAAATAGTAGCGGAGATAATAAAAAAAAATTACGGGAGGACGACATGGTGGCCCGGCTGGGTGGCGATGAGTTTGGGGTGCTGCTGCCGGCGGCCACCGAGAATTCGGCTCTGGCTGCCATGAAAAGGATGAAGGAGCATTTTCTGAAGGAGTCCAAAAAAAGGAAATGGCCGGTAAGTTTTAGCATGGGCCTGGTGCTGTTCAAAAAACACCCCGGCAGCGTTGACGAAATGATCAAAAGGGCCGACAACCTTATGTATACGGTTAAAAACAGCGGCAAAAACGATATAAAGTTTACAATATATCAGTAGTTTCATTGTATAATGTAGTGATTATAAGTCCTGAACGCGCCATTAAACAGTACACTTAATATTACAATAATATCTATGATCGACGAATTGGATAATATTCCTTCACATCAATTGAGCCAGGATAAATTGATGGAACTGCTGGGCGTTGACCCAAAAGCCGGATTGAGCGATGACGAGGTAAAAAGCCGGCGGCTGAAGTACGGGGAAAACCGTCTCACGGCCCGGAAGGGAACGGGCGCAGTCAAGAGGTTTCTGCTCCAGTTTCATCAGCCACTCATCTATATTCTTTTGGCTGCGACCGCCATCACCGCGTTTCTGGGGGAGTTGGTGGATTCTTCGGTGATCTTCGGGGTGGTTATCATTAACGCAATTGTCGGATACCTGCAGGAAGCCAAGGCGGAAAAGGCAATTGATGCCCTTTCTAAAATGATAGCCACTGAAACTACTGTGCGCAGGAACGGATCTAAGAAGAGGATATCTTCTGAGTATATTGTCCCGGGTGATGTGATCTTGCTCCAGTCCGGGGACAAGGTACCGGCTGATATCCGTTTGTTCCGCGTGCGGAACCTTCAGGTGGATGAGTCCGCCTTGACCGGTGAATCAGTTCCGGTCGAGAAACATACCGAACAGCTCGGCGGGGAAACTATTCTGGCGGAAAGAAAGAACCTTGCCTTTGCCGGCACGTTGGTGACCTATGGCCAGGCGGAAGGACTGGTTTGGGCCATAGGGGACAGCACCGAGACGGGCCGCATCGCCACGCTGATCTCGGAAGCTACGGATATTTCCACGCCTTTGACCAGAAAGATCGCCCATTTCGGCAAAATCCTGCTGTATGTGATCCTGGGCCTGGCGGCGGTAACATTTTTTATCGGGGTGGCTCGGGGCGAATCAGCCGTGGCCATGTTTATGGCGGCGGTAGCCCTCGCGGTGGGGGCTATACCGGAAGGGCTGCCGGCCGCAGTTACCATTACTCTCGCCATCGGTGTTTCCCGCATGGCCAAGCGGCGGGCGATCATCCGCAAACTGCCGGCAGTGGAAACGCTGGGAAGTACCACTATAATTTGTTCGGATAAGACCGGGACTTTGACGGAAAACCAGATGACGGTGCAAAGCATCTTCGCTGGCGGAAGAACATATATTGTCACCGGAGCGGGTTACGAGACGAACGGAGACATTCTTTTAAACGAAAAAAAGGCAGATCTTTTTTCAGAGAAAGCACTTGGGGAATGCCTGAAATGCGGTCTTTTATGCAACGATTCCCAGCTGGCTAGAAAGGAAAAAAGACTTGAAGCGGAAGGAGACCCGACCGAAGCAGCCCTCATCACCTCGGCGCACAAGGGGGGATTGGACAGGGAGGGATTATCTGCCGATTTTGCGAGGCGGGATACGATTCCGTTTGAGTCGGAATACCAGTATATGGCCACGCTGCATGGAACCGGCCAGGGGACCGGTATCGTTTATGTGAAGGGTTCGCTGGAAAAATTGATTGAAATGTCATCCGCAATCCTGGGCCAGGACGGCGTTTCAGTTCCCATCGAGCGGGAAAAAGTGACGGCTGTCGCCGAAAAAATGGCAAAGGAGGGGCTGCGCGTTCTGGCGTTCGCCAGGTGCGAGGTGCCCGGGGACATGAATAACATTAGTCATTCGGATGTCGGTGGTGGTCTTGTATTTATAGGGCTTCAGGGGATGATCGATCCACCGAGAACCGACGCAATTGAAGCAGTCCGCAAATGCCAGATGGCGGGCATTGGTGTCAAAATGATCACGGGTGATCACATATTGACGGCCAAAACAATCGCCCGGCAGATGGGTATAAACGGGGAGCTAACCGGGGAAGGTGAAATGATAGCCGTTACCGGTGCGGAACTGGAAAAAATGGATGAAGCTCAATTCCGGGAAATGTCCGAACGGGCATCGGTCTTTGCCCGGGTGGCTCCGGAACAGAAGTTGAAATTGGTTAAAGCTCTCCAATCACTCGGGCACGTGGTCGCCATGACCGGCGACGGGGTGAATGACGCCCCGGCTCTGAAGCAGGCGGATATCGGGATTGCTATGGGGGTTACCGGCACCGATGTGGCCAAGGGGGCGGCGGACATGCTCTTGACTGACGATAATTTTGCCTCGATCGAGGCGGCAGTCGAGGAAGGGCGGTGCGTCTTTGACAACCTGACCAAATTCATCATATGGACCCTGCCGACTAACGCAGGTGAAGCGGCGATTTTATTGATAGCGATTCTTTCGGGTTTGGTTCTCCCTATTCTTCCGGTGCAGTTGCTCTGGATCAACATGACAACCGCCATCCTGCTCGGATTGATGCTCGTTTTTGAACCCAAAGAGCGTCATCTCATGCTGCGTCCGCCCCGTGATCCCAAAATGCCAATTCTGACCTGGTTTTTGACTATACGGATCGCAATCGTCACCTCTATCATGGTGATTGGCGGTTTCTTCCTTTTCTTCTGGAGCACCGGAGCCGCTGGAATGAGCATTGCGCAGACGCGCACGATCACTGTAAATGTGATCGTGCTCATTGAAGCGGCGTATCTTCTGAACTGCCGTTCGCTCGTCAGGACCCTGTGGTCAGTAGGGGTATTTTCCAATTTGTGGGTTCTTTTCGGGATCGGCGCGATGATGGGACTGCAGCTTCTTATGACATATGCACCCTTCATGAACCGGTTGTTCCATACCGCGCCCATTGGGTGGGACGTCTGGTGGCGCATTCTGCTTCTTGCGCTATCGACCTTCGCCGCGATTGATTTTGAAAAATGGCTTCGACTGAAATTAGCGAAAAACAAAAATGCCGATTATATCGCTCAATAAAACTGAGAGAGACAGGCTTCTTGAGCTCTTTTTCACTCTCCGGGACTTGGGACGACGGTATCCGTTCGCCAAACAAGAGGTGATGGCGGGGCTTCGCTGCATGAAAGCGGTGCACTCTAATGCTCTGGAGGACCGGAGTATCGATCGTATTTTCCTGCAGATACTTCTGCATAACGCAGGGATCCCCGATAAAAACCGTATTTCCCCCTCTTATCAAAAGTCTTACTTGGAACTCCAGGGGCAGGACAACCTGTTGCGATGGCTGGAGGAGAAAGCGCCGCAAAAAGACCCGTTGTCCATTTCCCTGATAATGGAGATGCACCGGAGGGTGTTCGAAAAAAGCTGGCCGGATATTGCAGGCCGGATCAGGGATTCCGAGGTACAGATAGCCTCCATGAAACACCTGCCGCCATCGGTTCCGGACATCCAGCAGTTGTTGTACCAGAAATTTACGACCATCAATGAGGGGATATCCGCTCTTGGTGATCTAACGCCGGAGAATTTTTTTACCCTTTTGCATTATTCCGCGCAAGCCCATTATCTGGTCGCCCATGTCCATCCCTTCCGCGACGGGAACGGGCGGGTGGCCAGATCTGTCAGCGATTATATCCATCTGCGGTTTGACATGTATTATGATGTGATAATGACGGATTACAAGGCCGCATATCTCGACGCCATGGAAGAGTGCGATATCTTAAATTCTGACCCGCTGTTCCAATTCTTACAATACAGTTATCTGGAAACACTGGAAAGGGTATCAACGTTTTTTTCCTTGGTAGTGAAGCGTTGATAAGGGAATGAATGACAGCCCTTTTCCATATATAATATGGGATGAAATATCGGA
>DHVS01000008.1:36088-58583 GCA_002412795.1 bacterium UBP2_UBA5202 | reverse complement strand
TGCCTGATTTTGCCAAAGTCCAGAAACTAATTTAAAATCGGGATTCTTCGTTAAGAATTTGCATTACATTTGCAGTTATTTTTATTGACTTTTATCCGGCGTATGGTATTATTATGAAATCATTAATCCGTCAATCATAATTGATGAGGATCACAATGAAACATTCATCTCTGTTGGCCACAATGACAGTAATTCTACTGTCGGCCTTGGCCGTCCCGGCAAGGGCGGACTGGGTGACGGCTACGGTGACGGCGGGGTCTGATCCTAATGCCATGGCAATCAACCCGGCCACCAACAAGATCTACGTGGTCAATAATGGCAGCGACAACGTGACGGTGATAGACGGGGCCACCAACGACACTGCCACCGTGGCCGTGGGAGCTTATCCCTATGCCGTGGCGGTGAACCCGGCCACCAACAAGATCTACGTGGCCAACTACACTGCGAAAAGCGTGACGGTGATAGACGGGACCACCAATGCCACGGCTACCGTGGCCGTGGCCGCGGGAGGCTGGCCCTGTGCCATAGCGGTGAACCCGGTAACCAACAAGATATACGTGGCCAATTACAGCAACAATGTGACGGTGATAGACGGGGCCACCAATACTGTCGACACCACTTTGGTCTCAGGAACCTGGCCCTATGCCATAGCGGTGAACCCGGTAACCAACAAGATATACGTGGCCAATTACAGCAGCGCCAACGTGACGGTGATAGACGGGGTCACCAATGCCACGGCTACCGTGGCCGTGGGAACCGGACCCCTTGCCGTGGCTATCAACCCGGCCACCAACAAGATATACGTGGCCAACTACACTGCGGAAAGCGTGACGGTGATAGACGGGGCCACCAATGCCACGGCTACCGTGGCCGTGGCCGCGGGAGGCTGGCCCTATGCCGTGGCGGTGAACCCAGCCACTAACAAGATCTACGTGGCCAACTCGGGCAGCAACGATGTGACGGTGATAGACGGGGCCACCAATGCCACTGTCACCGTGGCCGCGGGAAGCTACCCCTCTGCCGTGGCTATCAACCCGGCCACAAACAAGATATACGTGGCCAATGATGGCAGCAACGACGTGACGGTGATAGACGGGGCCACCAATGCCACGGCCACCCTGGCTGCGGGAACTTATCCCTGGGCCGTGGCGGTGAACCCGGTAAGCAACAAGACCTACGTGGCCAACAAGAACAGCAACAACGTGACGGTGATAGACGGGGCCACCAATACTGTCGATACCACTTTGGTCTCAGGAACCGGGCCCTATGCCGCGGCGGTGAACCCGGTAACCAACAAGATCTACATCGCCAACACCAACAGCGACAACGTGACGGTGATCGACGGGGCCACCAACGACACTACGCTGGTGGCGGCCGGGGACAGCCCCTGGGCGGTGGCGGTGAACCCGGTAAGCAACAAGACCTACGTGGCCAACAAGAACAGCGCCAACGTGACGGTGATAGACGGGGCCACCAATGACACTACCACCGTGGCTGCGGGGGCAAGTCCCTGTGCCGTGGCTATCAACCCGGCCACCAACAAGATCTACGTGGCCAATGATGACAGCAATAACGTGACGGTGATCGACGGGGCCACCAATGCCACTACCACCGTGGCCGCGGGAACCAGACCCCTTGCCGTGGCTATCAACCCGGCCACCAACAAGATATACGTGGCCAATTACAGCAGCGCCAACGTGACGGTGATAGACGGGGTCACCAATACTACCACTACCGTGGCCGCGGGCAGCCAGCCCCTTGCCGTGGCTATCAACCCGGCCACCAACAAGATATACGTGGCCAATTACAGCAGCAACGACGTGACGGTGATAGACGGGGCCACCAATGCCACGGCTACCGTGGCCGTGGGAACCGGACCCCTTGCCGTGGCTATCAACCCGGCCACCAACAAGATATACGCGGCCAATTACAGCAGCAATAACGTGACGGTGATAGACGGGGCCACCAATGCCACCGCCACCGTGGCCGCAGGTACCAGACCCTATACCGTGGCGGTGAACCCGGTAACCAACAAGATCTACGTGACCAAAGTTACCAGCAGCGCCAATGTGACGGTGATAGACGGGGCCACCAATGCCACGGCCACCTTGTCTGCGGGAGCTTCTCCCTTGGCCGTGGCAGTAAACCCGGTAACCGGCAAGATCTACGTGGCCAATTACAGCAGCGCCAACGTGACGGTGATCGATGCCGCTCCCTTCCACGACACCGGCGTCCGGGCGGTGATGGACCCGGCGGTATCGCACTTCACCGGCCTGTCCCAACCGACCCTGACCGGCAAAGCGGTCAACCGCTGGGCCCCCAATAAAACGTACATGATGGGCGTCGTCAACGACTGGATGACAGGCCACAATTCCTGGAACTGGGCGGCCGGGCCGTTCGACAGCCTGTCGTCGGATTCCATTGGTTGGATCTACAACTGGGGCACAGATTCACTGATCTGGGGCGAGAATTACATCAACATTGTTCCCATAGAAATGCAGGCGGCCACCACCAACAATTTAGGGCTGGGCACGCCGTTCGCCGGGAACATGCTGACCTATCCGGTGTACCGGATAGACTCGACCGCCTACGGGGTGGAGGGTAAACCAGGCGGTAACACTCATCCTACTTGCAGATTATTACCGTGTTATCCCAATCCAGCATCAGGGAAAGTAAACATTAAATATCAATTAGGGCAATCGTCAAAAGTCAACTTGACGCTGTATAACATTATGGGGCAGGTTGTTAAACGGATGGGTCTTGGCAACCAACCAGCGGGAAGCCATCTGGTCAGCTGGGATATTTCCAAAGTATCTGCCGGAGTATATTTCTATCGGCTGCAGGCTGGAAGTTTCAGTTCCACCAAGAAGCTGACGCTGCTGAAGTAAAAACATCAAAACATCCAAAAGCGGGTTGGTTAAATACCAACCCGCTTTTTTACCTAAATTCTGTCATTTATCCCTTGCAAAATAAAATCAATTCTGTTAGAATACTTTTTTGGGTTTCCTTTAAAAATAGACCATTCAGCCACCCTTCTATACATCAGGGTAAACTCCGACACTAAGACACATTAAATTTGACATTACCTCGTTCCCTTTTTACAGGGTTTAGTGCCTTGGTGTTCCTTCGACTACGCTCAGGACATGCTTGGTGGCTATGAATCGTTACAACAATAACCAATATTATAAATTCCACAAAATCAGGAGGTTTTAACATGCCCGAAATAAGGGTGGACGAGAACCGCTGCAAGGGCTGCGAGCTTTGCACCAAGGCCTGTCCCAAGGAGTGCATCTCCATGTCCCAGACCTTCAGCGTTACCGGCTATTACCCGGCCCAGCTGGCCAAACAGGACTGCTGCATCGGCTGCGGGCTGTGCGCCCAGATCTGTCCCGACCTGGCCATCTCGGTCTGGAAGTGATGGCTTCCCACTAAAAAGCACGAAAACTGACGAAACCAATGGTGTTCCCTGGAAACGGGGATCGTGCTCCAATTCCCAAGTAACATTTTTTACAGGAGAAAGAAATATAATGGGTGAAAAAATCTTAATGAAGGGCAACGAAGCCATGGCCGAAGGCGCGGTCCGGGCCGGGTGCCGGTTCTTTTCCGGATACCCCATTACTCCGCAAAACGAAGTGCCGGAGTACATGTCCTGGCGCCTGCCCGAGGTGGGCGGGGCCTTCGTTCAGGCCGAGTCCGAAGTGGCGGCCATCAACATGATCTACGGGGCGGCGGCTACCGGCATCCGCAGCATGACCTCGTCCTCATCCCCCGGCATCAGCCTTAAGCAGGAGGGCATCTCCTACTGCGCCGGGGCCGACCTGCCTTTCTTCTTCGCCAACGTGGTGCGGGGCGGCCCGGGGCTGGGCAACATCGCGGCCTCCCAGGGCGACTACCACCAGTCGGTGAGGGGCGGAGGCCACGGCGACTACCGGACCATAGTGCTGGCCCCCAACTCGGTGGACGAGATGGGCAACTTTCCCATGAAGTGCTTTGAACTGGCCGAGAAGTACCGGATGCCGGCCATGATCCTGGCCGACGGAATCCTGGGCCAGATGATGGAGCCGGTGGAATTCAAGTTTGAAACGGTTGATCCCAAATCGCGCCGGGAAAAGGGCTGGGAGCTGGGCGTGGCCGCCGGCCGGGGCAAAAGGATCGTCAAGTCCTACGATCTGCGGGAGAACGAGCTGGAGAAGATCAACTTTGCCCGGATGAAGAAATATCAGGAGATAGAGGCCAAGGAGGTCTTATACGAGACCCGGAACTGCCAGGACGCCGACCTGGTGATAGTGGCCTACGGCACCTCCTCCCGGATCGCCTCGGCCGCCATTAAGATGGCCAGGGACAAGGGGCTTAAGGTCGGGATGTTCCGGCCCATCACCCTGTGGCCCTTTCCCAGCCGGGAGCTGGCCAAGCTGGCCGAAAAAGTGAAAAATTTCTTAGTGGTGGAGATGAGCATGGGCCAGTTCGTGCAGGATGTGCGCCTGGCCATCAACGGCCAGGCCGCGGTGGAACTGTATGCCCGGCCGGCCGGCATCCCCGCCAGCGAAGAGGTCTTTGCCGAGATCGAGAAGGTTTATAAGAAGATCAAGCAGACGAAAAATGTTAAAAAGGCGGTAAAAGTTGTAAAGGCTGTAAAGGCTAGTGCGGCCAGGAAGGCCAAGCCGGCCAAGATCGCCAAAGCCAAGCCGGTTAAACGTTCAACCCCAAACGTCAAACGTGCCAAGGCTGCTAAAAAGAAGGGAGGGCGTAAATAATGGAACTGCTGAATAAAAAACCGGCCGGCCTGGTCGACATGAAAATGCACTATTGCCCGGGCTGCGGGCACGGCATCGTCCACCGGCTGGTGGCCGAATCCCTGGACGAGCTGGGGATCAGGGAAAGAACGGTGGGCGTGGCCCCGGTGGGGTGCGCGGTGTTCGCCGATTCCTACTTCAACTGCGACATGATCCAGGGCCCCCACGGACGGGGCCCGGCCATCGCCACCGGCATCAAGCGCTCCAAGCCGGAGTGCATCGTGTTCTCCTACCAGGGCGACGGCGACCTGGCNNCAACCGGGGTGAAAAATTCACCACCGTCTTTATCAACAATGCCATCTACGGCATGACCGGAGGCCAGATGGCCCCCACCACTTTGGTGGGGCAGAAGGCCACCACCTGCCCGGCCGGGCGCAACCCCAAGGTCAACGGCTTTCCCATCAGGGTCTGCGAACTGCTGACTCCGCTGGAAGGCGCCACCTACCTGGAGCGGACCTCCGTCCACAATGCCCAGAACGTGATCAAGACCAAGAAGGCCATCAAAAAGGCCTTCCAGAACCAGATTGAGGGCAAGGGCTTTTCCCTGGTGGAGGTGCTTTCCACCTGTCCCACCAACTGGGGAATGACACCGCTGGACAGCTGCAAATTCGTAGCCGAAAAAATGATGCCCCTGTATCCGCTGGGGGTTTTCCGTTCACCCGAAAAAGAAGGAGGGGCCAACTGATGCATCAGGGAATTAGAATCTCCGGATTCGGCGGCCAGGGAGTGATCTCGGCCGGGATCCTTTTGGCCCAGGCCGGTCTGTTGGAGGACAAGCACGTTTCCTGGTTCCCGGCCTACGGAGCCGAGATGCGGGGCGGCACCGCCAACTGCTCGGTGGTGATATCCACGGACGAAGTGGCCACCCCGGTGGTCTCCCGGCCCGAGACGGTGATCGTGATGAACGAACCCAGTCTGGCCAAGTTCGAGCCGCTGGTCAAGCCGGGCGGGCTGATGATCATCAATAGCTCGCTGGTCAACTCCAAGACCAGGCGCACTGACATTAAAGTCGTTTATGTGGAGTGCAACAGGATAGCCGAAGAGCTGGGCACCACCAAGATCGCCAACATGGTGGCCCTGGGGGCTTTCTCAGGCGCGACCGGAGCCGTTTCCATCGAGGCCATCTCCAGGGCCCTGACCAAGGTCTTTAAACGGGCCAAGCCGGAGATCATTGAACTCAACGTCAAAGCCCTGAAGAAGGGGGCCGAGGCGGCCCGGTAGCATCTTAAAAACTGCAACAGGCGAGGCGGAAAGATCAGCCTCGCCTGTTTTTGTAATACTTACCATCAGCAACCATGGCCGAAAAAACCCGTTATAAAAAAAATATTTGCTGGATCCAGGCCGAAGGCTTTTTTTATCCCTACCAGCTGCGCCATCGCCAGGCCGAGGTGCTGCGCCTGACCGGGGGATGGCAGCAGGCCCGGGAACTGGAGGAAGAAAACCTCAGATTCGCCGGTTTGGCCTTAAAACCGGAGTTGTCCGCCGACTGTAAAGTATTTTTGTCCGGATTGTTGTCCAACCTGAGCCAGTATCAAGCCGCTCTGCCTTTGGCCCGGGAAGCTTTGGAGCATCACTGTTCCCAGAATAATATTCAAGGCCAGTGCCAGGCCTTGTTGGCTTTGGTCGAGGCTCACAAACAAATGGGTGAATACCAAGAGGTTTGTGATCATTGCAGAAGGATAATAGAACTGGCCCAGGCTGCCGGGATTGATAATTTGGTAGCACGTGCCCTGCGCAACCTCGGAATCATACATCTGCGCCAGGGTAAATATGCCGAGGCTCAGAAATATTTTGAGCAGGACATGAGTATCTGCCGGAAACAGGGAGACCTGCAAGGGCAGGCCCGGGCCAACGGAAATATGGGGTTGGTCTATGATTATCAGGGCGACAGCCGGCAGTCCATTGCCTGCCAGCAAAACAAGCTTGATATCTGCATAAAAATCGGGGATAAGCAGGGGGTGGCCTATGCCAATATGAGTTTGGGAACTGTTTACGTTAAATTAAACCAGCTGGCTCAGGCCAGGGAGTTATTCCAAAAATCACTGGAAACATCATGGGAACTGGGAGATATAAGGAACATCTGCCTGGCTTGTGGGAACTTAAGTGCCGTTTGTCTGGAAACCGGTGACTATGAAAGAGCATTGACATATTCTCAACAGCAGCTGTTGGGGGCCGAGGAAACAAAAGATAAATTCAATCAATTGTTCGCCCTAGGCAATATGGGGGCCATTTACAGGCGGTTAAAGCAGGAAACAAAGGCAGAGGAATGTTTTGACCGTGCCATCAGCCTGTGCCGGGAGACCGGGCAGCAACACGATCTGGCCATCAACCTTCATGATAAAGCCGTCCTTTGTTTTTCCCGAAAAATGTATACCGAATCGGAACAGCTCAATAACGAAGCCTTGGAGATCGCAAGTGAGATTCATGTTCGGAACGTTTTGTCCCCGGCCCGTTTATTAAAGGCCAAATTAGCGGCGGTCACCAATGCAAACGAAGGTATGATCCAGATGCAGAAAGCCCTTAATGAAAGCCAGGATTATGAAGAAATGGCCCCTTTGAATCTGGAACTTTTTAAACTGACCGGGGATCAAACCTACAAAAAAACGGCGCTCTCGCTGTATACCATGCTTAACAGCAAAAGCGCCAGGATAGAATACCAAGAGGCATTGGATGATCTAAACCGGAAAGAAATTTTTGAAGTTCCTTTACCCTGAAAAATATTATATTTTTCTCCGCCCCAAATACGATTGGAAAACAAATTAATACCGGTAATGTCAAAGTTTAATCTCAAAAAACTTATCATCATAAAGTTCCCGTCAGCTCCTGCGGAAAATAATGGGACATCTTATTACCCCTATACTCTTCAGGCTAACCGGGCAGATTTGTTGCGGAAAATCGGGAAATGGAACGAAGGCGAGGAGGCCTGTCTTTGCAATCTGGCGGCAGCCCGGAAAGCTAAAAACTATCGCCTAATTGCCGAAAGCGCCAATGAACTGGGTTTTCTGCTTATGCAACGCGGGAAACTACAGGAATCCCTTCCCTTGTTTCAGGAGTCTTTGGATCTTTGCGATAACGCTTATACAGGGAAGCAAAGACACATTACCCTGTGCAATACGGGCACCCTTTACCGCAACCTGGGGAACTATGTCAAAGCTGGAGAATATTATTTACAGGCATTGGCCCAGGCGGAGAATTTTGGGGATAATAATTGGGTAAGCATCATCCAAGGCAACCTGGGACTGATGTACTGGTACATGGGCGAGCACCAAAAGGCCATGGAATGTTCGGCCCTTAAAATGAAGATCGATATCGAAGCCAATGACCAGCAATTGATTTGCACGGGCTATGCCAATCTGGGCAGCATTCATTTTTCCATGGGAAACTACGTTCTGGCCGAAAATTGTTATCATAAACAGACAGCAATCGCCAGGCAGATCGGGGACAAATATTCATTGCGGGTGGCCATGAATAACCTGGCCGGGATTTATGATAACCGTGAGGATTACGACCGGGCTCTGGAGTGCTATTCCCAAAGCCTGGGGATAGCCCGGGAGTTGGGCAACAAAAGCGGCGAAAGGGTGGTTACCAACAATATAGCACTGCTGATATCCTACCGGGGGGACTTTGATCAGGCCCTTGACCTGGCAGAGCAGAGTTTGAAACTGGCCTGCCAGATGGGAGACAGGAGGGGCGAGGGGATTGTGCACTATACTATGGGCAATATTTATAAGGACCGCCGGGAGTATCTGCGTTCACAGGAAGAGTATCTGACCGCCCAAGAAATATTTGAGGGATTGTCCGTCAAGGAATATTTGTGCGAGTCCCTGAACAGCCTGGCCCAGGTAATGCTGGAGCAGAAGGATATTAAACAGGCCCGGAAGTACAGCCGGCAAGCCCGGCAATTGGCGGAACTGCTGAATCGTCAGGAGTATTTGGCCGGGCTCGATAAATTGGATGCCGATATCGGACTTGAGGCAGGCGAGTTTACGACGGAAGAATATGAAGCCCTGGTGGAGCCGCTGGCGGCAAAAGCTTCCGCCAAGATCCAGGCCGAGATTCTTTTCCGGCTGTACCGGGTTACCGGTAAGCATCAATACGGAAAAGCCGCCCGGGAGGTCATCCTTTCCCGGCCCAACTGGCAGTTCCGCCTGGATTACCGGGAATGGATGAAAATCCTTGATGCTCAAATGACAGAAAATCCGTAAAACAAATAAGCCGCCCCGGGATCGGGGCAGCTTATTTATGACCGGAATTGGCAGGAGTCACTTTTTACCAGGGCTTTTGGTCTTGTTCTTTTTGCCGCCGTCGGAATCGTTCTTTTGGGCTTTCTTATCCCAGTGTTTTTCCTTTTCCCACTGCTTCCAGCTGCTCTTGACCATGGAATGTTTCAGTGTGGGATGTCCGGGCGGCAGCTTGCGCCAGCCCGAAGGAAGTTTCAGCATCCCCGGAGGAACTCTTCCGGACTTCACGAATACCCAAGGGCCGTTGAACCCATTGGCCCGGTGCCAGCGTCCCTTATACGGCCGCCACCAGTAGCCCTGGTAAAAGAAGATGTCCTCGGAGCTTTCGGTAATAAAGTAGATGTAGGTCCCGGGGATCACCGTCATCACCGGGTCCGAAGAAACCTTGACGACCGGAATTCCGACGTTGATGTTGACGTTAACCTCAGACCGGGCCAGGCTTCCCATCGTCGCCGTCAACAACAGGAAAAGAAATATTCTTTTCATGGAGCGACTCCTTTTCGTTATTTGTGTTGAATGATAATAACTTAAATACCGTGGTTTGTCAAGTTGATTTCATGAACTCCGGGTTGACAAAACATTCCAAACCTGATAAATTATTACTATTATGAATTTGCCCAACAAACTGACCCTGGGCCGGGCGCTGATCAGTCCGGTTTTCATGGCCCTGCTGCTTTACGACAACGTCTACAGCCGGTATGCGGCGCTGGCGGTATTTTTGCTGGCCTCGCTGACGGATCTATTGGACGGATACCTGGCCCGGCGCAACGGTCAGCAGACCGGCTTCGGCAAGATCATGGATCCCATCGCCGACAAACTGCTGATAGCGGTGGCCCTGGTGGCTTTTGTGGCCCTGAAGCTGTCCAGCGTCTGGATGGTGATGGTGATCATAGTCCGGGAGTTCCTTATCATGGGCCTGAGGACCGTGGTGGCCTACCGGGGGCACATCATGGAATCCAGCCTTCTGGCCAAAATCAAGACCTCCAGCCAGATGCTGGCGGTGCTGGCGGTGCTGGTCTTCATATGTTACCGGGATACCTTGGCCGCCGGCGGGACATATCTTTCTGAATATCAGCTGGCAAATTATGTTTCGGCGCTTGACGGGTTGATATTCCTGGCCATGCTGCTGACGGTGGTCTCGGGGCTGGATTACCTGATAAAAAGCCGCTGGCTGATCCTGGGGTTGTTCAAGGGGAACATGTAGCTACAGGGGCTTTTTCATAAGGAAGCCATGAAAGCAGGAAATGCTAAAACAAGTTCTTGGATACTGGTCTCCCCGACGGATTTAATTTAAGCAAGTAATTTATCAGAAATTTGATGAAGAATAATAACGGAAATTGGTTTGTTAAAATGCTGGCCTCGGCCGGATTTGCAGGATATTGCCCCATTGCCCCCGGCACCTCCGGCAGCCTGGTGGGGCTTGTCCTCTGGTGGTTCGGGGCGGACCTGAACATCTGGCTGCAGCTTTCCTTCATCGTCACGCTTTTCTTTCTGGGGGTCTGGGCCGCCACCCTGGCCGAGAAGGACTGGGGGCACGACGCAGGGAAGATAGTGATAGACGAAGTGCTGGGGATGTGGGTGACCCTGTGGCTGGTTCCCAAGGGCCTTGTGCTCTATGCCATAGGCTTTATGATGTTCCGGGGTTTTGATATCCTGAAACCGCTGGGGGCCAGGCAGTCTCAAAAGCTGCCCGGCGGCTGGGGGGTGATGGTGGACGACCTGTTGGCCGGGATCTATGCCAATATTGTCATGCAACTTGTTTTCAGGGTATTCCACCTTGGCCATTTGATTAAATAAAACTGGTTGTGAACCATGAATGAAATAAAACTGTATTCCTTTGACGATAATGTCAAAGTATGTTTCAATCAGAGAAAAGCATCATTACCGAAGCAGTATAGTGATGGTTGTGACGCACATTGGGAATCGTTACTGAAAAAAGGTAAAAAGTATTTCAGAGGTGACATATTTACGATCAGTGATATAAAACATGATAGCCAAGGTATCATGATATCGGTCGAGTTGACGGATTATGCCCATTTCTTGTACACGCTCAATAGGAATGCATACGAAGATCACGATTGCAGAGTGATTTATACATCGGTATTGGTAGAAACAGCAGATGGCAAATTCGTGATCGGCATAATGGGCGAGGACACATTTGCTCCGCAGAAACTGCAATTGTTCGGCGGCGGCATAGATAAAGGGGATCTTAAGGGAAATGAGATCGATCTGGAGAATAGTGCAAAAAAGGAAATAGTCGAAGAACTTGGCATTGATGTGAACGATCTCAAGATTGTAAAACAATTCAGGCGTTATTTGTTGAAAGAAGGCGGCCGGTCAAACTTCTACTCCGCTGTCTTTAAGCTGGATCTACTGCTTAATCAGGATGAAGTGAAGAATAGTTACGAAAAATATGTCCAACAGTTAAGCCGGCAAGGAATCAAACCGGAAATTGAATCATTGTTGTTCGTGCCGAGGGAATTGGATGCCATTGAGAAGTTTGCTTCCGATAAACGTGAAAAAGACGAAAATTTAATCCCAGTGTTAAAGGCATCTGTAGGATTGTTCCCTGTAAATAAACTTTAAATATTTCAACCGACGAACGTTTTTCTATAAAAATGAAAGCAGTCATAATCACCATAGGCAACGAGATACTCTCCGGGCTTACAGTAGATACCAATTCCTCCTATCTGGGCCGGGAGCTGGCGGCTATAGGGATCCCGGTGGTCTGGAAAACGGCAGTGGGCGACAATCCCAGCGATATAATAGAAGCCGCAGACCTGGGCCTCAAAGCCGGGGACTTGGTGGTCTGCACCGGAGGGCTGGGTCCCACCAGCGATGACATCACGCTGAATGTTCTATCCAAACACTTCAAGCAGAAACTGGTGTTGAACAAAAGTGTTTTTGAATACCTAAGGTCCCGTTTTGCCAAAAGGGGGGTGGAAATGCCGGCCTGCAACCTTAAGCAGGCCATGGTTCCGGAAAAAGCCAAAGTGCTCTTCAACTCCCAGGGAACGGCTCCGGGGATCATGTTCAGGTTCAAGCACAAAAAACTCATCCTGCTGCCGGGGGTGCCGCGCGAGGTCAAGGCCATTTGGCAGGAGGGCATCAGGAGCGGCCTGGAAAGATCGCCCGGCCGCCGGTTCATCCTGTCCACAGTCCTGCGTACCACCGGCATCCCGGAGTCGGCCATAGCGGAAAAGCTGACGGCTTTGGAAAAGACCTTGAACCCCGGCGTGCTGGCCTATCTGCCCGGGCAGCTGGGGGTGGACCTGCGGGTCACCTTGCACGGCGCTGATCGTAAATCACTGGACAAGCAGGCCGGAGGGATCATCCGAAAGATGAAGACGGCCTTAAAACACCACATCTACGGCAGCGAAGGACAAACGCTGGAAGAAGTTTTGGGTCTGATCCTGAAAAAGAAAAAACTGACCCTGGGTCTGGCCGAATCCTGCACCGGCGGCCTGATCGGAGACCGGATCACCAATGTTCCCGGCATTTCCCGATACTTCATGGGCGGAATTGTGGCATACAGCAACCGGATAAAAGAAAAAATGCTGGGGGTCAGAGCCCAAACACTGGTCAAACACGGTGCGGTCAGCGCCGAGACGGTCAGGGAGATGGCGCAGGGGGCCGGGAAAATATTCAAGAGCGATATAGGGCTTTCCATCTCGGGGATAGCCGGGCCCGATGGCGGAAGCGCCTTGAAACCGGTGGGGTTGGTCTTCATCGGAATTTCCGGGCCAAAAGGGATCAAGGTGATCGAAAAAAGATTTTTAGGACCCAGACGGCAGATAAAGGAAATGGCGGCCCAGGCGGCGCTGAATGAATTAAGGCTGTATCTGGGTAATGGCAGTAAATGAATTTTACCCGATGCTTCATAGCGCTGGAGCTGCCATCGCCGGTTCAAGAACATCTGGCACAGATCATCTCCCGGCTCAAGGAGGCTAAGGCCGATATTAAGTGGGTTGAACCTAAGAACACACATCTGACACTGAAGTTTCTGGGGGAAATATCCCCGGAGCAGTTGAGATCAGCCCGGGAATTTCTTGTTCAACAAAATGGAAGGCACAAAGCGATAGTTTGCAGCACCTCACAGATAGGCGTTTTCCCGGGCTGGAACCGGCCCCAGGTGATATGGCTGGGGCTGAAAACCGGGACCAGTGAGATCTCTGACCTGCAAAAGGAATTGGAGGTCGGCCTGGCAGAATGCGGGTTTGCCAGGGATCCCAAAAAGTTCAAGCCCCATCTTACTTTGGGAAGGGTGCGTTCCCCAAAGAATATGGACAAACTATCAGAAAAAATAAGAACCTTGCCCTTGGAGGAAATGGAGTTCATTTTAGGGGAATTGGCTTTGATCAAAAGCACCCTTACTCAAAGCGGGCCTGTATACCAGCCTTTGGAAGCCATTAAATTATCCTGAAACGCCCAGTTTTCAATCCCTGGATTATCTCAATAATCCCGGGATTTGTTTTTTTACAAATCATTAAGTTTTTGCTTGAAATTAAGGGCGTTTAAGGTTATGATAAATAAGAGTATATGGGTGAAATATATTTAAAAAAACTTAAGGACATCTCCCAGTTCTCCGGCTGGCTGAACGAATTGCCGTTCAACATACCGCTCGGGAAACCGGTGGTGCTAAAACCCAATCTGGTCTTTCCCGCTCCGGGAACCAGCGGGGTGGTCAGCGATGCCCGCCAGGCCGGGATGCTGATAGTTCACCTGAAAGCGCTGGGGGTGAAGGATATCACCATCGCCGAAGGGCCGGGGCTGGGGGTAGATCCTTTGGAGGCCTTTGAAAGGACAGGCTTTGGCGAACTGTCCCGGAAATATAATGTTCCGCTGATTGACCTGAACCAGGCACGGCGCCATCCGGTGAAATGGTACGACGGCGAACTGCAGCTTCCCCTGATGTTCACGGATGCTTACTACATCAACCTGCCCAAACTTAAGACCCACATCAACACCCTGGTCACCCTGGGCATGAAGAACCAGAAGGGCCTGCTTTCCTACGCCGACAAGAAACGTTTCCACCAGAGCGGCCTGCACCGGCCGGTGGCCGAGCTCTATCAGCTGATCCGCCCCGACTTTACCATCCTGGACGGGTTCACTGCCATCGAGGGCGACGGACCGCTGTTCGCCGGAAAGAAGGTGGAGCTCAAAGTTCTTGTGGCCGGGGCCGATCCCTTGGCGGTGGATGCCGCCGGCTGCCGGCTGATGGGAATAGACCCGCTGGAGGCGGAGCACATAAAACTTGCCGCTGACATGGGGCTGGGCAGCCTGGAATCAAAGATCAACGGCGACCGGCTGGAGGACTGCGCCAGAAAATTCAAGCGGCCCGAGATGGAGATGCTGAAAATGCTGGGCCTGCATAATCAAAGGACGCCGCTGGCCTGCAGCCTGTGCGGGGGCTCGGCCCGGGAGGGCCTGGTCTCCTCGGCCAGGGATCCCCGAAAATGGGCCGCCAGCCTGATGCCGGTGCTGCGCCGGATGGTTTTCGGCCGGGTTGACTTCGTTTACGGCCAACAGGCTTCGATCCCCAAGAACAGCCAAAGGGTGATCGCGGTGGGCGAATGCACCAGGCATTTGCAGGGCCGGCCCGGAGTGATATGGGTGGAGGGCTGCCCGCCTTCGCCGGAAATGCTGGTCGAGGCCTTTGCCAAGCTGTAACGGATCATACCGGGGCGGACAGGAGCGCCTCCGCTGAAGCTTGCGCCACCGCTGTAGCTAAGGCGCACGAGGAAGTAAATATGATAGCGTAAGCGGTTGGCGCTTGAAGAAGCCCGGCAGTGAAGCGTAAGCGGATTTACATGATTTACGGGATTTATTTTAAAATAAGCTGGATGTCATTAGGGAAATCTGTTTAGGCAGTACGTTTTCTGTTCGGCTTGGGCTATTGTAAGCAATTAGGAATATTGTAAATATGGCTTGTAAACGATATTATTATCGATTATAATATCGTAAGACAATAATCATATCGATGGAGAAAACGATGGAAGTTACCATTTCCTCAAAATATCAGGTGGTGATCCCCCTTCAGGTGCGCAGACTGCTGAACATCAAGCCGGGTGAAAAAGCCGAGATGATGGCCTATGGCCAAAGGATCGAGCTGGTGCCGGTAAGGCCGCTCAAGCAGATGAGAGGGTTCTTGAAGGGGTTGTCCTCCGGCATCGACCGGGAAGGCGACCGGGTATGAACCTGGTGGATTCCTGCGGCTGGCTGGAATACCTGGCCGGCGGCAAAAATGCAGGATTTTACGCTTCGGCGCTGGAGAATGAAAACCAATTGGTGGTGCCGGTCATCTGCATTTACGAGGTGTTCAAAAAAGTGCTGAAAGAAAGGGGCGAGGATCAGGCCCTGCAGGCGGCGGCCCTGATGCACCGGGGTTTGGTGGCCGAGCTGGATGCCGGAATGGCGCTGGAGGCGGCCCGGCTGGGGCATTTGCATAAACTGCCTTTGGCCGACAGCTTGGTTTTGGCCACAGCCCAAAAATATAAGGCTATATTGTGGACCCAGGATGCGCATTTTAAGGGGCTTGATGGGGTAAGATTTGCGGGTAAGATTAAGGCATAAGACGAGATGTCAAAAATCCTATTGCTCAATCCTCCCGGCGATAAAACATACCTGCGGGACAGTTACTGCAGCAAGGTCTCCAAGGCGGCCTACCTGACGCCGCCCATTGACCTGCTGGTGATCAGCGGTTATCTGCATCCCAAGCATCAGATCACAGTGCTGGATGCCATGGCCCAAAAACACTCGGCCGGGCAGGCCCTGGACAGGATACGGGATATCAGCCCGGAATACATCATTTCCCTTTTCGGCCAGGCCTCCTTGAAAAATGACCTGGATTTCTTCGCCCTCTTAAAGAAAGAACTGCCCGTGGCCAAATTGCTGGTCACCGGAGATGCCGGGTTCGATGACACCGAAAAACTGCTGACCAGCAATCCCTGCCTTGACGCAGTGCTGCTGGATTATTCCTCACCCACCTGGCTGGGATATCTGGACGGCCAGAGAGCCGGGATCGCCGATATAGCGTACGTTCAAAACGGCGTTTATAACGTCCCGCGAAGCGGGCCTTCAAAGGAATATTCAATCGGCATTCCCCGGCACGAGCTTTTTCCCTATAAAAAATACCGGATGCCCTTTGCCCGGAAACTACCATATGCCGGGGTGGTCACCGATTTCGGCTGTCCCTTCAAGTGTGATTTCTGCCTGATCGGCCAGATGCCCTACAAGCTCCGCCCGGTGCCCGAGGTCATAGATGAGTTGCTTTATCTCAAGAAACTGGGGATAAAATATTTTTCCTTTGGCGACCAGACCTTTGGGGCGGACAGGGAACGGACGGAGAGGATGCTGTCTGAAATGACCTCCAACCAGATAAACCTGCCCTGGGGCTGTTTTGCCCGGGCTGATCTCTTGACCGAAGACGGCCTGCTGGCTATGAAACGGGCCGGATGCGAACTGCTGATGATAGGGGTGGAGTCCGGAGATCAGGAGATGCTTGACCGCTATCATAAGAACATTACGATTGATAACATCCGCCGGGCCTTTGCCCTGTGTCAAAAGCACGGGATCAGGACCGTGGCCACCTTCATCCTGGGGCTGCCGGGCGAGACCGAAGCATCCTTCCAAAAGACCATGGATTTTGCACTGGAGCTGGATCCCGACTTGGCTTCCTTCAACGTGCCGGTGGCAAAGCCGCTGACCCCGCTGACGGCTGAAGCCAGATCCCGGGGCTGGATCAAGGGCGGGGGACAGGACCAATCCTCGTCTTCCAACATCTTTGACGGCGAAACCGCCGGGTTCCGGATAGAGGAGTGGCGCCGCAGAGCGATTCATAAATTTTATTTAAGGCCGGGATTTATTTTAAAAAGGCTCAAAGGCATATCCAATCTCACCGAGTTGAAAATAAACCTGGCCGAAGCCGTGGCCCTGCTGAAAGGACAGCCTTAGCCCATGAAGATCATGATCATGGTCCCTACCTACAATGAGGCCCAGAACCTGGAGAGGCTGGTAAGCCAGATATTAAGTTTTGCTCCCGGGGTGGACATCCTGGTGGTGGATGACAATTCCCCCGACGGCACCGGAAGGATCGCCGATGAACTGGCGGCCCGGAACCCCATGGTCCACGTGCTGCACCGCACCAAGATCCGGGGCCGGGGCCTGGCCGGCATCGCAGGTCTGCGCTATGCCCTGAACTGGGGGGCCGAGGCGGTGGTGGAGATGGACGCCGATTTTTCACACGATCCCAAATATCTTCCGGCCCTGCTGGACGGCCTGAACCAGGCCGACGTGGTGCTGGGCTCGCGTTTCGTGCCGGGCGGGGCCGATGTGGGCCGGGGCTGGATGCGGCATGCCGTTACGGTCTTTGCCAACTGGTACATCAGGATGGTGCTGGGGATAAAGATCCGCGACTGCACTTCAGGTTACCGGGCCTTCAGGCGGGCGGTGCTGGAAACCGTGGACGTGGACACCCTGATCTCCAGGGGGCCGGCCATTGTGCAGGAGATTTTATACAGCAGCCTGCTGTCCGGTTTCAGGGTCAAGGAGATCCCCATCGTATTCATCGACCGGCAGAGGGGAACATCCACCTTCAATTTCAGGATAATGTACGAGGGCTTTGTGATGATCCCGGTGCTGAGATACCTGGCCAGGACCGAAAAATGGGGCGGCCCCAAATGACGGGGAACCCCTTGCCCGAAAATAAATACTGGGACCAGGTGGCCGATTCAGTTGAAGGGTATTATCTGCTTCCGGTGCTGGCCCGTTATAAGACCCGGGAATACCTGTCGCTTTTGCAGCGCTGGGGGCTGGGGAATAAAGGCATGGTACTCTATA
The DNA here is from genome assembly GCA_002412795.1 of bacterium UBP2_UBA5202. Taxonomy (GTDB): domain Bacteria; phylum Edwardsbacteria; class AC1; order AC1; family EtOH8; genus UBA5202. The sequence goes on along the minus strand of DHVS01000008.1, from coordinate 40,711 downwards.
CCGACCTGTACGAAGCGGCACTGGGCGATCCCGGTTTTTTCGGGGAACAGGGCAATAGCCCTGAAATATTCGGATTGGATATCTCGCCCGGGATCTGCCGAAAATCAATGGCCAGTCTGACGGAGGCGGGGAAAAATGTCAGGATCGTCTGCAGCGATGCCCGTTCCCTGGCCTGCCAGGATAAAACATTTGAACTGATCGTTTCCCCTTCCACCTTCGACCATTTCCCGGACATAGGAACACCTCTCAGAGAATGCTATCGGGTCTTAAAGCCGGGAGGGCGGCTGGTGCTGGCGCTCAACTCCGGCTGCAATCCTTTCTTTAAACTGGGAGTAAGGCTGGCAGAGCGTTTTAAGAAGAAGGAATACCAGACCGACTATTTTTACCGGGCCGGACAGATCAGATCACTGTTAACCAAAGCTGGTTTTGTCGCAGGGCGGCAGACCGGCATCATGCATGTCCCACTGGGGGCTGTTACCGTCATGGAATGGCTGGCCAGGCACAATGCCCCGGCCTGGACAGAAAGAACATTCATAAGACTGTTTGATCTGTTGGGACGCCTGCCTCGCCCCTGGCCTCTTTTCACCGGCTGGTGGGTGGTGATCGAGGGGATAAAACCCGGCAATCTTTCAGGGAAAGATCATCAATAAAATGTTTTATCAGCGATAAATATCCCCTGCCTGATTGCAACAAGAACCAAAGGGCATGAACCGGGTGTTTCCAACCTAAAGACGGAGGTTCTATCGTGAAAAAGCTTTTGATCGTCTTGATGACCGCTTCATTGTTGTGGTGCCGCCCGATTTTGAACGGCAGAACAGTTTACCTGGCCATGGAGGACGACATCCTGACCCTGGACCCGTTTCTCCATGACGACAGCATCACCCATTCGGTGCTGTCCAACATTTTCGACGCCCTGGTTTCGTTCGACGCCGAGATGCGGATCGTCCCGGCCCTGGCCATCAGCTGGGAAAATCGTGATGAAAAGGCCTGGCGGTTTTATTTAAGGCCGGGGGTAAAATTCCACGACGGCCGGAAGCTGACCTCCAAAGACGTCCAGTACAGCCTGGAAAGGGCGGCTAAAACCAAGGTGGGACATTACCTATCGGCGGTAAGCAGGATAAATGCAATTGACGAAATGACGCTGGAGATAATAACCGAAGAACCCGCTCCGGTGTTGCTCAACAAGTTGTGCTTCATCAGCATCATTCAGGACAACAGCCCAGACCCCCTGGCCCGACCGGTGGGCACAGGCGCTTACCGCTTTGTCAGCTATGCCAAGGGGGGCGAAATGGCTCTTACCGCCAATCAGGATTTTTGGGGAGGGAAACCCCAAATTAAAAAAGCCGTCATAGTAGCCATTCCGGATGACTCCGCCAGGTGCCAGGCCCTTTTTGACGGCCGGGTCCAGATCATAAGGGATGTGGACGAAAGACACCTGGACAAAGTGAAAAACAACCCTGAATTGGAATATCTGAGCCGGCCGGGATTGGGAGTGACCTTTTTGGGGATCAACTTTAAAATGGCAGGGCCCCTATCAAAGCAGAAGGTCCGTCAGGCGGTGTACCTGGCGCTGGATCCCAATCTCCTGATCAGCGAGAGCCAATTCGAGGCTGAACCGACCGATCAGCTGGTGACTCCGTACATCGTCGGTTACCTGCCCAAGTTCAGATCGCAGCGTCCCCGGGTAAAAGAGGCCTTGAAATTGTTAAGGGAATCCGGATACCCGTCGGGCTTTGCCGTGGACCTGGAAATGTCCCGGACGGCGGCCTTGAGGAGCGGCCCCCATATATCCCGCCAGCTGGGCCAGCTGGGGATAAAAGTAAACATCAAGGGTTATGACTGGCAGGCATTGTTCGACCGTTTGGATAAGGGAACATCCCCTTTCTTTTTGATAGGCTGGTCCAACAGCTCCGGCGACGCCTCAGATTTCAATGATGCCTGCCTGCATACCAGGGTCAAGGGAAAATACGGCAATGCCAACTGGGGTGACTACAGCAACAAGGAATTGGACCGGCAGATCGAAAAGAGCCAGTCGATCATAGACAGCAGGGAGCGGGTGTTGCTGCTGCAGCAGATAATGCTGAAAGCCCTGGACGACCTGCCCTACATCCCGATGTATGTCCGCAACCGCACTTACGGAGTAAGCCGCCGTCTCAGCTTTCATCCCAGACAGGACGGACGGATCAGGTTTTTTGACATGGAATATTCCCGATAAGACCGATTTGTCTGGCATTGATGTAAGGTTATTATCTGTCTAATAAATGAAAAGTCTAAAACTAAAATTCGCCATAGCCATCAGCCTGCTGGTGGTGACGATCCTGCTGGTAAACGCCGCGGCCACGGTAATTACCCGGAGGCGCCAGCTGAAGACCGAGATAGCGGCCAATGCCAATACCTTTGCCGGCCTGACCGCGCCTCAGATCGGGCAAAGTTTTGAGAGGTACTTTTCATCGGGCTACTTTAAATTCCGGGGCCTGATCACCGGATTGCTGAAGATCAACCAGCATCTGGAATCAATTCAGGTAATCGACATGGACGGCCTGGTACTGTTCGATTCCAAATATCTTGACGCGCCGGCCGGAAACGGGCAAAGGCCGGAAGCGGAACCGCAAGTGGCGCAAAGGGCCAAGTGGATGGAGCCCAGCCAGCGCACCATACGGCTGGCCGATGGTTCCGAAGGGTTGGACATAGTGGTGCCCTATTTTGACGAATGGGCACGGCACAGGCTCTCGGTCAGATACCTGGCCGGCTATAAAGCCCTGGGCCAATTGGTCTATGCCACTTTGGGACAGGTACTGTTATTGACCGTGTTCTTTGTGGCCCTGGGCATAGCGCTGGCTTTTTTGACCGCCCGGGCCATCACCGAACCCATCACCCGGCTTACTTTGACCATCCGGCAGGTGGGGCAGGGAAATATAGGCCAGCAGGTAAATATTAATTCCAACGACGAACTGGGCGAGCTGGCCAATGACTTCAACCTGATGTCGCAGCTGCTCAAGGAAAACATGGAAGACTTGTCCGATTCCTACGAAAAACTCTACCAGGCCAACCTCAGTTTAATGGAATTGGATAAACTTAAGAGTCAGTTCATAGCCAATGTTTCCCACGAACTTAAATCACCGCTGACCGCCATAGTGGGCTATACCGAGTACCTTCTGGACGGCAAGATGGGGCCCATCAACCAGCCTCAGCAAAAGGGACTGGAGGTGATCCGCCGCAACCTTAAAAAGCTCACTCATCAGATCGTTGAGCTGGTGGACATCATCAGCATAGAGGCCGGGCACCTGACGCTTAATGAAACCGTCTTCGAGATCAAACCGTTGCTGGAGGAAGCGGCCTTCAACTACCGGGCCGAGGCTTACAAGAAAAATGTGAAGATACTTGCTTCTTCCCCGGCTGGCATTAGGGTCAGGGCCGACCGCGACCGCATCATTCAGGTGATTGACAATCTGGTGGAGAATGCGCTTAAGTTCAGCCAGTCAGGCAGCATCACTTTAAGCGCCGAGCCAGCTTCCCAAAAGGTACTGATTTCGGTCAGCGACACCGGGGCCGGCATCCCGGCCGAGTTCCTGCCCCGGATCTTCGACCGCTTTTACCAGGTCGACGGATCCTCCACCCGCAAATACGGGGGGGTGGGGCTTGGTCTCTCCATAGTCAAGGCGATAGTGGAAGCCCATGGCAGCCAGGTAGAGGTCTCCAGCCGGCTGGGGGGAGGAACAACCTTCGGTTTTGAGTTGCCGGTATCGGAGTAATAAATTTCTTTTACAACATTAACCGCAACCCAAAGGAGGGTTTATGAACGGCAAGACCAACCACAAGGCCAAGATCATGGTAATAGACGATCAGGAGGACATTCTGGACATGGTCAAGCTGATCCTGGAGGAGGCGGGGTTTGTAGTGCTGACGATGCTTTCCGGCCACGAGGCCCTGCAGCTGATATACCGGGAGAAGCCGAACCTAATCCTTTTGGACATCATGATGCCCGACCTGGACGGGCTGGAGCTCCTCAAGATCCTTAAGATCGAGGAATCCACCGCCGGAATACCGGTGGTGATGCTGACCGCCAAAGTGGAGGCCCGGGACAAGATGGCGGCCATGCGCGACAAGGCGGCCGATTACATCTGCAAGCCGTTCCAGCCCCAGGAACTGGTGGACAGGGTGAAAGCCGTGCTGGGAAAAGGGAAATAAATTCCATACGAGCCATTTTTTCCGCAGGCGTTGTGCTGGGCATGTCGAAGCATTACTCAAAATAATGCAGATCTTTCAAATTTAAACAGCAGTCTTTTAGTTTTAAAGCGCCGGTCATCTTGACTTTTACCCCTTAAATCTGCTAAAATTACAAATTGTGATTTGATCCCTTGACCCACCAAACCCGGGACGCTTGTTTCAGGATGAATAACCAAGTGGCAAAAGGGCCTGCCACCGTAGCTCAGTTGGTAGAGCAGCGGTTTTGTAAACCGCTGGTCGGGGGTTCAAGTCCCTTCGGTGGCTCCATCTGGTTTTACCGGAAGCTAAGAGGCTGTGGGCATGGTACCGAATCTTCATAACTTCCGATCTTCTCAGCTGCTTCTAATATTTTAGGCATGCATTATTGGTGAGGTTCCCGAGTGGTCAAAGGGAACA
>DHVS01000008.1:0-36069 GCA_002412795.1 bacterium UBP2_UBA5202 | reverse complement strand
GCCTTCGGAGGTTCAAATCCTCCCCTCACCACCACTTCCTTGACATTACTAATTACGAATTCCTAAATCCTAAACCGAGAAGTTTAGGATTTCGTATTTAGGTTTTAGGTATTATCGGATGTACAAGCGGGTGTAGCATCCTCCTACGCACATAAGAGGTCAATAAATACCGCACTGCTTCGGCGGACGCGGATGCAAATCAAGCGGGTGTAGCACAACGGTTAGTGCTCCTGCCTTCCAATCGTCCCTGGCCACTTTTCACAAGTTTTTGTCAGACAAAGAAAACTCCGCCGAGACCAGTAAAATCAATGGTTTCGGCGGTTTTGCCATTTTTGAAGGTTTTGCCCGGTACCCCCTGTTTTTGCCCTGATTTGGCACAAAAAAGGCACAAATTTGGCACAAAATATTTTACAAAAAAACCCTTCATCAAAACTGATGAAGGGTTTTAATTTGGCAATGGTTTTGCCTTTCGGGATTCCTTTGCTGGATGATGTTTGAAACCGGATGCCATTAGAAAATGATTTCTATTGCAGTGGTTTGATAAAAATATGTTCCAAAAACAGCATAGAAAACCCGGCATCAAATTATGATGTCGGGTTTTCTAATTAAATGCGCAAAGAGATTACCTCATCACCAGCATCTTTTTGTTGGCGCTGAATCCCGGGGCTTCCAACCGGTAAACGTAGGTCCCGGCGGCTACCCCATGGCCCTGCCCGTTCTTCAGGTCCCATTTAAGGGAATGACAACCGGAGGCCTTTTCCCCTTCCAACAGGGTCGTCACCAGCTGTCCGGCAAGATTGTAAACTTTAAGCCTTACTTTGCCTGGTTGTGATATTTGAAAGCTGATGGTGGTCAGCCCATTGACCGGGTTGGGATAGTTTTGGCTGAGGCTGGCGGCAATTCCGGGAGCTACGGTCAATTCAGTCTGCAATGTACCGCTCAGTATAAAGGCCAACGTATCGGTGCCGCATCCGCTGCGGCGCATATTGCCTCTGAAGGTGGATCCGCCTGAGCATGTGCCTTTAATGCCGGCACCAAGTTCCCAGGCAAAGAGTTTGTGGCTTCCCCAGCCAAAGGCCAACAGTTCCATCTTTCCGTCCCGATTGATGTCGCTTAAGGCCGGAGCCGACCAGCTGGGCTCTATCCAGATGGGATATCCCGGGGTCAGCGAGCCGTCGGAGCCTTCAAAGGCGTATAAATAACCTGATTCCGTGGTCAGTAGAACCTCTATGATGCCGTCGGAATCGATATCGGCGGCAATGGGGTTGGTGCGGCCGTTGGAGCCGGTGTTGATCTCCCACATCGGCATCCGGTTATCTCCCTGATTTGAATAGGCCCGGAGCACTCCGTTGGAAGCAATAAAAACCGCATCCAGTTTGCCGTCGTTGTCCAGGTCCGCTATGGCCGGCGAGCAGACGATCCTGGTCCCGCAGTCAAATCCCACCGGCCAGCCTGCCAGCTGTTCCCCGTTTGCTTTGAAGCAGTAAGCCTTGGTGGAAGCAGAGGGAGAATATGTCTCGGCCCCCAGGATGATCTCGTTAACCCCGTCGCCGTCCATATCGGCCAAAACCGGGGAGGCCAGGGCGTAACCGGCGCTGGGCTGGACTATCAGGGGCCAGCCGGGCAGGTCTGCCCCGTCATGATTCAGAACCAGAAGCTTAAGCGCACCGGCGGAATTGGCGGTGACCGCGATTTCCATCTGGGGATCGCCGTCCAGATTTCCCAGGGCCGGGGCGGACCAGACCGGGCCTCCGGCGTAAACCGGCCAACCCAAAAGCAGGGATCCGCCGGCATCCCAGGCATAAATATAACCGCCGGTGGTGGCCGCCACGATCTCAAAACTTCCGTCGCCGTTAAGGTCGGATATTGCCGCTCCGGCGAAGGCATTGCCGCTTACTGCCTGGGGCCAGCCCGGCTGCTCGGAACCGTCGTGCCGTAAAACATGAACCTGGCCGTCGCCGGGCGCCGCATACCAGGCTCCGCTGCCCATCACGATCTCCAGAAACCCGTCGCCGTCAAGATCTGCCAGAGCCGGGCTGGACTGGTCGATGCTGCCGCCGATCTCCGCCGGCCACCCGGACAAAATAGCTCCCAGATGGTCAAAGGCATAGACCTTGCCATCGTCGCTGCCAATAACTATTTCCTCAAAACCATCGTTATTGATATCTCCTGCGGCCGGGGAAGACCACATCCGGGTGTCCCTGACCCCGTTGCCCACCATCGCCGGAAAACCGGGCATTAGGGCGGGCTGGGTTTGGATGGTGTCGGGGATGGGGAACACCGGGCTTTCGCTGCCCAGGGAATCAACCGCAGAAACAGTGTAAATATAGCTGGTATTGGGCGTCAAGTCCTGATCGGTAAAGGTGCGGGAATCCTCCACCGGAACCAGGTTGATTTTAGTGAAAGATAACTGGCCGGTGGTTTTACGGTAAAGGTTATACCCTTTGATCCCGGCGTCGCCATTCAGCAAGACCCATTTTATCTGTATCCGGTCAGAGCCTAAAGTCTTGGTTTGAATATCCCAGACCGGGTTTGTTACCTCTGACCTGCTGATGATCTGCCGGGACTCCCGGCCATAGGAATCGCGAATGGTGATCAACAGGGCAAGGGGATTGCGGACATCGGCCCTTATTAGTTTTAGGATTGGTCTTTGGTGGGTGGAAGAACCGCCGGCCGGAATATTTCCGAACCGGAGCACCTCGCAAGTGGGCATTATCTGGCCGCCGGAAACTGCGGTGGCAGTCAGGGTAATTCCCCGGGCCTGGCCGGTCCCCAGATTGGCGATGACCACAGAGTCTAGGGTAACAAAACAACCGGCTTTACTATGGCTCAGCCTGGAGGCAGGAGACAACACATATGAAGCAACAACCAGTGAATCCGCCTGGATATCGGCCTTTATTTCCTGGGAAACCATAGTCATTGAGGCGCTGGCGGTGATGGAATTGGCTGTAACCGGTTTTGGTTTGGCTGCAAAAACTGCAGTTAACTGCAACTGCCGGTCTGATTTTATCAACGGAGATACAACCATTAAAAAACCGGGTCCTAAAAGCGTATCGCAGGTCAGGGTTTTACCCGGCTCCAAGACAGGCAGGTTGATGATGGAATCGGTTATTATGACCAAAGGGTCTGCCGAACGCAGGACCACAAAAGCATTTTCCAATGGCGCCAGGCCGTTATTGGTGATGGAAGGATACAAGGCAACTGTTTCGCCCGGGTTCATTATCCGGTCGCAGTTCCCATTGCTTTTATCGCCAATCGTCCGTCCGTCGTCGCGAACGGCATAACTGCTGACAAAGGGGTGGGCGGAGCCGGATGGAACGATCCGGCAGACAGTCTGGCTGGGCGTGATGTTGGTTCCGGTAACGGTGACAAATAACATTCCTTCGGTCAACGGCGATACCGGAAGGGCAATTGAAGACGGCACTGAAACCGAGATGACCTTAAATACCTCGTTTTGTTTGTAAACCGCCAGCTCAACCATTCCTTCAACGGCCGGGCCGGAAATATCAATCTTCAGCAGGGAATTGCCCAAGGGCAGTTGATCGGAGTTTTCAACTGAAACTGCCCGGGGTTCTCCGCTCCAAAGCAACATGGAGGGATCGCCCATCAAATTGATGGAAAAGAGTGAGTATGTGTCACGGATATGCTGCAGGACGGCAAAGGTCTGGCCCAGCATCTGCTGGCGGCAATGATAAAGGCCGGTAAACATCTCCTGATACAAATATCCCTGGTATCCCCAGCCCACCCTGGAGTTGCCGATGAAGGCCACGGCCCCGCCCTTGGGATTGTTGAGCAAATGTTCGGCCAAGCAGTCGTGGTCAAAGGCATTGGGGTCGCAGGCCGGGGTGACCACCACCGAGGGGCGCCCGTTGTTCTCCAGCTTGTCGGCATCGGACCGGTACAGCCAGCCTCCGCCGGTGGTAGCGCCAGTTCCCAACTGATAAATGCCGCCGTGATCAAAGTGATAGACCAGGTTGTAACCATTGTTCAACTCATTCTTGGCCGATCCGGCGTCAAGGTTTTGATCCCCCACCCACTGGTAGCTGACAGAATCAACCGCCGGGCGGTAAAGTTCGTAGGAATCTATCCAAGGGGCGTCCGTTTCCAAAGGAAAATTGTTGACCGATTCCGGGCTCCAGGCAAAGCTGCCTTCGGAGATCATTAAAAAACTGGATCCGAAGCCAGGTTGAGGATTTATTTCGTAGGCTAAAACCTTCTCTACGAAGGTTTGGGCCTGGGTTGCAGTGTTTACGGGGGCCCGGCCCAATAAAATATCCGGCTGCAGATCAATAACGTCGCCGCCCATCACATCCCCGTATTGGCCATCGCAGTTAGTGTCAAAATTGTAGCTATGGATGTCTCCGGAGCAGGAAGTATCCACGATATCGGAATAGTACAGGTCGGTGGGGATCCGCAGGTCAGGAATGTACTGCGGCCAGCTTCTCCAGGGGACATAACGGGCCGGGATCACCGGGGTGTCTCCCCCCAACAGCACCAGCACCGTTCCCCAGCTGACCCAGGCATCCTGGATGAAACAGCGGATCTTTTCCTGAAGGTCAGCGCCACGGTAATTATTTTCAATCCAACGGGTGGTTTTGACCACGGTATAGATGCCTTTTTGGGTCTTCCAGTCGGCCAGCCGCTGGAACTGGGGAGCCAATTCTTCCGAAGTTATTATCACATAGTCCACCGTGCTGCCTTCAAGAGAAGGGGACTCGGTGGCCGGAGATTTAGCAGAAGTCTGATCCACCATGATCTTCTCGGACATGGTCAGGCGGACAATATCATTCTTATTGGCTATGGCCGTCTGCAACTGGTTCATCACCAGGTTTTGGGCCAAGGGGCTGCGTCTTTTTACCGGGCTGGCCGAACCGGCTTTTAAAGCATATTCAACTTCAAATGATATTGAGGTATGAAGGGTAAGCTGCGCTTTGGATGGACTGTACTGCAGGGGCATGACCTCAACCGTTACCACCTGGTGTTCGCCCCAGGCCGATGCCCCTTTGATCCGGGCCAGCTGGCCGGGAAAGTCGCCTTTGGCCTGGTAAAAGGCAGGATCAGCCGCCACAAATTCCGGAGCAGCCTGGGCGTTCATCGGTACCGGCTGTTGCACCGGGAAAGGGTTAAAGCTCCCCGGCAGGGTTTGGGCCGAAGATCCGGTTAATTTTAAACCAGTTACCTCGGCGTTGAAGGGAACAAGGATGTTGACTAATTTTACCGGCAACAAAGGGCTGCCGGGCTGGGCTTCCAATGGAAAGCAGCCTTTGACCGACAAACGATGGTAGGTAACCTTGCCGATGGTTGTTGAGACGCTGGAAAAATCAGACAATATCGTAGTCTGGGTAAAGCTTATTCCGGCTGCTTCGGAAGCATGAAAATATCCGAAACCCATTAATGCTGCCACTAGTAGAGAATTCAAGGTTTTCATTTGGATGTCCTTTTTGTTTTTGGTTATGTCACATTAAACACGCAAGCCTCATGCCAAAAAGGAAATCCAATAATAATATCTGTAACCCCTTGTAAATGCGGATCTAATCAGACATCGGCCAGCCAGTGATATTGAGCAATTATTATGAGCCATGGTTTGATTGTGTTCCTGGTGTCTTGAAAGATGTACTAAGTATTCAATTCATTACCTGCCGGCAAAATAAAAAACCCGCACCGATGCCGGGCGGGCAATAGTTTAAGAATGACGGATTATATAAAAGATGTCTTTAGATCGGCGATGCTATGAAGCTGGTCTGATAAGAATATTGGCCGGGAGTCATTTCTTTTGAGATCAATAAACGCAGGTCAACGGTCAGGGGACTGCCCCGTTCTATCTTCTGGCTTTGGTATAAGGCTTGAGGCCTGGCTCCAAATGGCCGATAATTGTCTTGCTCTGATAACTTGTACATTAGAAGCCCGCGGGGAAACCGCCGGCCATCATTGTCATATATCCCGCCGATCAGTTCGGTTTCCACTAATGCTCCGGTACTGCTGTTACACCAAAGCTGCAAAGCCAAGGCCTGGGGAAGGTCAACGTAACCCTGCTCCAGGTCAGCAGCTGAGATTACAATGGTGTTGACGCTTGTCAGCAGTTCCAAACGGGCCTTCTTGGCTACTGTGACGCTGATGTTCACGTTGGCCGTAACATCGGGGGGCGTAAGCAGTGCCAAGTTTTGGGCTAAACCGGAACCAGTCGTTAATCCGGTTAAGGCAATTATTATGTAGAGTTTGTTTTTCATGCTTCCTAAAGCTAATAGGGAAGCATCTAACATGCCAAGAGATAAACAGGATTATAACGTTCACCATTACAATATATTACAGTGACAAGACATATGCCTTAATTTATCGTATAATGTCATTTAGATAAGACAGCAGTCATATTTAAATTGCAAACTGCAAATGTCAAGTAAAAAGGACAATAATTATAATGCATTGCAAATAAATATATTACAATTATATTGGTTGTTTGGCATGTCTTATGCATCATAAAAGAGTGACACTGGTGCTAAATTTAATTGGCTCATCTATTGACTTATTCTAATTCCAGTGTTAGTTTATATTAACCCATAAAATGAACGGAGAATTAAAATGAACAACTCTCACGGCGGAATACTAAAGACATTCAAGTATTCCGTATTTTCCGAGATCGCGACCTCATTCGTCCATGAGATGAAAAATCCGATCTCGGCCATAACCCTGGGCATGGAATTTTTTGACATGAGCCTGGCCGAGGGCGATCCCCAGAAGGAGACATTGAGGAGCATTTACAAGTCTTCGGAAAAGCTGAACGTCCTGCTGGATAATCTGTTGGTCTATTATCAGAACGGCAATTCCGAAAAAACGCCGTTCAAGATCTCACAGGTGGCCAGGCAGGCGGTAAGCCTGGTCAATTATTTTACCACCCGGCACCAGGTGAAAGTGGAGATCAACGAGCCGCCCCAGGAGCCTTGGATCACCAGCCGGGCCAGTCTGGTGATGCAGGGCTTGGTCTATCTGATGGTCTGGTCGGCCAAAAGAATGCCCCAGGGCGGAAAAATATCGATCGAGATTTTAGCGGAAGGGCAGAGCGTGGTTTTGAACTTCCGGGATCAGGGCCCGGTCCTTGACCCCGGACAGCGGGCCAGGATTATCAGTCCCGAGCTGCCCCTGGGGCCCAACGCCGATGACCTGGGACCGCAGCTGGCCCGGCATCTGTTCATGGAAAACGGAGCCGAATTCGATCTGAAGGCAGACCAGCCGGAGGGGCTGCTGTTCTCGGTAAAATTCAACAATCAATAGCCAGCCGAAAGATAAAAGACATGAGCCAGAAACCCTCATACAAAGTGCTGATCATAGACGATGATCAGAGCATATGCCTGATCCTACAGCAGATATTGGGAAGCGCCGGGTACCAGACCAGTTCGGCCAACAGCGCCGAAGACGGACTTAAGGCCGTGTCCGAAGCCCAGCCGGACCTGGTGCTGCTGGACATGCGCCTGCCCGACGCCTGGGGCCTGGATGTGATCCCCAAAATAAAGGAGATCGATCCCGAGATCCCGGTGATAGCTATCACCGGGCATGCCAGTATCGAGGACGCGGTCAAGGCAGTCAAGGCCGGGGTGTACGATTACCTGCAGAAGCCGCTCCACGCCGACAACGTGCTTTTGTCCGTAGCCCAGGCGGCGGAACGGAAAAAACTGCTGGCCGAGAACAAATACCTGCAGCAGACCCTGAACGAACGTTACGGGTTCGAGAACATAGTGGCCAAGAGCCGGCCGATGATGGCGGTGTTCGGCACCATCCGCAAGATAGCCGAGACCAAGACCACGGTGCTGATCCTGGGCGAATCCGGCACCGGCAAGGAGCTGGCGGCCCGGGCGGTGCACTTCAACAGCAAGCGCAAGGAAGCCAAATTCGTGCCCATCAACTGCGGGGGTATCCCCGAAACCCTTCTGGAGTCGGAACTGTTCGGCTACGCCAAGGGGGCCTTCACCGGGGCCAACGGCAGCAAGGAAGGCCTGTTCAAGATCGCCGACAAGGGCACCATCTTTCTGGACGAGATCGGCACCATGCCGATGACTATACAGGTAAAATTATTGCGGGCCCTGCAGGAAGGTGTTTTCTATCCCCTGGGCAGCACCGTTCCCACCGAGGTGGACGTCCGGGTGATCGCCGCCGCCAACCAGGACCTGGAGGAGGCCGTTAAAAAGGGACTTTTCCGGGAGGATCTCTTCTACCGGCTGAATGTCATCCAGATAAAACTGCCTCCCTTGAGGGACCGGCGCGATGACGTAATGCTGCTGGCCCATCACTTTCTAAAGAAATACTGCGCTGAGCAGGAAAAGACCATAGAGGGATTTGCCCCCGAGGCCGCCGATTATCTGCTGCGGCACGACTGGCCGGGCAATGTCAGGGAACTGGAGAACGCGGTGGAGCACGGAGTGGCGCTGTGCACCGGAAAACTGATCGGGCTGGAGGACTTTCCCCGGCGCCGGACCAATACCCGCACCGAGGAAGTAACACTGATGATAGACAAACCTTTGCGCCAGGCCCGGGACGAATACGAAAAGCGCTACATCATGGGCCTGCTTAAGCTGACCGGGGGCAATGTCACCAAGGCGGCCGAGATGGCCGGGATCGCCCGCCAGAACCTGCAGCTGAAGCTCAAGGAATACGGCATCAGCTCCAAGTCCTACGCCCCAAAGAACAGGGAGTGACCATGAAAAAAATATTGATAGTGGACGACGAGGCGGTGCTGGCCGAAACGGCGGCCCTGCTGTTAAAGCACCACGGTTACCAGGTGCTGTGGGCCAGCGACGGCAGCCAGGCCCTTAAGCTGATAGAGGACCACAAGCCGGACCTGGTGATCGCCGACCTGGTAATGCCCAACATGGACGGGCTTCAGCTTTTAGAATGGGTGCGGGACCGCCGCAGCCTGGACGGGGTTAAATACCTGCTGATGACGGTCAAGGAAAGCGTGCTGGAGCCGTTGAAACGGCATCACACCGAAGCCGACGAATACATGTCCAAGCCCTTTGACAAGGGGCAGCTGCTGGAAAAAGTGAAAAAGCTGATAGGGGAACCCTGACAGAAATTAAAAAAAACCGCCAAGACGCAAAGGACGCGAAGACTATTTACTTCAATTAGCCAAAGACAACGCAGCAGGGTTCTCACTGAAAACAATGTGCTTGGTTGCTAAACAACCATTCAGGTATGATAAATGAGCGAACAACAAAAAATATTACTGGTGGATGACGAGGAGACCAATCTGAACCTCCTCAAGCTGCTGTGCCGCAAGATGGGGTACGACTGCCTGACCGCTCTCAATGGACGGCAGGCGGTGGATCTGGCCTTGTCCCGGAAACCGGACCTGATAATGATGGACGTGATAATGCCCCAGATGGACGGATTTGAGGCCACCCGGGTGCTTAAGAGCGATCCCGCCACCTCCCATATCCCGATCATCATGGTGACCGCGGCCAGCTCGCGGGAGGACAAGCTTAAGGGTATTGCCTGCGGGGCCAACGATTTCATCACCAAGCCGGTGGATATGCAGGAGCTTTCCCTGCGGATCAAGAACAACCTGAACATCAAGGAATACCACGATTTTTTGAAGAACTACAGCCTGACCCTGGAACAACAGGTGAAGGAAAGGACAGTCAAATTAGAGAACGCATTGCTGGAGAGGGATCAGGCGTCGGAAAAGATCAAGGCCGGGTACATCGACACCATTTTCCGGCTGACCCTGGCGGCCGAGTACAAGGACGGCAATACCGGCAACCATATCCGGCGCACCAGCCACTACGCCAAGGCCCTGGCCCTGGAACTGGGATTGGATAATGACTTTGCCGAGACCATGTACTACGCCATGCCCATGCACGATATCGGCAAAGTGGGGATCCCCGACGCCATTCTGCTTAAACCCGGCCCCCTGACCTCGGAAGAATGGGAGGTGATGAAGGAACATACCACCATCGGCAGCCGGATCTTGACCGGCTCGCAGTCCGAGATCCTGGACCTGGCCCGGCAGATAGCTTTGACCCACCACGAGCGCTGGGACGGCAGCGGTTATCCCCAAAACCTGGCCGGGGAAAGAATACCCCTGGCCGGGCGGATTGCCAGCGTGGTGGACCAGTATGACGCCATCCGCAGCCGGCGGACCTATAAACCAGAGATGGATCACCAGCAGGCATTAAGCATATTGACCGATGGCGATGACCGATCCCATCCCGGGCATTTTGACCCCGGTATAATTGAAGTATTCAGAAAAAGGCACCAAACTTTTGAGGAAATATATAAGACCCATGCTGAGCGGAATTAATTGAAATAGTTGGTAATTGACATCAGCGAGGACCGTCAGGAAAAGCCATACCCAGAATTCAGCGGGGACACGGAAAAAGACGGACATAAAAACTGGCACAAAAACAACAAAAAGTAGCAGGCGATTATGAAAAAGATCATCAAATTCATAAATGAATACATATCCATATTCACCGGAGTGTTGTTTGGCCTGGTATTTTGGGCCGTGGATATTCTGGTGGATGTCTTTATGCTCAAGGAAGGCACGATCGCAGGGAACCTTAGTTCACCAGAGCCGATGGAGATCTATTTCCGGGTGATCGTGGGATCCCTGTTCGTCGCTTTTGGGGTGCAAAATCACTTTGTGACCAAAAAACGGAAAGCGATCGAGACCGAAGCCAATAAGAACCAGATACGCTACCAGAACCTGTTTTCCAGCATGCTTAACGGTTTTGCCCTGCACCGGATAATTGTTGATGCGGCCGGGCAGCCGGTTGACTTTGAATACTTGGAGGCCAACCATGCCTTCGAAAAAATGACCGGCCTGACCCGCAAGGAAATAATAGGGCGCCGGGCCACCGAAGTTCTGCCGGGCCTTAAGAAAGACAGTTTTGACTGGATCGGGACCTACGGGAAAGTGGCTCTGGATAACCAGAAAATGCAGTTTGAGCAATATTCCCAGCCCCTGGGTAAGTGGTACAACATCACCGCCTACTCCCCCTCTAAAGGGGAGTTCGCTACGGTGTTAGAGGACATCACCGAACGGAAAAAAAATGAGAACGTGGTCCGGGAGAACCAGGAAAGAATGGATACCATTTTCAATTCAATACAAGCCGGCATAATGGTGATAGACCGGGAAACGCACACCATCGCATACGTCAATGAGGCTGCGGTAAAGATGGTTGGCTATACCCGGGAACAGTTATTGGATCAACAATGCCAAAAATATGTCTGTTCGGCCGCATGTGGGGAATGTCCGATAACCGATCTGGGCCAGAAGGTGGACAATGCAGAACGCGTGCTTTTGACCGCCGATGGTTGCAAACTGCCGATTTTAAAGACCGTGGTGGAGATAGAACTGGACGGGCGCCAGGTGTTAGTGGAAAGCTTTGTGGACATTTCTGAATGTAAGCTGGCGGAAGCTGCCCTCAATGCCGGGGCAATCCGGAGACGCATTCTCATTGAACAGTCCCAGGACGGCATTGTCGTCCTTACCAAAGACGGTAGCGTATACGAGTCTAATCACCGTTTTGCCGAAATGATCGGATACTCCCCTGAAGAAATCAATCAAATCCACGTATGGGATTGGGAGTTTCAGTATACACGTGAGCAGACCATAGATATGATCCATAATGTTGGTGAGGCCGGCGACTTCTTCGAGACACGGCACCGTCGTAAGGATGGCACTCTCTATGATGTTGAAATAAGCACCAACGGGGCAATTTTCGAGGGAGAAAAGTTGATTTTCTGCGTGTGCCGGGATATTACCGAACGTAAAAAACAAGAGAAAGTGATAAAGGAACAAGCGCTATTCTTTAAAACACTTGTTGATACTATATTGAACCCGGTATTTTATAAGGATACTGAGGGGAAATATTTGGGCTGTAACAAGGCATTTGAAGAATTAATGGGTATCCCAGAAGATCAAATTGCCGGGAAAACGGTCTTTGATCTGACCCCACCAGATAAAGCAGCCCAGTATCATAATATGGATATGGAGTTACTTAGAGAAGGCGGAATCCAGACCTACGAATATCCGGTAAAAAGCGCCAAACAGGGATTGCGGGGAATGCAATTTAACAAATCAATATTCAAAGACGCCAAGGGGAATCCCAAAGGAATTGTAGGCGTAATGATGGATGTTACTGAACGTAATAAATCAGAAAAACTGCAGGCCGCAATATATCACATATCCGAGGCGGCCATAAGTTCCAATAATATTGAAACGCTTTACGGCGAGATACATAAAACCGTGACCGAACTGATTTCAGCAAAAAACTTTTACATCGCGCTCTACCACGAAAAAGAAGACCTGCTCAGTTTTCCCTATTTTGTGGATGAGGTTGACCCCGCTCCGCAGCCTCGCAAGCTGGCCAATGGCCTGACCGAATACGTGCTGAGGTCCGGAACCCCGTTACTGGCCTCACCGGTGGTCCTTAACTTGTTAGTAGAACAGGGCAAGGTAAATATGGTGGGCACGCCGGCCATTGACTGGGCCGGAGTTCCGCTGAAAGTTGGAAACAAGACTCTGGGGGTGCTGGTGGTTCAGTCTTACCACGAAGACATACGGTTTGGGGCGGAGGCCCTGTCCATGCTCAATTTCGTGTCTGATAACATAGCCCTGGCCATTGCCCGCAAGAACGACGAGGAAGAAAGAAAGAAATTAGTGTCCGAGCTGCGTAAACTATCATCGGCGGTAGAACAGAGCACCAGCGTGATCGTGATCGCCGACCTGGAGGGTAACATAGAATACGTCAACCCGGCTTTTGAAAAAACTACCGGATACAGCCTGGAGGAAACATTAGGAAAGAACCCCAGGATCTTAAAATCGGGAGAAATGACGGACAACGAATACCGCAAACTATGGGAGACCATTTCAGCCGGGGGCGAGTGGAGGGGCCAATTCCACAATAAACGCAAGGACGGCAGCCTTTACTGGGAGCAGGCCGCCATCTCCGGGATCAGGGATGCCGATGGCAAGGTGGTAAAATACCTGGCGGTGAAAGAGGACATCACCGAGCGCAAGATGATGGAGGATGAACTGAAGTCCTCCGAGGCCCAGAACCGGGTGCTGGTGGATTCGGCCGGACAGGCGGGGGAGGCCATTGTGATGATGCAGAATACCGGCAGCATCCCGGGGGCCTGCTTAGTGGCCAACCAGGAAGCGGTCAGGATCACCGGCTATTCCCAGGAAGAGCTTAAAAGTATCTCCTGGCTGGACGTGGTCCATCCCCGGTTCCGGGAGGAATCTCAGAAGAGGGTCCAAGCCAGGCTGCATAACGAGGATATTCCGGGCACATATGAAATATCCCTGGTCTCCAAATACGGGGTGGAGATACCGGTGGAGGTGACCGGCAGTCCGGTGCAATATCAGGGCCGTCCGGCCATGGTGGGATTTTTCCGGGAAATATCCGAGCGTAAGCAGGCTGAATTAGAGCGTGAGGCCATGATAACCGAACTTACGGCAGCCCTGGCCAACATCAAACAGCTGAAGGGGCTGATCCCCATCTGCGCCTCCTGCAAGAAGATCCGCAACGACGGCGGCTACTGGCAGCAGGTGGAGGAATACGTGGCCGACCATACCGATGCCGATTTCAGCCACGGTTTGTGCGACGAATGCGCCCATAAGCTTTATCCGGATTACTTTGCGGACAAAAAGAATGAAGAAAACATCCAGCCACCGGGCTCGTGAAAGGTGAAATGTGAATCGTGAATTGTAATTTGAAAATCAAGCATAAAGGAGCAGGGATCATGAGTTCTTTATTCAAGATATTAGTGGCGGAGGACGACTCAAATCTTAACTGGCTGTACCAGTCACTTTTGGAGGAGGCGGGATACGAAACCATAACCTCTGAAAATGGTAGAGAGGCCCTGGATATGGTTAATAATAAATTCCCCGACCTGCTGATCACCGACGCCATATTGCCGGGCATGGACGGGTTTGAGCTGGCCGAGGCCGTCAGGGGCAACCCGGCCACTAAGGAAATACCGATCATCTTCATCAGCGGAGTGGCTGATGCGGCCGACCGGGAAAGGGCGGCCAATCTGGGGGTGAGCCAGTACCTTTCCAAGCCGGTGCCGATAATGGAACTGCTGAAGGCGGTGAAGACGGCGCTGGGAACGGGGCAGTAATATATCCATAGCCCAGCCCTTAAGGGCTGGGCTATGGATAGAAACTCTTGAAAACAACCACAAAAGGGGACGCTATGAACCAGGATCCAAAGCCCAAAGTGTTGGTGGCCGACGACGAGCCCACCATAGTCAACTTTTTCATCGCCGCCCTGAGCGACCAGGGCTACGAGATTGAATCGGCGGTCAACGGCGCCCAGGCGGTGGAAAAGGCCCTCAGTTTTCTGCCCGACGTCATTCTGCTGGACGTGGTGATGCCGGAGCTTAACGGTTACCAGGTGACCGAAAAGCTGAAGGCCAACCCGGCCACTTCCGGCATCCCCATCATCCTGGTGACCGGCCTGGGCAGCGTGGAGGACAAGGTGCAGGGTCTGGAAAGCGGGGCCGATGACTTTTTGACCAAGCCCTTCAACCTGCAGGAAATGCTGGCCCGGGTGCATTCGCTGATAAAGCTGAAAAAGCTTCAGGACCAGCTTAAGGAACTAAGCGCCCGCCAGCCGATGCCGGTCCACGTGAAAAAGGTGCTGGCCTCCTACCGCAGCCACGTCCTGATAGTGGAGGACGACGAGCGGATCACCAACATCTGCAAATCCATATTGGGCGCCGGCGGCTACATAGTGGACATCGCCCCCGACGGCGAGGAGGCCCAGAAATACCTGAAGGCCGCCATCCCCGACCTGATCCTGCTGGACCTGATGCTGCCGGGGATCAACGGCTTGGACCTGCTGAAACAGCTGAAAGAGGACTCCGTCACCAGGGACATTCCGGTGATCATCATCACCGCCCTGGGCGACCTTAAGACCAAGGTCAAGAGCTTTTACATGGGGGTGGACGATTACCTGGTAAAACCGGTCAATTCACTGGAACTGCTGGCCCGGGTGAAGGCCAACATCCGCAAACACCTGGCCCAGCAGGAGCTGAAATACAGCCTGGACGAAACATTCCAGCAATCCATCACCGACCCGCTGACCGGGCTGTACAACCGCCATTATCTGGACACGGTGATGGACCGGGAACTGGCCCTGTTCAAACGTCATAACCGGATGTTCTCGCTGATGATCATGGACATAGACAACTTCAAATCCATCAACGACAACCTGGGGCATCTTTCCGGCGACCAGGTGCTGACCGCAGTGGCCAAAATACTGAAGGACGAGATCCGGACCAGCGACCTGGCGGTGCGCTACGGCGGGGACGAGTTCATAGTGATCTTCTCGGACACCAAGGAGGACCAGGCCATGATCATATCCCAAAGGATCAGGGCGGCGGTGGAGCAGAAGAAGTTCATCGAGGGCAAGGACCAGATGGCTTCGGTCAGCATAGGCCTGACCCAGGCTTCAGCTCAGGATACCAGCGGTCAGGATATCATCAAACGGGCCGATGACGCCATGTACCAGGCCAAGCGGGCGGGGAAGAACCGGGTGGTGTCGATTTTCAGCAGTTAGGATTAAGCTGGAGGAGAAAAACATTTTGGATCCCACGCGGAGGCAACAGGAAAGCTTCACTTACAAGCCATAATTGACGACAGATAGAAAAGAGGACCATGAATCAGGATGAAAAGCCCAGAGTGCTGGTGGTCGATGACGAGACCGACGCCGTGAACTTATTCCAGGCCGCCTTAAACGATCAGGGTTTCCAGATCGAAACGGCGGCCAACGGCGCCCAGGCGGTGGAAAAGGCCCGCAGTTTTCTGCCGGATGTCATTTTGATGGACGTGATCATGCCTGAGCTTAACGGCTACATAGCCACCGAAAGGCTGAAGGCCGACCCGGCCACTTCTGACATTCCAATAATACTGGTGACCGGACTGAACAAGGTGGAGGACAAGTTGAGGGGGTTGGAAAGCGGCGCCGATGATTTTTTAAACAAACCCTTCAATATCCAGGAGCTTTTGTCCCGGGTGCATTCGCTGGTCAAAATAAAAAAACTTCAGGAGCAGCTGAAGGAAATGAGCGAGCGCCAACCGCTGCTGGCTCATATAAAAAAGAGCCTTTCCACCTACCGCAGCCACATCCTGGTAGTGGAAGACGATGAGCGGATCAGAAACATATGCAAATGGATTTTGGACGCCGGCGGTTACGTGGTCGATACCGTACCTGACGGCGGGGAGGCTCAAAAACACCTGAAGGCCGCCATTCCCGACCTGATCCTGCTGGACCTGATGCTGCCTGACATCAACGGCCTGGATCTGGTGCAAAAGCTCAAGCAGGATCCGGCGACCCAGGATATCCCGGTGATCATCATTACCGCCATGAGCGACATGAAGACCAAGGTAAAGAGCTTTAACACCGGAGTGGACGATTACCTGGTGAAACCGGTAAAATCGCTTGAACTGCTGGCCCGGGTAAAGGTCAACATCCGCAAGCACCTGGCCCAGCAGGAGCTGAAGTACAGCCTGGACCAGACCTTCCAGCAGTCCATCTCCGATCCCCTGACCGGACTCTGCAACCGTCAATATATGAGCACGGTGATGGACCGGGAGCTGGCCATATTCAAACGGCACGGCCGGATATTCTCGCTGATGATCCTGGACATAGACAACTTCAAATCCATCAACGACAACCTGGGGCATCTTTCCGGCGACCAGGTGCTGACCGCAGTGGCCAAAATACTTAAGGACGAGATCAGAACCAGCGACCTGGCGGTGCGCTACGGCGGGGATGAGTTCATAGTCATATTTTCCGACACCAAGGAGGACCAGGCCATGATCATCGCCCAAAGGATAAGGGCGGCGGTGGAGCAGAAGAAATTCATCGAGGGCAAGGACCAGATGATCTCGGTCAGCGTAGGCCTGACCCAGGCCTCGGCCAACGACAGCACCGGGGAGGATATCATCAAGCGGGCCGATGACGCCATGTACCAGGCCAAGAGGGCGGGGAAGAACCGGGTGGTGTCGCTGTTCGGGAGCTGAGTTGTTCTGTTTGCTCCCTAAGCACCGGTCAGATACCAAAGCCTCTCCTTATTAGGAGAGGCTTTTTGTCTCCCCTAAGAAGGGGAGAACAAGAGGGGTGTCCAGCCCCTAAGAAGGGGAGAACAAGAACCTGTCCTGAGGCCTGCCAGCATAATGGCTAACGAAGGAGGGGTGTCCAACCCAGCACCGACCTCTCCCACGATCCCTCTCCACAGTGGAGAGGGAAGCCGTCAGGCGGGGAGAGGTCAACCAGTACGGCATCAAGGTAATCCGGTTCAGCAACGAAGAGGTGATTGACAAGAGCGACTGGGTGCTGGAGAAGTTAAAAGAAGTTGCGAGAAGGTAATTGCATAGGCGCTGATCATACCCCTGCCAAAGCTTGCACCGCACAAAAATAAATGCAGGTTAACGGCGGTTCACTAATGATGCTATTATCCAACGCCTTACAAAACAAACCTCTTTTGATACAGGTAAAAAATTGCATAGAAGGGTATCTGCCCGCTGTCTAAAAGGCTGGAACTGTGTGAGCGCTGTTTAGGTTGGCGCCAGAAGCATCAGCTATTTCAACGGCTTGAACGAATCGGAAAATAGTTTGGTTTTAAGATGCATCTTTGGAATGAAAGATGCATCTTTGATTTTTAGGGAAACCTGCCTGCTAAGCCCGTGGAACTTCATCAGGGCGGCAAAAAGGGGGAACTGTGATGACCAGCGCGGAAACCATAAAGCAGGAAATAGAAGCCCGGGTCAACAGCGATGGTGAGATGGGTTATTCCCTGTGGTTCATAGGCGTTACGGCCGACCCGGTTAAATGCCGGGAGGAGCTGGGAAACATCAATACTTTCCATTTTTGGATGGCCGACGATGCCAAAGCGGCCCGGGCAATCAAGACTGAACATATAAGAATGGGTTATAACGAAGCCCCGGGCAATGAGGGGCAAGACGGGCAGTATGTATACATCTTTTAACCATAATATAAAAGGTTAATTATGGAATGGATAAAATACGCCGATGGCGGCTGGCCCCGGCTGCTGCGGCTTAACCTTAAATACGGTCCGGCCCGCGATGCCGCAGGTCTTTATGTGGTGTTTTATGCCCGGCAGAATGACAGCGATCCGGGCCCCCAGTATAAAACAATCAAGCTCGGGTGGGGTTATTTAAGGGAAGCCATAAAAGACCTTCGAAAAAATAAATATGTGGCGGAGTATGCCCAATATGACCCGATGATAACCTGGGTAGAGATCGACGAAACCTGGTCCGATGGCGCCCTGGTATATTTGAACCAGCTGCTTGATCCGCTGATCAAGGAGGATCTGCCCCAGGCCCAGCCGATTGTGGTTCACAGCCCTTTTATGGCCGGGAAAAATCAGAACGCAGCAGCCATGGCGGACGCATAACAGCGCCAACTTTTAAAATGGGAGGGTCAAACTATGTGGCAGCCGTTGATAGGGGAGTATGCCGGCCGGGTTTGGCAGGCGCTCAAAGAAAAAAGCCCCCAGAATCCGGCGGCGCTGGAGAAGGCCACCAGCCTAAAGGAGCAGTGGCTGTATCTGGCCCTGGGGTGGCTGGCCCGGGAGGATAAGGTGGCCTTTGAGGTAAAAGGCAAGATAGTCATGGTCAGCCTTAAGTGACAAACTTACTGCGCCAGGAGGATAAAATGCCCGGCATTGAAGAGATCGGCAAGGCCATAGAGGCAAGGGTCAAAGACGCCAATGCGATGAGTTATGCCATATGGAACATTGGCATTACCTCTTCGCCCGAGCAATGCTTTAAATTTCACAACTACCCCGCCCATTTCAAATGCTGGAAGGCCGACAGCCCGGCCGAAGCCCTTCTGATAAAACAGGGTTTTCTGGACAAGGGCATGAAAGAAGCCATGGGCCAGGACGAGGCGCTGGCCGATTGTGTTTTCATTTTTTAAAAGGCGCTTGTTCCTGCCGTCGAATCCTTGACCCGACAGTCTGACAGCCCGGCCTGACCGGCTAATCCCAAAACAGAACCCCGCCCTCCCGCCTCCGCTAAAGCTACGGCGGACAAGCCGGCGGGGTTCTGTTTTGCATTGACACTTAAACATCGTTATGTTACAATGAAAATAGTGATAATTTATTCTCCACCAAACCACTCAAACTTTAACCGGGAGAAACGCTGCTATGGCCTGCTTCACTGTCCGGGTCAACTCCGTCCTGAAGGCAAGGGTTATTTAATGGACAAACACAAACTTCTAAGCTACTGCGGGCTCTATTGCGGGGGCTGCAAAAACTACCAGGAAAATTCAGGCGAACACAAATGCCAGGGATGCCGGGTGGAGGACAAATTAGTCTCTGACTGCCCCACTAAAGCCTGCGCGGCGGGCAAAAACCTTCTGCATTGCGGCCAGTGCGCCGACTTCCCCTGCGCCACTTTGGATAACTTTTACCAGGATGGGCTTAAGCATCACGCCCTGGCCTTCGTCAACATCCAGCGCCTGAATAACCTCGGGCCCGAGGAATGGCTGAAGGAACAGGAAAAAGAGCACACCTGCCAGTGCGGAAAAAATCTTTTATGGGAAGCCGAGCAGTGCTGCATGACTGCAACTGATAACAGCCAGGGATAATAAATTGTTAAATGGCCGTAGGCTTAACTACAATATCCAAGAGTGAACCGTGCCAATAAGCCCCGCTGGACACTGAGCATAGTCGAAGTGTAGCGGGGCTTTATTTTTTTCTGCCGGCCTATTGACAAAACAAGCAAAATCAGTATAATTAGTATAATAAGCATATCACAAACTTGCATAAAGGCCATGAAACAGAAAACATTCACCACCTTTGCCATCGCAAAAATGCTGGGCGTCTATCCCTCCACCATAGCCAACTGGGTGGACAGCGGGAAGCTTAAGGCTTTCAACACTCCGGGCGGCCACCGCCGGGTGCTGGAGCCGGACCTGATGGCTTTCATAAAACTGCACAACATGCCGGTTCCGGCCGGTTTGGTTGCGGAAGAGAAGAAAATCTTGATAGTGGACGACGATCCCGTTCTTTTGAAATTAATCACCAGTTTTTTAAAGTCGGCCAAGAAGGGATACCAGATATTCACCGCCGCCGACGGGTTTGAAGCCGGGCGGTTGCTGGGCCAGCACGATCCGCACCTGGTGATCCTGGACCTGAAGCTTCCCGGGATAGACGGGTTTGAGGTCTGCCGCCAGATCAAGGAACAGCACAGCCGGACCAAAGTGCTGGCCATCACCGGTTACGACAATGAGGAGAACCGGCAGAAGATATTGAAGGCCGGGGCCGATGGTTACCTGGGGAAGCCGTTCCGGATGGCGAAGTTCCTGGAGGAATGCGAGAGACTGCTGAGTGTACAGCCCTGACTATCCCCAAGATACTTTCCCACGAAAAACACGAAAGGAAACGAAAATACTTAATTAATTTCCTGTTTTCGTAGAAAGGTATCGTAACCTCCCGGAAGAAGTATTAAGTAAAGTACGGTTTCGCGGGTTTTCGTGGTTAGAGACACCCCAGGGCCCTTTCCCGCTAAATACGCAAAAGAACGCGAAAAACAATCAATTGCTTTGTAGTTTTAGTGAGAAGGTATTAAGTAATAAAAGGTTTCGCGATTTTTCGTGTTTTTCGCGGGCAGAAGCCAGGTGAGATACTTTCCCACTAAAGGCACTTAAGGGCACGAAAATAAACCATTTCGTGGGTTTTCGTGGGCAAAGGTAAACCTAAGGAGGAACCAAGATGACCAGGCGTCAATTACTACAAAAGATCCCCTTTAAGCTGTTGGCGGTATTCTTGCTGCTGGCGGCCGGCATTGGCGCCGGGGGGTATTTTTATTTCTTTAAGCAGCGGGCCAGGGCGGTGGAGCAGATCCAGGCCGAACTGGCCACCATCGCCCAGCTTAAAAGCGACCAGATAGCAGCCTGGCGCCGGGAGCGCTACGGCGACGCCCATTATCTGGCGGAAAGCAAGATCCTGGCCGCCTCTGTCCGCCTCTGGTTCGGCAGCCCTAAAGACGATGAGCTTAAGAAAAACATTTACAAACAGCTGGAAGCCTTTCTGATCAACGACAACTACCAGGAAATTACATTGGCTGACCCGGCCGGCAGGGTGCGCCTTTATGTTGGTCGGGGCCAAGACCACGAACTCGGACAGGCCACCAAGGACCTGGTAAAACAGGCGGTGGAAAGTAAAAAAATAATTTTCAGCGACTTTTACTATTGTGGTAAATGCCGGGAAGCGCACTTGGACCTGATCTCCCCCTTGAATGATGGCCCGTTACCCATAGGAACCATTGTTTTGCGGATCAATCCGGGCAAATATCTTTTTCCCCTGATCCAGACCTGGCCCGCCGCCAGCAAGTCCGGGGAAACGGTGCTGTTGCGGAAAGAAGGCAATGAAATTGTTTACCTGAACGATCTGAGGCACCAAAAAGGGGCGGCCATGAAACTGCGCCTGCCTTTGGGCGATACCCTGCTTCCGGCGGCCATGGCGGCCATGGGCAATGAAGGCATGGCGGAGGGCCATGATTACCGGGGCGTACCGGTGGCGGCTTACATCTTGCATATCCCCGATTCCCCCTGGTTCATGGTGGCCAAGGTTGACAAGGAGGAGATCTACGCCCCGGTTAAAAGACAGGCCCTCAATATTTTGTTTGTCATAATCCTGGTGATAACTCTTTTGGCTGCGGTATTGTCCTTTATCTGGCAGGCCGAGCGCCGGGACTTTTACAAGAAACAATACCAGCAGGAGCTGGAAAAACGGGCTTTGATCCGGCACTTCGACTACCTGACCATGTACGCCAACGACATCATATTTTTGCTGGATGAAAACCGCAAAGTGGTGGAAATAAATGAAAGGGGGGTGAAAGCCTACGGCTATACCCGGGAGGAAATGATAGGCATGGATGCCGAAAGGATCCGGGTTGATGAACTGCGGCCGCAGTTCCGGGCCCAGATGGGCGAGCTGGCCGACAAAGGGAGCATGCTTTACGTGACCATGCACCGGCGCAAGGACGGAACCGCCTTCCCGGTGGAGATCAGCGCCCGGCACATAGAAATAGAGGGCAAAAAATATCTGCAGGGCATAGTCCGGGATATAACCGAGCGCCGGCTGTTTGAACAGAAGATACAGGACCGCACCGAGGAACTGGAGGCAACGAATCAAGAGTTGATGGCAACGGAAGAGGAGTTGAGAAAGCAGAACGAGGATCTGACGGCCTCGGAGGAGGAACTTAAGGCCTCGGAGGAGGAACTTAAGCAGCAGTACGGTGAATTACAGAAAGCCCAAGACGAAATAACCCGGCATACCCTTTTGGTGAAACTTTTGCACCAATGCTCTTTGGAGTTGGCCTCGATGCCAGCCGGTCAGCCGGTAAACGAACTGCTGACTGATTGGTTGAAGAAGATCAGCGGCGGATTTGCCGTAACTTTTGGGGAGTATGATCGTAACAATAAGGAGATCGTCCTCAAGCGGGTACTGCTGGAGCCGGGCCCTCTGTCCAAAATCGAAGAAACGGTGGGCAAGCGCCTGCTGGACTTGCGGTCGCCGGTAAGCCCAGGGACGTACCGAGAAATGATGGCCGATGAGTTAGCAGTCCGGCATTCGCTTCACGACATCAGCTTCGGCTCAGTACCCAAGCTGGCCAGCGTTACCATTGGGGCGATGTTGGGGCTGGATAGGTTCGAGGCGATACCATATCATACAGAAGGCATACTTTACGGAACTTCGGTGATCGCTTTTAAAAAAGGCCAGCCGGAGCCCGACCAGGCGATACTGAAAGCCTTCAGCTCCCTGGGAGCGGTATCCCTGAGGCGGGCCCAGGCCGAAGCGAACCTGCAGACCTCGCACGAGGAATTGCAGGCCAATTACCAGGAGTTAGAATCCAACAACCAGCAACTGCAGGCCGCCGAAGAGGAAATACGCAAACAGAACGAGGAACTTCTGGCTTCGGAGGAGGAACTCAAGGTTGCCGGGGAGGAACTTCAGCACAACCTGGAAGAGCTGCAGACCAGCCAAAAGAGGTATAACGAACTGTTCCATGGCATCAACAGCGGGGTGGCGGTCTTCCGGGCGGTGGACGGCGGGAACGATTTCGTGTTCGTGGATTTCAACCGGGCCGGGCAGAAAATAGAGAAAACATCCGCCGACAAAGTTATTGGACGGAAAGTGACCGAAGTCTTTCCTGGAATAAAATCCATGGGGCTGCTGGAGATCTTCCAGCGGGTGTGGCGGACCGGGGAATCTGAGTTGCACCCGGTTTCGCTGTATCAAGATGGACATCTTACGAGTTGGCGGAAGAATTATGTTTACAAACTGCCCACCGGAGAGGTGGTCTCCATCTACGAAGATTTGACCGAGATAAAGCAGGCCGAAGAAGAACTTAGGGAAAACGCCAGGTTGCTGAGTATCGCCGGATCGACGGCAAAAATGGGCGGCTGGAGCGTTGACCTTAAAAACAACCTTTGCACCTGGTCCGACGAAACGGCGGCCATCCACGAAAAGCCTGCCGGGTACGCGCCATCGGTGGAAGAGGGGATATATTTTTATGCGCCTGAGTGGCGGGATAAAATAGCCAAAGTATTCACCGAATGCGCCCAGAAAGGCATTCCCTATGATGAGGAAATGGAGATCATCACCGCCAACGGCAGGCGGGTCTGGGTGCGAACCATTGGCGAACCGGTAAAAGACGAAGCCGGAAAGATCGTTAAAGTACAGGGGGCATTCCAGGACATCACCGAGCGCAAGCAGGCGGAGGAAAAAATCATAGAGAGCGAGCAAAAGTTCTCCAGCATTTTACATAACACAAGGGATGTCATCTGGTCTCTTTCCTGGCCTGAGATGAGAGTCAATTACCTCAGCCCTTCAGTGGAAATGCTTTATGGAAGGAAGGTCAGGGACTTTGTGCAGCGTCCCGCCCTCTGGCAGGAAATGACTCATCCTGAGGACGCCCCTGGGGTGGAAGAGGCCTTCAGGAAGTTGCGGGAGACCGGCAAGTCAGAACGCGAGGCCCGTATTGTCAGACCGGATGGGACCATCATATGGGTCAGTGATCGTAGCTGGATAGTATTCGGTGAAAATGGCAGTGCAATCAGAGTGGACGGCATCACTACTGACATCACCGAGCGCAAGCGGGCCGAGGAGGCGCGGCAGGTTTCGGAAATGAAATACCGCCGGCTGTTTGAGTCGGCCAAGGACGGGATACTGATACTGAACGCCGAAACTGGCGTGATAGATGACGCCAACCCCTTCATCAAGGACCTGCTGGGGTATCCCCGGGAGGAGCTGATCGGCAAGGAACTTTGGCAGATCGGCCTGTTCCGGGACATCGTGGCCAGCCGCGACAGTTTTATGGAACTGCAGAAAAAGGGGTACGTCCGGTACGAGGATCTGCCGCTGCAGACCAAGGACGGCCAAAAAAAGGATGTCGAGTTCGTCAGCAACGTCTATCCGATGGACGGCCATAATGTGGTCCAATGCAACATAAGGGACATCACCGTCCGCAAGCAGGCCGAGGAACAGATAAAACTGGCGGCCAGGAAATGGGAGACCACCTTCGATTCCATCGGCGACGGGGTCTGCCTGCTGGACCGGCAGTGGAAGGTGCTGCAGTGCAACCAGGCCTTCACCAAACTGCTCAACAAGCCGTATGCCGAGATACTGGGCCGTACCTGTTATGAACTGGTCCACGGCCTTGAAGAGCCCCTGGAACACTGCCCGGTGGCCCGGATGGAAAGATCCCTGCGCCGGGAGACCCTGGAGCTGGAACGCGACGGCAAATTCTTGCTGATCACGGCGGACCCCATCTTTGACCGGCAGAAGAACCTGGTGGGCGCGGTGCACATCATCTCCGACATCTCCGGCCGCAAGCTGATGGAGCAGGAACTGCTGCAGGCCCAGAAGATGGAGGCGGTGGGCTTTCTGGCCGGGGGGGTGGCCCACGACTTCAACAACATGCTGGCCGGAATAGTGGGCAACGCCGAACTGCTGCAGCTTAAGGTTTACGGCCAGAAGGAACTGGAGAACTATGTGGACAACATCATTAAAGCCTCGGGGCACGCCGCCGGACTGACCAAGCAGCTTTTAGCCTTTGCCCGCAAGGGGCATTACCATAATGTTCCGGTCAACGTCCATAAGGTGATAGCCGAGACCCTGGGCATTTTGGGCAACACCATAGACAGGCGGATCAAGATAGAACAGCACCTGCGGGCCAACCCGGCGGTGATCCTGGGTGACCACAGCCAGCTGGAGAACGCCTTGATGAACCTGGGGATCAACGCCCGGGACGCCATGCCCCAGGGAGGCAGACTGATCTTCTCCACCGACCTGGTGAACCTGGACGAAGAATACATCCTGCGGCACAATTACAAGATAGAGCCGGGGCACTATGTGCAGGTCTCGGTGGAGGACACCGGCTGCGGCATGTCGGATGAGGTTAAAAAGCACTTGTTCGAACCTTTCTTCACCACCAAGGAAAAGGGCCGGGGCACCGGTCTGGGCCTGGCCGGGGTCTACGGCTGCGTCAAGAACCACGGGGGCTCGGTGGAGGTCTATTCCGAGCCGGGCCGGGGTACGTCCATTAAGTTGTACCTGCCGCTGTATGCAGAGCCAAAAACTGCCGGGGAGCAGGACCCTGCCCAGCCCAATGAGCTGCCCGTCGCCGCCGGAACCGGCAGCATCCTGATAGTGGATGACGAGGACATGATCCGGACCCTCGCCGCCCATATCCTTAAAACCGCCGGCTACCGGGTACAGACTTGCGCCGACGGCCAGGAGGCGGTGGAGCTGTACGCCAAAGACCACGGCAACATAGACCTGGTGATCATGGACATGGTGATGCCCAGGCTGGACGGGCGGGAGGCTTTCAACCGGATGCGGGAGATCAACCCACAGGTCAAGATGCTTTTGTCCTCCGGTTTCTCCGAGGACGGAGACGCCCAGGCCATTTTGAAGGACGGGGCGTCGGGATTCATCCAAAAGCCCTACCGCAGCGCGGAACTGCTGCTGATGGTGCAGCAGGCGCTGCAAACAACCCCGAACCCGTCACTGCGAGGGAACCCACCTGCTTGACAAGTGCCTGCACTGAGGATAGCCCCATGATCGGCTTGTGAAGTGAAGCAGCCCAGCAAAATTATAATTTATAGATTGCCGCGTCAGCAAGGCACTCAGCCCCTCTCGCAATGACCAGGTCCCCATACCCTAAACGGTAAACAGCAAACGTCATAAAAGTATGCTTCAGTTAAAGGGCCTGACCCTGAACCACAAAAGCACGGTGCTGATCATCCGCTGGCTGGTGGTGCTGCTGGTGATCTTCATGGCGGCCTACAGCCCCAAGGGACTGGACTTTGCCTGCCCCAACTACCTGCTGTCGCTGATCTACCTGGTGCTGAACCTGGCCATCTCCTTTGTTCCCCAGCGCTATTTTGAAAAGGGCTGGTTTGTCTATGTCCTTTTCATGCTGGACATCATCTTCGTCTCGGCGGTGGTCTATTTTGCCGAGGGCATAGACACCGATTTTTACCTGATCTACTTCCTCAGCATCTTCATGTCCAGCGTGGGGCAGAGCCTGGGAGGTTCCTTCCCGGTGGCCATCGTCACCTCGCTGCTGTACGGCTGGCTGGTCTACAAGAAATACGGGGCCGACATGTTCAGCGAGCCCTCCTTCTGGCTGAGGATCCCGTTCTTCTTCCTGATCGCCATGTTCAGCAGTTTCTGGTCGGTGCAGGTGGCGGCCGAGCGCAAGAAAAAGGAACAGGCCGAGGAGTACGGGCACGTACTTCAAAAAGAAATAGAACAGGCCACCGAAGAATATTTGAAGGTCAATGAAAGCCTTAAATATTACAAGGAATACAACGACAACATAATGACCAGCATCAGCAGCGGGGTGATAGTGGTGGACATAAACCGGGTGGTGACCACCTTCAATCAGCAGGCTGGTACCATATTCATGCTTCCCCCCTCAATGGTGATGGGAAAGACCTTGGGCGATTTTGAACCTCTGAAGCCGCTGGAGGAACTGCTGAGGCGGACCATGGAGACAGGAAATAACATCCACCGAGATGAGATAATAGTCAGGGTCGAAAATGCAAGAGAGATCCCCCTGGGCCTTTCAACTTCGCTGCTGCACAGCCAGACCGCCCGGACCAACGGGGCCATCGCCATTTTCAATGATCTCTCCCGGACCAAGAGTCTGGAGGAACGGGTCAAACACTCGGAGAAGCTGGCGGTGCTGGGCGAGATGGCGGCGGTGATGGCCCATGAGATCCGCAATCCCCTCAACGCCATCGCCGGGTTCGCCCAGCTGCTGCAGACCAAGGTGGAGAAGTCCGATCCCCGGCGCAAGTATGTGGACATAGTGACCCAGGAGGCCTTCCGGATAGACATTCTGATCTCCGACATCCTGGATTTTGTCCACCAGAAGAAGGCCGCCAACCTTGCGGTCAATTTGGAACAGCTGGCGGACCGGGTGATAGCCGCCAAATCGGAACAGGCCGGCCGGAAAGAGATCACCCTGGTAAAGCAGGCCTCGCCCAATACTCCGATGGTAATGGGCGACGCCGTCAGGCTGGAGCGGATACTGCTGAACCTGGTGAACAATGCCATTGACGCCATGGACCGGCCGGGGGCCATAACCATAAAAACCGAACGACTGGAGGGCGACCTGGGCCCGGTGGCCTCGATCATTGTCCAGGATGAGGGCTGCGGCATTCCCCCGGAGAACCTGGAAACCATTTTCAAGCCTTTCTTTACCACCAAGTCGGCCGGGACCGGCCTGGGCCTGGCCATCATCCAGAAAATAGTGGAGGAGCACCGCGGGCAGATCACCGTGAAAAGCGAGATAGACAAGGGAACCACTTTCAGCCTGGTCCTTCCGGCGGCGGCCGAGACGGAGGCCCAAGGCAATTAACAATGAATCCGACTACGCCCAACCTATGCCAAGGCTTCTTTGGACAGGCACAGAACCAGTCACTGCTTCCTTACTTTGCTACGGGGTACTTTGCTACGGGCCTACTTTCCTACGGGTACTACCCTGCTACCGGCCTACCTTACTACTTTCAAAATATAACCAAGGAGCACCAACATGAAACACATCATAGTGGCTGACGACGAAGCCAACATCAGACTGCTGCTGGAAGCGGTCCTGACCGAAGAGGGTTACCAAGTGACGGTGGTGGCCACCGGCCGCGAGGCCCTGAGGAAGATACTGAAAGAGGACTTTGACCTGGGGATATTTGACATCAAAATGCCGGATCTGAACGGATTGGAGCTGATCCAGAGAATCCGGGAGTTAAAGAAAGACTTTCCGGTGGTGGTCTGTTCGGCCTTCAAACACCTGCAGGACGATTACGTCATCGGCACTTCGGGCATTGCCGCTTATATCACCAAGCCGCTTAATCTCGATGATTTTAAGAAAAAGATCAAGGAGATACTTGACCCCGGTCAACCGCCCAAAAATGAAGGTTGAATTCACACATGAATTGGAGTATAATCAGTAATTATGAATGAAATTGCCGTGAAGCCCAAAAAAATACTGGTGGTCGATGACGACCCCAATGTGCTGTTTCTGATATCAGAGCTTCTGGCCCGGGACAACTACGAGGTCATCCAGGCTTCGGACGGGCTGACCGCGTTGGCCCAGATCCGTCAAATGCCGCCCGAACTGGCGGTGCTGGATGTGATGATGCCGGGGCTGGACGGGTTTGAGCTCTGCCGCCGGATAAAAAATGATCCGCTGACCACGGGCATAAAAGTGATAATGGTCACCGCCAAAACATCCGGCAAGGACATTGAAACCGGACTTTCAGCCGGAGCCGACCATTATCTCACCAAGCCGTTTAAGATAGCCGAACTCTCGCAAAAAATTAAAGACTTGATTGGATAAAAAAGGGGCAGCTTATAAAAGCTGCCCCTTTTTTCCGGGTATAAATTTTTATGCCTGGCCAATTGGTATGATAATGGGTTGGGGCGGATACCAACGCTGGCCGGGGCAGGCAACCTGAATCTCTGATTTAAGGCCTTCTTCCGCCGGGATGACGATGGGCCTGGGCAGATACCGTTTCCAGTCGGGGCAGGCAACCTGAATCTCTGATTTAAGGCCTTCGTCCACCGGGATGACGATGGGCCTAGGCAGGAAGCGGCTTCCGTCGGTGGCGGCGTATGCATTATTGTTTTCCAGATTCAAGGCAATCGGGCTGGCCGCGAAGATCAATCCGCAGGCGATCAGGAGCAGGGTTAGGTTTTTCATCGGGGTCTCCTTTATTATATTGGTTTATTTGTTTTGCGTTCCACTCATATAAATAAGCAAGTACAATGCCAAGGTGTGAATGTAGGAGGTAACGCATTGCAAGCCAATATAATAAGACGATTTGCGGTTTTGGTTTGATCCTTTAAAACAGCTTTTAAATCATTACATAAGACAAGTAAATATTACATAATTTATGTGATGCCCCTGATTAATTGTGCCGGTTTATATGTTACTTATAGGTTAAGAAACAGATCCCTGCCCCCTATTGGGCAGCCGACTTAAACCAAATATGCCGGGGGCATACACGACCTGGGGGGGCATGAGTTGCATGTGGTTGAGGCTTTAAATTGTATCAGTAATAAAAGGAAAAAGAAATGGTTTTATCGGATACAGCATTGTGGAATTTGCAGATGAGTGTCGTTAACAAATCGTGCGAGCGCGGACAATATGAAAAAGCTCTTGACGCGGCTGAAGCAGCATTAAAAACAGCCAAGAAAGCTTTTGGCGCCGGGCATCCAAACACTGCTCAGTCTATAAATAATATTGCAATAATATACGGGTTCCAAGAGAACCATACAAAAGCGGCCGATCTTTTCAAGAAGGCATTGGCAATAAACGAAAAGGCCTTTGGTCCGGAACACCCCGAAGTGGCTTTAACTTTGAATAACCTGGCGGCAGCGTATCAATCACAGGGCAAATATGCTTTGGCCGAGTCTTCATTTCAAAGAGCAATTACTATAAAAGAAAAAACACTCGGTCCGGAGCATCCGGGTCTGGCTACTTCCTTGCTTTTTCTGGCAGCGCTTTATTATGGCCAGAGGAGACTTGATATGGCCGAACCTCTTTTTGAGAGAGCATTAGCGATAAATATTAATACCTTTGGTAAAGACCACCCCGCAGTAATACAATCTGTTTCCTATCTGGGCGCTGTTTACCGGGTGTTGGGAAAATACCCATTGTCTGAAGTAATGTTATTATGGCTTTTACCCATATATGAAAATAATCGTAAATCAAATAATCCAGATGATGAAATACAATATCAAGCGCTATTGAACGATTTAGCTTTTGTGTACAGAAAGTTGGGGAAAAACGATGAAGCGAAGCTGATTGAAGACAAAACAATGATATTTCTTGTCCGTAAGGAAGGCCGGTAAGGTTGCATTTACTGACAGACTGCTTTAACGCATTTACCCCGGCAGGCTCGGAGAATATAGTTCAAAAAGGACCAAAAATATGCCCATTCTGATTAAATGCCTTTCAGCAATTGTTTTGCTAAGCTCATCCTTTGTGTGGGCTGTCATTCCGGGTTATCAGGCCGACAGCACCGCCCGGGCCATTTATTTTGAGGAGTTTGGCGATACAGCCGCCGGGGACATGACCTGACCCCCTACAACCGGTCCAGCCTTTATGATACAATAGCGGCTGGATGAACAATAAGAAAAGGGGGTAAAATGCCACAGAAACAGAACAAACCGGAAGAGATCATCGGAAAACTGCGGGAAGCGGAAATAATGATCAACCAAGGGGCCACGGTGGAAGAAGCCTGCCGGAAGATAGAGGTCAGCAAATTGACTTACTACCGATGGCGGAAGGAATACGGCGGATTAAGGGTTGACCAGGCCCAGCGGATGAAACAGCTGGAAAAGGAGAACGGACGGCTGAAGAAACTGGTAGCCGACCTGTCGCTGGACAACCAGATACTGAAGGAAGCAGCCTCGGGAAACTTCTAAGCCCGGTCAAACGGCGCCGGGCGGTAGATAGGGTATGTGAAGAATTAGCCGTTTCCCAGCGCCGGGCCTGCCGGACACTGGGTCAGACCAGGAGCGCCCAAAGATATCTATATATCGTGCCCGATGACGAACCGCGGCTTGTGCAGGAGATAATCAGGCTGGTAAAAGACTACGGCAGATATGGCTATAGAAGGATAACCGGACTGCTGAGGAACGACGGATGGAAGGTCAATCATAAGCGGGTGGAACGGATCTGGCGGCAGGAAGGTTTAAAGGTGCCC
Organism: bacterium UBP2_UBA5202; assembly: GCA_002412795.1. GTDB lineage: Bacteria > Edwardsbacteria > AC1 > AC1 > EtOH8 > UBA5202. The sequence goes on along the minus strand of DHVS01000008.1, from coordinate 4,813 downwards.
AAGAAACAGCCTGCCAAAAGAAGACTGTGGCTTAATGACGGATCGTGCATTAGACTCCGGGCAGAGCACAGGGACCATGTTTGGACTTATGATTTTGTTGCCGGAAGAACCAGCGACGGCCGGCCCTTGAGATACCTGACCATGGTGGATGAATACACCCGGGAATGTTTGGCCGTGGATGTTGGCAGGAGCCTAAAGTCCCAGGATGTGCTGGATAAATTGAATGACCTGTTTTTAAGCCGGGGAACCCCTGAATATATAAGATCGGACAATGGGTCCGAGTTTGCGGCAAAAGCGGTAAGACATTGGCTTGAAAGAGTCGGGGTAAGTGACATGCCCCCGTTAATTATACCAGTGTAAATGTTACTCTTAGGCCGCTGAACAAATGGGCAGCGGTTGTTTTGTTTCCGGGGCCGGAGGCCGGTAGCCAAGAGAACTGTGGGGCCTAAATGTATTATACTCATGCTGCCATCGGGCGGTCAAGACTTTTGCCTCCAAAAGGGTGTCAAATATCTCCAGATTTAAAAGCTCATCCCTAAGCTTGCCGTTAAAAGACTCGATATATCCGTTTTCCCAAGGGCTGCCAGGCTCGATGAACAAAGTCCTTACCCCGACTCTTTCAAGCCAATGTCTTACCGCTTTTGCCGCAAACTCGGACCCATTGTCCGATCTTATATATTCAGGGATTCTCCGGCTTAAAAACAGGTCATTCAGTTTGTCCAGCACATTTTGGGACTTTAAGCTTCTGTCAACATCCACGGCCAAACATTCCCGGGTGTATTCATCCACCATGGTCAGGTATCTCAAGGGCCGGCCGTCGCTGGTTCTTCCGGCCACAAAATCATAAGACCAAACATGGTCCTTGTGCTCTGCCCGGAGTCTAATGCACGACCCGTCATTAAGCCACAGCCTTCTTTTGGCCGGCTGTTTCTTGGGTACTTTCAAGCCTTCCTGCCGCCAGATCCGCTCCACCCGTTTATGATTCACCTTCCAGCCGTCATTCCGCAGCAGTCCCGTTATCCGTCGGTAGCCGTATCTTCCGTAATCTGTGGCGTATTTGACTATGGCCTGCACCAGCCGCGGTTCATCATCAGGCACATAAGCCGTATACCTTTGGGTGCTCCTGGTCTGCCCCAGCACTACACAGGCCCGGCGCTGGGAAACGGCCAATTCTTCACATATCCTATTCACCGCCCGGCGCCGTTTGACCGGGCTTAGAAGTTTCCCGAGGCCGCTTCCTTCAGTATCTGATTATCCAGCGACAGGTCGGCAACTAATTTCTTAAGCCGTCCGTTCTCTTTCTCCAGCTGTTTCATCCGCTGGGCCTGGTCCACCCGTAAGCCACCGTATTCTTTCCGCCACCGATAGTAGGTCAATTTGCTGACCTCTATTTTCCGGCAGGCATCCGCTACTGTGGCTCCTTGGTTGATCATCAGCTCCGCTTCCCGCAGTTTCCCGATGATCTCTTCCGGTTTGTTCTGTTTCTGTGGCATTTTACCCCCTTTTCTTATTGTTCATCCAGCCGCTATTGTATCATAAAGGCTGGACCGGTTGTAGGGGGTCAGGTCAGTCATGACCGCCCGATGGCAGCATGAGTATAATACATTTAGGCCCCACAGTTCTCTTGGCTACCGGCCTCCGGCCCCAGAAACAAAACAACCGCTGCCCATCTGTTCAGCGGCCTAAGAGTAACATTTATACTGGTACAATTAATGGGGGCATGTCAAACCTTCGCCCAACCATTCTTTTATTGATAGCCGACAAAAGAATACACGGCTTCCAGTTGACGGACAAAGCCACGACCAAGGGTTACCTAAAAGAGACGCCGGAATTGGCCAGGGTCTACCGCCAAATAAAGAAGTACACCGACAATGGGTGGATAGAGTGTATTGCTCCAGATGACAAGTCTGCGAAATATTACAAATTGACTCCGGAAGGGGAAAAATATCTTGAAAAGGTGATGGAGCATATTGCCGACCAGCGAAAATGCCTGGACAATATGCTGGCGAAGCATGAAGAGATAAAGAAACGATTACCGGCAATAAATACGGGGTCATGTGAAAGCCCCGATAAATAAAATGCTGCGTTGAATGGGATGCGGAGTATTTACAGAAGATGTTCTTGATCAAACAAAGGAAATCGAAAAGCGCAAACGCAGCAATAATAAGCGAACATGGAAAGGATTATATCATGTTTAATGATTTTGTTCTGGATAAGAAATATTTGGAAACCGTAAAGGGTATGACATTGTTTTACCCCTGCTGCGGCAACGATTGCGCAAACGCAATAGAATTGTTTTCCCCGTATATGTCGGAATACTGGCTTGTCGATCTGGGCTTTATGCCAAATTTCAGGATTCCCGCCAACAGCGGTTATATCTTTAAACAGGAGGCCAGGGTGCGTCCCGATACAGCCTTCATTTCCCAAAAAGACAGGGAAAACGGAAAATCATACGATCGCTTAAGGCCGTTTGTCATTACGGACACTTACACCCATGAACCGGACGGCAGGACCGTTAAAATACACCGATGCAAGGATTACGGCTTTACGGCATTTGAGAGGGAAATAACATCCCTGGGTGTATTTTATTACAGGGGCGACAGCCAGGGCGAGGGTGGAAGCGGTGACGTTTGGCTGAACGCGGAAATGTGGGATAAGATATGCGGCAAATTGGTTCCCGGCGGACTGATAGTCACGGACGGATCCTGGGAAGGCGGCCCATGGAGGGATAATGTAGCCTATTGCGAACTGAACAAGAATTGGTTCAAGGAGGAAAAAGACTTGCCTGGGGATATTGGGGAATTGATTAGATCATATAAACCGTTCACGGACGATAAAGGGCGCAAATTCACCTGTGTTGGCTTCGCCGGATATAGATACGGCCCAACGATGATATGGAAAGTCGATAAAAGCCAGGGCATATCAGCACTGCCGAGCCGATATTGTTGATTGACTTGAACATATTTTTTATGAAACGGAACATTTTAATACTGGATTTTTACTAAATTTGTCCATTCATAGTGGTGTTACAATGGCGTTATATAGTGAAAAAAACCGGGGTATAAAATAGTCAACAAAATAGCCCTTAAAGGTTTGAAGATCGGTACCTCAGGGGGCCTAACCTAATGTCACGCCGTATCTCATTGTAACACAATGGATAATGCACAATATGGTGCAAGTCATAAAGTTAAGTAACCATTATATGTTCAAGAGAGAAATCTCGGTGTCAAGAAAATTCGTGTTTGGTATTGGTGTGCTGTCTTTGTGAATATAACTTCCAGTCTTATATGGCGTTACATCTGCTGCATTTTTAAATATTGGACAATACCCAAATCAGTTGTTATAATCATCAAAGTAGACTGGACATAGCCAGCCAGGCTGGTCAGGGATATCCTAGGATGTGAGCTGAAAAGCACCCAACGACGCACCATCCCGTCTTTCACCCCAGCAAGGGGAGAAGGCGGGATGCTGCCGTTATCACCTACTAAACGCTAGTGGAGCGAACAACACTAATGGAAGACCCTTTTAATTAACGAGCCCGGTAAACAACCACAAAATGGAGAACTAGGGCTTTTAGCCCGCAACTATGGAAAAGTACATTGACATCAAGGAACTGTCCCAAAACCTTTCGGTCAAGCCGATGACCATCTACGGCTGGATCCACGACGGGATGATTCCCCACGTAAAACTGGGAAAGCTGGTCCGCTTCCGGGTGAGGGAGATCGACCAGTGGTTGGAGAAGAAAAAGAAGACCGCCAGGGACAGGAGGGTTTTAGACATCGGCCCCGAGGGGCTGTCTTAAATTGCTTGATTTTGAAAGGCAAATCGGGTATAATTTAAGGAGATTTTTGAGATGAGGATATTTCAAAGAGGGGATACCTGGTACATCGACTATGTCTACAACGGCAGGCGGTACCGGAAACGGGCCGGCCATTCCAAGCGGGTGGCCGAACTGACCCTGAAGGATATCGAGCTTAAGATCGAGCGCAGGGAGAACCTTGGCATCCAGGACCAGAAGAAGATCACCTTCGCCGTTTTTGCCGAGGAATACCTGAAATACGCCAAGACCAACAAGTCGGCCAGAACCTACGACCTCAATGTCGGCAACATCAGGGAGCTGGGGCCGCACTTCAACGACAGGCTGCTTTCCGAGATCACGCCCCAGCATGTAGAGCGTTTCAAGGCCGACCGCTTCGCAAAATTCACCAGGGGGAAACAGATCAGACCCGCCACGGTCAACCGGGACCTGGCCTGCCTGAAAAACATGTTCTTCAAGGCCATCGAGTGGGGCTACCTGGAAAAGCACCCCATGAAGGGCGTGGCACTGCTCAAGGAGCCGCCGGGGCGCCTAAGGTTTTTGACCATGGAAGAGGCCGGAAGGCTTCTAAGGGAACTGCCGGAGGAGACCGGGCAGGTGGTCATGTTCGCCCTTAACACCGGCATGCGAAAATCCGAGATCCTTGACCTTCAATGGAAGAACGTAGACATGGACCAGCGGCTGATATCGGTGGAACTGACCAAGACCAACGAACGGCGGGTGGTGCCCATGAACGACCAGGTCTATCAGCTTCTTCAAAATCTGGAAAAACACAGGGCGGGATCCGAACTGGTCTTTCCCGAGGGCCGGGTCAACATCAGAAAGAATTTTCATGCGGGTATGAAGCGGGCCGGCATCATAGATTTCCGCCTGCACGACTGCAGGCATTCTTTCGCCAGCCACCTGGTGATGTCCGGGGCAAGTTTAAAGGTGGTCCAGCAGCTTTTGGGACACAAGGATATCAAGATGACCGAGGGTGTAAAATGATTTGTGTAA
>DHVS01000036.1:1168-8315 GCA_002412795.1 bacterium UBP2_UBA5202 | reverse complement strand
ACCCACACTAAACCCGGAAGAGCCTTAATTTAGATGATTATATTTTGGTAAGGATTTAAAGATTTTTCCATTATTCTTAAGTGACATTGATCGGCATGCTCCAGACGGACTGATTGGGTAATGCTCCACGTAATGACAATATGATGAAAATATTACCCTTGATGCCATAATATTCATTAAGCCTGTAACGTTTAGCGGAACCGTACCAACCATATTAGTCTAAATCATATTTAAGGTGTAGGATATGCACTCTATACTGTCTTCAACTCCTCCACTTTCTTAGGCTCCGGCGTCTTCTCAAATTCCTTATACAGCTCCTGGGCCTTGGGCCAAAGCCCCTTGGTCTTATCGTAAACCCACGGCGCCACCTTGCGCATGGAACGGATCATTCCTGAACGGTCCAATTTATGCGTTATGTCCTTGGGTAATGGCAGGAAAGTTAGCAGAAGGAGAAGTATCGAGATCACCACTGCGCCCTTGAGCAGGCCGATCACCATTCCGCCCAGCTTGTCGGCCAGGTCCAGGGGTGATGCCTTGATCAGCTTGGACAGCAGCCACCCGGCCAGAGTAATGGCCCCAAAGGCCGCCAGGAACATCACCACGAACCCGAGGGTGGGAGCCAGGTGCGGCGGCACTTTGGGAAAGAGCTTCACCACTCCGCCGGCCGCGGCCGGGTGCAGTTTTAGGGCCAGTAAGAATGCTACGATCAAAGCCACGATTCCCACGATCTCCTGCACCAGTCCCTTCTTGAAGCCCATACCCACCGCCAGCCCCAGCAGGATCAGGATGATGATGTCTATCCAGTTCACTTTTATCTCCTATTTACTGAACTTCTGTAAATTTCCTAAAACATACATTTGTCACCCTGAGATATGCATCTTGCCTCTCAAATTGAAAGCCTGCCCTGAGCGATGCACTGAGTTTACCGCAGTGAAAATGGCTGCCGGCCCTACTTACGAAGGAGGCGACAATGCCATCTTTTGATTTGTTTAGCAAGTAAAACATCTCAAGATGACAGGCTTTCAGCTATTTTACGTACTGCAGGGTCCGGGTGATGGTTCTGCCCTCCGCTTCCAGCCTGGCGAAATATATCCCGCTGGAAACTTTGTTGCCGGTTGCATCCCGGCCGTTCCACTGCGCCTGGTGCCGGCCCGCCGGCTGTGCGCCGTTGACCAAAGTCTTCACTAATTGCCCCTGGACATTGTAAACCTTGATGGTTGCCAGTCCCGGTCTTGTTAATTGATAATTGATCGTTGTTACTTGTTTGAAGGGATTTGGTATGTTCTGTGACAGTTTAAATTCGTAATTCGTAATCAGTAATCCCGGCTCCCCTTCCACTCCCCCGGCCACTAACGACATGACATTGGACCGGTGAGTTTCGTAGCAGGTATCCAAAGAACTCACCGACGTCACCGCATAATAATATTCCGTTCCGCTGAAGGTGGTGGTGTCGGCGAAAACGGTGTCAGCGACAATGTCCGCATTTATCCGGCCGAAAGGCCCGGAGGAATTGTCAGCCCGGTAGACATTGTACCCAGCGCAGGTGGAATCCATCCGGAACTTATTCCAATGGGCAAGGATCATGCTGTTTCCGTACTTTGCTTTAATGGTGGTGGTAAGATACGATAAAACCGGCAGGCTGTCATAAGCTTCCTTCAGTACCCAGCTGTCCGGATCCAGCTTGATCCTGGCGATCGGCTGGTCATCGTAAACCAGAAAATCCTGCACAGCCAGGCTGTCCCGGACCACGGTCACGCTGTCAAAGCCTGCGGAGGTGCTGCAGGCCAGGGCCAGCGGCATCTTGTAAAGCTCTCCGGTGGTGGAGGTCTGCCTCAGTTTTACCCAGGCCGAATTGCTGTCGCCTTGGGTCTTGTAGTAGATCGCCGTGGTGTAAATTGGGTGCCCGGCCCGGTAGACCCATTGGTCAAAGAACCATTGCAGCGATGAGCCGTAATACTGTTCCGCTATCCTTTGGAAATCGGTGGTGATGGCGTTGCCGTTGGCAAAGCTGTCGGCATAAGCCCTCAGCATGGGGAAGAACAAAGTATCGCCCATCACCCAGCGCAGGCCCTGCAGCACCCAGGCCCCCTTGTTGTAAACCAGGGGATAGTCGAACCAAAGGTTTTCCGGCGGATTGTAGACGGGATAGAGATTGGCGGTCCCGTAGAGCGCCCGCCAGAACCACCGGTTCATGTAATTTCCCGGCAGGCTGTCCTTCTCCCATTCGTAATGTACGGCCTCCAGGTAGCTGGCAAAGCCCTCGTTCAGCCAGATATCGCCCCAGGTGCCGCAGGTCACCAGATCCCCGTACCACATGTGGGCCAGCTCGTGGATCACCCCCTTCTGAACATCGCCCAGCAGCCAGGAACGGCTGATGGTGGTCATGGTCTGGTGTTCCATCCCGCCGAACCAGGCCGGGTAGACCACGGCCATCCCGTACTTGCTGAAAGGGTAAGGGGTAAACAATGAATCCAGCAGGCGGACCATTCCCGGCACGGTGGCAAACACCGTGCGCGATTGCGCGGAATCCCCGGGCCAGATGAAGTAGTTAAGCGGAATGGCTCTCCCCGAAACAGTATGGGCGGTGTCCGACCACATGGCATAGCGCGAGGCGGTGAAGCACATCAGGTAGGTGGCGATGGCCGAATCCTCCCGCCAGCGCCAGGTCAGCCGGTCCCCGCTGCGCAGGGTGTCCTGCAGCAGGCCGTTGGAGGCCGCGGCAAAGGAATCCGGCAGGGTGATGGAGATGCTGCAGCCGGAATCGGCCTTGTCCCAGGGCTCGTCAAAGCAGGGCATCCAGGCCCGGGCATCCTGGGGTTCGCTCATGGTGTAGCCCAATGTATGCAGGGTGTCGGTGGAAGTGCCGCGGGCCACCCCCTGCTTGAACCAGTAATATCCGTTGGACCATGTCCCGTTCTTGCTGAAATTACCGCCCCGGTAGAATATTTCCAGATTGAAACTTTGTTCCAAACCAACCGAAGCAAAATCTGCCGTCAAGGACAGGGTGTCGGCGCTGAGACTGTATCCGGTGTGACTGCCGTCAAGTTTGACCGAGTCCACCTCCAGCCGGACGCAGTTCAGGGTCAGGCTGTCGCCTGAAGCTTTCCGCACCGCCAGAATGTCCTGGTGCCCGTAGAGCGAGTCGTTGGTCATGGGCAGGTCCACCGCCAGCCGGTACCTAAGGACATCATACTGGTGGGTTGAGTCGAACTTGGCCGGCCAGGATTTCGGCTGGTAAGAACCCCGGGCCGGGCGGATCTCCAACTGGTCCTGCCCCAGGGCCGGGACTGAGGCCGTTAACAGGACCAGGATGATTTTGATCGTTCTCATTCCCGTCATTCTCCCAGTTCTCCCAGTTGGGCCAGGATCAAGGTGCTCAGCACGATCCCGGCGGTTTCGGCCCTCAGGCGCCGCGGGCCCAGGGTGACGATGCGGGCGTTATGTTTCTGGGCCAGGTCCCTCTCTTCCTGGGTGAACCCGCCCTCCGGGCCGGCCAGGCATAAGACGGTCCGGGGCATTTTGGCCAGCCCCTTGAACACCGAGGCTACCGAGATCTTCTGCTGTCCCTCGTCGGCCAAAAGGATCAGTTCGAACTCCTTGTGCCTCTGCATCAAGTCCTTGAATTCCTCGGGCTGGCCGATCTGGGGCAGCACCGAGCGCAGGGATTGTTTCATGGCGGCGGCGGCAATCCTCTGCCAGCGGGCGCTCTTGTGGCCGGGGCCCTCCTCGTCCGGCATGGGCGGCAGCAGCCGGTCAGCCTCGCCGGGCCGGGCCACCGAGTTCTTGGTGAACAGAGGAATGATGGCGTAAAGCCCCAGCTCGGTGCCCTTCTCGATGGCAAAATCCATCCGCTGGCCCTTGGGCACCGCCTGGGCCAAAGTGACCCGGGCGATGGGCTCGTGCGACTTGCGCAGCTTGTTGACGATGCTGGCGGTCACCGTGTGCTCGGTGGCCGCGGCGATGGAGCACATGTACTCCCCGCCCTGGCCGTCCACGACGGTCAGCATATCGCCCTTCTTGTGCCTCAGCACCTTGGCAATGTGCCGGGCCTCCTCGCCGGTGATGACGATCTGCCGCTCGGAGACGCACTCCGGCGGGGCGTAGAAATATTCTGTAGACATTATTTCTTTCATTCACCACAAAAAGCACAAAAGACACAAATACAAACTATGGCTTCCCATTTCCAATTTCTCATTTAATTAGTTTTCTCTGTGCCGGAGTTTACCCTGAGTGTATCGAAGGGAGTCTCTGTGGCTAATCAGTCCCCGGGATTGATCTTGCAGGCCCCCGGAACTTTGTTCTTCTGCAATTCCTCCAGCTGTTTCAATATCTTCTTTTCCTCGCCGGAAAGCTTCTGGGGCATCCAGACCTCAACCTTGATCAGCTGGTCGCCGCTGCCGCCGGAGTTCAGCCGGGGCAGGCCCTTGCCCCGCATCCGGAATATCTTGCCCGAGGGCGTGCCGGAGGGGATGGACAGCTCGGCCTTGCCGTTGAGCATCGGCACCTCTATCTTGCAGCCCAGCACCGCCTGGGCGTAGGAGACCGAGATGCCCACCAGCAGGTCGTCGCCGTGGCGGGTGAACAGCGGGTGCTGTTTCTCCTCGATGTAGACCAGAATGTCCCCAGCCGGGCCGCCCCGCAGTCCGATGTTTCCCTGGCCCCTTAAGGGGAGATAGTTGCCGTCGGCCGCCCCGCCCGGGATCTTGACCTTGATGGTGGCGTCCTTCTTTACCCGGCCCTCGCCCCCGCAGCCCTGGCAGGGCTTGGAGATGATCTTGCCCTCGCCCCCGCACTGGGGGCAGGTCCCCACGTTGATGAACTGTCCGAAGACGGAACGGGAGACCTGGCGCACCTCGCCCGAGCCCTTGCAGGCCGGGCATTCCTTGATGTCCGCCCCGGACTTGACCCCCGAGCCGGTGCAGTCGGGGCAGGATTCGTAGCGCTTGAGCTGCAAAGTTTTTTCCACCCCGGAGGCGATCTCCTCCAGCGTCAAAGGCAGGCGGATCTGCAGGTCGCCGCCCCGGCGCTCGTTCCGGCCCCTGCGCCTTGCGCCCTGGCCCTGTCCCTGCCCGCCGAAGAACATGTCGAAGATGGAATTCCCGCCGCCACCGCCGCCGAACATGGAGCCGAAGATGTCCTGGATGTCCTCGGCATGGGTGAAGTCGCGGCCGAAGTCGAAGCCGCCCCGGCCGAAGCTGGGATCCACCCCGGCGTGGCCGTACTGGTCGTAGTTGGCCCGCTTCTGCTTGTCCATCAGCACCTCGTAGGCCTCGGAAAGCTCCTTGAACTTCTCCTCGGCCGCCTTGGGGTTTTCCCGGTTCATGTCGGGATGGTGCTTTTTGGCCAGAGCGCGGTAGGCCTGCTTTATCTGGTCTTCGCTGGCGTTCTTGGGAATGCCCAGTATTTCGTAGTAGTCGTTTTTGGTGGGGGTCATGTGTAATTTCTATGTTTATTTACGGGTTTGCCAGTTCGTAATGTTCTATATAAATAATAGTTCCCAACATTTCACCTAATGGACCAACCCATGTTCCCTGCATTTCCAAATGCCTTTTGATCATGCCTGAATCATTGTACCAGTCATGCCAGACTATATCGCTGTCCCAGTTGCCGTCGCCATCAACATCCAATAAAGATCTTATCTTCCAGCAATAATCATATCTCCCGTCTACAAGAGTCCTTTCGAATCTTTCAGCCTTTCGATGGCTTAACCATGCCGTACTATAATGGACCCATTCCTTGCCAAAGATAAGCGGATAATCCAGCAGGATCCGGGGCGGGTCATAAGGAATAAGTGTTGTATCATATTTCCCTACGGAACCAGAACCAAATAATACTGACTTACGAAGTTCCTCAATATTCTTGTATGTTTTCCCGCCAAAACGGATTCGCATTACCCCCTTTTGTTTTGGTCCCACTGGCGTGCCTGGAACATACGCCACTTCTGCCAATAAAGTATCATTCTGTGCATATCGTACCCTACCGGTATCAGCTATAATTCCCCCACTGTCTTTTTGGGTTCGGCAACATATCTCTGCCGTAAAAGTTTGATATCCGTTAATTGTATCTCGACTAATGATAGCAATATCCAACGATAGTACATATGAAATGCTATCTGTTCTATTTCCTAAAGTATCATAACCCAAAATAGTTTTGTACCCGCTATAATGCCAGCTTTGCCCAACAGAGTCCGGCATCAAATAACTGCTTGGCAGGCCGCTGCCTCCGGTGGCGGTGGGCTCGTCCTTGGAACAGCCGGATATGGCCAGGATCAGCGCCAAGATAAAGATACCTCTTCGGGTTTTCATCTTGATACCTCTCAATGGTTATATTTGGAACTAAGTGAAAATTAGTTGTTCATTTTCTTCAGGTCTTGCTTCATAGGTGAACTCAACCCTTCGATAGTCAGATGCAGATTAAACTCAGGGCAGGCTCCCGGCCCTTCTCTTGGACTTGTGCTGACCCTTCGATTTGCCAAGCAGGGCAATGTACTCAGGGTGACATCGAAGCAAAGAGACGGGAGCAAGGGATGAGTTTAAATCCCCCGGAAACAATCTCATAAATACGCAAATAGGGGAGAAGCCTTTTGACAAGGCTTATCTCCCCCGTTGCGTTTTAAATTTACCGGGCCGTTATTTCTTCTCGTCGTCTACCACTTTATAATCCGCGTCCTCCGGGCCTTCGGGCTTGGCCTGCCCCGTTTCCGGTCCGGGAGCCGCCTCGGGCCCCGGGCCGCCGGCAGGCTGGCCGCCCGGCTGTCCGCCCTGGTCCTTGGCCTTGGCATACACCGCCTCGCCGATCTTATAGGAGGCCACGTTCAGCTCCTCGGTGGCGCTCTTGATGGCCTCGACGTCATCGCGGCCCAGCACGTTGCGCAGGCGGGCGATGCCGTCCTCGATCCGCTTGCGGTCGTCGGCCGAGATCTGCGAGCCGTATTCCTTCAGCATCCGCTCGGTGTTGTATATCAGGCCGTCGGCCTTGTTGCGGGTCTCGATCTCCTCCCGCTTCTTCTGGTCCTCGGCCGAGTGGGCCAAAGCGTCCTTGGCCATCCTGTCGATCTCCTCCTTGCTCAATCCGGAGGAAGAGGTGATCTTGATGCTCTGGGCCTTGCCGGTCCCCAGGTCCTTGGCCGAGACATGGAGGATGCCGT
>DHVS01000036.1:0-1142 GCA_002412795.1 bacterium UBP2_UBA5202 | reverse complement strand
AGGGTGCGGTTGTCCGCCGCCATCTCCCGCTCGCCCTGCATCACATGGATGGAGACCGCCGGCTGGTTGTCGGTGGCGGTGGAGAACACCTGGCTCTTGCGGGTGGGGATGGTGGTGTTGCGCTCTATCAGCCGGGTCATCACTCCGCCCAGTGTCTCGATGCCCAAAGAAAGCGGGGTCACGTCCAGCAGCAGCACGTCCTTGACGTCGCCCACCAGCACGCCGCCCTGGATGCCGGCCCCCAGCGCCACCACCTCGTCGGGGTTGACGCCGCGGTGGGGTTCCTTGTCGAACACCTGCTTGACTATGTCCTGGACCTTGGGCATCCTGGTCATGCCTCCCACCAGGACTACTTCGTTTATGTCGGTGACCTTGAGGCCGGCGTCCTCGATGGCCCGGCGGCAGGGTCCGATGGTCCGCTGGATCAGGTCATCCACCAACTGCTCCAGCTTGGCCCGGGTCAGGGTCAGGTCCAGGTGCTTGGCCCCGGAAGCATCGGCGGTAATGAACGGCAGGTTGATGTTGGTCTGCATGGTGGAGGACAGCTCGCACTTGGCCTTCTCGGCCGCCTCCTTCAGGCGCTGCAGGGCCATCTTGTCGCCCTTGAGATCTATGCCCTGGGCCTTCTTGAACTCCTCCACCAGCCAGTCGATGATCTTCTGGTCAAAGTCGTCGCCGCCCAGGTGGGTGTCGCCGTTGGTGGAGCGGACCTCGAACACCCCCTCGCCCAGCTCCAGGATGGAGACGTCGAAGGTGCCGCCGCCCAGGTCGTAGACCGCGATCTTGTGGGCCTTTTCCTTGTCCATGCCGTAGGCCAGGCTGGCCGCGGTGGGTTCGTTGATGATGCGCAGCACCTCCAGTCCGGCGATCTGGCCGGCGTCCTTGGTGGCCTGGCGCTGGNNTCACCTTTTCGCCCAGATAGGCCTCGGCCGCTTCCTTGAGATAGCGCAGGATCTTGGCCGAGATCTCCGGCGGGGAATAGACCTTGTCGCCGATCTTGACCCGGGCGTCCCCGTGCGGGCCTTCCGAGACCTGGTAGGGCACCAGCTTCAGCTCCGAATCCACTTCGTTATAGCGGCGCCCCATGAAGCGCTTGATGGAATAAACGGTGTTCTCGGGATTGGTGATGGCCTGGCGCTTGG
>DHVS01000002.1 GCA_002412795.1 bacterium UBP2_UBA5202 | reverse complement strand
GCCTGATTTTGCCAAAGTCCAGTAAATAGGAAATGGGAAATTGGAAGTTATGATTGTGTCTTAGTGTCACTTCGGCCCCGCACTTCGGCATACTCAGCGTGGCACTCAGTGCATGCTTTGTGGCAAATAAATAACGTCCCAACTTCAAACAGAAAACTTAAGGAACGCATTACATATCATGCCCGAAGAAACCAAAGATACCAAGGAAAACAAGGACATCAAGATCCCGACCGAGCTGGCCATCCTGCCGGTCAAGGGACAGGTGGTATACCCCTACCTGATCATCCCCCTGGTGATCACCAACGAACGGATGATCAAGCTGACCGACGAGGCGCTGACTGGCTCCAAGATCGTGGGCCTGTGCACCCAGGTGCGCCAGGACACCGATGATCCCAAGCCGGACGAGATCTACCAGTTCGGCACCGCCGCCCTGATCATCAAGATGCTGCGCTTTCCCGACGGCAGCATCCGCCTGCTGGTCCAGGGGCTTAACCGGATCCGGCTGGCCAAGTTCACCCAGACCGAGCCTTATTTCAAGGCCAGGGTGGAGGTCATCAGGGAAAAGTCCCGGAAGACCATCGAGTCCGAGGCCCTGATGCGCAATGTCTCCAGCCTGTTCCAGAAGATCATCAACCTGGCGCCCTATCTGCCGGACGAACTGCAGACCGTGGCCCTGAACGTGGAGGATCCCTCCAAGCTGGCCGATCTGGTGGCCTCCAACCTCAACCTGAGCGTGGCCGAGCGCCAGACCATCCTGGAGACGGTGGAGCCCAAGGAGCGCCTGGAAAAGCTGATCCCGATGCTGACCAAGGAGCTGTCCATCCTGGAACTGGGCGACAAGATCCGGGGCCAGGTCAAGGCCGAGATGGACAAGGACCAGCGCAACTACTTCTTAAGGGAGCAGATCAAGGCCATCCAGCGGGAGCTGGGCGAAGGCGACGAGTACTCGGCGGAGATCAACACCCTGCGGGACAAAATAGAAAAGGCAGGCCTAAGCCCCGAATCCCTGAAGGCCGCCAAGGAGGAGCTGGAGCGGATGGCCCGGATGCCCCCCCACGCCGCGGAATACACGGTCTCCCGCACCTATATAGACTGGATGCTGAACCTGCCCTGGACCAAGTCCACCGTGGACAACATGGACATCATCGAAGCCCGCAAGATACTGGACCAGGACCACTACGACCTGGTCAAGGTCAAGGACCGGATCGTGGAGTACCTGGCGGTGCGCAAGCTTAAGAACGACGCCAAGGGGCCGATCCTCTGTTTTGTGGGGCCGCCGGGGGTGGGCAAGACCAGCTTGGGCCGCTCCATCGCCCGGGCTTTGGGCCGCAAATTCTACCGGATGTCGCTGGGCGGGGTGCGGGACGAGGCCGAGATCCGGGGCTTCCGCCGCACCTACATCGGCTCCATGCCGGGCCGGGTGATCCAGGGGCTAAAGAACTGCGGCTCTAACAACCCGGTTTTCATGCTGGACGAGGTGGACAAGATCGGCCAGGATTTTAGGGGCGACCCGGCCGCGGCCCTGCTGGAGGTGCTGGATCCCGAGCAGAATTTTTCCTTTGCCGACCACTATCTGGACGTGCCCTTCGACCTGTCCAAGGTGATGTTCATCACCACCGCCAACATCACCGACCCCATTCCCTCGGCCCTAAAGGACCGGATGGAGGTGCTGGAGCTCTCCGGCTACATCGAGGAGGAAAAACTGCAGATCGCCCTGAATTATCTGGTGCCCCGCCAGATCAAGGAGAACGGGCTTAAGCCGGAGCAGATAGAGATCCCGGAAGCCACCATCAGAAGGATCATCTCCGAATACACCCGCGAGTCCGGGGTCCGCAACCTGGAGCGGGAGATCGCCTCGGTCTGCCGCAAGATAGCCAAGGACGTGGCCTCGGGCAAGGACAAGAAGCGGGTGATAACCCCGGCAGTGCTGCCGGACCTGCTGGGCCCCCAGAAGATCTTTCCCGAGCTGGCCGAGCGGGCCGGAGAGGTGGGGGTGGCCACCGGCCTGGCCTGGACCTCGGTGGGCGGGGAAATACTGTTCATCGAATCCACCAAGATGCCGGGCAAGAAGGGGATGCAGCTGACCGGCAGCCTGGGCGAGGTGATGAAGGAGTCGGCCATGGCCGCCCTGTCCTATGTCCGCTCCAACGCCGCCAAATACCAGGTGGACCCCAAATTCTTCGACCGCTACGACATCCACGTCCACATTCCCTCCGGCGCCATCCCCAAGGACGGGCCCTCGGCCGGGGTGACCCTGGCGGCCTCGCTGGTATCGCTGTTATCCAACCGCCCGGTCAAACACTACCTGGCCATGACCGGGGAGATAACCCTGAGGGGCAAGGTGATGCCGGTGGGGGGGATCAAGGAAAAAGTGATCGCCGCCCAGCGGGCCGGCATCAGGGAAGTGATCATCCCCAAGCAGAACCAGAAGGACCTGGAGGAGGTGCCGGATTACGTCAAGAAGAAACTCCAGTTCCATTACGCCGAGACGGTGGACCAGGTGATGAAGCTGGCCTTTGAGGACCGGCGCCGGAAGGGGAAACCCTCTTCAGCCACAAAGGGGAGCAAAAGGTAATCTTTATTAGGAATCCATGAAACCATGAATCCCTAATGTTGGAAATCCTGAGTTCTTCCTGTATTCCTGGTTTCCTTATAAAAT
Organism: bacterium UBP2_UBA5202; assembly: GCA_002412795.1. Classification (GTDB taxonomy): domain Bacteria; phylum Edwardsbacteria; class AC1; order AC1; family EtOH8; genus UBA5202. The sequence continues at coordinate 32,206 of DHVS01000002.1, read as the reverse complement.
AATCCGGGATTATTCTGCTGTTGTGCAATCAGTAAATTCTCCGGGCAATACAAACAGGAAAAAACAAGTGGGACTTTACACCGACCTGTCCATAGATCTTTCCCGGCGGTTCGGGAGACCTCCCCAGCTGCCGCTGGCCAAACACATCGGCCGGCCCAAGCGGGTGCTGATCTTTCCGGCCCAGGCCGAGGGCGAGGTGCTTTGGTCCCTGCCGGCCATCCGGGCCTTGCGCAAACACTATGCCGACAGCCTGCTGTCGCTGATGCTGGACGAAGGCCGCCGCAGCCTGTGGCATTTTGACGACGAGGTGGACGAGATCATAGACTACCGGCCCCAGCTGTTAAAGGGACGGGGCAGCGCCGAGTTCAAACGGCTTAAGGGGCTGATCAAGTCCCGCCGCTTTGACCTGCTGCTGAACCTTAATTACCGGGACTGCCCGCTGACGGATTATCTTTTTTACCAGACCGTTCCCGGCCTGCGCTGCGGGGCTTTCTCCAGGGACGGTTACCCCTTCAAGAACGTGATGATCCGCCAGGAGAACCTTCCGGCCGACGAGGCCCGGCGCAATTTTGCCATGCTGGGGTTTTTGGGGCTGGAGGCGGCAGCTCATCCCATCGTCTGGCCGAAGCTGGTGGACGCCGAGGGCCGGCGCGAGTTCAAGGAGCGCCTGCGGGTGGAGGGCCTGCAAAAAGGCCAGCAGCTGATAGCCCTGGACGCCGCCGCCTTCAAAAGACAGTCCCTGGAAAATTTCCTGCACCAGGCCCAAAAACATTCCGGCCTAAAACTGATGCTGATAAATCCCGGCCCCGAGCTCCAGTCCGCCAACCCTTCCGGCATCCTGCTTCTGAACTCGCTGGCCACGGTGGAGCTGGCCGACGCCCTGTCCTTTGCCAAGGCCTTCATCGGCGTCAAGAACGACCTGTTCTCGCTGGCTTATCTGCTGAAGGTTCCCTGCCTGATCTCAGCGCATCAGGGGGAAAGGGGAATGCCCGAGCCAGGGGAAAGCCTGCAGATAGTGGAGTTCAAACATAAAGTTGATTTCCCCCAGAGCCATGCCCTTAAAATGCTGGAAGCGCTGGCGTAGCCACGGGACATTTTTGCCACAAAAACACTAAGGCACAAAATAGATTCTAAAAAGTAATTATTTTTTCGCATTATTTCGTGTGTTTCGTGGGCAAAGGGGCATATCTCCCCGGCGGGGTTCCTGCTAAATATTTGAAATTTATAAAAAAACATATTGACAAATTCCCTAATTCGTTGTATTATAATAATATGCCGATATACGAATTCGAGTGCCGGCAGTGTCAGCACAAATTTGACCAGTTAATGAGGGCTTCCGATCCCGATCCCAAGTGCCCGGAATGCCAAAGCACAACGGTGGAAAAACTATTTTCAGCCTTTGGCTGCAAGAGCCAGAGCGGTTTTGTTTCCTCGTCTTCCAAGTCCGGATGCCACAGTTGCTCTTCGCATAACTGCGGGAGCTGTCACTGACAGATCATTCAGCTTATAATATCCATACAGCGCACCAAAAGGAGGAAATTCCATGACTAAGGCCGACCTGGTGAAGATAGTCTGCGACAAAACCGGTTTTACCCAGCGCGACGCCAAGATCATCGTTGATTCGTTTTTGGATTCCATCATGCAGACGCTGTCCGAGGGGAAGAACATCGAGATCAGGGGATTCGGGCGCTTCAAGATCAAGGAGCGCAAGCCCCGGCTGGCCCGCAACCCCCGGCGCCCCACCGAGACGGTCCAGATACCGGCCCGGCTGACCCCGGTCTTCCAGGCCTCCAACGAACTCAAAGCCATGGTAATGCAAAAATAAATTCATTTTAGAATACAGAGGAAGAAAGGTTTTTTATGCCCTGCGGTAAAAAGAAAAAAGGACACAAGATGGCCACCCACAAGCGCAAAAAGAGGCTCCGCGCCAACCGGCACAAGAAGAAGATCCGTTAGCACTTTGTCCTGGGCAGTTTCCCATTATGGGGAACTGCCCATTTATTTTTGTATTGTTCAGACAGTGGAAAATGGCATCTTTTTTTGCGGTAATTATTCTATTTCCATTGCCACGAGCTTTAGCTCGTGGCTGAAGGACCGGAAAAAATCTCTTGGGGTTTCAACCCCGGATTGCGAATCCACATTCTGAACTTCTCTGGGGCTAAAGCCCACCGGATTTAATATAATTGCAAACCACGACCTGAAGGTCGTGGCAATACGGTTGACAAACAAATCCTTTACAATCAAGGTCTGAATAGTTATTATTATTTTTGTATTTTGAGGCCATAGTCTTGACTTTTGACGCAAGTTGTTATAAACTATCATGGTTGATACGAAAAAATAAATCCACAAACCATAACTAACTAAAAGGAGAAACAGGCATGAAGAAACTGGCAGTGGTATTATTACTGGTGGCGGTGATGGCCGGCATGGCCTCGGCCGCGGGCTACAAGATGGGCCAAAAATACGTCGGTCCGCTGGTGGGTCTGGGATGGCATGATCTGATGCTGGGCGGACAGTTCGAATACGGGTTCCATGAGAAGATCAGCGGCGGCGCCATCCTTGGCTGGTCGTCAGAGTCATACGATTATTATTGGGCGGAATATACCTACACCTACATTGCGATCGGCGCCCAGGCCAACTACCACTTCAAGCCGGGCGAAAAGTTTGATCCGTTCGCCGGTTTGGTGATGGGTTATGACATCGTCTCCTTTGACGAAAAGTATAAACCCGGTTATACCAGCTGGTATGGCTATGATGCCACCGCCAGTTCCATGTTCTTAGGCGGAGCCTTGGGCTGCAACTATGACTTCAGCCCGACCATGGTGGGCACCGCCCGTTTGGGGTATCCGTTCTATCTGGCGGCCGGCGTTTCCTTCAAGTTCTAATCCGGCCTTCTTTAAAACGCCCCGTTTATGCGGGGCGTTTTTTGTTTACCAACAATAAACCTTTTCACCGGTAAAGCAGTCTAATACTTTGTAAGCAGATGATCGATCAGACAGACAAGAACATACCACCAGAGCCTCAAACGTATGACCTAAAAGAGGTTATAACATCCAACAGCCAGGCCATCTACCGCCTGTGTTACCGGCTGACCGGAAATGTTGAGGATGCCAAGGACCTTACCCAGGAGGTGTTCATCAGGGCTTACAAGGGGCTGGATAACTTTAGGGGGCAATCCGAGATCAAGACCTGGCTGTACCGGATAGCCATTAATCTGGGATCCAGCTGGCGCAAGAAAGAGGTCTTCAGCTCCATCTCCCTGGACGAGATACCGGAACCGGCGGCCCCCGACTGGCAGGACAGCGATAAGGTCAGGGCGGTCAAGAAGGCGGTCGGCCAACTGCCCTACAAACAGAAGATGGTCTTCGTGATGCGCCAGTACGAGGGATTCAAACACGAGGAGATCGCCAAGATCACCGGCAGGACCGAAGGCAGCGTCAAGGCCAACTACCATCAGGCGGTGGAAAAACTGAAAATAAGCTTAAAAGATCTGATCTGAAAACAAAAATGAAAAACGAAACCAAAATAGTTCACGCTGAAGACACCACCCAAAGACTGCTGCAGCTGGCCGGGAGCTGGGAAGTGGAGATGCCGGAAGAAAAATTCTTCATCAACCTGCCGGTGGTGGTGGGCGAAAGCTTAAGAGCCAAGCCGGCCTCCTGGTGGCGGAAGGGCTGGATATACTGGGGCGCCCTTTCCGGAGCCATGGCCGCGGTGATGCTTTTGTTCGCCTGGCAGCTGGGCGCGGGGATCAAAGCCGACAGCCGACTGGTAAAAGCCGCCTCCGAGTGGGGACTGGATGATTACGGCTGGGAAAGGGTGGACGAGGTGCTGAGCCAGGCCGGTCAAAGCACGGAGCTTTCTGCCAGCCTTAAAGATTACAACAGCGCCATTTTGCTGGAGTACAGCATCAGCGATCAGGACGATTATCAAGCCGCCACCCAGGACCTCTCAGACGAGGAGTGGCAGGACGTGCTGGAGCAAATATCAGCCAAAGAAAGGACCATATAAAATGAAGAGAACCAGTTTGATCTTGGCCGCCTTGGCGCTGCTGATCTCATCTTCGTGGGCCCAGCCCGGCCCGCAGGGCGGAATGATGCCGCCCCCGGGGATGATGGAAGGCGGCGGCCCGGGGTCATGCGACGATACCTGCCAGCCCCGGGACAAGGACCGCAAAATGCTGGAGGCGGTGCGGATCACCCGGATGACCGAGGAACTGCAGCTTACGGACAAACAGATAGCCCAATTCTTCCCCAGGCTCAAGGAGATGGAGTCCGGCCTCAGGGAGATGAGAAGGGACCAGCAGAAATTTATCCGGCAGCTGGACAGCCTGCTAACCGCCGGGGCCGGGGAACGGGAACTTAAGGCCAAAATGACCCAGATGGAAAATGCCGAAGCCGGGAGGCATCAGCAGATGAAAGCCTTTAGAGCCAAACTGGACGGGATGCTGACGGTCAAACAGCAGGCCAAAATGCTGGTCTTCAACCAGAAATTCGACGAAGAGATCCGGGGGATGGTGCGGGACATCCGGCAGAAAAAGATTAAACAATACAGACAATGATCAATAGCAACTAAATTCAATAAACTAAAAGGAGTCAACCAATGAAAAAGACACTTACCCTGGCAGCCATCCTGCTGATCGCAGCCGGCGCGGCCCTGGCCCAGTGCCCCATGGGGCAGAAGGGAGACGGACGCAAAGGCGGATCCATGATGGAAAAAGGCGGAATGAAGGACTGCGGAAAATCCGGAATGGGAATGGGACGCGGCCAATGGTGGGAGAATCCCGAGGTCGTCAAGAGCCTGGGTTTGACCGCCGAGCAGGCCGGGAAGATAGACCAGATGGCCCTGAAACACCGCAAGGAGATGGTGAAATTGCAGGCCGATCACAAGATAGCAATGATGGATTACCGGGAACTGCTGGAGGACAACGCTTCCGACAGCGAGATCCGCAAAAAATCCGGCGAGTTGAAGGCCCTGATGAACAAACAGCATGACGCCAGGACCGACCATATGCTGGAAGTGCGCAAGGTCCTGACCGCCGAACAGCAGAAGAAGCTGAAGGCCGAGCACCGCGGAATGCGCCGCCAGATGAAGGCTGATCACGGCTGCGACAAAAACTAATGACCCGATAGATATTTTCATTATAAAGCGCCGTCCACCATTGTACTGGGCGGCGCTTTTTTTTATTAAATTCCAGTTGACACCGTAAAATTGTTATGGTAGACTATTACCCATGAGTAACAGATGGCAGAGATACGAGTTAGAGACCAAGCTGGCCGGTTTTTTGATCGTGCTGGTGCTTATGGTCATAAACCTGTCTTCCATCTGGATGGTGTACAAAATGAAATCCAGGATGGATTCCCTGCAGCGCAGCCGGATGGCGGTTTTGGGAAGCCTGGCCCAGGCCGATATCAACAGGACCAAGGGAATGCCCAGCGACTCCCTTTGGAAAGCCTGGCAGGAGCTGGCCCGGAAGACCGGACTGGAGGAAATCCGGCTGATGGATGAAAGCGGCCGGCAGGATTTTGAATACAATAAATACCAGCCCTGGAACGTCAGAATACCGTCCTTCGGCCAGGCCAGGCCTGACCTGCCTCTGCCGGGTTCTTTCGGCCTGGATGGGCTGTACATTTCCCCGGCCTACCACAGGCAGGGGCTTGTTTATTTTACCGCCTTTTATAAAGCCGGTCCCGGAACCGGGATCCTGGCCCTGGAATACCCGGACGACCAGGCGGCGGCCATCATCCGGGCGATGAACATCCAGGTGCTGTCCGGCATAGCCGGCTTCGGGCTGATACTGATCATCGGCCTGTTCTTTCTGCGGAGCGTTTTCGCGCCCTTCCGCCAGATGGCCCAAAGCGCCCGGAGCAAGCTGGGCGGGGCCCTGCCCGGCCGGTCCGGATCCGACGTGGACCTGGTGGTCAGTACCTACGATCAGATGGTGGAACAGCTTAAAGCCAGGGGCCAGACCCTGCAGCAGCTTTATCACAGCGCCCGGGACCGGGCCGAGCAGAGCGAGCTGATCAAACAGCAGATAGTGGACAGCATAGACAAGGCCCTGATCACAATAGACAAGAACGGGGAGGTAAGCTCGTTCAACCGGGCGGCGGCCCAGCTGGCCGGAGGGGAAGAGACCGGGCAGATCTCCCGATGGCTTAAAGAGAACAACCTTCCCGGCCTGATTGAAAACAAAAAAACTCAGGTGTGGGAAGCCAGGCACTTGAAATACGGACAGCGGCATCTGCAGGCGGAACTGTTTGATCTTACCGATCCTGCCGGACAAAGCACCGGAAGCATCATAGCGGTAACGGACATCACCGAAATCAAAAACATGGAAGAACAGGCCCGGCTTTACGACAGCGCCCTGCTGATGGCCCAGGCCTCCCAAAAGCTTTTACAGCGCATCACCCCGGAATTTGCCGCCTTAAAGGACCGCCCCGGAACATCTTCATCTCCGGACGGACTCTGGCAAAAACACCTGGCCGAGATAGAACGGGCGGTGGGGGACATGGGGCAGTACCTGAGCTACCAGCCGGCCGGGGCGCCGGAGACGGGTAAACATGAGATCATCCATGCCTCTAAGGCCATGGCCGCAGCGCTGGAGATGGCTCAAAAGGTGGCCAAGACCGAAAGCACGGCGCTGATCACCGGGGAATCGGGCACCGGCAAGGAATTAGTGGCCCGGGCCATTCACCGCCAAAGCCCCAGGAGCTACGGGCCTTTCGTCTCCATAAACTGCGGGGCCCTGCCGGAGGCGCTTTTGGAGTCGGAGCTTTTCGGATATCTTAAAGGCGCCTTCACCGGGGCCTCCAAGGACAAACCCGGTCTGTTAAAGGCGGCCGAGGGCGGCACCTTTTTCCTGGACGAGGTCGGGGAACTGCCGCTGGCCCTGCAGGTAAAACTGCTGCGGGTGCTGCAGGAGCGGGAGGCCACCCCGGTGGGGGGCACCAGGCCGTTCAAAGTTGACGTCCGGCTGATAGCGGCCACCAACCAGGACCCGGAACAGCTGGTGAGGGCGGGAAAATTCCGGCAGGATCTTTTTTTCCGGCTCAATGTCTTTCCCATTGAACTGCCCCCGCTGCGCCGGCGGCCCGAGGACATCATTTTACTGGCCAACCATTTTGCCGAAAAGCACTGCCAAAAAACCAAAACGGCGGTCAAGCATTTCAGCAAGGCCAGCCTTGATGTTTTAACCGGTCATCAGTGGCCGGGCAATGTCCGGGAGCTGGAGAACGCGGTGGAACGGGCGGTGGTGATGGCCATGGGAAATTTGATCAAGCCGGAGCACTTGAATATAAAAGAAGAAAATGACCAAAATGGCCCAAAGGTTGTAAAGGGGATGGGTTTGCTGGAGGTTTCGGCCCGGGCGGCGGCCGCCTCCGAAGCCCAAATGATCAAAGAAATGCTTAAAGAGACCGGGGGAAACAAGAGCCAGGCGGCCCGCCAGCTGAAGATCAGCTACCGGGTAATGCTGAAGAAGATCAAGGATTACCGGCTGGAATAACGGCAGGCTGCCTGATGACCCACAGCGACCAGGTGTTACCTTAGGGTAATAAAATCGGCAGCTTTTTACCTCCAGTCCGAACGGAGGGTAATTGACTGATACCATTGCAAAGTAATAACTTAAAACAATTAATTATATTTTGGCACAAACATTGCATATTTATTAAACAGGAGATAAAACAATGAAACAAAAAGGCTTTACCCTGATCGAACTGATGGTGGTGATAATCATCATCGGCATAATGGCCGCCATAGCAGTGCCGTCCCTGACCAGAAACCTGCCTTACAAAAGTCTTTTAGGCGGACGGGATCAAATCATGGGTGATTTGACAATGACCCGGCAGCGCTCAATCAATGAAGACCAATGCTATGGATTGGCAGTTAATCCATCTGACCGTAACCAATATCGGATTTTTGTTGATGCCAACCGGAACGGCCTGTTTGATACCGGCGAAACAGTTAGAAACACAATGCGCCTTCCTAACGGCGTAAGCGTTACCTCGGACTTTACGGCAAGTTTTCTCCCCAGCGGAACACTCAGCCAGGTCATCGCCAGCAATGTCGGCTTTGTAAATTTAAAAGGGGAGACCACTTCATTTGACCTGATGTTTTCCGGCATGGTTTTTAAATAACAGCCATAAATGGAGGAAATGACATGAATGAATATATCCAAAATAAGGCCAGAGGGTTCAGCATTATAGAGCTGTTGGTGGCGGTGGTAATACTGGCCATAATCGTGCTTGGAATCGGCACGCTTTTCCCCCGGGCCATGAGCGCTTCCACCCAAAGCCGCCAGCTGAGCAGGGCTTACAATGTGGCCCATGGCAAAATTGAGCAATTTTACCGGATGCCGAAAACCGCCGCCGCGCTTACTGCAGGCAACCACGGCCCGGAAACCATAGAAGGCATGGTCTGTACCTGGAACGTCCAAGATAATTACCCCATGCTCAGGATGAAAAAGGTCACGGTCGGGGTGACCTGGACCGGCAGTTCAAACTTTAACAGCGTGGGTGTTGTCACTTACATAATGAAATAAGGCAATTGTTACTAGGAGGCCCATAAAATGAAACGCAACGGATTTACTTTAGTGGAGTTGATGGTGGCGGTCACCATACTTGGCGTGGTAATGGCGGCGGTGATAATGGTCCTGATGAACAGCGACAGGGCTAAGCGTCAGGCGGAAATGATAATGGATGCCCAGAACCACGCCCGGGCAGCCTTGGAGATAGTCTCCAAGGATGTTAAATCGGCGGGCTACGGCATCCCAATTGGCAACACCCAGCGGGCCATTGCTTATGCGGCTCCCTTCGAATGCATCTTCAACGCCAACATTACCCCTTTCCCCAACGACACAGTGCCCTACAGTGAACCCCGTGCCTACGACCCCTCAAATCCTCCGGCTTGCCCCAATTACGCCCCTGGCATTATGTTTAATACCGGGGCCGAAACCTACCGTTACTTTATTAGTGCCACCACCGACAGCCTGGCCCTGCGTACTCAAAATCCCAACGATGCGGTGCTTATTCGCCAGGCCTACGGATTGATGAACAGCGGAACCAATCAGATATTTGCCGCCCTAAACCAGCAGATTGCCATATTGCTGGGCCAGCAGGCTACGCCAATAACCCCCATGTTTCAATATTGGTACCGCATAACACCTTCCGCCACCAGCCTTACCCTGTACGGAGATACAGACGGCGACAATGTGCTGACCGGCGCGGAACGCAACTTTGCTCCGGCCCCTTCTTCGGTGCTGGATGCCATCGAGGAAATAACCATCACAGTTACCGCCGAGACCCGCACGCCCATTCGCAACCGCTACCAAAGGGTTTCATTATCCACCCGGATAAACCTTTTCAATGTTCCGGCGGCTACGGTAAAGTATTATATCAAGGGTCATTATATTGAAAACGGAACCTCCAACGGCATTCCTGGAGGCGAAGCCTCCCTCAGCAACGGCAGCATCACCACCACTGCCAGCGACGGATATTACGAGTTTTTGGTGGATCCGGGGACATACGTAGTGCGCCCTCAAAAATTAATAGTAGGCGTTGGTTATTACTACCTGTTAAAAAATCCCCAAGACACAATTATAACAGTTAGTGTTGCCGATGTAGAGAATGTAGATTTCCGCTACCTTTCCATTCCCAGCACCGATATCTGCCAGATAATTGGGAAGGTCTATAACGATACCATCGATCCCAGAGGCCTGCCGGCCGTGCCTCAGGTCGACGAGCGCGGAATCAGCGGGGTAGAAGTGGCTGTTGGCGGGAAAAGCACCCTTGCAGGCATGGATAGCACTGTTATAATGCTAAGCACCAAAACCAACATAAACGGTGGATACGAATTCTATCTGCCGCAGGGGATATACACCGTTACAGAATACGATTCGTCAGGATATTTTTCCTCCACCCCCAACAGCGTGATCGATACCCTATCTCCCGCCAGCGACATTGACACGGTCAATTTTGGCGATTTCATAGGCGAGGCAGGTGTAATTAAAATAAAGGTGTGGCGCGACAACGACAAAGACTCCTTAGACGACGGGGGAGTTGCCGAGCCGGGCCTGGCCAATGTGCTGTGCGTGGTCACCAAAGGTGGTTCAGATGATATTGAGGTGGCCAGGGGCCGCACCAACAACGAAGGCGTGGTAACTTTCTTAGTGCCGGCCGACTCGGTGTTTTCGGTGTATGAGGTAGACCCCGACACCATGACATCAACCACTGCCATCAGCCTGGGATACAACAATGATCCGGCCGATTCGGTAGTCTCTCCGTATCTTAACCGGGTGGAGAACATATCGGTCCCCCAAAACGACACCTTCCGGGTCAAATTCGGAGATGCGGTTGGGTTTATAACCATAGCCTTGGGCGAGACCGAGCGGGTGCTGTCGTTGGTCATCCCGGATCTTCGGGAATACAGAAACCCGCCGGGCGATAAAGACAACCCGACCTCAACGGCCAATGACCCCGATATAGTATTGGGCACCGTTAAGGCTTCCACCAGCAACATGCTGGCATGGTATAATTTCTTTCTCGACGCTACCACCGCCTTCGGCAGCTTGTTTACCTCCAATACGCCTTTTGCATACGATATCGGCTTCGACATTCCATCCCTGGCCATGGCCAATTTCGACGCCGCCGCCGCCACCCCCAGCGTGACGACAGACGTGGTGGCGGGCCTTAACGGAAACAACAGCGGGTACAACATACATGTGGCTCTGACTCATAACGGCGGCGGGTCGGGAGTTAATAAAGATGTCAACAGGGGTATACTGGGTTGGCCTGGAGGCACGGTGCTGAAATATGCCACCAGTACGACGGTCGCTCCGGTCCTCAGCACCGATGTTATAGCCCTAGCCGCCGGGCTGCTGACCTCCTCCAACCAATACGATTTTGCGGTGGGCACTAGGGACAGGAGCCTCGGCGCCAACGTAGGGCATTTGGAGATCTGGAGAAACAACGGCACCGGCTCGGCTTTCTCCCGGGTGGCAACAATACTGACCGCAGGTGGGACTGCCCTGGGAGAAGTGAGGGCTATTTATGCGGAGGACGTGGTGGACAGCCTGGGACTTTCCGGCAAGGACGGCCTGCTGGACCTGATAATAGGCACCAAGACCGGAAGCCATCCCGATTACTCGGGACAGCTGATAATATTCCGCCGGGCCGGCAATAATCTGCTATATGATCATCACTTGACCATAAATTACACCGGCGGATATGTCAACACCATCAAGGCTTATGATTCAGGCCTGCCTCGCGCCATTGCCTTAATGGACATAGCAGTAGGCGTCAGGAAGGTGGGGACCACCGAGGATGATTACCGGGGCCGGATAGAAATGTGGCATAATAACAACGACGGCACCTTCGGCGCCAGCGGTATCCTGCCCAACGACCAGGTGGATCCCGGCGGAGAGGTACTCTCCTTGGATGCCGGGAAAATAGATATCGACAACTTCTACGACCTGGTGGCTGGAATAAAGGTGGCCGAAAACACAGGCGGCACCATGCTGTACGAATCCTCCCGGACCACCCGGGGGTATCTGCCCAGCGAGGGCCGGGACCCGTCGGGCGGCGAACAAATGGGCGAGGCGGTGGTGGTGCGGTGCCCGGTCTTTCGCCCCTCCCCGGGACGGACCGACATCATCGTGGCGGTCAGGGAGGTCAACGCCTCCAGCCAGAACATCGGAAAACTGGTTATATACTTCAACAAGTTTTAGCCGCCCAAGGTTAATCAGGGAATATTACATTAAAGGAGAAAAGATAAATGAAACTGCCAAAAAATGAAAAAGGCATAGCCTTGGTGCTGGCTTTGATGATGACCCTGGTGTTGTCGATGCTGGCCGCCAGCCTGATGTACAACATAGTAAACGAGAAAAAACTGACCGCCAACCAGATGCGCTATAGCGAGGCTTTGGCCATCTCCCGGGCAGGGATGTACGAGGCTATGGCCCGTTTGGCCAGCGTGGATCCCAGCCTTAAGATCGGGCAGGACCTAACCCAGCCTATAACCCCGTCCTGGGAATGCTACATTTTCTCGGACGCCCCAGGCAGCGCGCCCAGCGGGGTTACATACGAGTTCGAGCAAACGGTCCAAACTACCGGCGACATACTGGATTACACCATACCCTATGCCACTGGGTTTGACCCCGCGGAAGTGCTGACAGTGAGATACAAGAGGCAGGATCGCAATGGCAACGGCACCATTGACAACAACAGCGAGGTTTATTTTTACGACTATAAAACGAAACAGATAATACTGGGCCAGACCAATCCGGAATTTCGCCCGGTTTTTGAAATAATTTCCACCGGGAGAGTGGGGACCACAAGACGCACCCTTATAACCGAACTTGTTGTGCCCAAACTAAATATGGGGGCGAAGGCAGCGGTGCGAAGCGGCGTGGCAATAAGGGGCAACGGCACTGTGGATGTCTGCGGACATGACCACTTAATGACCACGCCGGCCTTTACCGAGCCTCCGAATTGTTTCCCGGCTCTATCCGGGCAGCCCAGCGGCTGGCATGTGACTAGAAATCCCTCCCTTCATCCGGATCCGAACCCAAGCACCAATACTGAATGCACGGCATCGGGTTGCCTGCCGGGGGGCGAATCCAACGATACTATAAGCGAGTATGGGGTTAAAAAGAAATTTTGGGGAAATCCTGATGTAATACTTTTTTCAAGTAGTCCAGTTCCGGAGATATGGGAGATAATGGGTATGACTGAGGCCGAATGCAATGCTCTTGACTGGGGCACGGATTTAAGCCCGGTGAACGGTTTCGTAAAAATTGAAAATGCCGGTTCAAATATTCATCTGCCGGTAAGCGCAAACCATTACGGCGTTTTATGGGTAAAAGGCAGCCTTCAGGTGCAGGGAAAGACCGCCTTTAAAGGGCTGATTTACGTTGAGGAAAATTTTATCAATGTAGGCACTCCGTGGATATTAGGAGCAGTTTGCACAAAAGGACAAACCGAAACTACGTTAAACGGCACCATCAACATTTTATTTTCCAGCGGTATGTTGGAACAAGTAATTACGTCCGCTACCGGTATGTCCATGCAGATAGTTTCCCAGCGTGAAGTAGATTAAAAAAATAAACAACTAACCAAAAGGCGGTTTCCAAACATTTGGAAACCGCCTTTTTTGTTTGACTTTTTGCCGGTTTTATATTATACTTAAGGGTTATTATAGTAACAGGTAACTCGTTAAAAATAAGCGGGTTAAACTCGATTTACGATTGACGATTTTCAATTTATTGTGCCAAATTAGAAATACCAAATAGTCAATAGTCAACAGATGCAGGTATTCATCAATGAATCGGCCTTTTGGGGCCTGCTGGTCTCGGCCATAGAGGTCTACAAAAAAGAATCCTACGGCCTGCTGCTGGGCCACAAGGACGGCGAGATGTTCATGGTGGTCAACGCGGTGGCCTGCCAGAAGGCCGAGCGCCATTCCACCTGGGTCAAGGCCCGGGACAAGTCCTACGCCCGGATCGTCAACTTCTTTAAGAACCTGCCCAACCTGTACGTTGTCGGCGACTTTCATTCCCATCCCCGGCACAGCACCGACCTGAGCGCCGACGACATTGACGGGATGAAGCCGGGGCAGATATACATTGTGCTGGAGATCAAGGACAAGGCCAAGGACAAATACTGGAGCTACAACGACGACGGCACGCTCTCCGGCACCACCGACAGCTGGTTCATCAAGATCGCAGCCTATTACATAGACCCCAAAACCCTGAAGCCCAAAATGGCCGACGTGCTGTGCCCGTTCGCCATAGGTTTTGACATCAAGCCCAAGGAAAGAAAGCGCAACGGACAAGGCTGAGGGCTAAAGACCCTTGTCCGCCGAAGCCCGAAGGGCGTAGGCAGGGGCGAGTTTTAGCAGATTGCCTGCCGTACTGAGCGAAGCCGAAGTGCCTAAAGCTCGTGGCAATAAGGCTAATTGACTGAATAGTTACGAAGGAAAACTGAACCAACCATGGACAATAAACTGGAACAACTGGAAAAAAGATACCGGGAGCTGGAATCACTGCTGTCCGACCCGGCGGTGCTGGCCAACCAGGCCAAGTTCCGCGATTACGCCCGGGAGCACCGCTCCCTGGGCGCCACCATCACCAAATACGACGAGCTGAAGAGCCTGCGGAAGCAGATCGAGGACAGCCGGTCCATGGTCGCCGCCAACGAGGACCCCGAAATGACCGCCATGGCCAAGGCCGAGCTGGAGGAACTGGAGCCTAAGCTCAAAATCCTGGAGGAAGAGATCAAGGCCATGCTGGTGCCCAAGGACCCCAACGACTTTAAGAACGCCATCGTGGAGGTGCGGGCCGGCACCGGGGGCGACGAGGCCGCGCTTTTTGCCGGAGACCTGTTCCGGCTCTACACCCGTTATGCCGAGCGCAAGGGCCTTAAGATGGACCTGATGAACTCCAACCCCACCCAGCTGGGAGGATTCAAGGAAGTGACCTTCGGCGTGGAGGGCGAGGGGGCCTACGGCCTGTTCCGGTACGAAAGCGGCGTCCACCGGGTGCAGCGGGTGCCCCGGACCGAGGCTTCGGGGAGGATCCACACCTCGGCCGCCACCGTGGCGGTGATGCCCGAAGCCGAGGAGGTGGACATCCAGATCAACCCCGCCGACCTGAAGATAGACATCTACTGCTCCTCCGGGCCGGGCGGGCAGTGCGTCAACACCACCTATTCCGCCGTCCGCCTGACCCACATTCCCACCGGGGTGGTGGTGGCCTGCCAGGACGAGCGCTCCCAGATGAAGAACAAGGCCAAGGCCCTTAAGATCCTGCGCTCCCGGGTGCTGGAGAAGATGGAGGCCGACCGCCACGCCAAGGAATCCCAGGACCGCAAGAGCCAGGTGAAATCCGGCGACCGCAGCGAGAAGATCCGGACCTACAACTTCCCCCAGAACCGGGTGACCGACCACCGGATAGGAATAACCCTGCACAGCCTGGACCAGGTGCTGGAGGGGCACATCGACCAGCTGGTGGAGGGGCTGATCAAGGCGGCCCAGGCCGAGGAACTGGCCACGGCGCTGGAGTAGGACAGACTGCCCACTAAAGCTTGTCCTGAACAAAGCCGAAGGAGGCACGAAAATTATTACCCTAGATAATTTAAACTCAACCCCTTGCTCCCCTTCTCTTGGCAAGAGAAGGGGATAGGGGATGAGTTCTAAGTAAAATCCTTTGTTCCTTTTAACTTCCAACTATCAAACCATGACCATCGGCCAGCTGTTGCAATGGGGCGCTGAGGCGCTAAGACAGAAGGGCATCGAAAGCCAGGAGCTGGAATCGGAGATCCTGCTTTCCTTTGTCTTCAAATGCGGCCGGGACCGGCTGTTCCTCAGGAATTCCGAGCAGGTTTCCAAGAATCTGGAACTTAAATTCAAACGGGCGGTGTCTCAAAGACTGACCCGCCAGCCCTGGCAGTACATCACCGGTGAGACCGAGTTCTACGGACTGAAGATCAAAGTCAACCAGAACGCCCTGATCCCCCGGCCCGAGACCGAGCTATTGGCGGAAGCGGTCATCAAGCGCTGGCAGCCGGAGTGGTCAACCGTCCTGGATATCGGGGCCGGCAGCGGGGCCATCTCCATTGCTCTGGCCAAAAATATCCCGAACGCCAGGATCTGGGCCAGCGAGATCTCGCCCGGAGCCGGGGCGCTGGCAACAAGGAACATCAGGATCCATGGACTTTCCCGCCGGGTGAAAATAGTCAAAGCCGACGTTTTCCCGGTCAAAAAACAGAGGTACGACTGCATAGTTTCCAATCCTCCGTACATCCCATCCGGTCAGCTGAAGTCATTGCAGCCCGAAGTTTCGCTTTACGAACCATGGCAGGCTCTGGACGGGGGGCGGGACGGACTGAAATTCTATCGCCTTATCTCCAAGAAATTGAAAGAATATTTGAACCCCGGCGGCCTGGTGGCCCTGGAAATAGGCCAGGGACAGGGCAAAAAGGTCAGACAGATACTGAAAACATGCAATCCGGGAATGAAGATAGAGATTCTAAAAGACTACGCCAAGATCGGGCGGATAGTGCTGGGGTATAGATAGACTGCTTTGCTTGCGAAACGAGACAGATTACTTGCAGTAACAAAAACCCAAAGACAGATCCTTCGACGGTGAACTCTGGAGCATCTCTCAGGATGACAACGTTGCCCCATACCCTTGGTGAAAATTAGTCTTGGGTATTATTGACAAGCCGGGCATAATAGGATATGATTAAAAGCTGTACTGCGCATTAAAACAAAAAGGCCACCGCCTTTGGCGGGGTGCCGCCAAAGGCGGCAAAAACGAAGGCAAAATCATCAACCAGAATATATCTGCCGAAAAAATGAGGATAGAAACCCACCCCATTTTGGATTTTAAAAGAGGCCCCAAGGTCACATTTTTCTTCGAGGGCCGGCCGGTGGAAGGCTTCTCAGGGGAGACCATTGCGGCCGCCCTGCATGCCGCCGGGGTCAAGATCCTGCGCCACAGCGTCAAGCTCAACCGGCCCCGGGGTTTTTTTTGCGCCATCGGCAAATGCTCGTCCTGCCTGATGGAGGTGGACGGAGTGCCCAACGTCTTTTCCTGCATCACCACCATCAAAGATGGAATGCAGGTCAAACGCCAGCAGGGCCGCGGCCGGATAACTTTGTCCTGATCCACTCATTGCTTCGTTATTACGTTACTACTTTAAAACTTTGAGCGCCATGAACAACCCAGATTTCCTGATCATAGGCGGTGGACCGGCCGGCCTGATGGCGGCGCTGGCGGCCTCGGACTTCGGGCTAAAACCCTTGGTGATAGACGAGAACCAGAAGCCGGGCGGCCAGTTGATCAAGCAGACCCACATGTTCTTCGGCAGCAAGGCGGAGCGGGCCGGCACCCGGGGCTTTGACATCGGCATCGAACTGGCCGGAGAGATGGAAAAACGGGGGATCGAAACCTGGACCAACTCGCCGGCGGTGGGCTACTACCCCGACGGCACGCCTGCGTGCCGAAACAGCTGTTATGGTGAGCTACTATGGCGTGCAGGCACGGTGGCGGTGCTCAGGAACGGCCAGCTTCACGGCCTAAAACCAAAGGCGGTGCTGGCGGCCACCGGGGCCTCGGAGAACTTCGTCACCTTTCCCGGCAGCGACCTGCCGGGTGTCTACGGGGCCGGGGCGGTGCAGACCCTGATGAACGTCTACGGCATCAAACCCGGGCAAAGCGTGCTGATGATAGGCTCGGGCAACATCGGGCTGATAGTCTCCTACCAGCTGCTGCAGGCCGGGGTGAAGGTCAAGGCCGTCATCGAGGGGCTGCCCAACATCGGGGGCTACCTGGTGCACGCCTCCAAGATAGCCCGGGCCGGGGTGCCCGTCCTGACACGTCACACCATTCTGGAAGCAACGGGGGAGAATCAGGTAACGGGCGCGGTGATCTCCAAAATAGACGACAAATGGCAGCCGGTCAAGAACAGCGAACAGAAGATAGAATGCGACACCATCTGTCTGGCGGTGGGCCTGACGCCCCTGACCGAGATCCTTTGGCAGGCCGGGTGCCAGATGAATTTTGTGCCGGAGCTGGGCGGCCAGGTGGCCTGGCACGACGAACTGATGATGACCTCCATCCCCGGCATCTTCACCGCCGGCGACGTGACCGGGATAGAGGAAGCATCCACCGCCATGCTGGAGGGCGAGCTGGCCGGGCTGGGCGCGGTCAAATACCTCAGGGGCGAATCTAAGGAACTGCAAATTAGGATCGACGACACCGCCTGCCGGCTGGCTGGCCTTAGGGCCGGGCCCTTCGGGCAGAAGGCCAGGGAAGGGAAGTGCAAACTGAAAGAGTGCAGAAGATAGCTAAAAAATCATCCAGGTAAAAATAAAAAGTTGAAAGCGGGATTCATGCGCCATAAAAAAGATCAAATCGAGAAAAAACCTTTCGTAATGGTCCGCATGGGGCGTTTAGACGACGAAGAGGGAGCCAGGAAATTCGATCGAGCCTTTTGGCAAAGGGTTGGTTCAACCGGACGGCTGACAGCTATGTGGGATATGTTGAAAATATATTATTTATTGAAAGGGCGAAATGGAGATGTACCAAGATTACGAAGATCTGTTACGCATTTTCAACACCGGTAAGGTCAAATATCTTTTAATTGGCGCGTTTGCAGTTTCCTATTATGCTCAACCCAGATACACCAAAGACATGGATATATGGATTGAACCGACGGCTGAAAATGCAGGTAAGGTATATAAATGTCTGTCCGATTTCGGCGCCCCGCTGAATAAAATCAATATAACCGATTTGTCGGTAAAAGGCACAATTTTTCAGATAGGCGTTGAACCGGTCCGGATTGATATTCTTACCGACATCGCAGGATTGGCTTTCAAAAAGTCCTGGCTCAACAGGAAGAAAGGTAAATTCGGCAAAACCAATACATATTTTATTGGCCTTAAGGATTTGATAATTGCCAAACGCGCTGCCAACCGGTTACAAGACAAAATTGATCTTGAAAACCTGATGACGCTTGTAAAAGACAAATGATAACATTAAACTTAAGTGGACACATAACCAAAACTGTTTGAAATGTTTGAAGGTTTAAAGTTTTAATGATATCCGATAAACTGAAATCAACCGGCCTGGCCGATGCCGCCGACATCCAGACCGCCTGGCCTTCCCAAGAACGGCTTGAAAAGGGTCCGGTGGTCATCGTGGAGTGCTTCCAGGAGATCCCCTGCAACCCCTGTGAGACCAGCTGCCCCCAGAAGGCCATCTTGGTGGGGGAAGACATCAACGCCCTGCCCAGGGTGGACCACTCCAAATGCAACGGCTGCACCATCTGCGTCTCCCGCTGCCCGGGGCTGGCCATCTTTGTGATAGACCAAAAATATTCCGAGACCGCCAGCGCCATTACCATGCCCTACGAATTCCTGCCGCTGCCCCAGAAAGGTGACACGGTGGAAGCGCTGGAACGCGAAGGCAAAACCTGCTGCCAGGCAAAAGTCATCAGGGTAGTGAACACCAAGGCCCAGGACAAGACGCCGCTGGTGACTCTGGCCATCCCCAAGGGCAGGGAAAAGGATGTCAGGTTCTTTAAACTTGTTCCCTGATTTGATAAATATTCGTAACTTTTAGCCACAAAGACACAAAGGCACAAAGAGAATCATGGGTTTTATACCTCTTTCAGTATCTGAAGAGAAAATAGCGAAGGGTATCGTGGAAGCTGCATATAAGGTCCACAGGAAATTAGGACCAGGATTGCTGGAAAAGGTTTATGAAGTATGCTTTTGTCATGAATTGTCTAAAATGGGTTTTCAATCAAAACGGCAAATAGATATTCCGGTAAAATATGACGGAATAATATTTGAAGAAGGATTGCGGCTTGATGTGCTAGTGGATGATCTCGTTATATGCGAGTTGAAGGCTGTTGATCAAGTAAATCCAGTCTGGGAAGCACAATTGCTCAGTCATCTAAAGATGACCGAAAAACGCCTTGGTTTCCTTATTAATTTCAACGTACCCGTTATTAAAAATGGGATTAAACGGCTAATTTTGTAATATGCTTAGTGTCTTAGTGTCTTTGTGGCGGATTTAGTAATAAATTAATATAAACCCACAAACAAAAAGGGACGTTATGGGCAAACTGAAAATGGTCCTGCTGGCCTGCCTGCTGCTGCCCGTTCTGGCTTTGGGACTGGAGCCGCCCACCGACCTGGTCCTGAAGGATGCTCCCAACGACGACGGATCCGCGGTACTGATGACCTGGAAACCGTCGGCCTCGGAATCGGAGTCCGGTTTTAACGGCTACAACATCGAGCGCTCGGAATATCCCGCGGATTCCTTCGCCATGATAGCCTGGGTGCCCAAGGGCACGGCGGAGCACGAGGATAATTCCATCGAGATCACGGGAAAGAACTACTATTACCGGGTAACAGCCGTCACCGATAACGGCGACAGCGCTTTGAGCGCCATCGCCGGCCCCGTCGCCACCGCCCAGAGCTGGTTCAACACCGGCAAGCTTAACACCCTGTTGGGGACCGTCCTGTTCATTTCCATCACCCTGCTGTATATCTTTTGGGCCCGCCGGGGGAACCTGTTCATCCGGCGCATCGCCGGCCTGGATGCGGTGGAGGAAGCGGTGGGCCGGGCCACCGAAATGGGAAAACCGATCCTGTACTGCAACGGCATCGGGTGGATCGACAGCATTTCCACGGTGGCTTCACTGAACATCTTGGGGCAGATCTCAAAAAAGGTGGCCGAGTACGATACCCCCTTATTGGTCCCCACGGCCGACCCGGTGGTCCATGCGGTGGCCCGGGAGATGGTCAAGGAAGGCTACAACAGCGCCGGCCGGCCCGACCTGTTCAAGGACGACTCGGTCTATTTCATCACCAGCGACCAGATGGGATATGCCGCGGCCCTGGCCGGGATCATGGCCCGGGAAAAACCGGCCACCAATTTCTTCATGGGCTATTATGCCGCCGAGTCCCTGGTGCTGGCCGAATCCGGGGCGGCCACCGGGGCCATCCAGATAGCCGGGACCGACCAGATCTCCCAGCTGCCGTTCTTCATCACCGCCTGCGACTACACCCTGATCGGCGAGGAACTTTACGCCGCCTCGGCCTACCTGTCCAAGGAGCCTTTGCTGGTGGGCAGCCTTAAGGGCCAGGATGCCTGCAAACTGCTGATCATCCTGTCTGTTTTGGCGGGAACCCTGGCGGCCGTGATATTCCGCAGTGACCTGATCTATAATATGTTCATCATTCATTAAGGCGAGCGAAAATGAAAAAAAACGTACCTATGGCCATAGTCTTTGTGCTGGGGGTCTTCTTTATCATCCAGTTCTTCATCCCCAGCCGGCCGTCCCAGATAATATTCAACAAAGCCATCGAGTGGGACCTGGTGATCTATGTCTTCGCCTCGGTGATAGCGGTGGACAGCCTGGTCCGGCATCACGTCATCAAGATAAACCGCAAGAGCAAAGGCTGGGGCTACAGCATCGTCTATCTGGGCGCGGCACTGTTCATGATCCTGGCGGCGGTCTTCAGCGGCACCCGCGAAGGCAGTTTTTACATGAAATTGTTCAACTATGCCCTGGCTCCCATGCAGTCCACCATGTTCGCCATTCTGGCCTTTTACATGGCCTCGGCCAGCTACCGGGCCTTTAGGGCCAAATCCACCGAGGCCACCATGCTGCTGATCTCGGCCTTCATCGTGATGCTGGGCCTGATACCCCAGGGGGCGGCGGTCTGGAGCGGGCTGCCCAAACTGTCGGAATGGCTGATGCTGGTGCCCAACATGGCGGCCAAGCGGGGCATCACCTTCGGCATCGGACTGGGCATCACCGCCACATCCCTGAAGATAATCCTGGGCATCGAACGCAACTGGATGGGAGGGCAATAACATCATGATGAAGTTCCTTGCTAAATTCGGCAAACTGGACCGGCGGATAGTTTTCGGGCTGCTGCTGGCGACGATCTTGATACCCCTGCTGTTCAGCGTCAAATCGCGCTTTTACGTTGATTCCGCCACCCAGAAGGTCTTTGACTATGTTGACAAGATAGAACCCAACGGCCGGCCGCTGATGATCTCCTTCGATTACGACCCCCAGGTGGCGGCTGAGCTGGACCCCATGGCCCGGGCGGTGTTAAGGCATTGTTTTGCCCGGAATGTCAGGGTGGTGGGCCTGTCGCTGGCTCCGCAGGGCGACGCCATCGGCGAGGGCATCATGACCCAGGTGGCCCGGGAATTCAACAAAAAACACGGGGTGGATTATTGTTATTTCGGGTACCGGCCGGGCGGCACCATCATCATGCTGCAGATGGGAGTGAATGTTTCAAAGGCTTTGCCCCTGGATTATTACCAGGGTCCCTATGCCAGCCTGCCGATGATGCGTAATATCCATAATTATGACGATATTGCGGTAATACTTTCACTGGCGGGTTCTACCTATCCGGTCAGCTGGATGATCTTCGCCGGCACCAAGTTCAAGGTCAAGATAGCGGCCGGCCAGACCGCGGTAATGGCCCCGGACAACTATCCCTTTCTTCAGACCGGCCAGTTCATCGGGCAGTTGGGCGGCATGAAGGGCGGGGCCGAATATGAGCAGCTGATCGTTGACGCCGGTTATTACGGCAAGCCTGACGTGGCCAGCAAAGCCATGAATGCCATCGCCTATTCCCACCTGCTGATCATACTGCTGATCGTTCTGGGCAATGTGGGGTATTTCATTTCCCGGAAACTGGAAAAAAGCAAGCAATCCTAAACCGAAATCATCTAACAGGGGAATAAACATGAGCACCAATATCTGGGTATGGATCGCGGCCCTGCTGAGCCTGGCCATTTTTTCATATCTATATAAGGACAACCCCGTTTTCCGTTTTGCCGAGCACCTTTTTACCGGGCTCTCGGTGGGGTATTTCATAGTCCTGTACTGGAACAACTATACCCTGCCATATATCGTCACCCCGCTGCAAAACCGCCAGTGGCTGACCCTTATTCCCATGGCCATCGGGATGATGTACCTTTTCCGGTTCATTCCCAAACTCAACTATCTGATATTGATACCCATCGCGGTCAGTTTGGGTTTCTGGAACGGCATGTCCATCCCGCTGACCTTTGAGGCCGACGTGCTGAAGCAGGTCCAGGGGACGATGGTCAACACCTCCATGTTTGCCAATATCTGGGATCCCCGGAAGGGGCTGATGGTCGGCTTGCTGGTGATGATCGGAGTGATCAGCACCATCAGCTACTTTTATTTTTCCCGGGAGCACAAGGGGGCGCTAAAAGTGACCGCCAACATCGGGATCTGGTTCGTGATGATAGGCTTCGGGGCCACCTTCGGATACACGGTGATGGCCCGGGTCTCGCTGCTGATCGCCCGGATGCAGTTCCTGTTCACCGACTGGATACATCTTATAAAGTAAATCAAAACGGGACGCAGATGAACGCAGATTCCGCCGATCTTTAACTTTATTGAGGCTGAGACCAACGGACAATCCATTCTTTGGCGGAAATTTATTTCATCCATTGATATTTATGATGCGGCTTTGTGCTGGACTTTGAGCAAAAATCACCCAAGAAATACAACCAACCATAAACGGAGAAAATTGATGAGGCAAAAAATACCGGGGCTGCTTCTGGTCCTGTTCTGGGCTTCGCTGAGCCTGGCCCTGCCGGCCCGGCAGGAGCCCGTGACAGCCGAACCGGCGGCGGCCGTTGCCCCAGCCCCGGAGGTCAAAGCCGGGGACACCCCCAACGACGGCGGGAAAGCAATCACCGTCACCTGGCAGGCTTCGCCCGACGAGGCCCGGGGGCTGGTGGACGGCTACGAGGTGCTGCGTTCCGAAACAGCGGAAGGCGAGTTTTCCAAGGTGGGATATGTGCCTTACGGCTTTACCAGTTTTGACGACCAGGAAGTGCCCCAGAATGCCAGGGACTACTTCTATCAGGTCAAGACCGTGGGCAGGGGAGCCGCCGCCTTCACCCTGAGCGCTGTCTCCAATCCGGCCCAGGCCCGCGAGCAGTGGTTCAACACCGCCCGGGTCAACGCCCTGATCAGCTGCATCCTGTTCACCCTGATCGTGGTGATATTCATCACCCGGGCCAAGCGGGGACAGAGCCTGTTCATCCGCCGGATCGCCGGGCTGGCCGCGGTGGAGGAGGCGGTGGGCCGGGCCACCGAGATGGGACGCCCCATCCTGTACGTGCCCGGCCTTTCGTCCATCACGGACGTGGCCACCATCGCCGCTTTGAACATTTTGGGGCAGGTGGCCAAGAAGGCCGCCGAGTACGACACCCCGCTCTTAGTGCCCAACCGGGATCCGGTGGTGTTTACCGTGGCCCAGGAGATAGTCAAGTCGGCTTACGCCGAGGTCGGCCGCCCCGACGCCTACAACCACGACTCGGTCTTTTACCTGACCGACAGTCAGATGGGTTTTGCCTCCGGGGTTGACGGCATCATGGCCCGGGAAAAGCCGGCCACCAATTTCTTTCTGGGCATGTTCTGGGCCGAGTCGCTGATCCTGGCCGAGACCGGGGCCGCCACCGGGGCCATCCAGATAGCCGGAACCGACGCCATCTCCCAATTGCCGTTCTTCATCACCGCCTGCGATTACACCCTGATCGGCGAAGAGCTCTACGCCGCTTCGGCCTACCTTTCCAAGGAGCCGATGCTGCTGGGGACAATGAAGGGCCAGGACTGGAGCAAGGCCCTCATAGTGTTCCTGCTGCTGGCCGGGCTGGCCACGGCGCTGATAGCCCCCGGGACCAGGGATTTCATCCTGAAAATTCTTAAGGTAGGTTAAGGAGCAAAATGAAAAGACAAATACCATTGATAATAGTGCTGACCCTGGGGATAGTATTCTTCATTCAGTTTTTCATCCCCAGTCAGATCTCAACCAACATCTACCAGACCACCCTGCAGTGGGAGATAGTTATCAGCGCCTTTGCCATAGTGCTGGCCATCGGCAGCCTGATCAACCACCATATGTTGAAGATCCAGAGGCGCAAACCTCATTGGTGGAACAGCATTGTAACCCTGATAGCAATGTTGGTGATGGCTTTGCTGGGAATTTTAGGGCGGGTAGAAGGAATGGAGTCCCTGGGCCAGTTGTATCGCACACTGTTTCTTTACGTCCAGGCTCCAATGGATTCGGCCATGTTCGCCATTCTGGCCTTTTACATGGCCTCGGCGGCCTACCGGGCCTTCCGGGCCCGTTCCCAGGAAGCGGCTTTGCTGCTGATCTCCGGGTTCATAATCATGCTGGGGGTGGTGCCCTTCGGCTCCCTGCTCTGGTCAAAGATACCCGATATCGCAGAATGGATCATGATGGTTCCCAACATGGCGGCCAAGCGGGGGATCCTGTTCGGAGTGGGGCTGGGAATGACGGCCACTTCGCTGAAAATAATATTGGGCATTGAACGCAGCTGGCTGGGAGGAGGAGGAAAATGAAGATTTTAGAAAACCTGACCAAGATCAACCGCAGGTACATCTTCCTGATGGTGGCGGTGGCGGTGATCGTCCCGCTGATCATTCCGATGAACCTGCCCACCATCCCCGGGAAATACACCATCAAACTGTACGATTTCATAGATAAGATCCCGCCCCAGAGCCAGCCGGTGGTGATCGCGGCCGATTACAGCCCCTCGATGATGCCGGAGCTGCAGCCCATGCTGGAATCCATCATCCGGCACTGCTTCGCCAAAAAAGTCCGGGTGATAGTACTGACCCTGGACCCCAACGGGGCAGCGCTGTCGGAAGCGGCCCTGAAAAAGATCGCGCCGGAATACGACGCCGTATACGGCCGGGATTACGCCTTTTTAGGGTTCAAACCGGGGTCGTCCATCGTGATGATGTCCATAGGAGAGAACATCCGGCAGGCCTTTCCCGCCGATTTTTACGGGAAGTCCTTGGACAGCCTGCCGATGATGGCCAACGTCCGGAATTACGCCGATATCCCCATCGTGGTCTCCATCGCCGGAAGCGCCATCACCCAGAGCTGGATAGCCTACGCCGGGACCCGCTACCACGCCAACGTGGGTTCGGGCTGCACCGCGGTCAGCACTGCCGATTACTATCCGTTCCTGCAGTCCGGACAGCTGGTGGGCCTTTTGAACGGTATGAAGGGCGCCAGCGAATATGAGTATCTAAACCAGAAGAACGGATATTCCAAGGCTCCCAGGGTGGCCGGCAAGGGAATGGACGCGGTCTCCATCGTCCACCTGCTGCTGATGGCCTTCATCATCATAGGCAACGTGGGTTATTTGGTGGCCCGTCACAACCAGAGCAAGAAGCAAGGAGCATAAAAATGATATTTTCAACCAATCCCTGGGTGTGGGTGGCAGCCATTTTAACGCTGTGCATCTTTTCCTTTTTATACAAGGAAAACCCGTTCTACCGCTTTGCCGAGCATTTGTTCGTGGGCATCTCGGCCGGCTACGGGGTAGCGGTTTACTGGAACAATGCCATCGTGCCCAATCTTTTTGTGCCGCTCTTTCAGCAGCACAACTGGTGGTTCATCATACCCGGCCTTTTGGGGATGATGTTCTTCTTCCGGTTCAACCAGAAAACCGGCTGGCTGATACTCATTCCCATGGCGGTATTACTGGGAACCGGCAGCGGGATGAGCCTGGCCCCGACCATTCAGACCAATATCCTGAAGCAGATGCAGAGCGCCCTGGCCGACGCCACCAACCTTAAACTGGGCGGATGGGGCCTGATCTGGGGAATCGTGACCCTGTTCGGGGTGATCACCACCCTAAGCTACTTCTTCTTCTCCCGGGAACAAAAAGGACTGTTAAGGGTCTCGGCCAACATCGGGGTCTGGTTCATCATGATCGGCTTCGGGGCCAGCTTCGGCAACACCGTGATGGGCCGGATATCCCTGCTGATCGGCCGGGTGCAGTTCCTGCTGACCGACTGGATACATATCATCAAATAAATAGGAAATTGGGAAATAGGAAATGGGAACCAAGCTGTTTTGTGAAACATGAAATCAATTCCTATTTTCCAATTTTAATAATTCCCATTTTTCATAGTTATGGCAAGCAACACCGACAAAATAGTCTGCCGCTGCGAGGACATCACCGAGTCTGAGATCCTGGAAGCCATCGCCCAGGGCGCCGCCACCGCCGACGAGGTCAAGCGCCTGACCCGGGCCGGGATGGGCCATTGCCAGGGCCGCACCTGCCGCCGGCTGGTCAACCAGATGCTGGCCAAAGCGCTGGGACAGAAGCCGGAGGACCAGAGGCCCATCACCCAGCGGGCGCCGCTGCAGCCCCTGACCATCAAGGCCCTGGCGGAGTACAAGGAACCATGAGCGCCCATAAATCTGACGCCGTCATCATCGGCGGGGGCATCATCGGAACGGCCTGCGGCTACTATCTTTCACAAAAGGGCTTAAAGGTCGCGATAGTGGAGCAGGGATACCTCTGCTCCGGCTCCACCGGGCGCTGCATCGGGGGGATCAGGCAGCAGTTCAGCTCGTCCGGCTCCATCAGGCTGATGATGGAGAGCGTCAAACATTTTCAGAACATGGAGCAGGAACTGGGAACAGACGTCCACTGGCACAACGGCGGGTATCTCTTCCTGGCCCACAGCCCCCAAAAAAAACAGGCCTTCCTGTCAAACATCGCGGTCCAGCAGGCGGCGGGTTTAAAGGACGTGCGCTGGGTGGAGGCCGATGAATGCCGGGAGATTACCCCGGGAATGGACGCCACCGGGCTTTTGGGCGGTTCCTACTGCCCCTCGGACGGTCAGGCCTACCCCTTTGCGGTGGTTCAGGGCTACGCCGGAAAGATCAGGCAATCCGGGGGCAGCATCCACACCTTTTCCAAAGCAACCCATATCCTCCAGCAGGGCGGGAAGGTTTCCGGTGTCAGGATCGAAAGCGGCCGGGAGTTCTCGGCCGGCGTGGTGATCAACGCGGCCGGTCCCTGGTCCAGGGACATCGGCCAAATGGCCGGGATCGAGATCCCGGTGGAGGCCGAGCGGCACGAGGCCCTGATCACCGAGGGGGTGGAGTATATGAACATCCCAATGCTGGTGGACTACCGGGCCGACGGCGGGTATTTCCAGCAGTACAGGCACAACGGGCAGTTCATCGGCTGCTACACCCCGGTTCCCAACGTGCCGGGCCATTCCACCGATTCCACCTTCGAGTTCCTGCACCAGATGCCCAAGCGGATGCTGAAACTGGTCCCGGGGCTTAAGGACCTGAAGGTCATCCGGCAGTGGGCCGGCAGTTACGAGAACACCCCGGACGGCAAC
Organism: bacterium UBP2_UBA5202; assembly: GCA_002412795.1. GTDB lineage: Bacteria > Edwardsbacteria > AC1 > AC1 > EtOH8 > UBA5202. Next base: position 4,451 of record DHVS01000002.1, on the reverse strand, counting down.
CCCATCCTGGACCGCACCGGCCTGGACGGGTTTTACACCGTAGCCGGAATGTGCGGACACGGATTCATGCTGGGCCCGGCCATGGGGCGGGTGGCGGCGGATCTGATAGTTTCCGGCGGCAGGGACCTGCAGTATCCGGAATTCGCCCTTAAACGGGACTTCACCCAGGCCGAGGCAATGAAATAGGGGCTTATTCAAATAAGCCCTTTTTTATTTCGCTGCCCACTAAAACTTGTCCTGAGCAATTCGGCATGCTCACGGTAAACTCCGCCGAAGGAAACACGAAAATATAATTGGACACGGATTAACACGGATTTTACAGATTAGCCCTTCAACCAGGTAACGCTGCTTGTCCCCCGCCTGACACTGAGCCGCCGGACTGAGCAGTTCGGCAAGCACCCAGCACCACCTGCCGAAGTTCTTGTCGAAGTGTGGCGGGGCTATAGACCACAATATGCAAAACAACTGAAATAATCAACGGACGGAATGATCAAAGCTTTAACCATAATCATACTCCTGTCAACAGTGCAGGCGCTTCCCGGCGCGGCTGCGCCGGCTGACATTCAAAAAGCCCTTTCCCTGCAGCAGGCCGGAGAGCCGGAGAAGGCCCTGTTGCTGTTGGACAGCCTGGGGCTTGATTCTGCGGCCTTTTATGCCAGGACCGGCCTGCTGATCTCATTGAAGCAGTATACCCAGGCGTTGAAAACATTGAACAGGGCGGTCACACTCTGGCCCTCCACCGGTCCCGAGGTTCCCTGGCAAAGGGCTTATCTCTACCAAAAGACCGGGGCTTATCATACGGCGGAAGTGCTCTATGCCCAGGCGGCCCGGGCCGATACTTCCTTAAAAGACTACGCCCTACTGGGTTTCAGCCGGTGCTATTCAGGCATGGAGGAGACTGAAAAAGCTGAAGATTTTAAACTGAAAATTAAAGAGCTCAGAAACTGGGTCTCATACATTCAATCCGGGCAGACGTCCGCCAAAAAACCGTCCTTTACCGCCCCGCCGCCGCCCCGGGCCAGCACCGCCATCACTTCGGCCAACCGGCTGATCCGGAAGAAAAGGTTCACCAAGGCCCAGAATCTGCTGAAGGAATTTATCCGCCTTTATCCCAACAGCCCCAACCGGGGCGAGGCCGCCTATACCCTGGCCCGCAGTTACGAGCGCCAGGGTAAGACGGAACTGGCGATGGAGACCTACCAAAAAACTGCTGAATATCAGCCGTCCTCGGTCTGGGCCGATGACGCCGCCTTCAGATACGGGTGGTGCCAATACAAGAAAGGGCGGCGAAACGCAGCCCTGGAGCAGTGGAACACCCTGCTGCGCCGCTATTCCACCGGCGACCGGCTGGACGAGACCCTGTACTGGTGCGGCCGGGTCTCCGGCGAACTGGGCGACAACGCCAAGGCTTTTCTTTACTACCTAACCGCCGCCAAAAGTTACCGTTACAGCTATTACGGGCTGAAAGCCCAGAACGTCCTGTCATCAAGGTCCTGGAGCGAGATGACCGCCGACAGCCTTGACCTGCCGTCATTGCTGAAAGGGCTGATGAAGAATAAAAGGGGAAGCGATGACGGGCTGCCGGCGGAAGAAGACGAACCTTCGGCCCGGCAGTGCCGGCTGGCGTTAAGGCTGGCCCAGATGGGTTTTCTGGAGGATGCGGCGGCGGCAGCCCGGGGCCTGGAGCCGGGTTCGGGAAAGAGTTCCTATTCCCATTACTATCTGGCCCGCACCTACCAGCTGTGCGGGTTGCCGGCCAAGGCCATCTACTGGGCCCAGAAGGCCGTGGTCCGCCTGCCGGATTCCCTGCAGATCAGTCTGCTGCAGATGATCTATCCCCAAAAATACCTGAGCTCCATAACCCAGAGCCTGAACGATTCCCAGCTGGACCCGGCCCTGGTGCTGGCGGTGATCCGCCAGGAGAGCAAGTTCGAAGCTTCGGCCCGTTCCCGGTCCGGGGCCCGGGGTCTGATGCAGGTGATGCCCAAGACCGGCCAGCACATGGCCCGGATGTCCAAGGTCAAGAAGTTCGATACCAAAACTTTGTACCATCCCCAGGTCTCCATAGACTACGGGACCAGATTCCTTTCTTCCATGGTCAAGATGTTCGACGGCTCGCTGGTGAAGGCCCTGGCGGCCTACAATGCCGGGCCGGGCCGGGTGCGGGAGTGGCTGAAACCGATGAAGGACAAGGATGACGAGGATTTTCTGCTGCAGGAGATACCGCTGGCCGAGACCAGGAAGTACGTGAAAGTGGTGATGGAGAACTATTACATTTACAAAATGCTGCTGGAGCCGCTATGAAACTACGATTTCCCATTTCCCATTTCCTGATTTGGACGTTCATGTTATTTCTGCTTTTAAGCTTTGCAGGCAAAGGAACGGCTCAGGAATACCAGCCGTCCTTGCTGGTCTATCCGCCTTTCGGGCATTCCCTGGGGTTTCACCGGGCTGGGACGTTCTACCTGAAGCTGCTGCTGGGCTGGGGCTCGCGGTTCGAGGATCCCCAGGGCGTGGCCTGCGTCAGGCTGGCCGAGACCGACAACCCGAAGACCGGAGATGACGATGACGATGTCACCGTTTACATGGTAAACTCCGGCAGGAACCAGGTCATCTACAACCAGGGCTTGACCGGCCTGAAGTCCTTCGGCCAGATGGGCAGCGGGCCGGGGCAGTTCCACACCCCGCGGGGGATCGCCGCCACCGAGGACGGCAGGGTCTATGTGGCCGACCTGAACAACAGCCGGGTGGTCTGCCTGCAGAACCGCAAGGAAACCCTCAAGTTCGTCCGCCACATCGGCGAGGGGGAGTTGCTGCATCCCCAGGGCTGCGCGGTGGACAACCGGGGGCAGTTATATGTCACCGATACCGGGCACAACCGGGTGGCGGTCTACGATTCTTTGGGGAACAATATATCAAGCTTCGGAGGAGAGGGAGTGCTGGACGAGCCCTTTGGGATAGCGGTCCAGGGCTTCGGCGACAGCTGGACATTCTTCAAGGAGACCGCCGTCATCGTGGCCGATTCCATCTGCGCCCGGATCCAAAAATTCGACCAGCAGGGCCGGCTGGTGGCCCGGATCGCCAACACCGACATCGGCCTGCCGGGGGCCTACTTCTCCTACCTGGCTCTGGACTATTTCGGAAACCTTTACGCCACCGACATGGTCAACCACCTGGTCCACAAGTTCGACCGCCATCTTAAATACGTGGCCAGTTTCGGGAGGCAGGGACTTGGGGAAATGGAATTCGAATCGCCCCGGGGGATAGCCGTCTGGAAGCGCTTTGGGCAGGTGTTCGTGATGGAGCGGGAGTCGGCCCAGTATTACTGGATAGGGATAGACGGATACATCAAGCAGGTCTCGCCGGGCGTGATAGACAGCCTGCATCCCGGAGCCACCATCGTGCTGCAGCTTTACGAGCCGGCCGACCTGAACATTCAGATACTGGATTCTTTGAACCAGCCGGTACGGCAGTTGCTGAACGAGTTCCGGGAAAAACTGGGGGAGAACTTTTTGATCTGGGACGGCGAGGATGACAAGGGGAAGCCGGCCCCGGCCGGGGAGTACACGATAAGCGTGACCATGTCTCCGACCTACTCGGCCAAGGGGTATTTTACCAAGACGGTGAAGGCTAAAGTGAGGAAGGCGGAGTGAGGGGAAAATGTTTTTGTTAATTTGTGGCGGATGCCTTTAAATGTCATATTTAACTTGATTTTGCCAAAGATTAATTGTATAGTTATTAAAAATGGTAAACTAATCTACAGTCTTTTTTATGGGTAATATAGCGAGGACTCATCATTACATACCGCAATGTTATCTACGCGGTTTTGCTGATAGTTTTGGAAAAAAGGGGGTATTGCATGTTTTTGATCTTGTGGATGAAACTAAATTTTTAACTAGACCCCGAAATGTAGCATGCATTAGGGATTTTAATAAAGTAAATGTTAAAAATATTCAGCAAGATGCCTTAGAAAATAGTTTTTCGAAGTTTGAGAGCAAGTTAGCAAAAGTACTACATAATATAGGTAATAGTAAATATTTTGCAGGGGACGAAAAAATATATATCATTAATTTAATGGCATTATTAGCAGTAAGGTCACCACAAAATCGTGAAAAAATCCGTAAGTTTTATGAGGATATTGCAAATATTGTATTAAGTATTACATTATCGTCTAAGGTACAATACGAATTGACAATGAGGAAAATAAAGAATAATAGCGGTAACGTCACAAATAAAGAAGCAACCTATGAAAACATATTGAAATTTCATGAAAATGGAGATTATAATATTAAGGTTGCAAATGAAATGCATTTTAAAATAGAGCAGCGTAGCATCAGTGATCTCATACCATTATTGATGAAATATTATTGGTCGTTTGTTAAGACGACAAATGATTCAGGTTATTTTATTACTACTGATAGGCCGTGAGGGTGTAAAATGATTTGTGTAAA
>DHVS01000003.1 GCA_002412795.1 bacterium UBP2_UBA5202 | reverse complement strand
TACCCACACTAAACCCGGAAGAGCCATACTATTTTTCTGCCATCCTTGGTATACACCGAATCCCCCCGTTTGGCCATATAAGCGCCGTCGTATGTCTTGCCGGATATAAATGTGTTTTTCTCTCCGCCCGAAGATTCGTAAACATAATTGCCATCCTCAACATATAACTTTCCGAAATTCATATTCCAGCCAAGGCCCAACAGTCCGGGTTTTTTCAAGGTTTGGTAAACCGAGTTCCCGTTTAATACATCATATACCCATACCCGTTTGCTACTGTAAAATCGCCCAATGCTGGCCGTCAGCCCCCGCCCGGGTACGACCATATCGGTTTTATGCAGCATTAACCCGCCATTTAATGGATTGATCCCTTCACTGCCTTCGCTGTAGTTCAGGCTTTGGATGGATTTTTTCTTGGTGTAACTGGGCGGCGGATTGAATAATATTTTGCTTTTAGTGACAATTTGTGCTATTTCTTGAGGTTCACCGTCTATTCTAAATAACAGTTCTACGGCAACGGCTGTTGTGAAAGATAGTACAATACCAATGATAAAAACTGTAAATATTTGAAAGGTTTTTCGAACCACTAACATTTAATGTACCTCCATTATTTATATTGGTTATATTTTATAAATTAGGAGCATTGGGTTCAAAATATATAGATATTCTACTCCAAATAAAAAAAGAAATTGAAAATAAACAACCCACAAATGGTTAACCGGCGTATTTTAAGCTCCCCTTTTAAATATATGTTTTGGTTTAAAATTTACAAAATCATTGCCATACTCTTAACAACCTGTGCCTGGTCTTTATTCGGCAAGATCATGAAACAATATTATCGTATTCCACCGTAATATTTGCGTATTACGACAATATACTCAAGTATCTTGTCATGGTACTGTCGTATTATGGCAAGATACGGTAATCTCTTGCCTTGGTATTGCAGTATCACGGCGTGATACTGCAATACCGCGTGAAAATGCTTGGATACCGCCAAGGGATACTGTAATATTTTCATCCAATACCCTAAGCTTTTACCCTGGGACCCTTCTTCCCTCCCGGCTGTCTGCGGGCCACCCCATATTTCTGCAATTCCGGCGATGACTTGCCATACTCCGATTCCAGATAACTTACCGCCTTGCCCAGCAGCAACCGCACTTCGGTTTCGTTTTTCTTCAAGTCCTTGGAAAGCTTGTGCAGTTCGGCCTTGGCCTTCTCCTGCTTCTCATCCAGCGTCCGCAGGGCGCTTAAATACTTGGCAAGTTCCATCGCATAAGACTTTTGTTTGGCGTCGCCGGTGACCGACTTTAATCCGGCCGTGATTTGCTCCAGAGCATTGATCAGATCCGCAAAGCTGCGTCCAATTCTTATTGCCACAAGATTCACCTCCTTTCATAACCGTATAAAATGAGTGGGATAACTTAAAACAAAAAAGCCCCGCCCTGCTTCCTTGTGCGAAGCAAGACGGAACCTTATATCTTAGATTGGAGTTTTTAGTCGGTAATGGTGTATATGTCTGGTCTGGTCTGGTCTGGTCTGGCAAGATTCGTGCCAGATCGATGGTTATTTACTATTTGAAAAAGCATTTTCATAACCGCAAATTGTTTGCTGTTTTGATAAATTTCTTTCTCCGGTATAGTGGTGTCAACCAGTCCTCTCTTATTCAGAGCATAATACCATTAACCCAAGTTAAATGTCAAGCTGTTTTTTCGCAAGCCGGATCAACAAAAAAGGCGCAAGGTTTATTTCTAAACCTTGCGCTGTAAAAACTCATTCCAAAAGCCTACTTCTTGGCTTCAGCCTTTTTCTCGGCCTTGTCCGCAGACTTGTCCGCCGCAGCTTTAGCGGAGGCGTAAGCCTTGGCGGAGGCGGGCTTCTTTTCCTCTTTGGGCTTGCCCTCTGTCTTTACTTTCTTCCCCGGCTGTTTCTTGCCCGGCTTTGCTGCCTTCTTTTCCTTTTCCTTCTTCTCGCCTTCGGCCAGCTTGGCCTTGGCCGGGGCGCCATAGAGCTCCATCAGGCACAGCAACGCGGCGTCGCCCTTGCGCAGCCACAGCTTGGTGACGGTGATGAAACCGGACTGCTTGTCCTTCATCCGGGGCATGATCACCTGGAACAGCTTCTTTAGCACATCCTTGTCCTTGACCACCCGGCCCACCTGGCGGATGGCGGCCAGGTCGTTCTGCTTGGAGACGGAGATCAGGTGCTCGGCCACCCGCTTGGCCGCCTGGGCCTTGGGGAAGGTGGTCTGTATCTTCTCGTGCTGGAAAAGCGAGGTCACCATATTGGACATCAGGGCCCGGCGGTGGGAATGGCTGCGGCTCAGTTTTAAGGTGTCTTTGCGGTGTCGCATGTATGAACTATCCTATTCTAAAGGTTTTATTTCTCTTTATGCTTTGGTAAAGGCTGTCACCCTGAGTTTGGCAGCTTAACGGACAAATCGAAGGGTGAATCAAGATGCATCCCTCAGTCAGTAAGGCAAGGGCATGTCTCGGGATGACAAGAAGGCTAAGCCTTCTTCTTCTTGGCGTCGGTATACTGGTCCACCTTCATCCCGAAGGTCAGGCTCATGTTCTTTAAGATCACCGAGAGCTCGGCCAGCGATTTGCGGCCGAAGTTCCGGTATTTAAGCATCTCGCTTTCGGTCTTCTGCACCAGATCGCCCAGGGTGAAGATGTTGTTGGCCCTAAGGCAGTTGGCCGACCGCACCGAGAGCTCCAGCTCCTCCACCGGCTTTAAAAGCATGTCCCGCATCTTCACCATGTCGTCGTCCAGGCCCTCGCCCTTGCCCTCTTCGCCCTCTTCCCCGAAGGAGCGGAACAGGGTCAGGTGGTCGCGCAGCAGCTTGGCGGCCTGGGACACCGCCACATCGGGCTTGACCGAGCCGTTGGTGTGGACCTCCAGGATCAGGCGGTCGTAGTCGGTGCGCTCGCCCACCCGGCAGTTCTCCACCAGAAAATTGACCCGGGAGACCGGCGAGAAAATGGCGTCCACCGGGATCAGCCCGATGGTGTTGAACGATTTGCGGAAGACCTCGGCCGGCACGTAGCCCCGGCCGTGATCCACGGTCAGCTCCAGCTTGAACACCCCGTCCTCGGAAAGGGTGGCGATGTGCTGTTCGGGGTTCAGGATCTCCACCTCGGCGTCGGCTTCGATCTGGGAGGCCTTGACCTCGCCCTTGCCCGAAGCCTTGAGATACAGGACCTTGGGATGTTCGGAATGGAGGCGGAGCTTTATCTTCTTGATGTTCAGGATTATCTCGGTGACGTCTTCCACCACGCCCGGGATGGTGGAGAACTCGTGGAGCACGCCTTCGATCTTGACCGCCATGATGGCCGCCCCTGGGATGGATGACAGCAGCACCCGGCGCAGGGCGTTGCCTAAGGTCAGGCCGTAGCCCCGTTCCAGGGGCTCGGCGATGAATTTACCGTAATTGGGTCCGTAGGTTGCTTCGTCTATCACGATGCTCTTGGGCATCTGCAGGGTATTCCATCTCATAATTGCCTCCAAAAGTTTTGAAATTGAACCCGGCCCAAACCGCTTGAGCCGAGCGAGGCTTCCCGAATGAGGACCCTTTTAAAGCCTGGTCAAAGAAAGCTGTATTAAGTTGAAAACGGCTTTTTAAACGGGATCCTTTCGGCATTACTTGGAGTACAACTCCACGATCAGCTGTTCGTTGATCTGCATCCCGATGCTGTCCCTTGTGGGGATGTTGACCAGCTTGCCCGAGAGCTTCTCCTTGTTGAGCTCCAGCCAGGGCACGGGGGTCCGCCCCTTGGTCGCTTCCAGGGCGCCGGCAATGATCACATTGTCCTTGCTCTTGGTTTTGACCTGGATGGTGTCGCCGGGGCGCAGCAGGATGGATGGAATATTGACGACCTTGTCGTTGACCAGAAAATGCCCGTGATTGACCAGCTGGCGGGCGGCCGAGCGGGAGGGGGCCAGCCCCATCCGGAAGACGATGTTGTCCATCCGCCGTTCCAGCAGGGACAGCAGGTTCTCGCCGGTGACCCCCTTCATGCTGGAGGCCTTCTGGAAATAGTTGCGGAACTGGCGTTCCAGGATGCCGTAGATCCGGCGGACCTTCTGTTTTTCCCTGAGGTGGATGGCGTAACCGGTGGGTTTGCGCATCCGGTCCTTGCCGTGCTCGCCCGGGGCATAGGGCCTTTTGTCAAAGGCGCAGTTCTTGGTGTTGCATCTTTCGCCCTTCAGGAACAACTTGGCTCCCTCGCGGCGGCACAGCTTACACCTGGCAGCGGTATATCTTGCCATTTATATTTAAAAACCTCCTAAAAAATTACTTTCCGAATGTCTGTTCCCGGTTGGCATTGGCCATGGTTTAGACCCGGCGCTTCTTGGGAGCCCGGCAGCCGTTGTGGGGCACCGGGGTCACGTCGCGGATCACGGTCACGGCCAGGCCCGAGGACTGGAGCGACCTGATGGCTGATTCCCGGCCGCCGCCCGGGCCCTTGACCCAGGCCTCCACCCGCTGCATCCCCAGCGAGACCGCGGTCTTGGCGCAGTTCTCGGCCGCCATCTGGGCGGCAAAGGGAGTGGATTTGCGCGAGCCCTTGAATCCGGCCTTGCCCGACGAGGCCCAGGAGATGACGTTGCCGCTCTTGTCGGTGATGGTGACGATGGTGTTGTTGAAGGTGGCCTGGATGTGGGCGATGCCTGAAGATTCGATCTTCTTTTCTTTTTTCTTGACCTGCTTTTTCTCTTCCGCCATTTTCCCTCTTTTCGGTAAAATCTTTATCTCTGGCCGGCCTCATTGTTCTGGGGCCGGGAGCATTTCTTTTGGGTTACTTCTTGCCGGGGGCTTTTTTCTTGACGATGGCGCCCTTGCGCGGCCCCTTGCGGGTGCGGGCGTTGGTCTTGGTGCGCTGTCCCCTCACCGGCAGGCCCTTGCGGTGCCTGACCCCCCGGTAGCTGCCGATCTCCACCAAACGCTTGATGGCCAGGCTGACCTCGGTCCGCTTGTTGCCCTCCACCTTGAACTCCTGTTCGATGATGCTACGCAGGCGGCCCACTTCGTCGTCCGTCAGATCCTTGACCCGCTTGTTGGGGTCCACCTTGGCCAGCATCAGTATCCTTTTGGCCGAACTCCGGCCCAGGCCGAAGATATAGGTCAGGCCTATCTCCACCCTTTTCTCCCGGGGTAAATCCACACCAGCGATTCTGGCCACTTTTTATCCTCTCTTAAAAATAACTGTGTAATTGATTTGCTTGGGAACGGGATTAACCCTGGCGCTGTTTGTGTCGGGGGTTCTTGCAGACCACCCGCAGCACGCCCTTGCGCTTGATCAGCTTGCAGTGCTCGCAGATCACCTTGACCGATGCCTTGACTTTCATGGGAATATATCCTTAAGTTTTTATTATCTGGGGTTTTTACCAACTTATCAGCCACAAAGACTCTAAGACACCAAGATTTCAGAATAATTTTTTTTAACAATGCTTTTAATAAGCGGCACCTTAAATTGATTGGTCTTTTTGTGTCTTGGTGCCTTAGTGGCAGAAGGGGTGACCGGGATTTTTACTTGAAGCGGTATATGATCCGGCCCCGGGTCAGGTCATAGGGCGACAGCTCCAGGGTCACCTTGTCTCCGGGCAGGATCTTGATGAAGTGCATCCTCATCTTGCCCGAGATATGGGCCAGGATCTTATGGCCGTTGGGAAGCTCCACCCGGAAGGTGGCATTGGGAAGGTTTTCCAGTACGGTTCCTTCTACCTGTATCCCCTCTTGTTTGGCCATTTTTTGTCGGATCTTAATTTTGTAATTTATATTAACGGGTTACTATCAGCGGTTGGCCGGCGGTGACCACCACCGTGTCCTCGAAATGGGCGGAGAGGCTGGAGTCGGCGGTGACCACTGTCCAGCCGTCGGACAGGAACTTTACCTGGTGGCCCCCGGCATTGACCATCGGCTCTATGGCCAGCACCATCCCCTCAGCCAGTGCCGGGCTGGATCCGGATTTGACATAGTTTGGGATCTCCGGCTCTTCGTGCAGTTTCTGGCCCACTCCGTGGCCGCACAAGTCCCGCACCACCGAGAATCCGGCGGCCTCCGCCGCCTGCTGAACTGCCCGGGAGATATCGCTGACCTTGGATCCCGCCTTGGCGCTTTGGATCCCCAGTTCCAGGGCCTGCTTGGTGGCGGCCAGGAGTTTAAGGATCTCCGGGGAAGGGGATCCGCCGACATAATAACTGCGGGCGGCATCGGCGATGTAACCGTTCTTGGAGGCTCCCACGTCTATTCCCACCAGGTCGCCCTCCCGCAGGATCCGTTCCGGCCTCGGTATGCCGTGCACCACTTCTTGGTTGATGGAAATGCAGAGGGTGGCGGGATAGCCCCGGTAGCCTTTGAAGGCCGGCTCCGCCTGATTGTCGGTTATGAAGTCGTAGGCCAGTTTGTCCAGTTCGGAAGTGGCCGCCCCGGGCTTGACTTTGGGGCCCAGCACCTTCCAAAGATCGGCGATCACCCGGCCGGCCGCCTTGATCCGCTCGATCTCCCAATCCTGGCGGATGGCGATCATTTATAGCACCTGCAACAAGGGGATGATATCCTGAAATACTTCTTCGGGTTTGGCGTTGCCGTTTACTTCCTTCAGCAGTTTCCGGGAATCATAAAATTCCATCAGTGGCTGGGTCTGGCGCAGGTAGACCTGAAGCCGGTTATCCACGGTATGCCGCTGGTCGTCCACCCTTTGCTCCAGTTGGCCGCCGCATTTGTCGCAGAGTCCTTCCTTAAGGGGGGACTGGAAGAGCAGGTTGTAGATGGCCCCGCATCCGGAGCAAATCCTTCTGGATGTCAGCCGCTTGATCAGCACCTCCCTTTCCACTTTTAAAGAGCAAGCCAGGTCTATCTTCAGGTTCTGCCTTAAAAGCAGGTCTTCCAAGCCCTGGGCCTGGGCCACCGTCCGGGGAAAACCATCCAGCAGGAATCCCTTTTGGGCGTCCGGGGACTTGAAGCGCTCCTTGATCAGGTCCAGGATCAGATGGTCGGGCACCAGTTCTCCCCGGTCCATGAACCCCTTGGCTTCAAGGCCCAGTGGGCTCCCGTCCTTGAGGGCCTGCCTCAGGATGTCGCCGGTGGAAATATGGGGCAGGCCATATTTCTGGCAGATCAATTTGGCCTCGGTTCCCTTGCCGGAGCCGGGGGCACCTAAAAGGACCAGTCTCATATCAGCATCACAACTTTCACCGGGGTTTAAGGAAAACAACCTCTCCCGCCCTGCGGATCAATTACAGCGGTTCAAAAAACACTTCCAACTGTCAAAGATATTTCCCTATTTTCCTGCTTGTCCGCCGCAGCTGCAGCGCAGGCAGAGCTTCCTTATAAATTCCTTTTCTCCGGGTCAGGGATTACATCCGTCCGGCCCGGCCCGAGATCTTGCCCTTTTTGATGAAACCCTCGTAGTGGCGCATCAGCAAATGGGACTCTATCTGCTGCAGGGTGTCCAGGGCCACGCCCACGATGATCAGCAGGGTGGTGCCGCCGAAATAGAACGGTATGTGGAAGGCGCTCATCAGGAAGGTGGGCAGGATGGCGATGGCCGCGTAGAACACCGCGCCGGGCAGGGTAATGTGGGTCAGTATCCGCTCGATGTATTCCGCGGTCTTGGAGCCGGGACGAATCCCGGGAATGAACCCGCCGTACTTCTTCATGTTGTCGGCCATGTCGGCCGGATTTATGACGATGGCGGTGTAAAAATAGGCAAAAGCGATGATCAGGAAAGCGTAAAAAATGTTGTAAAACCAGGACCCCATGGCGAACAGCCCGGCCAGATCGGTGGCCCAGTCAGCTTTGATGTAGGTGATGATGGTCATGGGGAAGGCCAGCACGCTCTGGGCAAAGATGATCGGGATCACCCCGGCGGTATTGAAGCCCAGCGGGATGTAGGTGCTCTGGCCGCCGTAGACCTTGCGGCCCACAATCCTCTTGGCGTACTGCACCGGGATCTTGCGGGAGCCCTGGGTCATCAGCACCACGATGGCGGTGACCGCCAGCATTACAACAGAAATGAAGGCCAGCAACAGAATGTTCAGCTCTCCGCCCCGGAAAGAGGTGATGGTGCTGATCACATCACCCGGAATGCTTTCTATACAGCCCACGAAAATTATCATGGAGATGCCGTTGCCGATGCCGAACTCGGTTATCTTTTCCCCCAGCCACATCACGAAGATGGTGCCGGCGGTCATGGTGATCATGGTCAGTATCCGGAACCCGAAGCCGGGATTGGGCACCACCGCCAGTCCGTTGGGGGCCAGTGATTCCAGGAAAATGGCGATGCCGTAGGACTGGAACAGGGCCAGCACCACGGTGGCATAGCGGGTGTACTGGGTGATCTTCTTGCGGCCCTGCTCGCCTTCCTTCCGCAGTTTTTCCAGGAACGGGATCACCGCCCCCAAAAGCTGCATGATGATGGAGGCCGAAATGTAGGGCATGATCCCCAGGGCAAAGATGGTGGCCCGGGAGAGGTTGCCGCCCACAAACAGATCGTACATCGCGAACAGGGTGCCCCGCTGGGCCCGGAAGAACTCGGCCAGGGCCATGGTGTCTATCCCGGCGGTGGGCAGATGCCCCCCGATCCGGTAGACCACCAGTATCCCCAGGGTAAAGAGTATCCTCCGCCTCAGTTCAGGTATCCGGAATATATTCTGGATTTTCTCCCACATCGTCAGCATCCAAATTTAAATTAAGTCTTTTTGTAACTATTCATCGCCACCAAGCATGCCCTGAGCGTTGTCGAAGGGACACCAAGGCACCAAACTAAATCGGAATTACAGATTGTGAATAGTTATTTCTTGTGTCTGCCAGAGTTTACCCTGCCTGTATGCCGCAGGAGTGATGTTTATAATGGTGGCTGAATGGTCAAGTCTCTTATCCGGTCCGGTGGCTGCTGAGCACTTTCAGCACTTCGATCTTTCCCCCGGCGGCTTCGATGGACTTCTGGGCCGAGGCCGAAAAGGCGTGGGCCTTCACCGTCAGCGCTTTCTTGAGTTCCCCCTTGCCCAGGATCTTGACCGGCTGGTTCTTCTTCCGGACCAGGCCCAGGGCGAACATGGATTCGGGGGTGACCTCTTTTTCCTGGGTCTCCAGCGCTGTCAGGTTGACCACCTGGAATGTCTTCTTGTCAAAAGCCGTGAAGCCGCGCTTGGGCAGGCGGCGCTGCAGCGGCATCTGGCCGCCCTCGAACCAGGAGGGGACCCTGGCCCCGGAACCGGCCCGTGATTTCTGGCCTTTGTGGCCCTTGGTGGAAGTGCCGCCGTGGCCCGAGCCGGTGCCGCAGCCTCTCCGCTTGGCCTTTTTGACTGCGCCCTGGTTGGGCTTGATCTGATCCAGTTTCATTTGCGGCCTCCTTCCTGAATCTCCTCAACTTTTAGCAAATGCTCCACCTTTTTTACCATCCCCCGGATCTGCGGAGTGTCGGTCTTCTCCACCGTGTGATAAAGCTTGCGGATACCCAAAGCCTTGATGGTCCGGTACTGGACTTCGGTCCGGTCGATGGTGGAGTGCACCTGGGTTATTCGTAATATTTTTTTGGGCACGTTAATTTTCCTTTATGGCGGTATGCGGTATGATGAAAGGATGTTGGATTAAGACTGCAACGCTGTCAGACTGCGGCCGGTGTTTCCGCGGCCGGGCCTTCCGGTTTCGGCTCTTCGGCCGCCTGAGGTTTGGCCTCGGGGGCCGCAGCGGGGGCGGCACCGGCCTTGCCCCGGTTGCGCTCTTCCAGGATATCGGCCGGCTGGCGCAGCTGGGACAGCCCGTCGATGGTGGCCTTTAAAAGATTGTGGGGATTGTTGGAGCCCAGGCTCTTGGTCAGGATGTCGGTGACGCCGCAGACCTCCAGCACCGAGCGCACCACGTTGCCGGCGATCACGCCGGTTCCGGTGGCGGCCGGCCTTAAGACCACTTCGCTGGCGCCGTATTTGCCCATCACCATGTAGGGGATCTTGCCGTCGACCACCGAATATTTCTTAAGGCTTTTCTTGGCGTCCTCATTGGCCTTGCGGATGGCCTCGGAAACTTCGCGGGCCTTTCCCTTGCCGATCCCCACATGACCGTTTCCATCACCCACCGTCACCAACGCGGTAAATCCGAAGCGCTTGCCGCCCTTTACCACCTTGGCCACCCGGTTGATATGGACCACCTGCTCCTTGAGCTCGCCCAAACCATTCAAGTTGATCCTTGCCACTGGTCTTAATCTCCCAAATATTTTTTAGAATTGCAACCCGGCTTCTCTGGCCGACTCGGCCAGCGCCTTGATCCTGCCGTGATAAATATATCCGCCCCGGTCGAACACCACCTGCTTGATGCCCTTGGCCAAAGCCAGCTGGGCGATCTTCTTGCCAACCTGCTTGCTCTGGGCCAGCTTGCCTTTTTCCAGGCCCTCCATTTTGCCGGAGGCCGCCAGCACCGCATGCTTGGTGTCGTCTATCACCTGGGCATAAATGTACTTGTTGCTGCGGAAGACGCAGAGCCGGGGCCGTTCGGGCGTGCCCTGAACCTTGCGCCGGATCCGTACATGCCGCCTGAGGCGGGCGTCTCTTATTTCTTTTGCCTTGTCTGCCATTTGTATAATACCTATTTTTGCTTTTATGAAAATATTTCCCGGGATTGGTTTGACCTTTATCAGGACCCGGCTGCTCCGGCCGCGGTCTTGCCGGCCTTGCGCCGGATGCGCTCGCCCTGGTAGCGGATGCCCTTGCCTTGGTACGGCTCCGGCCGGCGGAATCGTCTGATGGTGGCGGCCACTTCGCCCACCAGCTGCTTGTCTATGCCTTTGACCACCAGACTGCTCTGGTAGGTCTTGTCCAGCACCTTCAGGCCCGGTTCATCGGTGATGTCGAACTCTATGCCCTGGGGGGCTTCCATATTGATGGGGTGGGAAAAGCCCAGGTTCAGGGTCAGGCCCTTGGGATCCTTGATGGCCTTGTACCCGACGCCGTAGATCTGGAGCACCTTGGTGAAACCCTGGCTGACCCCGGTGACGGCGTTGAACACCAGGGCCCGGGTCAGTCCGTGCAGGGACCGGTCCAACTTCTCGTCCGAGGGCCGGATCACCGTCAGGACGCCGTCCTTGAGCTCCAGCTTCATATTGGGATGGATCTCCAACTCCAGGGTGCCCTTGGGCCCGGTCACTTTTATCTTCTGGCCGGACATCTCGGTCTTTACCCCCTGGGGGATCTCTATTGGCTTTCTGCCTATCCGCGACACTTTATATCTCTCCTTAACTCAATGTAGATGAAACTTATTAAGAAACCCGGCAGGATCTTTACCACAGGTAGCAGACCACTTCGCCGCCCAGCTTGTTCTTGCGGGCCTCCCGGTCGGTCATCAGGCCCTTGGAGGTGGAGATGATGGCCAGCCCCATTCCGCTGCGGACCCGGGGCAGCTTGTCCTTGGGGGCGTACACCCTTAAGCCCGGAGTGCTGCGGCGCACCAGGCCCTTGATCAAATGCTTTCCCTCATCATCGTAGCGCAGGTAAGCGCGGATCACGTTCTGCTTGCCGTCGGCGATGTATTTGAAATTGGCGATCAGGCGCTCCCGCAAAAGGATCTTGGTGATCGCCAGCTTCATTTTGGAGGCCGGGATGTCCGTCCTCTTCATCTTGGCTTTCCCGGCATTGCGGATCCTGGTCAGCATATCGGCAATGGGATCGGTCATCGACATCTTGTATTATCTCCTAAAAATGCTCTTGTAAATCTTGGTAACGGCTTAAGGACCAGTTTTGATCCCTACCAGCTGGCCTTGACCATTCCGGGGATCTCGCCCCGGAGTGTCATTTCCCGCAGGCAAATCCGGCAGATGCCGAAATCCCGGTAGAACGCCCGTGATCTTCCGCAGCGGCGGCACCGGCTGTGGTGCCGGACTTTGAACTTCGGCCGTTCAGCCTTTTGAATCATCGCCTTTCTGGCCATAGAACTTGAATATCCTTTTTGTTAAAAAATATTGGACTTGATGCTTATTTCTGGAAGGGCATTCCCATCAGGCTCAGCAGTTCCTTGCCCTCTTCGTCGCTTTTGGCGGTGGTCACAAAGGTGATGTCCATGCCCACGATCTTGGAGATCTTGTCGTAGTTGATCTCGGGAAAGATGATCTGCTCCTTGATGCCCATGGTGTAGTTCCCCCGGCCGTCAAAGGATTTGGCCGGCATCCCCTTGAAATCGCGGATCCGGGGCATGGCCACATTGACCATCCGGTCAAAGAACTCGTACATGGTGTCGCCCCGCAGGGTGACCATGGCGCCGATGGGCAGGCCGGCCCGCAGCTTGAAGTTGGCGATGGATTTCTTGGATTTGCGGATGGATGGTTTCTGCCCGGTGATGGTCCCCAGGTCCTTGGCCGCGGCCTCCACTATCTTGGGGTCCAGGATGCCCTCGCCCAGGCCCATGTTGACCACGATCTTGGAAAGGGCCGGGGCCTGCATCGGGCTCTTGTAGCCGAACTTCTTGATCAGGGCCGGCTTGACTTCCTTCTGGTATTTTTCTTTTAAACGCGCCATTTTTCGATTTTCGATTTTCGATTTACGATTTACGATTTACGATTTGATATTAGGCTTTGTCCAGCATCTCGCCGCAGGACTTGCAGATCCGGGAACGTTTGCCGTCGGTCAGCACCCGGGCTCCCACCCGGACCCCCTTGTTGCACTTGGCGCAGACCACCATCAGGTTGGAGACCGATACCGGGGCTTCCTTTTCCAGGATCCCGGCCTTCTGCCCCTGTTTGCGGGGCTTGGTGTGCCGCTTGATGAACTGGACGCCCTCCACAATGGCCCGGCTCTTCTCGGGAAAGAGTTTAAGCACCTTGCCCCGTTTGCCCTTGGCCTTGCCGGCGATCACCACTACCGTGTCGTTTTTCTTTATCTTCATATTATTTCCTTATATCACCTCGGGGGCCAAAGATACTATTTTCAGGAACAGCTTCTCCCGGAGCTCGCGGCCCACCGGCCCGAAGATGCGGGTGCCCTTGGGTTCGTTCTTGTCGTCGATGATCACCGCGGCATTCTCGTCGAACCGGATGTAGGAGCCGTCCCGGCGCCGCACTTCCTTTCTGGTGCGGACCACCACCGCCCGGGCCACTTCGCCCTTCTTGATGCTGCCGCCGGGGAGCACGTCCTTGATGGCGATCTTGATGATGTCTCCGATGCTGCCGTAGCGCCGGGTGTGTCCGCCCATCACCTGGATACACATGCATTTGCGGGCCCCGGTGTTGTCCGCCACGGTCAGTCTGCTGTATTGCTGTATCATTTCAACCCACCTTGTTGCCTGTTGATTTTATTGATTGCTTTTTAAAGACCCCGGGGACCTTACTTGGCTTTGCTGATGACCCCGTCCAAACGCCAGCGCTTGCACTTGGAGAGCGGCCTGGTCTCCACTATCCGGACGGTGTCGCCCTCTTTGGCCTCGCTCTTCTCGTCGTGGGCCATCAGTTTGCTGGTCCGCTTCACCACCTTGCCGTAAAACGGGTCCTTGAACTTGCGCTCCACCGCCACCACAATGGTCTTGGTCATCCTGTTGCTGGTGACCTTGCCGGTCCGTTCCTTGCGTAAATTTCTCTCGGTCATAAAACTCCTAAAATTGCTGGATATTATGCGGTCTTGGCGCCCGAAGCCAGCTTGGTTTTGCCCAGTTTGTCCTCCTGAAGCACGGTCTTGAGGCGGGCCACCTGGCGGCGTGATTTTTTGAGCTCGGTGGGCTTGGGCAGCCCCTGGGTGGAGTGGCGCAGGGTCAAATGGAAGAGGTTCTGTCCCTCATCCTTAAGCTTCTGCTCCACCTCGGCCCTGGTCATTTGGCGAAGTTCTTTTACCTTGGCCATTTTATATTACCTTTATGGTGCGATCGCGCTCGACGATCTTGGTTTTAATGGGAAGTTTGTGGGAAGCCAGACCCAGGGCCTTTTTGGCTGATTCCGGGGGGATGCCGCCGATCTCGAACATCACCCGGCCCGGCTTGATCACCGCCACCCAGTGGTCCGGGGCGCCCTTGCCCTTTCCCATCCGGGTCTCGGCCGGTTTTTTGGTGGAGGGATGGTCGGGGAAGATCCTGATCCAGACCCGGCCGCCCTTTTTGGTAAAGCGGGTCAGGGCCACCCGGGCGGATTCTATCTGGCGGTCGGTGATCCAGGCGGATTCGGTGGCCATCAGCCCCTGATCCCCGAATTCCACGAACTGGCCCCGGCTGGCCGTCCCGGTCATGCGTCCCCGGTGCTGTTTACGGTGTTTTACCCTTTTTGGCATCAACATTTGTGTGCTATCTCCAAAGTATCAAAAAGACTTGATGGTGTAGAAATATTTTCCTATGTTTATTAAGGATTGGCCTCTTCTTTGACAGGATTTACAGGATTTTCATTTAAAAAAATAATCCCGGGAAATCATGTTAATCCTGTCAATTCCGTTCTTGGTGTTACTGTCTGACGGCCTGGCGGGGCGGAAGCTGCTCGCCCTTGAATATCCAGACCTTGATACCGATGCAGCCGAAAGTGGTGTGCGAGGTGGCGGTGCCGTAGTCGATGTCGGCCCTTAAGGTGTGCAGGGGGACCCGGCCTTCGCGGTAGGTCTCGGTCCGGGCGATCTCGGCCCCGCCCAGGCGGCCGCCGCAGGAGATCTTGATCCCCTGGGCTCCCATCCTTAATGATCCCTGGACCGCCTTCTTTATGGCCCGGCGGAAGGAGATCCGCTGTTCCAGCTGGCGGGCGATGGAATCGGCCACCAGCATCGAATTGATTTCGGGAACCTTGACCTCGGCGATGTTCAGGTGCACTTCCTTCTGTCCGGTCAGCAGCTGGACCTCGGCCTTGAGCTTTTCGATGTCGGCTCCCTTGCGGCCGATCACGATCCCGGGGCGCGAAGTGTGGACGGTGATGGTGGCCCGTTTGGGGGTCCGTTCTATCTCTATCTTGGCCAGACCGGCCGTGGCCAGCTTCTGCCGGATGTACTGGCGGATCTTCTGATCTTCTTCCAAAAGATCGGGAAAGTCTTTTTTGGCGAACCAGCGGGAATCCCAGGTCTTGATGATCCCCAGCCTTAACCCGATCGGATTTGTCTTTTGACCCAAGGCTTATTCCTCCGTATCTTGTTTTGGTTGACCGTCGGAAACCCTCACCGTCAGGTGGCTGGTCCGCTTCAAACGGCGGTCAGCCCGGCCCCGGGCCCGGGGTCTCATTCTTTTCCAGGTAGCGCCTTCATCCACCCTGATCTCGGAGACCCTGAGGGTGTCGGGATCGAACTTGGCCTTGCCGGCCTGTTCCACCGCCGAAGCTACCGCCGACTGGATGGCCTTCAGGATCAGGGGGCTGGCGGCCCGGGGCACGAAGCGCAGGATGGACAGTGCCTGGTTGCAGTTCTTTCCCCGCACCAGGTCGGCCACTATCCGCATCTTGCGCGGGGTGACCCTGACGAATTTTTGTCTGGCTAAAGCTTCCATAATACTCGATAGTGTTTATTTATTTTTTGGCCGGAGCCGCTGCCGGGGCCGCCGCAGGAGTTGCAGCCGGAGCGCCGGGAGCGGTGGTGGTTTCGGTCTTCTTGCCGCCCTTTTTGTCCACTTCCTTGCCGGCCGCGCCGTGCTTGCGGAAGGTGCGGGTGGGGGAGAACTCTCCCAGCTTATGGCCGACCATGTTCTCGCTGACGTAGACCGGTATGAACTTGTTGCCGTTGTGGACCGAAATGGTGAACCCCACGAATTCCGGGGGGATCATGGAACGCCGGGCCCAGGTCTTGATCACCTTCTTGTCGCGGGCGGCGTGCATGGCTTCGATCTTGGCAAACAGCTTGGCATCGATGAAGGGTCCTTTTTTTAGGGAGCGGGACATTACTTTCTCCTCTTGACTATAAACTTGCTGGAAAGTTTTTTACGGTTGCGGGTCTTCTTGCCCTTGGATAGGAGTCCGGTGGGTCCGCAGGGATGGCGTCCGCCCGATGATTTTCCTTCGCCGCCGCCCATCGGGTGGTCGTGGGGGTTCTTGACCACGCCCCGGCTGTGGGGCTTGACCCCCAGCCAGCGGTTGCGGCCGGCCTTGCCGATGGAGATGTTCTCGTGTTCCAGGTTGCCCACCTGTCCGACGGTGGCCAGGCATTCCAGGCTGATCATCCGGACCTCCCCCGAGGGCATCCGCAGCTGGGCGTAGCCTGCTTCCTTGGCCAGCAGCTGGGCCGACCCTCCGGCGGTGCGCACCATCTGGCCGCCCCGGCCCTTGGTGACCTCTATATTGTGGACCGAGGTGCCCATGGGGATCTCGGACAGGGGCAGGGCGTTGCCGTTCTTGATCTCGGAGCCGGGGCCGGACATCACCTTGTCGCCCAGCTTCAGCCCCAGCGGAGCCATGATGTAGCGCCATTCTCCGTCGGCGTACTTCAGCAGGGCCAGCCGGGCCGAGCGGTTGGGATCGTACTCGATGGCGGCCACCGTGGCGGTGATCCCGAATTTATCGCGCCGGAAATCGATGGTACGGTAGGCCCGCTTGTGGCCGCCCCCGCGGTGGTCGGCGGTCACCCGTCCGTGATTGTTGCGTCCCCCGCTTTTGCGCATGGCCGACCTGAGGCTTTTGGGAGCCAGAGGCTTGGTCAGCTCTTCAAAGGTGTAGCCGGTGCGGTGCCTTAATCCGGGAGTTACCGGTTTATAAGACTTGATCCCCATTTATCTATCGTCTCCTAGTATTGCTGGTGCTTAAAAATCATTTTAACCAAGACCCGGGAAAACTAAACCCCTTCGCCTATCTCCAGCTTCTGGTCCTTGGCCAGGGTCACCACGGCCTTCTTCCAGTCGGGGCGTTTGCCCTGGTTGCGGCCCTGCCGCTTGATCTTGCCCCGAACGTTCATGGTGGCCACATCGGTGACCTTGACCTTGAAGACCGACTCGATAGCCCTTTTGACGTCATGCTTGTTGGCGTTCTTGTCGACCTCAAAAGCGTAACGGTTATAAGCCTCTTTCAGGGCGGTGAATTTCTCGGTAATCAGGGGTTTTTTAATGACCTTGTTCAAATCTTTCATTTGTTAAAGACCTCCTTTAAGGCCTCTACGCCGGCCTTGGTGAACAGCACTCTGTCGGCCCGCATGATCTCGTAGGTGTTCAGTTCCCGCACCGGCCGGATGGCCAGCCCTTTGATGTTGCGGCCGGAGAGCAGCAATTCCGAAGTGGGGGCCACGTCCAGCAGCAGTACTTTCTTGTCGGACAGCTCCATGGTCTTCAGCACCCCGTAGACGTCCCTGGTCTTGCCGCCTGAGGTAACGGCGTCGATCACCGCCAGGCGTCCGGTCTTGAACGAGTCGGTCAGGGCCGATTTCAGGGCCTGGCGCCGGCTGGTCTTGGGCATCTCCCAGGAATAATCCCGGGGATGGGGGCCGTGGGCCACATAGCCTCCCACCATCAGCGAGGAGCGGTTGCTCCCCTGGCGGGCCCGGCCGGTGCCTTTTTGCTTGAACGGCTTCTTGCCGCCGCCCCGCACGTCCTCGGCATTCTGGGTGTTGGCTGTTCCCTGCCGCTTATTATCCAGGTAATTTTTTACTGCCAGGTATAGCAGGTGCTGGTTTACCCTGACCCCGAAGATGTTCTCGGGCAGGTCTATATTCCCTGTCATTTTTCCCTGGGCATCATATAGATTTGCGGACAACATTTTTTATGCCTTCTTTTTTATGATCTTTTGAACTACCAATATCCCGTCGGGGGCGCCGGGCACCGGGCCCTTGATCAGGAGCAGGTTCTTTTCGGCGTCCACCTTGACGATCTTCAGGTTGCGGACTGTGATCTGGACATTGCCCATCTGACCGGGATAACGCCGGCCGGGATAGACCCGGCCCGGGGTGGATCCGGCTCCGGCCGATCCGGGACGGCGCAGGCGGTCGGTCTGGCCGTGGGTCTTGGGGCCGCCCTTGAACCCGTGGCGCTTGACCACGCCCTGGGTGCCCCGGCCTTTCATGATGCCGGTTACCCGGACCATGTCGCCCTCGGCAAACAGGTCGGCCTTGATCACCTGGCCGGGCTTGAAATCCTTGGCCTGGGCCGATCTGATCTCCCTGATGAAACGCAGGGGGGCCGGAGCTCCGGCCTTGGTGAAATGCCCCTGCATGGCCTTGGTGGTCTTCTGTTTTTTCTTTTCCACAAAGCCCAGCTGCACGGCCGAGTAGCCGTCAAGCTTGCCGTCCTTGACCTGGGTCACTACGCAGGGGCCGGCCTCGACCACCGTCACCGGGATCACCGCGTTGCCCGGCCCGAAGATCTGGGTCATCCCTATTTTTCTGCCTAATATTCCGTTCATTGTGTCTTTTACTCTGCTACTGGTTTACTCTTTGAGAGCTTTAAGCCGTCTGCTTACAGCTGTTATAGTCCGGTCTTGATCTCGATGTCCACCCCGGCCGGAAGGTCCAGCTTGGTCAGGGCGTCGATGGTCTGAGGAGAGGAGTGCCAGATGTCTATCAAGCGCTTGTGGATCCGCCGCTCGAACTGCTCCCGCGACTTTTTGTCCACGTGGGTGGAGCGGTTGACGGTATAGACGGTGCGGTTGGTGGGCAGCGGGATTGGTCCCGAGATCCTGGCCCCGGTCTGCTTGGCCGTGTTGACTATCTCGGCCACCGATTTGTCCAGCACCGCATGGTCGTATGCCTTTAGTTTTATCCTGATGTTCTGAGCCGCCACTTTTTATATCTCCTCGAGAGTTTTTTATTAACCGATTTATCTTTTTTATTAGGAATCCATGAATCTTTCCTGTTCTCCTGGTTTCCTTATTGATGCCCGTAATTAGTCGGGCAGGATCTCGGTGACGGTTCCGGAGCCCACGGTCCGGCCGCCCTCGCGGATGGCGAACTTCAGCCCCTTCTCCATGGCGATTGGCGTCAGCAGCTCGCCCTCAATGGTCACGTTGTCGCCCGGCATGATCATCTCCACCCCCTTGGGCAAGGACAGGTTCCCGGTGACATCGGTGGTCCTGAAGAAGAACTGGGGACGGTATCCGGTGAAGAACGGGGTGTGCCGTCCGCCCTCTTCCTTGGTCAGCACGTAGACCTCGCCCTTGAACTTCTGGTGGGGAGTGATGGTCTTGGGGGCCGCCAGCACCATGCCCCGCTCCAAATCCGCCTTCTCGATGCCCCGCAGCAGAA
>DHVS01000015.1 GCA_002412795.1 bacterium UBP2_UBA5202 | reverse complement strand
GTCTCTGCCGCAGGGTTCTTAATTCATTCAAGAGTTAAAAAGTGAAAAATTATCCCATCTTACTATTGTTAGGTCTGGCCCTTACCGCCGGTTGCGTTAAAAGACAGGCGCTGGATCCCGGCCAGGCCAACCTGTCCCTGCTGGATCACATAGACCTGGCCGCCGCCCAGGAGGATCAGGGAAACCTTAAGGGGGCCATCAGGACCTATAAACAGGCTCTTAAACTCAACCAGAACTCGGCCCTGCTGCACCTTTACATCGCCCAGAATTATTACGAACTGGGAAACGATACGCTGGCGGCGCTGTATGCCCGGAAGGCGGCCCGGCTGGACTCCGCCAATGCCGATCCCCATTTGATACTGGGCAACTCCTTCCTGATAGCCAAGGACTGGCCGGCGGCCCTGGCCGAATACCAAAAGGCTTTCCAACTGGATCCCAGAAACAGCGAGGTCGCGGTCACCCTGTCCGGACTGCATGAAGTGGTCAACCAGCAGGACTCGGCCCAGGCAGTACTGGTGAAGGCCATGTCGCAGAATGATGATCCGGAACTTCAGGTCCAGCTGGCCGGGGTGCTGGCCCGGGCCAAAAAATACCAGCCTGCCATAGAACAGTACCGGTCTGTTTTGCTGAGCGACCCCCGGAATGCCAAGGCCTCCCTTTCCCTGGCCGCGCTTTACGAGGCAAGGGAACAGCCTGACTCGGCCTACATTTATTATCTTTTGGCCGAAGACCTTTCCCCCAATAACCAATATCTTAAAAGGCACATCTTCAACCTGCTGCTTTTAAAGAACGACTATACCAGAGCCATTCTCAAAGCAGAGGACATTATCGCGCTGGGGGTCAAGGACAGGAATTTAAGGCTGCAGCTGGCCCGCCTTTACTATCAGCAAAAGGATTTTCCCAATGCCTTTCTGAACTTTGACCTGCTGCTGCAGGAAGACAGCCTTAACACCGAGGCCCTGTACACCCTGGCCCGCCTTAAGCTGGAGCAGAAGCAGTACCGGGAGGCCTCCGGGTATTTCAGCCGAACCCTGAAGATACTGCCCCGGCTGTCGGAGGGCTGGCTGAACCTTGGGATCTGCCAGCTGGCCCTGGGACAAATGGATTCGGCTGAAGTTTCGTTCAAAAGATCCCGCCGCCACGGCAACAAGATGCAGATGGATTACATCTGGGGCTATGCTTACACCCAGCTGGAGCAGTATTCCCAGGCCATCCCCCATTACCTTAAACTTTATCCCAAGAACAAAAGGGATCTTAACCTGATCTTCAACCTGGCCGCCGCCTACGAGAGGTCGGACAACTTCGACAAAGCCGAAAGCTATTTTCTGATGCTGCTGGCCCGCCAGCCCAAGAACCACCTGGCCCTGAATTATCTGGGCTATATGTACGCCGAAAGGGGCATAAACCTGGACCAGGCCGAGACCATGGTGGCCCAGGCCCTGCAGGCCGAACCGGACAACGCCTATTATATAGACAGCATGGGCTGGGTCTACTTTAAGCAGGGGAAATTTTTCCGGGCCGGAACGGAGTTGGAGCGGGCGGTAAAACTGATGCCCGAAGATGCCGCCATGCGCGATCACCTGGGGGACGCTTATCTGGCCCAGGGCCAAAAGGAACAGGCCGTGGAACAGTGGCGCAAGGCTTTGGAGCTGGATCCCAAAAAGGAAGAGATCAAGAAGAAGATCGAGATCCATGAATAAAGTTGAACGCCGGCTGCTGCCGTTTTGTTTTGTATTTTTTGCCTTCTGCCTTTTTCCCGGCTGTTCCCATTTCAAAACCAAGCCCCAGAAGCCGGCCCCGGAAAAGGTCTGGCAGCAGGTGCAGCAGGGCTATTCCGAGCCCCGCCCGCCGTATCTGGCCGAGGGAGACATCAGTCTTAGTTCCCCGGATCTCAACCAGTCTTTTTCCTTCACCCTGCGCTGGGAAAGCCCCCAAAGGATGCGGATAGACATCTCGGGCTTCCTGGGCTTTACCCTGGCCTCGGCCGCGGTCTGCGACAGCCTGGCCTGGCTGAACATTCCCATCAAGGGCGTTTACCTTAAGGGGCAGATCCAGCGGATAGACTCGGCCTCGGCCCAGGCCCTGGGGTTCTCCCTGGACCAGTTTCTGAAGATGCTGGAAGGCCGGCCTCCCCTGCCCCCGGGCAAATGCAACTTTGCCGGGGAGGACGAACTGGTGAACTTCAGCTATCAGGATAGTCTGGCGGCCTACATTTTCCGGGTGGACCCCAAGATCGGGCGGATCGCGGAATACCGGGTTCAGTCCGGGACCGGGGACCTTCAGCAGATCAGCTATGGCAGCTGGCGAACGCTTGACCAGGGCTTCAGACCATACTCCATTGAAATGAAAAAACCGCGGCAGAACCTTGAGCTGTCAGTCAACTACCGGAAGATATTTCCGGCGGAGATCTTCAAGCCTGAGACCTGGCAGCAGCCATTGCCCAAGGGCGTAAATCCGGGCGAGTTTTAAAATGAACCAAAACAAATATGGCTGGAAGACCCTGTCTTCCAGGATAGCCTACAAGAATCCCTGGATCTCGGTGCGGCATGACCGCATTTCCTATCCCGGCGGCCGTAAAGGAATCTACGGCGTGGTCCAGAAAGGGCCAGGGGTGGCCGTGGTGGCGGTGAACGATGAGGGAAGAATATATCTGGTCAAACAATACCGATACACTCTGGACGATGTATTCTACGAACTCCCAGCCGGGGCCATTCATAAGGGTGAAAGCCCGCTGGCTTCCGCCAAGAGGGAGCTGTGGGAGGAGATCGGGCTTAAGGCCGTTAACTGGAAGCGGCTGGGGAATTTCTACACTGCTTTGGGACATGAGAATGCCGAGATCATAGTGTATCTGGCCAGGGGTTTGAAACATTCCAAAACCACCGGCCTTAACCAGCAGCACGATGAAACCATCCTGGAAATAGCGGAGTTATCTCCGGCCGAAGTAAAAAAGATGATCCGAAGCAACAAGCTAAACTGCGGCATCACCCTGGCCGCGCTGAACCTTTACCTCTTGTCGTGAAAAGCGGAACCATCATATTTTACAGCGACCAGGTGGTCCCGGAGAACGAACGGCTGGACAAAAGGATATTTGAGATCTCCGGCAAAAACCGGCCCAGGCTGGCCTACATCCCTTCGGCCTCTGACGCCACTAGAAAGTATTACAAGGACAAGTGCGAATATTACAGGAAGTACGGCATAGAAGACATCCTGTATTTTGACCTGAACAAGGGATACGACCCGTCCAAAACAGACGAACTGCTGGCCTGCGATGCCATCCACCTATCCGGCGGCGACCCCTTCCAGTTCCTGGGTTCTATCAGGAAAAGGAACTTCGGCCCGGTGCTTAAGAGCTACTGGGAGAACGGCGGCATCCTGCTGGGGATCAGCGCCGGGGCCATAGTACTCACTCCCAGCATCAACATCTCGCACGTATTCTACCAGAGCCGGACGGACAAGCATCAGGCGGTTGGCCTGGTGGATTTTCACTTTCTTCCCCACTGGAACTTGCGGGAAGGCAGGATTGAGGACGTCCAGAGATTCTCCCAAGAGAACCGGGCCACTGTCTATGCCTGCAAAGACGGGGACGGGATGGTGATAAAAGACGGAAAGGTGGAACTGGTGGGAGATCTTTTGAAAATTGAGAACGGAATCATAAAATCACAATAGCGTACGAAAAAATGAACTGCATAATAGTATATTCCACCTTCCCCTCAAAGGAAGATGCCGTCAATATTTCCCGCACCCTGCTGGAGGAACAGCTGGCGGCCGGGGCCAACATCATCCAGGCCGAATCCATGTTCCGCTGGCAGGGAAAGATCGAACAGCGCGCCGAGTGGGCCGTGTTCTTCCAGGCCGAGCACCGGTTCTTCAAGCGGATAGAGCGGCGGATCAAGCAGCTGCACCCTGACACGGTACCCCAGATAGTGATGTGGCGGATCCGGGACGGCTACACTCCTTTCTTACAATGGATACTGGACGAGACCGTGCGGCCGGTGGAGAAAAGGGAGCGCAAAGAGAAGAATCGGGAATACCTAAAGAAGAAAGTCGAATTGTCAAAAGGAAAGAAGACGGATGGAAGTAAATAATGGACCATTCATATTCACCGAAGAACAGCGCTTTGGACAGGTTTGGCTGTGGATGGTTCTGATAGGAATGGACGTGTCGTATTTCACCATGTTCTTTGTTCAGTTCTTCGGGCCGGTGCCGCCCCGGCCCTCCGGCCCCGCAGATCTGTTGGTCATGGGTCTGGTGGCCCTGCTTTGCCTGGGGATCACCGCCCTGTTCGTTTCATTGAAACTTATCACCCGGGTCACCAACCAGGGAATATCCGTTCAATTCATACCCCTTCACCGGAAACCGGTGATATTTCCTTTTTCCGATATCAGCGAATACTCCGTGCGCACCTACCGGCCCATCATGGAATACGGCGGCTGGGGAATCAAGCGGGGCAACGGCGGGCTGGCGTATAATGTTTCGGGAAACAAAGGCCTGCAGTTGACCTTCCAGGACGGGCGAAAGATATTGATCGGCACCCAGAAACCGAAGCAACTCGGAACTATCATGGATTCGGCAATGAAACGATAAATAAGCGAGCAGGCAAATGGAATGCAACAAAAACAGTAATCTTAAAAACTGCACCTGCACCTACTCACCCTGCTCCCGCAAGGGCCTGTGCTGCGAGTGCGTGGCCTATCACCGGAAGAACGGCGAGATCCCCGGCTGTTTCTTCACCAAGAACGGGGAAGCCAGCTACGACCGATCAAGAGCCGCCTTTGTGAGGGACCATGACAAGCGATGACAAGAAACCCGGATTCTTCCGGGAGTTGTTAAGCGATTTCGGCGCCTTGGCCGCCATGCTCCGGGACTCCTTCAAAAAACGCTATCCGGTAACGCCCGGATGGACGCTGTTCGGCATAACCGTGGCCCTGGTCTACATCATCAATCCCTTTGACATCGTGCCCGATGCCATTCTGTTTTTCGGGGCCATAGACGATGCCGCCGTGGCCGCCCTGGAGCTGGCCCTGATCCGCAAGGACCTGCGCAAATACCGGAAATGGCGGGACGATCAAAAGGTCAGTTAACATGGAAAAATTTCGTTACGATAGTTACTGCGGACTATACTGCGGGGCCTGCGAGATAATCAAAGCCTACCGCAAAGAGCTTGCCACCGGCACCAAGGCCGGGTGGGAAGACCTTCCAGAACAGTTTAGAAAATACATAAAAGAAGCCGAAATGGTTTGCCATGGCTGTAAGTCCGACACTGTTTTTGCCGGCTGCCAGGGCTGTGCGGTCCGGGCCTGCGCCCGCGGGAAAAAGGTCGGATCATGCATCCAGTGCAATGAATATCCCTGTCCACATACCAAGCGTTTGGCAGATCTTGTCCAGAAAGTAAAGGAATTCCTTCCCCACTGCAAGGTGATGCTCAAGAATCTTGAGTTCTTGAAGGATCATAGCGAGGAAGAATGGCTCAAACAGCAGGAACAACGCTGGAAATGCCCTGGGTGCGACACTTCTTTTTCCTGGTACCAGAACAACTGTGAGAAGTGCGGCCGGGAACTGGGCACATTAAAAGAACATAATAAATACTAAATTAGAGGATCTTATGTTTAAATTACGTTTTACTTTAACATTGGTGTTAATAACTTTATTTTATGGATACATTAATGCAGATACTTTAGATGTTGCCAGCAACAAATTTACTGCTGACTGGGGAACTAACTACTATGGCAACACTTTTTTAATTTCAGTAAGTCGCACACTAAGCAAGCATTTTAGCGTTGGTTTAGGTTACGGTCAAGGAACTATAAATTTTCAAATCAAAGGGCCGTCATCATTTTGGGGTGTTGATTTTGGCGATTTCGAGGAACTTAACACAAATATAGATTTTAACCATATGATTGATTTTGTGCTTTACTACAACATCCACCGACCAAAGACATTTTCCCTTTTAAATACTTACGGTTTAGGTTTGTCGCATTATAATCTTACCGTTAGCCAATCAGCTTACCGCACAAATATCGATTATCGTTACTCCGGTTATTATAGCGGATCAAAATTTATTTCGGGCTATGCTTTTTTTACAAGTATTGATTTCGTAGAATGGCATCCAAATAAAGATAAACAATTTTCTTTGATTTGGGGCGGTAAAATGCATATAACAGCTATATCTATGCCACAACGCAATACTCTTTCCAACGGGTATGATATAACTACAATTAGTGAGACGAGTGATGATGGTAAAAGCAGAATTATAATCTTTGATCCTGAGTCTTCTTTACGGTTCAATTACTTTTTCTAAAAAACAAAGGATAAAATATGCCCGTCAACCCAATATTGATCGCCAAGGGCGAAAAAGAACTTTATCTCCTGTCCCAGATGGCCAACCGCCACGGCCTGGTGGCCGGGGCCACCGGCACCGGCAAGACCGTCACCCTGCAAAGTTTGGCCCAAAGCTTCAGCCGCATCGGCGTTCCGGTATTTCTGGCCGATGTCAAGGGCGACCTGGCCGGCTTAAGCCAGGCCGGGGGCCAGAACCCCAAGATAAACGACCGGATAAAGACCCTTGGTCTTAAGGACTTTGGATTCACCGCCTGCCCGGCGGTGTTCTGGGACGTTTATGGCCAGAAGGGCCACCCGGCCCGGACCACCATCTCCGAAATGGGCCCCCTGCTGTTGTCCCGCCTACTGAATTTGAACGAGGTCCAGCGCGGGGTGCTTTCGCTGGTCTTTAAGATAGCCGATGACGACGGCCTGCTGTTATTGGATTTAAAAGATCTGCGCTCCATGCTGCAGTATGCCGGGGACCATGCCTCTGAGTTCACCACCGAATACGGCAAGATCTCGGCCGCCAGCATCGGCACCATCCAACGCTCTCTGCTGGCCCTGGAGGAGCAGGGCGCCGACCAACTGTTCGGAGAGCCGGCCCTGAACCTGGACGACCTGATCCAGACCGACCAGAAGGGGCAGGGCGTGGTTAACGTTCTGGCCTCCGACCGCCTGATGCAGTCGCCCAAGATGTACGCCACCTTCCTGCTGTGGCTTCTGTCGGAACTTTTCGAACAGCTGCCTGAGATGGGCGATGCCGAAAAGCCAAAGTTGGTCTTCTTCTTCGACGAGGCCCACCTGCTGTTCGACGATGCGCCGCAAGCTTTGGTGGAGAAGATCGAGCAAGTGGTCCGCCTGATCCGCTCCAAGGGAGTGGGCATTTACTTTGTCACTCAGAATCCCACCGACATCCCGGACAGGATCCTGGGGCAGCTGGGCAACAGGATCCAGCACGCCCTGCGGGCCTTCAGCGCCAACGACCAGAAGGCCGTCAAGGCCGCGGCCCAGACCTTCCGGTCCAACCCCAAACTGGACATCGAAACGGCCATCACCCAGCTGGAAGTGGGCGAAGCGTTGGTTTCGCTGCTGGACGAGAAGGGCAGCCCGTCAGTGACCCAAAAGGCCTACATCGTTCCCCCCGCCAGCCAGCTGGGCCCGGTGGATGACGGCCAGAGGAAAAAGCTGATAGAATCATCGGTGCTTTTCGGCCATTACGAAAAGATGGTGGACCGGGAATCGGCCTACGAACTGCTTAAGGCCAAGGCCGAAAATACGACCCAGACCGCACCGGTGAATATTCCCAAGACCGCGGCCAGGACGGCAGCGCCAAGACAGCGCCAGAGCGTGGCCGAGGCTATGGTCAAAAGCGCAGCCCGGGCCGCGGCCAGCCAGGCTGGCCGTACAATCATCCGGGGAATACTGGGTTCCATCTTCAGATAACGATATTTTAACGCAAAGACGCAAAGAACGCTAATATTTATTAAGGATAATTATAAATGTTTCACCCAAAAGTAATTTTAGGCGGAATACTAGTTTGCCTAGCTATGATTATTTATTTATGGGTTACTAAAGATAGACAAGCGGGTTACAAGAAAGCAATCTTTGGATTTTTTCTAATTATAGTTAGCGGCATAATTTCAATAATCAATAATAGCATACTTAGATTATGGCCGCTTAGCGTTTTAGGTTTAACATTAACAACTATTGAATTAATACTTGCGATTGGGGGCCTTATTTTAATTATAATTACTTCTAAGAAGAATAATAATAAAAACGTTACAAATTAAAAATGCTGGGAACCATCGCTAACACAGCCGCCGTGATATTGGGCAGTCTTTTGGGCCTGCTACTGCATAAGCGAATGCCGGAGAAAAATTCCGCCATCGTGATGCAGGCCATCGGCCTGTTCACCCTAATCGTGGGGCTGGACCTGTCCTTTAAAAGCCCCCACCTGTTCATAGTGCTGATAGCCATGGTGCTGGGCGGCCTGCTGGGGCAGTGGTGGGACATCGAGCAAAGGCTGGAGGATCTGGGCCGGGCGCTGGAGGCCAGGTTCTCCAAGGGCAAGAGCGACAAGTTCGTCACCGGCTTCGTCACCGCCTCACTGCTGTTCTGTGTCGGGCCCATGACCATCGTGGGCTGCCTGCAGGACGGGCTTAAGAATGACCATACCCTGCTCTTCACCAAGTCCCTGATGGACGGCATCAGCTCCATCGCCTTGGCGGCCTCCCTGGGATTGGGAGTTTTGTTCTCGGCCCTGGTGGTTTTATTGTATCAGGGTCTTTTGACCCTGGTGGCCTACCTGTTCCAGGGCATCCTGCCCGGAGCCTATATCGACGTGATGTCCGCGGCCGGAGGACTGCTGGTGCTGGGCATCGGGCTGAACCTGCTGGGCAACCTGAAGCTTAAGGTGGCCAACCTGATGCCGGCGGTGTTCCTGGCTCCCCTGCTGCTGTGGCTTGGCGCCTGGCTGGGCTGGGTCAGGTGATGACCGGCGCTCAGAAATATACCAAAGAACTTAATGACCTGTCCGCATCCCTGGGCATGTCGGTGCTGGGAGTGGCTGAACTGGAACCGGTGCGCCAGACCTTTCATCCCCAGCTGGAAGGTCCGGCCAAGGGTTTGAAGTACGGAATAGTGGCCGGCATCAGGCTGTCGGACCCGGTGATCGATGATATCGTTGACCAACCGACGTTTCTCTACAAGTACCATTACCAGACAGCCAATGACGCTTTGGACCGGGCCGCAACGGCGTTCGGATTTTACATTCAGCAAAAAGGCTTTAAGGCCCTGCCCATCCCCGCCTCCCAAACGGTGGACTGGGAAAACCACCTGGGGCACCTGTCCCACAAGGCGCTGGCGGTGCAGGCCGGGCTGGGCTGGATCGGCAGGTCGGCCCTGTTCATCCATCCGGTACACCGGGCCAGGCTGCGCCTGGTCAGCGTGCTGACCGACCTGCCGCTGGAGCCCGGCTCACCGGTCAAGGGCGAATGCGGCGCCTGTAAGTGCTGCATAACGGCCTGCCCGGCCGGGGCCATCACCGAACAGGGCTATGACAAACCCAAGTGCATCGCTAAATTGAAGGAGTTCTCCCGCCGCCCGGGAATAAACCAGTACATCTGCGGGGTTTGCATAAGGACCTGCCAGGGCTGACTCCCCGTCATTCTGAGACTTACCCCCTGCCATGCTTTCGAAGAATCATCCTATGATAACTTGCTATGTCTGCATAATGTCCTATCGGCCTAAAACATTGTACCTATGGATTACCAACAACCTTAAGCGCTTGGTGAGATTCTTCGATAGCAATAGATATATGAACTCCTCAGAATGACATTTTAGCCTATGTCCCTTCCCCAACCACCCCAACCGGTAAAATATTTCCTGGGCCTGATCTACAACGGCCTGGTCAGCCTGTGGGACCTGGAACGGGCCCTTCAGAGCAAGTTCGATTTCATCGACCGCAAGAGCCCGGTGCTGGAATTTGACGGCTTCACCGATTACTACCAAAAGGAGATGGGTCATAACCTCTACCGCACCTGGTGGAGCCTGCACCGCCTGCAAAGCCCGGACCGGCTGGCCGAGTTCAAACTGTTGGCCAACGAACTGGAGGATGAATACAGCCGGGAGGCCGAGTCCCAGGGCCGGATAGTGAACATCGACCCCGGGTACATTAACGAATCCCGCCTGGTGCTGGCCTTCTGCAAGGATTTCTCCCACCGAATCCACCTGGACAAAGGGATCTTTGCCGAGACCACCCTGGTCTACAAGGGCGACGGCTTTAAGCCCCTGGAGTGGACCTACCCCGATTACCAAAGCCCCGAAGCCCTGAAATACTTTGAAACATTGAAACAAGATTACCGCAGCCAGCTATTAACCGAAGTTATTCGTTGATTGCACAACAGCAGAATACACCGGATTGCTTTTATAAGGAAACCAGGAATACAGGAATCTATCAGGGTTTCCAATGTTTAGTATTCATGGGTTCATGGATTCCTAATAAAAATGGCACTTATTTATTGCCCCTCATAATAAAAGGAGAAGAATGAGCCCGGAACAAGTTTCTGAACCAGCCGTAATATTTGAATGGACGGTCCATCCCTTGGCCGAATCCCCCAAACGGGCCGTGATAGCGGTTTTGGCGCCGGTGGTGACCTGCCTGCTGGTCTATTTCTGGATGCAGCCCTGGCAACCGTGGTTATGGGTGGGCCTGGCCTTTCTGCTGATCGTCTCATCCGAACTGCCGTTCTTTTTCAAGACCAGCTACCGCTTCGATGAAAAGGGGATCTCCCAGAAGAGGGGCGGCGTGGTTCAGTCACGGACCTGGGAACAGATCAAGAGCTATTATCCAGACCGCACCGGGGTGCTGGTCTCGCCCTTCGTGAACAAGACCTGGCTGGAGAACTTCCGGGGGCTGTACCTGCAGTTCGGAAAGCACCGGGAAGAAGTGTTGCTGCATCTCAAGAAAAGGATCTCCTATGATTATTAATTGTTTTATAAGGAAACCAGGAATGCAGAAATTTTTCTGGGTTTTCAGTTGTTAGTATTCATGGGTTCATGGATTCCTAATAAATAGCTATTTGTTTGCTTGCGCTGAACTGCTGAAGTACTATCATCATATCAAACCCACCTCTTACCAATGGAGGTTTTATGAAAAAAGTTTTGTCTCTGGCACTGATAGCTCTCTGCTTCTGGCCTTTGAACCTTTGGGCCTGGCAGCAGCGGGTGGCCTATCAGATAGAAGTCCGGCTGGACACGGTAGATCATTTTTTGCATGCCAGCCAGACCTTGCGCTACTTCAACAATTCACCGGACACCCTGAGGTTCGTCTGGTTCCACCTTTATCCCAACGCCTACCGGGACCGCAACACCGACTTTGCCCGGGAAGCCCGGAAAGCGGGTGATTACAAATTCTGGCGCAGTAAGCCCAAAGACCGTGGTTACATCGAACTCCACCAACTGGCCGCCGCCGGCCAGGCCTTGAGCTACGAATACGGCCCGGACCTGACCCAGATCAGAGTGCCGCTGAATGTTCCTCTGACCCCGGGCGATTCCCTGGAATTCTTGATGGATTATAAGGTCAAGATCCCGAAGTTCTTTTCCCGGCTGGGGCACCGGGGCGTTCACTACGAAATCTCCCAGTGGTATCCCAAGATCGCTGTCTATGATGACAAAGGCTGGCATGCCGGCAGCTACCACTACACCGGCGAATTCTACGGGGATTACGGCAGTTTTGACGTGGGCCTGACAGTCCCCAAGAATATGAAGATAGGGGCCACCGGCATCGAACTGGTTAATCCCTATGATTCGCTGGACCAGCCGGGAGACAGCGGCTCCTACCGTTTCTTCTACGCCGACGATGTCCACGATTTTGCCTGGTGCGCCGACACCTCATATCTGGATACCACTAAGACGCACCATGGGGTGGAGATCAAGGTGCTCTGCCTGCCCAAGAACAGGGAAAAATGGGCCAACGTAATGCAGTATACCAAGGACGCCCTGGACTACTACGGGAAATGGTACGGGGAATACCCCTATTCCACTTTGACGGTCTGCGACGGCGACATGGCGGCCGGCGGCGGCATGGAGTACCCCAATCTGGTGATCATCTCCTCGGGCGAGGACAAGGTTAGCCGGCTGCTGGAGAACGTGGTGATGCACGAGATAGGCCACCAGTGGTTCTACGGCATTCTGGGGAACAACGAGATGGACGAGGCCTGGCTGGACGAGGGGATCAACAGCTTTTCCGAGGAACGGTATTTCGAGGAAAAGTACGGCCCCAAAGGGAACATGCTTTCCAATAAATTTTTGCAGAAGATGCTTCCCGAGTTGTCCGACCGGTATATCGGATATTTCCTCTGTTACCTGTATGCCTCCAACCGGATGGAACAGCCCATCAGCACCAAGGCTTCGCTGGTCAATGAACAGACATCGTACGCCGTCACCGCCTACAAGAAACCGGCCATGATGATGTGGTGGCTAAAAGGGTTTTTGGGCGACAGCACTTTTGACGCCGCCATGCAGGCCTATTACCGTAAGTTCAAGTTCAAGCACGTCACGGTCAAAGATTTCATGACGGTGATGGACTCCGTCTCCGGGAAAAGCGTCAGTCCGCATCTTCAGGCCTGGCTGGGCAATTCAACCCCGGTTGACTATTCCATAACCAAGGCGGCCCGGATAGAGACGCCGGGAAACACCTACCTGTTCAAGCTTTCCCGCCGGGGGGACTTCAAATTACCGGTCAAGTTTGAGGCATTGGATGAAGCCGGGAAATCTTACTTTCTTGACTGGAACGCCCAGCGCCCCGACACCTCCTTCTACCTTCAGATGGAAGGCAAGCTGCAATGGGCGGCTCTGGACAATGACCGGACCATCCTGGAACCGAACCGCTGGAACAACCGCTGGCCCCGAAAGATAAGCTTCAGTATCTTCCCCAGGGTCCCGGACTTTGAAGCCTATCAGGTCTTCGCCTTCCCCCTGCCCTGGTACGACGCGGTCAACGGGTTTAGGCTGGGGGTGATGTCCCACGGCGCATATTTGATTGACGGCGATCCCATGGTGGGAAAACACCAGTGGACCTTTTCTCCATATTACAGTTTTGGAACAAAGCAGGTCAGCTTTTCGGCCGATTACCAGACACCGGTCACCGACCTCCCCCGCCCTCCCCGGATCTATGCCTCGGGCGGCAAGGCCTTTGACCTGCGCTGGGCCAGCCTAGGTTTGAAGCGCACTTGGGGAAAGTACCTGATGCAGGGCCCCACCGAGCGCTTCGACCTGAAGCTGGAATACAGCCAGATGGTGGACTATGGTTACCGGTTCTGGGACGCCCGGGACATCATTCCGGCCAAGATCTTCATGCTGACCGGGGAAAGGGGCTACAGCACATCCAATCCCTGTGTGGCCTCCGACCTCCGGCTGGCAGCCACCCTGGGCTATGTGGCCGAACCGGCCTGGGACATTAAGAACTTTTTGCGGGCCGAGCTGGAATACAAGAACAGCTTTTATTTCCACAAATGGCTGAGGCCCAGACTGCGGCTCTTTGCCGGGAATATCCAGGGCAATGCGCCCAGCCAGGAGCAGTACTTCTTGTCCGGAGCCTTCAAGTCCAAGGGCCTGGATGACATGATCGTATCCTACAAGGGCGGGTTCTCGGCCCAGGAGCATTACCATATTGACGGCGGGGCCAACCTGCCGGGCTATTATGGAAGACACCTGCACGGCAACGCGGCCATAAGCGCCAACCTCTCGGTCCCGATCTGGCCGGGCTTTGCCTCGGTGTTCGGAGATGTGGGCTCTGTCAAGGACAACTGGCAGGAGATGAAGGCTAAGTACCTGTACGCCGACGCCGGTGTGACCATCTCCCTGGGCCCGGTGCGGGCCATCTACCCGCTGTGGATCAACCGTCCGCTGGAGGGGGAGAAGCGGTTCGACTGGAAGAGGTGGAAGGTGGGCCTGGGCGGGTCGTTTAGCATGAAGATGTGATCTCCGATGCAATTAATTAAGGAAAAATATATGAGATACCTATTGTTTTTGCTGGTTTTCGCTCTAAGCTGTTCACCAAAGCCAACAAAGTATCCAAAGATTGAAATCCAACCGGAAGAATATGAGGTATATAACGCCTTTTTTAACAGCATCTTTGATGCTATTCCCAAATCTGAGGAGTTTAAACATTATCAAATATTTATTGTAGATTCCATAGGATGGGGTATGGACACATTGATGTTAGAACGAATCATATCCAATCATGAAGAACTTAATAAAAATAACCCGACGTTGAGCAAAATTGAAACTGACTGGTTTGTAAAACAAGCGTATAAGGTACATCTTGAAGATAAATTTACAATTAAATCACATAATTCTTATATTGTTTTTATTATTATCAAACCTTCCTACCAGTCGTATTTGCTTAAAACCATGGTTAAGAAATCAGACCTTGCACCATTATATAAAACCTGTTTTGTTTTTTTTGATGTATATCCCGATGCCCCTGGCATATTTGAATTATCTCGTGTAGGTTTCAATAATGAAAAAACCGAGGCGTTTCTGGAAGGTTCTATAATAAGGTTACCTACCCCGATTGGCGGTAAGCTTAAGTTTAAAAAAATCGACGGGTTGTGGACCACAAGTGATTCTTCCAGTAATGCAATGATACATCATATTAGTAAACTAGTCAGTGGTAAAATAATGAAAAGTAAAAGTTGATTAAACCAAGTAAAAGAGCCGTCCAGTAATTACTGGGCGGCTCTTTTACAAGATATTTATTACTGCAATATATTCAAATAATCCCTGGCTCCGTGAATTATCCGGTGCACCAGCACATCATTCTCCTCCACCGTATAAAACACCAAATAATTCCTGACCACGATATACCGGTACCCCATCCCCGCCAGCTTGGCATCGCCGGGCGTTTTGCCCATTAACGGCTGGCCGGACAGCAAGGCCAGCTGTTTCTCCATTCTTTCGGCCAAGGCCCGAGCCAAGGCCGGGCTCTCGGCCATCACATACATCACCGCCTCGGTCAGGTCCTGCTCGGCCGCCCGCAGCAGGCGGACATTATGACTACGCCTTTTCATTCAGCTTCCGACGCAGGTCCTTCATTACCAGGGAAAGCTCCCGGCCCTGGTCGCCCCCGGCTTTTTGGGCCTGGGCCATGGCCAGCTTTCCGTACAGCTCCAGCTTGCGCTGAATGTCCCCGTAATGGGCCAGGGACATCACCACCATGTCGCCCTCCCCGTTCTTGGTGATGAAGATCGGCTGGCCGGTGCTGTGGGCGATCTTTGAAATTTGGTTGGCCTTGTTCCTGAGGTCGGATATCGGTTTTATCATTGGCATGGGCGTCGTCCTTTGTTTTATAGTATGCATTATTCTGATAATTCTCTAAAACGTTGTCAAAACGGAACTCAACCCCTTTCTCCCCTTCTTATATGGTAACGGGAG
>DHVS01000026.1 GCA_002412795.1 bacterium UBP2_UBA5202 | reverse complement strand
TGCCTGATTTTGCCAAAGTCCAGTAGGGTAGTGACGGTTTTTTTATCTCCTCTCATAAAAAAGTAAGAAATATAATCATAAAAGGAAAACGGAAATGAAACGGTTTAAAATCGTAATGCCAATATTCTTGACATTAGTAATATTGTTTGGCAATAAGACGCATGCTCAAAAAGCACAGGCGGATTCCTTAACCAAGGACATAAAGCGTAATATGCATACTGTGCAATTGACAGTTGAGGATTATGCACATCGCCACGGCGGTATTTACCCTTCATCAGTGAAGGATGTTATAACGCTTTTACCGAAAATATATACCAATCCCTGCAACACAAAACTCCCAGCAGTAGCAGATGGCAAGAGCGATATACCCGGGCAAGCGATGTATATTTATGGCGGGCCGAATAAATATACCGTCTTAGGAAATGACGAGCGCGGCAAAAGGATGGAATTTAGATTGGTGGGGTCGCCTGTTAACCGGACTGTAATTCAGAAGCCATTGAAGGAAGTTGCTAAAAACACAGC
Source organism: bacterium UBP2_UBA5202 (assembly GCA_002412795.1). GTDB lineage: Bacteria > Edwardsbacteria > AC1 > AC1 > EtOH8 > UBA5202. The sequence continues at coordinate 68,862 of DHVS01000026.1, read as the reverse complement.
TTCTGAGGAAGACAGTATGCCGGGGAAATATGTGAAGAAGGTTTTAATCAAAGCCAAGTGGGGTGATGGGCCGGGGGAGTTCCAGTTGATGCCTATTAATGAAACACACAGTTGGATAGCATATCTTGCTTTGGATAAACAAGGTAATATTTACATTGTTGATCAAAACAATTATAGAGTAAATGTATACAATAATAAAGGAAAATTTCAGAAAGTAGTACAATTATCTGAAAAAGATAGGATACTAATCACAGGGATTGGTGTGGATTCGAGGGGACATATATTCATTACCTCTTCTGCCCCAATGAGTGGTCAAGCATTTATAGAGATAAACAGAAAAAATGACATTATTGATAAATTTGAATTACCAGGTGTTTGGGTTGGTCTTTCGAAATTTAGCGAAGACAGTGAAGGGAACATTTATGTACGTAAACATTGGACAGATTCTATTTCTATACCGTTATCTTTGGCAAGTGAACGAAAAGACAGCAAGGATGTAATTAATAAAATAAAAGAAGTAAAATTATTAAAATATTATTCTAAAGAAACAATAAATAAATACGGGTTAATCGCTACACAAGACAATTCAGGCAACATTTTTTTTAAAAATGAAAAAGGTAAAATTGTTTTTATGAAAAGACAATACGATATTGTAGATATTCATTCCTTTAGTTATAAAAAATATGATAATATCATGGCGACTGCCCGTGCTGCTTTTGATGACGATGGAAAATTCTATATAGTCCAAGGGACAACGCAAGGGCTTCAGGTGCTAAAATGCACCCCCCAGTTCGAGGAATTAAAATGAATAAGAAAATTATCCAGCTTGATTGGGTGCCTGTTATTGCTTGTGTCAAGCAGGGCTGGTGGAACAAAAAAGCCAGACTTTCGTCTGGCTTGAAGATATTCTGGTAGCGGCTCAGGGATTTGAACCCCGGACACGCGGATTATGATTCCGCTGCTCTAACCAACTGAGCTAAGCCGCCGCTTTATAAGGATCCTGAGGCCATGGTTGTCAGCTTGTGGTCCTGAATGTTCCTTCCAAAGCAAAAGCCCAAGTAAATCTGCTTGGGCCGAAGGCCTCTTCCAAAGAAGGCCCAATATAATGGTAGCGGGGAGAGGATTTGAACCTCTGACCTTTGGGTTATGAGCCCAACGAGCTACCAGGCTGCTCCACCCCGCGACGTATTTCCACTGTGAAATCTAATGATACCAAACTTTGGGGCCGGTGTCAAGGTATTTCTCCTGCCCGTATTTCTCCTGCCCGGCGTCTTTTATACTTGACAAAAGCCGGGCCATTGCCTTATAATAAAAAAACACTTCAAAACCGCAGGAGCCCCTATGACCAAAATGATCGATAGCCTGGTGACCAAGCTGACCCTCAGTTTTGTCCTGTTGATAGTGGTGATCGCCGGGCTGGCCTTTTTCACCACCTACGATGCCACCCAAAAGGCGCTTAAGGCCCAAATGGGCTGCGAGCTCCGCTCCACCGCAGCGGCGGCCGCCGCCATGCTGGACGGGGATCTGCATGCCGGGCTTAAATCCGGGGATGAACAGAAGACGGAATACCTGAATATCCAAAAATACCTGCAGAAGATCCGGGCCAACAACCCCAATATCAAATACATATACACCATGCGCCGGGCAGGGGAGGGAGTGGAATTCGTGATCGATGCCGACTACGGGGCCGAGGAGGACGCGGCCTCCATCGGGGAGGCCTACGAGCAGGGGCCGAATTTCAAAGAACTGATGGAGGGCTTTGAACATAACAGCGCCGACCAGGAATTCACCACCGACCAGTGGGGTGTGGTGCTTTCGGGATACTCCCCCATCCGCGATTCGCTGGGGAACTCGGTGGGGCTGCTGGGAGTGGACATGGACAGCCGGGAGGTGATAGCCCGCCAGCAGTTCATCCAGAACACCATCTTTTACATCATCGGCATAGCCATTCTGCTGGCCGGGGCCATCGTGATGATCTTTTCCAAGACCATCATCCGGGACATCAACAAACTCAACCAGACCGCCACCAAGATCAGCCACGGCCAGATGGACGTGATGGTGGACGTCAAGCGCCGGGACGAGATCGGCGAGCTGGCGGAATCCTTCTCCCGGATGCAGGCCAGTCTTAAGATCATGATGAACCAGGACGAAAACCATAACAAAAGCGAGAAATAAAGGTGACGCCAGTGACACCATTAGCGCAAAAAGTTTTAGAGACCACCACCCCCTATCTGGGCCCGGCCTCCAAGATATTTTTGGACCGCCAGACCAAGCGCCACATGAACGGGGTGATCTTTGATTATCTGGAAAAGGATCACCTGCCCGACCTTTCGCACTGGGTGATGATCTCGGCCGGGCTGTTGATCGACAAGAACAAGGCCAAAGAGCTGTCGGAAAAAATATCCATCCTTCAGGCGGCCTAGTTATTCTGCCATGGCAAAAAGGGCTTTCCCGGTCTTTCGGGAAAGCCCTTTTCTTTTTACCTTCACGGAAAATTTCACCGGTTACCGGGCCGTTCAGCGTTTACGGTTCAGGGAGTCGGAGGAATAAAAGCGGTAGGAGACCTCTCCGGGCTTCACCATTCCCAGGTTCTCCCGCACCAGGGCCTCTATCACCAGCCGGTTCTCCCGGACCAGCCGGATCTCCCGCTTCAGGATCTCGTTGTGGGCCAGGTTGACCATTATCTGCCTTTTTAAGGAGGCCTGCCGTTTGTGCATTTTGATGGTCCTGATCCAGCCGTAATTCCCCAGGCCAAAGGAAACCACCACCACTCCGGTGATCCCCAGGGCCAGGGCCAGGGCCAGCTTTTGGCGGAACTTTTTATTTTTAGCCGAACGGTTCATTTACTGTTAACAACTATTCAGCCACAAAGACACCAAAAAAATTAAATTATTTAATTTAATCTGGTATTGAAATACTTTGTGTTTTCGCGCCTTTGTAGCAAGTACAATTTACTGTTTAAAGGCTGACTTTCCGGGGTAAACGGCGGACCCGCCCAGTTCCTCTTCGATCCTCATCAGCTGGTTGTATTTCTCCACCCGTTCCGAGCGGCAGGGGGCGCCGGTCTTAAGCTGGCCGGTCCCCATGGCCACGGTCAGGTCGGCGATGAAGCTGTCCACCGTCTCGCCGCTGCGGTGGGATACCATCGCGGTCCATCCGGCCTGGAACGCCATCCGGATGGCGGAGATCGTTTCGGTCAGGGTGCCGATCTGGTTAAGCTTGATCAGGACCGAGTTGGCGGACTTCTCGGTTATGCCCCGGGCGATGCGTTCGACGTTGGTGACGAAGATATCATCGCCGACCAGCTGGATCCGGCCTCCCAGCACCCGGTTGTGCAAAGCGAAACCTTCCCAGTCGTCTTCGGCCAGGCCGTCCTCGATGGAGATGATGGGGTATTGTTTGATCCAGCCGTCGTACATGTCCACCATCTCTTTCGAAGTGATCTTTCGTCCTTCGGTGCGCAGATTGTACAAACCGTCCTGGTAGAACCCGCTGGCCGCTGGATCCAGGGCGATGCAGATATCCAGTCCCGGTTTGTAGCCGGCCTTCTCGATGGCCGTGATGATCAGCTCGATGGCTTCGTGGTTCTTCTTTAAAGCCGGGGCGAAGCCGCCCTCGTCGCCGACCCCGACGGAATGGCCCTTGTCCTTAAGCACGCCCTTCAGGGCCTGATAGGTCTCGGACCCCCACCGCACGGCCTCGTGGAAGCTTGGCGCGCCCACCGGCGCGATCATGAATTCCTGCAGGTCGGTGCCCTGCCAGTTGGCGTGGGCTCCCCCGTTCATGATGTTCATCATCGGCACCGGCAGGGTGCGGGCATCTATCCCGCCCAGGTAGCGGTAGAGGGGCAGGCCCACCGAACCGGCGGCCGCCCGGGCCGCGGCCAGGCTGACCCCCAGAATGGCGTTGGCCCCCAGTTTGGATTTGGCCGGGGTGCCGTCCAGATCGATCATGGCCCGGTCTATCTTCGCCTGTTCCCTGGCGTCCATTCCCGTCAAAGCCGGGGCGATGATCTTATTGACATTGTCCACCGCCTTTTTGACCCCCTTGCCGCCGAACATTTTGGGGTCGCCGTCCCGGAGCTCCAGCGCCTCGTGCTGGCCGGTGGAGGCGCCCGAAGGCACAGCGGCCCGGCCGAAACTTCCGTCAGCCAGGTGGCAGTCCACCTCCACGGTGGGGTTGCCCCGGGAGTCTATTATCTGCCGGGCCCAGATTTTGGTGATGTTTGACATGGTGGGATCCTCTCCGCTTTCTTTTATGATTATTGTGACCTAATCTTCAACTTTTTCCAGCCTGAATTTTCCGTCGCGGTAAACGGCATAGGTGAAATTCTTGAAGAAATCCCCCAGGTTCAGAAAAACATGGCCGTCCGTGTCCTTCAGGGCCGGCTGGTGGGTGTGGCCGAACACCACCGCCCGGTAGCCCAGGGCAAAAAACCCGGCGGCCTGGCGCTCCAGCGGCGCCTGGTCCGCATATTTGTGCCTGGTCAGATGATTGCGGGAAAAACTGGAGAACCAATGGGCAAAGGAGACGGCCAGGCCGGGATGGATCAGGCTGAAAAGCCTGATGCTCAGGGGATTCCGCAGCACCGCCTTCAGCGCCCGGTAGCCCCGGTCCGTCTGATCCAGGCCGTCGCCGTGGCAGAGCAGAACCTTTTGGCCGCCCAGGTCAATGGTCAGGTCATCCTTGACGATCTTAAACCCCAGCTGTCTTTCCAGGAAAGGCCCCATCCAATAATCGTGGTTTCCGGCCAGCAGGGTGATCTCCACTCCGGACCGCCGCAGCTCCAGCATCTCCGCCAATGCCTCAAAATGCTCGGACTGGATCACGGTCCGGTATTCGAACCAGAAATCGAACAGGTCGCCCAAAATGAACAGCGGCCCGGGTTGGGCCCGGATAACGGCAAAAAGTTTCTTCAGCCGGGCCAGTTTCAGCCGTTCCAGTTCGGGGCTGCCCGCCCCCAGGTGGACGTCAGATAAAAAGTAAAAGGGTATTGACATAAAAATGCAGTCGTGGTATCTTAAATTGTTTAAAGTTCTGGCCGGGGCCGGGGATCCCAATACCTTAAAACTATATCACAAGCAAAAATAAAAGGCAACTGAATTTTTTGTTGACTTTTGACCGGCGGATGCTTAAAATGATCAAATGGAAAGAGCGATGAGACCGAAAGGAATAGGGGTCCCGGCCGTATGTCTGATAATGGCCCTGGCCGCCTTAAGCTGCGGACGCAATCAGGCCCTCAGCAAGGGACGGCAGTTTATGGAGATCGGCGATCTGGGCAAGGCCATCGGGCAGTTCTCCCAGGCCGTGCAGGATGCCCCCAAGGACCCCCGGGGCCACTACTATCTGGCCAAGGCCTATTGCCTGGCCGACTCGGCAGAGCCGGCCTGCAGGGAATACGGGATACTTTGCCGGCTGGATTACCCGGCGGCCCAGGACACCTTTCTGCGCCAAAAGGTGGCGGTGTATCTGGGGATGGAGCCGTATGAAGTGACCAGGCTGACCTTTTCGCCGGGAAATGATGCCCTGCCGGCCCTGTCTCCCGACGGGCGGAAGATAGCTTTTTCCAGCAAGCGGGACGGCAACACCGAGCTCTATGTGATGGATGCCGACGGCCAAAACCAGAAACGGATCACCAACTGCCCGGGCCTTGATTTTATGCCGTCCTTCAGTCCGGACGGAAAGAGCCTGGCCTATGTTTCCGACCGCGACGGGAACGATGAGATATACCTCCTGGATCTGCAGACCGGAAAAGAGCGGAGGCTGACGGCCCAAAAATATGACGACCTTCTCCCCAGGTTCTCTCCTGACGGGGGCGAGATCTTTTTCTTAAGCGACAGCGGCGCTTTTTGGGGGCTTTGGAGGCTGTCCCTGGCAAAGAATGACCGCCCCAGACTGGTCCTGCCCGATCCGCAGGAAAAGGGGGATAAGGATTGCATTGAAATAATCTCCGGACAGATCCTTTACCAGCAGGTACAGGAAAATCAGAATGTGCTCAAGTTATGGCCCCTGGCCGGAGGAGAAGCCAGGCAGGTCGGCTGCCCGTCATTCCGGGCAGGGATCCCCACCATACTCACCCCCGATCTAAGATATCTATTGTACACCTCTTCCCGCCAGGGAAACGACGAGGTCTATCTTTACGACCGCCGGGAAGACAAAAACCTCCGGCTGACAGCCCATAAGGCCCAGGACATGGCCTTCGGGATTTTCCCGGATCAAAAGACGATATTGTTCGTTTCCCAGCGCGACGGCGATCGCGACATCTATTTGCTGCATCTGGACCGTCTGATCCCGGCCGACCGGATCATCCAGGCCCTGGCCCAGGGGCAATAAAATAATCCCGGCAACAATAATAATGGGAGGCAAAAATGGAATGGCGATGTTCAATCTGCGGCTACATCTACGATCCCAATCTGGGGGATCCGGACGGCGATGTCAGGCCGGGGACCTATTTTGAATATCTGCCCCTGGACTGGATCTGCCCCGAGTGCGGAGCCGGCAAGGAGGTATTTGAGATGATAGACGAGGACTTTGAGGACGAGGAGTTCGTGCCCCGGCACCTGCTGTAAGAAAAATATTTGGTTGCCGATGAAAATAAATAAACACAAGTTTCTTGTTGAAACAAGCATATTTATAATAGCCCTGGGCCTCAGGCTTATTTACCTTTTTCAAATACGCACTGCGCCGGATTTCGACATGCCAGCCGTGGATGCCTTGTGGCACCATCTTTGGGCGGTTGATATTGCAAACGGAAACTTAATCGGGAAAGAGGCATTTTTTCGGGCGCCTTTGTATCCATATTTATTGGGTTTAATTTATTCCGTTTTTGGGGTTAATTATTTCACAGCCAGGGTAATTCAGATAATAATCGGTTCCCTGAATTGTGTTTTGGTTTATAAACTGGGCGGTAAAATATTCAACAATAAAGTGGGCATCATTGCCGCAGCGGCAACTGCTTTTTACGGCCCACTGATATATTTTGACGCCGAGTACTTGATGCCGGTGCTGATAATATTTTTCAATTGTTCGGCGTTGTTGTTGTTCTTTGAGGCATTGGAAAAAAATAAAACTGTGCTATGGGTTGTCACCGGAATTATATGGGGATTATCTGCCATAACCAGACCGGACATCTTGTTTTTTGTCGCAGTTCTCCTGTTGCTTTTATATCTGGCAAAAAGAGCCATAAAACCTTTGGTTCTGGTTTGTCTGGGTGTGGCGATAATGATTCTGCCCGTAACCTTGAGGAACCTTTATGTGGGCGGTGATTTCGTGCCCATAGCTTCGCAGGGCGGGATAAATTTCTATTTGGGCAACAACCCGGTAAGCGACGGGAAGACGGCAATAGCCATAGAAGGGAAAATGCCCCGGATGGGGTTTTACGAGGACAATGTAAAGAAAAGTTCCATTGATTTGGCGGAGCGCGAAACCGGGCGCAAGTTGAAGCCCTCTGAAGTTTCTAACTATTGGTTTAAAAAGTCCCTTGATTTTATGATTGGGCAGCCCTTAATAGCCTCCTCCTTATTTTTGAAGAAAATTTATTACTATCTCAATTCTTTTGAGATTGAGAGCAATAAAAGCATATACACATACAAAAAGTTCTCCCCCTTGTTAGACAAGCTTGTTTTTTCCGTAAAGGGCATTGGTTTTCCTTTTGGAGTGATATTCCCTTTAGCAATCTTGGGCATAATAATTGCTTTAACAGAGAAGCGTAATATATATATATATATAGGCTTAGCGCTTATCTTGGCAAATTTGTTGACTGTGACCGCATTTTTTGTAGTATCAAGGTTTAGGATCGCCATAATCCCCGTGATTGCCATTTTTGCCACGTATGCATTATATCGGCTGCTTATCGAGGGTGGCAGAATAAGCAAGAAGAAATATGCTGCTTATATCGCTATTTTCCTGTTTTCGTACTCACTATCAAATTCTTGGTTCTTCGGTGTCGGCAAGATCAACTATGCCCGGCAATATTTGCTGTATGCTATAGCATACGATAAAAAGTGCGAATTGTCAAAAGCTGAGGAATATTATAATAAAAGCATCAACGAGGACAACGACAATCCATATGCATACGATAATTTGGGGATAATCTACTACAAACAGGGGAAATTATCCGCGGCTTTTGAGTATTTTACCAAAGCCGCAAAATGCAGTCATCAGATAGCTGAAGCATACAATAATTTAGGCGCATTTTATGCCCAAACAGGCCAGTACTTGAGGGCTTTGGAAGAATTTAAAAAAGCCTTGAGAGTAGAACCTGATTTCACAGCGGCTATAAACAGCATAAAGACCATTGACAGTATTGTTGGTGATAAAAGGAACGAAAGGTAACCAATGGAACAATGCAGCAGCGCCTTCGATAAATTAGTCAGGATCGGCATCGCCCTTTCCTCGGTGCGGGAGCTGGATAAACTGCTGGAGCTGATCGTCAGCGAGTCCCGGGCTTTCGCCAACTGCGACGCCGGCAGTTTGTACATCAAGGAGGGCGATCACCTGAACTTCGTGGTCAGCCAGAACGACACCCTGGCCGCCCGGGAGGGCAAAAAGGCCGAGGAGATGCTGTTCAAGCCTTTCCCGGTGCCCATCTCCAACCGGTCGCTCTCCGGCTACGTGGCCAACACCGGGACCCTAGTCAACATCCCGGACGCCTACGCCATCCCCGATTCGGCCGAATACCATTTTGACCGTTCCTTCGACCAGAGGGTCAACTACCACACCACCTCCATGCTGCAGCTGCCGATGAAGGACGCCCAGGGCGGGGTGATAGGGGTGCTGCAGCTGATCAACGCCAAGGACGAAAACGGCAAGATTATCCCCTTCAACCGGGACTCCGAGGAGCTGATGCTCTCGGTGGCCTCGCAGGCGGCGGTGGCCGTCAAGAACGCCCAGCTGAACCGGGAGATCAAAGAGGCCCATCTGGACACCATCATGCGGCTGGGCCTGGCGGCCGAGTACCGGGACAAGGAGACCGGGGGCCACATCCAGAGGATGAGCCACTATTCCGCCATCATCGCCAAGATGATGGACCTGCCCCGGGAAAGGGTGGAGGCCATCCGGCTGGCCAGCCCCATGCACGACGTGGGCAAGGTGGGCATTCCCGACGCCATCCTGTTAAAGCCCGGCCACCTGAACGTGCTGGAACGGAAGATCATGGAATCCCACACCATTATCGGGGCCGAGATCCTGAAGGACTCGGCGGTGCCGATGCTGCAGCTTTCCCAGACCATAGCCATGACCCATCACGAAAAGTGGGACGGCACCGGCTACCCCAACAAGTTCCAGGGCCAGGAGATCCCGCTGGAGGGCCGGATAGTGGCCCTGGCCGACGTCTTCGACGCCCTGTCCAACAAAAGGGTCTACAAGCCGGCCATGTCCATAGCCGAGACCATGCAGATCATCACCGAGACCACCGGCACCCATTTTGATCCGGCGGTAAGCGAGGCCTTCGTCAAGGGGATGGACCAGGTGCTGGAGGTCTACCAGAAGTACAAGGAAGTCTGACACAATGAGCAATGAACAGTTAACAATGAACTGGAAACGGCAAACGGAACCAGAAACATCTTAAAGGCAAAGTTATGCAGATCACCCATTACGGAGTGCGGGGCTCGATCCCGGCGCCGGGTCATGACACCGTTGATTTCGGCGGCAACACCACCTGCGTGGAGGTGGTCACCAGCAAGGGCCAGCGGCTGATCATCGACTGCGGCACCGGCATCCGCAAGCTGGGGCTGAATCTTTTAAAGGAAAAAGAGGTGCCCGAGATCCCGATCTTCGTGACCCACGTCCACTGGGACCACATCCAGGGACTGCCCTTCTTCCTGCCGATCTACATGTCCCGTTTCAAGATCCGCTTTTTGGGGGCCAAGGAAAGCTTCGGCCGGCTCTATTCCACCCTCTACGACCAGATGGACGGCTACGTCTTCCCGGCCAAGCTGCAGGAGGTCCAGTCCAACATCAACTATCAGGTGGTGGAAGACGACGAGGGCTTTAACCTGGGCGAGATGCACTGCGACATCATCCGCAACAACCACCCGGTGCCCACCTACGGGGTCAAGATCCACGATGGCGGCAAGACCTTCTGCTTTCTGACCGACAACGAACTGATGATCGACAAGCCCCAGACCGAGTACAAAAAATTCGTGGATTTCTGCTCCGGGGCCGACCTGCTGATCCACGATGCCCAGTACACCGAGGACGACATGAAGCGGACCCGGGGCTGGGGGCACTCCACTTTTCTGGAGGTGATCAAGCTGGCCGAGGACGCCGGGGTCAAGTCCCTGGGCTTCCACCACCACGACCCGGAGCGCAGCGACCGGCAGCTGGAGCAGGTGATAGGGGAAATGAAGGCCAACACCAAGATCCATATCTTTGGGGCCCGGGAAGGCGAAAAACTGGAGGTCTGAAAAGATTGAATAATATTTATTAGCCCAGCCCTTAAGGACTGGGCTAATAAATTAAGCCTATGATAGATATCATCATCACCATAGCCGGCGCGGCCGGACAGGGGATGCAGACCATCTCCTACACTTTGGCCAGGGCGCTAACCCGCCAGGGCTACTTTGTCCATTGCTACCAGGACCTGATGTCCCGGGTCCGGGGCGGGCACAACTTCGCCTCCTTGAGGATCTCCGACCGGCCGGTGGGCAGTCTGTCGGAAAGGTCCAACATCCTGATCGCCCTCAACCGGGAATCAATAGACTTCCATTCGCCCGGGATGGTGGAGGGCGGGGTGGTGGTTTACGATGACAAAATATCAGATGCGGTCACTTCGACAGGGCTCAGTGCCCGCGAGGGCGGCGCTTCGACTGAACTCAGCGCCAGCAATAACAAAAAGCTGAACCTGTTCCCGGTGCCGCTGGAGAAGCTGGCCCTGGAGGCGGCCCAGAGCAAGATCATGGTCAACGCTGCGGCCTGCGGGGTGTGCTTCAGCCTGATGGAGTATGATTTTGACGTCCTGGCCGACACCCTGGGCGACCTGTTCGACCGCAAGGGAGATCTTATCGTAGAGGCCAACATCCGGGCGGCCCGGGCCGGGTACGATCATGCCGAACGGGAATTCAAGGGCGTCTGTCCCTACTGTACTTTGCACCGGAAAGCTTCCACCACCCCCGGCAAGATGCTTATGACCGGCAGCGAGGCGGCCGGGTTCGGCAGTTTGGTCTCGGGCCTGCAGTTCCTGTCGGCCTATCCCATGTCGCCCTCCACCGGCATAATGGAATACTGCGCCGCCAAGCAAAAGGAGATCTCAGGCATTTTGGTGGAGCAGGCCGAGGACGAGATCTCGGCCGTCAACATGGCCATCGGGGCCTCGGTGGCCGGAGCAAGGGCCATGACCTGCACCTCGGGCGGCGGCTTCGCCCTGATGACCGAGGGCCTTTCGCTGGCCGGAATGACCGAGGTGCCTCTGGTGGTATTCATCGCCCAAAGGCCCGGCCCGGCCACCGGCTTTCCCACCCGCACCGAGCAGGGGGATCTTTTGTTCGCCCTGTACGGCGGCCACGGCGAGTTTGCCCGGGCCATTCTGGCCCCCGGCGACGCCGAAGAGACCGTCTACGCCATGCAGCAGGCTTTCAACCTGGCCGACAGATACCAAACCCCGGTGATAGTCTTGGGCGACCAGAACCTGAACGACTCGTTCTGGACCGTGGACGGTCTGGACCTGGATAAAATTCCCATCGACCGGGGCAAGCTCTTGGATTCCTGGGATCAGGCTTCCGGTTCCTACAAGCGCTACCACTTGTCCGCAGACGGAATCTCTTCACGGCTCATTCCCGGGGATACCGAAGAGGTGCAGTACTGGGACAGCGACGAGCATACCGAGGAAGGACACATTGCCGAGAGCGCTTCGGTTCGCCTGCAGATGACGGCCAAGCGTTTGGCCAAGCTCAAAGGCCTTAAGGAGGATTCTCTTAGTCCTGAAGTCTTCGGGGATTCCAGGGAAACAGTGCTGGTCGGCTTCGGTTCTTCCAAGCACGCGGTGCGTGAGGCGGTCCAGCTAATGCAGGAAAAGGGGGAGAAGGTTTCGGCGGTGCATTTTCCGCAGGTGTTTCCTTTGCCAAAGGAAACGGTGGAATTGCTGTCCGGATTTAAAAAGATCATCGTGGTGGAGCAGAACGCCACCGGTCAGTTTGAGAAACTGCTGCTGACAGAGACTAAGATCAAAGCGGATAGTTCAATTCGCAAGTTTGACGGCCGTCCGCTGACGGCGAAGTACATAGTGGATAGTTACAATACTTTAGGCTAACCTCTATAAGGAAACCAGGAATACAGGAAAATAAACGGTACGGATTCTTGCGATACCTAAGGCTAATCTTTATAAGGAAAACAAGAACGCAGGAAAATAAACGGCACGGATACTTACGATACCTAAGGTTAATCTCTATAAGGAAACCAGGAACACAGGAAAATAAACGGCACGGATACTTACGACCCCTAAAGTTAATCTTTATAAGAAAACCAAGAACGCAGGAAAATCAATACAGGGTATTATGGCATTAGAACATGAAAAACTTACTGAGGCAATAATCGGAGCCGCAATAACGGTCCATAAAAAACTTGGGCCCGGATTCATTGAATCGATATATGAAAACGCGCTGGTCATTGAACTTAGAAAAATTGGTTTGATAGTTGATCAGCAAATGGAAATGTCCGTAGAATATGACGCAATAGAAGTAGGAAAACACAGGTTGGATCTCCTGGTGGAGAAGACCATAGTCGTTGAACTTAAGGCGATAAAGAATATAGAAGACATACATTATGCCGTTGTCAGATCGTATCTGAAAGCATTGAAGTTAGAGCATGGATTATTACTGAATTTTGGCAAGCTGACATTGGATGTAAAAAGGGTGATCTCAAAGTAATTCCTGTCCTCATGGCTTCTCAATAAAAAACGTGAATGTAAAAAGAATGGTCCCAATGTAATTCCTGTCTTCATGGATTCCTAATAAAAAGGTGGTGAATGGTGATCCCAAAGTAAATCCTGCCTTCTTGGTTTCCTAATAAGAAATGGTAAAATATGCTTGACGTAAATATCTATAAAAGCGAAGACCAAAGCGCCTGGTGCCCGGGCTGTTACAACTTCGCCATCCTTAAAGCGGTCAGGCAGGCCCTGGCCTCGCTGGACATCGCGCCCCATCAGGTGATGTTCTCCTCAGGGATCGGCCAGGCCCCCAAACTGCCGCATTACCTGAAATGCAACCTGTTCAATGGCCTGCACGGGCGGACCCTTCCCGTGGCCACCGGCATCAAGCTGGCCAACCACGGCCTGCAGGTCATCGCCGAGGGCGGCGACGGGGACGGCTACGCCGAGGGCGGCAACCACTTCGTCCATGCCATGCGGCGCAATCCGGGCATCACCTATCTGGTACACGACAATCAGATCTACGGACTGACCAAGGGCCAGACCTCGCCCACCTCGGAAAAAGGCCTGGTGACCGGCACCACACCCTTCGGCAATTACAACGCTCCGGAGCATCCGCTGGCCCTGGCCATCGCCGCCGAATGCAGTTTCGCGGCCCGGGGATTTGCCGGGGATTCCGACCATCTGGCGGAACTGATCGCCCAGGCCATCAAGCACCCCGGCTTTGCCCTGGTGGACATCCTTCAGCCCTGCGTCACTTTTAACAAGCTGAACACCTTCCAATGGTACAAAGACAGGGTCTATCAGCTGGAGCCGGAATACGATCCGGCCGACCGGCAAAAAGCCTTTGCCCGGGCCTTGGAGTGGGGGGAGAGGATACCTTTGGGGATAATATATAAGAAAGACAGGCTTCCCCTGGAAAACCTGCTGCCCCAACTTAAACCCGGGCCGTTGATAAAACAAAGTATCGGCATGGAAAAGAGAAAAGAACTGGCCGGGCAGTTCAGATAAAGGAGGAAATATGCCCAAAGTAGAATTCATTGAGCACAAGGGCCTGAAGGTTATGCTGCTGGACGTCAGTTTCGGCAGCAATGCCCGGGAAAACCTCGCTGCCTTCGACCAAGCCCGGGAGATGATCGCCAAAGAACCGCCTAAATCGGTGCGGCTTTTGACCGATGTCACCCGGACCCATTATACCACCGAGGCAGTGGATGGCATGAAAGAGTTCTCCAAAGCGGTCACTCCGCACATATTGGCCAGCGCCGCGGTGGGGGTCTCCGGGATCAAGCGGATAGTGCTGCAGTCGCTGATCAAGCTCTCGGGCCGCCATATCGAGGTGTTCGAAGAGCGGGAGAAGGCTTTGGACTGGCTGGCGGAACAGTGAGCAGCAATTATCATGGAAAAGTGAACATTGAACGCTAAACGCTACAACTTGTCCTGAGCGCTGCGCCGAGCAGGGTCGAGGCGGAAGGCCGGCTTGCCCAACAAACGAATGGACACTAAACATCAAACGCTAAACTGAAAAGGTAATATGCTGAAAAAACTTGATCCCAAAAAACTCAAGGTCAATCCCTTCACTTTGATGGAGGACGAGTGGTTCCTTTTGGCCGCCGGGGAAAAGGGGGACTACAACACCATGACCTGCGCCTGGGGAAGTTTGGGGATCCTCTGGAACAAGCCCATCGCCGTGGTCTTCGTGAGGCCCACCCGCCACACCTACAAGTTCACCAATAAATACGACCGCTTCACCCTGTCGTTCTTCGGGAAAAAATGCCGCCCGGCCCTCAAGATCTGCGGCACCAAATCGGGGCGGGACGGCGACAAAGTCAAAGAGGCCGGGCTGACCCCGGTTTTCACCCCCAAGGGCAATGTCTATTTTCAGGAGGCCCGGATGGTGCTGGAATGCAAAAAAATATATTTTGACGACCTGGATCCCAAGAAGTTCCTGGATCCCCAGACCGAGAAGAATTATCCCCAAAAGGACTATCACCGGTTTTACATCGGCGAGATACGGAACATCTATCTGCCGGATCATAAACCGAAAAAATAAACCCGGCATCAGGCCGGGAAGGGCTTTTTCAGACTTCCTGCTTTTGTCTTTGATCATTCCCGGGCAATTTCTGCCCCGGTGAATCGAAAAGAAACCAAAGGACTCAGGAGGGAAAAATGAACATCCGCAGATCAAAACCCCGGAGGACGCCGCGGCTGGCAGCCGTGGCGTCAATTCTTTTGGTGGCCGGCGGCCTGGCCTTGTTCCCGGCCCCGGCCGGGGGCGGCAGCCTGAAGGTCGGGATCTACCAGAACAGCCCCAAGGTTTTCTGGGAGGCTGACGGAAAGGCCCAGGGGCTGTTCATCGACATTCTGGAACAGATCGCCCGGAACGAGAAGTGGGCCATCAGGTACGTTCCCGGGACCTGGGATGAAAGCCTGCGCCGGCTGGAAAAGGGAGAACTGGATCTGATGGTGGACGTCACCCATTCCGAGGAGCGGGCCGCCCTGTTTGACTTCAACAAGATTCCGGTAATAGAGTCCTGGCTCCAGGCCTTCACCCTGGGCCGGGCCAGGGTGGACCGGGTCAGGGATCTGAACGGCCGGAAGATAGCCATATTAAAGGGGGCGGTCCAGGAGGATTATCTCAACCGGGAGATCAGGAAAAGGTTCGGGATAGATTTCACCGTTTTAACCTACCCCGATTACCAGGGGACCGTCGAGGCCCTGAGGTCGAACCAGGCCGAGGTGCTGATCGCCAACCGTTTCTTTTATTTCTCCAGCCTCAGGGGCAGCGACATAGTGCCCACCCCGCTTTTATTCCGGCCGGCCTCGGTCTACTTCGCCTTTCCCAAGAACCGCGGCCAGGAACTGACTACAGCCTTCGACCGGAACCTGGCGGCCATGAAGAACGACCCCCGGTCCGCCTATTACAGTTCCCTTTACCGGTGGCTGGGGATGCGCACCAGGGAATTCATTCCCCGGTACCTCCAATGGCTGCTGCTGGCGGCCCTGGGGCTGCTTCTGACGGCCGGGCTGTTTGCCCTGGTCCTGAAAAGGGAGGTGGCTGCCAAGACCATGGAGATCAGACTGATCGCCGACAGGTGCCAGGAGGCCTCGGACATGCTGGATGCGGTGTTCAACGTCATCCCCGACATCCTGGGGATCCAGGATGCCGAACACGGGGTAGTGCGCTACAACAAGGCCGGATACGAATACCTGAAATGTTCCCACCTTGACACCCAGGGCAAGAAATGCTTCCAGCTGATCAACCGGGACCAGCCCTGCGAGGTCTGTCCGGTGGGGCAGGCGGTGGAGTCCGGGAAACCGGCCCGGGTGGAGAAGTATGTGATGGAGCTGGGGGTTTGGCTGGACGCCCGGGCCTATCCGGTGCTGGATGAGCAGGGCCGGGTGAAGATGGTCATCGAGCACCTCCGGGACATCACCGCCGCCAAACAGAAGGAAAAGGACCTGTTCGACAAGAACATGGAGATGTACCTGGCCAACCAGAAACTGACCCAGGCCGACGAGGAACTGCAGGCGGCCGACGATGAACTGCGGCAGCAGCTGACGGACCAGGCCCAGAGCGAGGAGCGTTTCCGCCTGCTGGCCGAGAACGCCAATGACCTGATCTACCGGATGAAGGTGCCGGAGGGGACCTACGAATATGTCAGCCCCTCCTCGTCCGCCGTACTGGGTTATCCCCCCGAGGAAGTCTACATGAAGCCGGGGCTTCTGGCGGATATCGTTCATCCGGACTGGCGGAAATATCTGGAGGCGCAGTGGCAGGCGGTGCTGGAGGGAAAGGAGCCCGAGGCTTTTGAATTCCCGGTCATCGACCGGCAGGGCCGGACCAGGTGGCTGTCCCAGCACAACTCATACCTCCGGGACAAAACGGGCCGGCTGATAGCCATCCAGGGCATTGTCCGCGACATTACCCAGGTGAAAAAGGCCGAGGCCGCCCTGGTGAACGAAAAGGAATGGCGGGACGCCGTGATCCGGTCGGTCCCCATCCTGGTGGCGGCCCTGGGGAGCAATTCGGAGATCCTGATGTTCAACGCCCATGCCGAGAAACTGACCGGTTACCAGGCCGGGGAGGTGCTGGGAAAGAGCTGGGCCGAGGTCTTCATCCCCCGGGAGTCCCGCTTGGAGTTCCAGAAATTCTGGGAGGAGCTGGTGCAGGGAAAGCGGCCCGGGGACAGCCGGGTCAACCCCATCCTGGCCAAAGACGGAAGCCTGATCAACATCTCCTGGACCAACACCATCCTGAAGGAGGGCGGAAAGTTCAGGATGGTGCTTTCGATAGGACAGAAGATTCCGGGATAATGGCGGTACCAGGCAGCCAAGTTAAGGCCGGGGAGATTTAGGGATGCCATAAATATTTAGGTTGACATCAATAAAATTAGATGTTAAAATTATAGGCTAAATCAGGGAAGCGTGGCCGAGTGGTCGATGGCGGCGGTCTTGAAAACCGTTGTGCTGAAAGGCACCAGGGGTTCGAATCCTCTCGCTTCCGCCAGACTACGTCATATAAAAGTCAGGCAAGTAAGAGACTTCGTCTGGCGGGCCAGAGTACTTCAAATACAAGTTCGGCATAAAGAGAAACTTCGTCTGGCGGGCCAGAATACTTCAAATACAAGTTCGGCATAAAGAGAAACTTGGTCTGGCGGGCCGGACAAATAAAAAACACAAGGGATCATTTGCGGAGGGGTGGCCGAGTGGCCGAAGGCGACGGTTTGCTAAACCGTTATACGGCCTTAAAGCTGTATCCAGGGTTCAAATCCCTGCCCCTCCGCCAGACTACATCATATAAAAGCTAAGGCAAGTAAGAGACTTCGCCTGGCGGGCCAGGGTACATCATAAAAGTTAAGGCAAGCAAGAGACTTCGTCTGGCGGGCCAGGGTACATCATAAAAGTTAAGGCAAGTAAGAGACTTCGTCTGGCGGGCCAGAGATTAATGCCAACCCAAAATCAGCGGACAATTCTATCAAAGACAATGAAGAATTCGGACACTGAGGAAACCTGATAAAATTGTTAAAACGGGGCTGCCATCAGCGGCTCCGTTTATTTTATTGCCGCCCGTTCTGATGTTTTCAGAATTCAGGCGGTTTTTTGTCACCCCTGGGCGGTAAAGTGACTGAAAGTAACCTGGGGCAGACGGCAATTTTAACCAAGTTAAAAAAGTTTCCCAGCCCTTTAAAAAAGAGGTCTTGACTATCCCGCCGCTTAACTGGTATATTAGGAAACGGCGGTTTAAAGACCAAACCAAAGGAGCGAGCAGATGTCCCAAGTATTGGAAAAAGACAGCCTCTACCGTTTTCCCCACCTTTTGTTGATCGAAGCCTCGGCCGGCTCGGGCAAGACCCACGCCCTGGCCAGCCGCTTCGTGCAGTTCCTGCTGTCCTCCCGGATCGAGCACAACCAGCTGCCCCACCTGCTGGCCATCACCTTCACCAACAACGCGGCCCGGGAGATGAAGCAGCGGATATTAAGCTGGCTGAAGGAGCTGGCCCTGGGCGGCGACCAAGAGCTTTTAAAACAGACTGCCGGCCTGCTGGAGACGGAGCCCAAGGCCATACCGGCCCTGGCCTTTGAGATGGTGGACAGGATGATAGGGCATTTTTCCGATTTTCAGGTCCAGACCATCGACAGCTTTACCAACCGGCTGGCCCAGGCCTCGGCCTTGGAGCTGGGTTTCCGGCCGGATTTTCAGGTGACCACCAGCTACGGCGAACTGCTGGACTATTCCCTGGACCTGCTGTTGAAGCCGGCCGGCCGCGACCGGGAGCTGACTACGGTGATGGGCCGGTTCCTGGAACTGCTCAACGACTCCGGCGTCAGCTTTGCCTGGGATCCCCGAACCCTGATGCGCGAAAATTTTGAAAAATTCCTGGTCATCGAGGCCAAGGAGTCGGGGCAGTTTACCTTCAAGGACCGGACCGCCGAAAGAGACCGCTGCCTGGGGATCATCAATGATGTCTACGGGCAGATCTGCGGCATCGCCCAGGAGCAAGGCTTTCTGATGAAGGGAGACGCTTTTGCCTCATACCTGGAGCAGGGGAATGCGGACAAGATACTGGCCCGGACCACCTATGACAGCGAGCATACTCCGATGCTTAAGGGAAAGTGCCCCAAGGACAAGCTGGCAGTTTATGAATCGACCCGGGAGCTGTGGGGGAAACTGGGGCCGGTGGTGGCCGGCCTGGCCGCGGCCCAGGCCGAAGGTCACTATGCCGCCTACGGCCAGCCCTACCATCATTTCAAGCAGATACTGGAGCAGACCAAGCGGCGCCGGGGGGTGATCCATATCGACGACATCGCCCGGAAACTTTCCCGGCAGCTGGACCGGGAGATGATCCCCGGCATCTACCTGGCCCTGGGGGCCAGGCTCTGCCATTACCTGATCGACGAGTTCCAGGACACCGACCTGGCCCAGTGGCGCAGCCTGCACCCGCTGCTGGCCGAGGCCCTGGCCTCGGGCGGCTCGGCCTTTTTGGTGGGCGACCTCAAACAGGCCATCTACCTGTTCCGCAAGGCCGATTACAAGATAATGAAACAGCTCCAGGAGGACATTCAGGGGAAGGCCAAACCATCGGTCTGGCTACCGGCCAGCGTGGCCGATAGTTCGCAGGTGGGCGGGTTGGAGGAAAACTTCCGCTGCGGCCAGGTGATCCTGGAATACGTGGAGCAGGCCTTCCATCACAATCTGAACCAGCTGATCGGGGAGGGGGTTTTGGGCCCCGACCGCACCGGGCTTCTGACCTATGTCCAGCGGCCGTCGGAGAAAACGGCAAACCGGGGCTATGTCCGGACCGTGCACCTTCCCAAGGGAGCGGCGGGTTTTGAAGAGGCGGAGAGCGAAGGTGATCCTGAAAATACAGCAGAGTTTGATGCCGATCAGAGCATTGACCCAATTGCCAATGAATCCGAAACCGCAGACATCAATGACCAGGAGCCGGAGCGGGAGGCGCTGCTTTCGATAGTCCGGGAGGTGCTGGCCCGGGGTTACCGGCCCCAGGACATTGCGGTGCTGGCCCCCAAGAACAAGCATCTGGGACAGGCCATCGACTGGCTGACCCAGGCCGGCATCCCGGCCTCGTCCTCCGGCGGGCTGGACATCCGCCGGCGCCGGGCGGTGGCCGAGCTGTTGGACCTGCTGCGCTTTCTGGATTCGCCCATCGACAACCTGGCCTGGGGTTCGGTGGTCCGGAGCCGGCTTTTGGCCGCGGCCGTCCAAAGGGACGGGCTGGAATGGAGCCAGGCCCTGGCCGACGACATCCTGCTTTTGGCGGGGCAGAAGGCCGGGCCGCACGGATACCACTATCAGGAATGCCGCCGGGACCCCAGGTTCGCCCCGGTCTGGGAAAAGTTCTTCAGCGAGCTTTACCGGCTGGCCGGGTACTATCCCCTGTACGACCTGGTCTGCCTAGCCCTGGGACGCCTGGACGTTTTTCAGCACTTCCCGGAGGAGGCGGCGGCCCTGCTGAAACTTTTGGAGGCCGTCAACCAGGCGGAGTCAAAGGGCCGGGGCAGCCTCAAGGATTTTCTGGAAACCTGCCGGAGGGAGGAGCCGGAACTCTTTTCCCTGGAGCTGCCGGAGAATGTTCCGGCGGTGCAGCTGATGAGTTTTCACAAGTCCAAGGGTCTGGGTTTTCCGGTGGTGATAAATCTGCTGTACGACGAGGCCGGGGACAGCCGCCGGACCTATTACGGAAAAACCGGCGAGGAGATAGCCCTCTATAAGATCACCAAAGACATCGCCGGCCGCACCAGGGGGTATTTCCCCGACCTGGCGGTTTTGCAGGACGAGTTTCTGACTGATGACCAGGTGCAGGAACTCAACTCTCTGTATGTGGTCTGCACCCGGGCCCGCCATGAACTATACAACCTGGTGATCTACCAGCCGTCCCAGCCCAAAAAGGCCGGGGCCCCAGGCAAACCGGGCTCCTCCAAAGGGTCATGGTATCCCAGGCTTTTCCCGCTGGTAGATCGGGGACAGAAGGAAACACTTTCTCAAAAAGAGGTTTTGGCCATGCCCGACCAGCCCTCGATCGGGCGGGGGGCGGAGCCGGGCGCAGACTGGGAGCCGGAGCAATTTTGGGAGGGGGAGAGATACCTCAAGGCCCGGCTGGGCCAGTTTTACCACAAATTGCTGGAGGGCATAGAATCCCTGCCGGATGATCTGGATGCCAGGCTTTTGGCTTTGGCCCGCCGCCACCAGGCGCTGGTCCCGGGCCGGGATATAAAGGCGCTGGCGGATCAGATCAAAACTTTGCTCTCACGCCGGGAGCTGGCCCCGTTCTTTGCCAGGCTTCAGGGCCAGACAGCGTTGTGCGAGGCCCAAATAATGGGGGCTGGCGGGGAACTGCTGCGGGTGGACCGTCTGGTAAGGGGCGGAAATGCGGCCACGGTGCTGGATTTTAAAACCGGCCTAGCCGATGATCCCCAACAGGCGGAAAAGCACCAGGCCCAGGTGCGGGGGTATCTGGCCGCCCTGGCGGGGATTTTCCCCGGCCGGAAATTGGAGGGAAGGATCGTCTATCTGGACGGCGGGGTGAAGGAGGTGCGGCCATGAGCAGGTCTTATTTATTACCCCAGGGGGCCGACCTGACAGCCCACGTCTGCCGGATGATCCCCGAAGGCCAGGCGGACCTCTCCAAAACCATGGTGGTCTTTCCCGGCCGCCGGCCCTCCCATTTTCTGCTGCGGGAGCTTTTCAAACAGGAACGCAAAAAACCATTCCTGGCCCCCCGCCTTTTTTCCATCGACGACTGGGTGGACTGGGCGGCCCTGGAACTGGGGCAGTCTTCCGGCCCGCTTTTGGCCGCCGACGGGGTGGCGCTATTGTTCCAGCTGCACCAGGACCAGAGGCTGCCGGGGGAGCAGGGCGGCCCGCTGTCCTTCGAGGAGTTCATGGCCTGGGGCTTCAAGCTGCAGGCCGACTTCGAGGAGCTGCGGATGGAGGGGATCACCCCAGCAAAGCTCAAGGGGGTCCAGGCCCTGGCCGGGGAGTCCTGGCCGGCCCGCTTTCAGCAGATGCTGCCGCACCTGGCGGAATGGTATGAAGGATTTTACCGGGAGCTGGGATCGCAAAATCTTACCACCCGGGCCAACAGCTATTTTTATGCCGCCTCAAACATCAAGAGGTTGGATCTCTCGTCCTTTGAAACCATTATCCTGGCAGGCTTCCACGCCCTGACCGGATGCGAACTGGAGATGTTCAAGGACCTGACCCAAAGGGACAATGTGACCCTGGTGCTGCGGGACGGCCCGGGCATCGAACGGATAATTTCGCAGCTTAAGATCTCCCCGGAGAAGACCGGCCCAAAGCAGGCTCCCCCCAGGGTAAGTTTTTACCGGGCCACCGACAGCCACGGCCAGGTGATGGGCCTTAAACCCCTGCTGGATGCCGCCGGTGAAAACCTGGACGGCACGGTGTTGGTGCTGCCCCGGCCCGACACCGTCTTCCCCCTGATCCATCACACCCTGTCAGGGCTATCCGCTCCCTGGAACATCTCCCTGGGCTACCCGCTGGAGCGCACCCCGATCTACGGCCTGATGCAGGCATTGGCCCGGGTCCAGGAGAGCCGGGACCAGAACGGTTATTTTCTGCCGGACTATCTGCGGCTGATGCTGCACCCCTACGTCAAGAACCTGGCCATGGGGAAGGCCAGCTTTCCCGCCCGGATACTGTTGCACGCCCTGGAACAGGTCTTGAACGAAAGGGGCCGGCGGCTGGTATCCCTGGAGGAGATCGAAAACGACCCCGAGATCAAATCCAAGCTGGAGAAAAAGCTTTTGGGGTTGGAAGACCGGGGCTGGAACCTGGAGGAGCTTTATGCCCATTTGGCCTTCCTGCACCGCTTGCTGCTTCTGCCGCTGGAGCAGCCGGGGGAAGTGTCATCCTTTGCCTCAATTCTCCTGGGCATAGTTTCCCAAGTGGCCGAAAACAGCCCGGCTGGAAGGCATCCCTATGCCGCCAAATATTTCATGTCCATGACCGGGTGCCTGGAGCAGCTGCAGAACTCGCTTTTGGCCGGGCAGTCCTTTTCCGAGACCAAAATCTATTTCGGACTGCTGGATGGTTTTGTCCGGCAGGCCAGGGTGCCGTTTCCCGGCACCCCCCTAAACGGCCTGCAGGTGTTGGGATTTTTGGAGACCAGGGACCTGGCCTTTGACCGGGTGATGGTTTTGGACGCCAACGACGGCATTCTGCCGGAGGGCAGGATGCCGGACGCCATCCTGCCCCAGGCCCTGCGGGCCCAACTGGGGCTTGCCGGTTCCGCCCAGCGGGAGATGGTCTCCCGCTATCATTTCGAGAACCTGATATGCGGGGCAAAGGAAGTCAGCCTGTTCTACAGCCACGGCGGCGGGGCCCAGCGCAGCCGGTTTTTGGAGCAGCTGGTCTGGGAAAAACAGCAGGGAGAAAAAAGCATCTCGGTCGGCGGAGACAGGCTGTTGAAGTACGCCGAATCCTTCACCCAGCAGGACCCCCTTCCTGTCATCAAGACCCCGGCCATGATGGAGGCCGTCTTTAGGCTGTCGTTCTCGGCCTCGATGCTGGACAGCTATTTGGGCTGCGGCCTGAAGTTTTACCAGCACTACCTGCTGAGGCTGCGGGAGCCGGACCAGGTGGGTGGGGACATCGAGGCCCGCCAGACCGGCACCACCGTCCACCGGATACTGAAGACATTCTTCGAGGATTTTAAGGGCCGGTCCTTCTTTCCCCAGCCAAATGATTTTGACCGGATGGAGGCCTTGGTGGACCAGGTCATTGGGGAGCTGCAGGGCCAGTCCCTGGACGGGGGCATGTTCCTGGTGGCCTCCCAGATCAAGACCAGGATGGCCCAGCTGCTGCAGTATCACCGGCAGATGAAGCCGGCCCCGGAGATCCTGGACTGCGAAAAAAAGCTGGAGGGGGCGGTGGACGCCCTGCCCGGGCTGAAGGGGGTGCCGGTCAACGGCTCCCTGGACCGGATAGACAGGAGGGGCGGGCGGCTGGTGATAGTGGATTACAAGACCGGCGGCTCGGCCAAGGCTCCCTCTTTCAAAAAGTTTGACCTGGAACGGCGCCAGGACTGGGCCAAAACGCTGGGCTCGGTGCAGCTTCCGTTCTACATCATGCTGTACTGCGCCTTCAATCCCGAAACTGATCCCAATACGGTTGACAGCGAACTGCTGATGCTGGGGGGGAAGGCAATCCGGTCCCGGCCCCTGTTCAAGGATCCGGAAACCCGGGGCAGGAATTACCGGGACTGCCTGGAGGCCATCGCCCGGCTGGTAGGCGAGATCCGGGACCCCGCCCTGCCCTTTGAAGGGACCGACGACACCCAAAATCAGTGCCGGTACTGCGACTTCAAGGTGATGTGCGGTAAGCAGTGGGTGACGGCCTAATAAAAAACGGGACGCTAAAAGCGTCCCGTTTTTATTTGTATCAAAGATCAAGGTCACTTACTCCAGGCTGAAAACCACCGGGTAGCTCAGCCAGACCGCCACCGGCTGGTCGCCCTGCAAGGCCGGGGTAAAGGTGGAGGCTCTTAATGCTTCCATGGCCGCCTCGTCCAGGGCCTCGTTGCCCGAGCTTTTAAGCACCCTGACCCTGGCCACCTGGCCTCCCTTGTCCACCAGCACATGGAGGGTGACTTTGCCCTCGGCCCCCATGTTCCGGCAGATGGAGGGGTAGACCGGCCGGAGTACATTCAGGGGGGCGGGCGATATGCTGTAGGCCACAAAATCTCCGGGCTTGGGCAGGTCCGAGTTGTTGTCCACCACCGCGTTCCGGATCAGGCTGTCGTTGGCCGGGCTGTTCCGGTTAGAAAAAGAGTTTACTATGTCATTGTTGGTACGGTCGTCAAATTCGGTGGTGTCGGAAGCGTTGTCATCAACCAACACTATCCGGCTGCCCGGGACCGGGCGCTTGATCAGCCCCAGATCCTGCGGCTCGGCATTCTGGTTGGGGTCAACCGACTTGGGCTGGGGGATCATCCGGATCAGGGAGTCAATGGGCATCGGGATGATGACCCGGTTCCCCCCGTCCGGCCCCGCCGGTTCCGGTTGCAGCAGGTTCCTGATGACCGGATAACCACCGGCCGCCCCCATCGCCAGAACCATCAAAAGCGCGGTGCTGAAAAGGGCCGATTTCAGGTCAAAAATCTCGATGGCCCGGTAGGTGGCCCTGGTGTAACCGGGAACGGGGGCCAGTTTTAGCTTAAGGTAAAGGGCCAGGTAGCTTGCGGCGAACCCTAAAAGGGCTCCAGCCAGAGGTAAAAGCCAGAGTATGTTCTTCATGATGTTTGCTCCTTTTTTGTTCTGTAGAATATACCAGCTAAGGCGGGAGTTTATTCCCCTTAAATATAAAAAAGACGCCGGCAAACTTGCCGGCGTCCTGATGTTCTGTGTCTGGGAATATTAAGGCCGCTTTTTGACCAAGGGGATCAGGGCTCCAAGGGCTATGATCAGGATAAGGCCATACTGGAACACGTCCCCGAAACGGCCGTAAAACGTCCTGACGGAAAGCAACGGCAGCGACTCCACCGTCACGGTCTGCTGATACAGCGGGGTGGGCTGCAGAACCTTTCCCGTAGGCAGGATGAACATGGAAATGCCGGAGTTGGCGCAGCGGGCCACGGCCCGGCGGTTCTCCACCGCCCGCAGGACGGCCATCTGGGCGTGCTGCATGGCGGCCCCGGAGCGCCCGAACCAGCCGTCGTTGGTGATGTTGACCAGGATCTTAGATCCTCTATTTACCTGTTTCCGGGCGATCCCGGGGAAGATGGACTCGAAGCAGATCAGGCAGGACAGTGCGGCCTCTGGCGTTTCAAACACAATGGTATCGGAGCCCGCGGTCCATTCCCCCTCGCCGAAATTGACGTTCTTTAAAAACGGAATATTGTCCTTTAAGGGGAAAGTTTCGCCGAAGGGCACCAGCCGGCTTTTGGCATAACTGCCCAACAGCCCCCGGCCGGGGGCAAAGAGGAAGGCGGCGTTGAAGTACAGTTCCTTTTCGTTTTCATCCACGGCCATGTCCGGGACGCCGGTAAGGATCAGGGAATTTGTCCCGTCCGCCAGCTGCCGCATCTGGTTGCCGTACTGGGGCTGGAATCTCAGGTAAAACGGCAGGGCCGTTTCCGGCCATACCACCAGGCCAACCTTTTGGGCGGAGGCTTCCAGTGTCAGTCTTTTATATTCCTCAAAATTGAAACGCTGGAATTCCCGGTCCCAGCGCAGGCCCTGCTGGATGTTGCCCTGGATCAGGGCGGTATTCAACCGGGGCGAGCTTGAAGACAGTTTATCCACCGAGCGGACGGCCAGGCTTCCCAGCCAGGGGGGCAGCCCAAGCAGCAAAACCAAACCCAGGGCCATTGCAATCGTTTTGGGCTTTCTGAATGTTTCTGACAAACCGGCCCGCCGGCCCCATATCCTTGAACCCAGATCAAACAGCAGGCCGTTGGCCATTACCGCCCAGCAGGTCAGGCCGTAAACTCCGGTCAGCGAGGCCATCTGAATCCCATTTGTCCAGGGGACAAGCGCGTATCCCAGGCTGCCCCAGGGAAATCCCAGCAATCCCTGGCTGCGCAGCAGATCAAGCGTTGGAATGCATATTGCCAGCCAGGCCCAGAAGGGCATCCTGGTCCTGGCGGCCAGCCATTTGGCCAGGGCAAAGCTCAGGGCAAAGTACAACGAGAGATAGAACCCTATCAGCACCACCCCTAGATAGAGCAGAGGCTTTACCCAGCCCTCCACCGCGGGGTTGAAGACTATCCAGTGCAGCAGGCCGATGTAAAAAAGCGTTCCCGAAAGCCAGGAGTAAAGGAAGGTCTTTCTGGCCGAAAGCCCTTTGACCGCGGACATCAGGGGGATCAGGCAGACGAAAGCCAGTGGCCAAACGGTCAGCAGGGGGAAGGCCGAAAATAAAAGCAGGCTGGTGAGACCTGCTGACATGAATTGCATGGATCGTTTTTGGATCATGGTTTTATCAGGACCTTTCTGTCCTTGATCTCCAGCCGGTTCTGGGCAAAAAGCTCGATGGCCTGGGAATAGGCTATATGCTCTTCATGCAAAACCCTTTCGGCCAAGGTCTCCGGTGTATCGTCCACCAGGACCGGCACGGTGCGCTGAAGAATGATGGGGCCGTGGTCCACCTCCCTGTCCACAAAATGGACGGTGCAGCCGGTTTGGGTCCTGCCCGCAGCCAGCACCGCCTCGTGGACCCGGTGGCCGTAGAATCCCTTGCCTCCGAAGTCGGGCAGCAGGGCGGGGTGGATGTTGATGACCCGGCCGGGGTAATGCTCCACGAAGAAGGGGCTGAAGATCCGCATGAACCCGCAGAGGCAGACCAGGGTTGCCCCCTGACGGTCGATGATGGCGGCCAGTTCCCGGTCGAACAGCTCGCGGGTGGCAAAATCCCTGTGATTGACCACGAAAGCCGGCAGGCCGTGTTTTTTGGCCCGCTCCAAGGCCCCGGCCCCGGGAACATTTGATATCACGGCGGCAATTTCGGCCTTCAGCTTTCCGGCCTCGATGTTGTCGATGATGGCCTGAAGGTTGGTGCCCCCGCCCGAGACCAGGCAGGCTATTTTCAATTTCTGTTCCATGGTTCAATTTTATACAAAGCAGGGGGATAAGTCAAACTAAATATTGAAGCCCGGCCATAAATTTAAGGCCGGGCTTTAGGTGCCAATGGTCGGTCAGTCCCACAGCTCCAAAGTCACTCCGAACGACTGGGTGCGGCGGGGCATGGGATAGCCGTAGCGGGTCTGGTAATCGGCGTTGAACAGGTTCTCCACCTTGTAATAGACCCGGGCATCGACGATCTTTAAAGAAAGCACCTGATTGCTGATTTTATAGGCCGGAAGGTTGTCCACCGGATCATAGCTCCCGGCTTTCTGGATGCCAGTATATTGTGACCAGAACTTCCAGCCCAGCTTCAGGTCGGGCACGATCTGGATGTCATTGATGGTAATGGAGCCGTTGGCCAGGTGCTGGGGCTTGTAGGGCAACTCAGGTTTGTCAGTGGTATCCTGTACCGTCAGACAATAGGTATAGTTAATGCCCAAAGTGACCAGATCAAAAAGAGAGTGGCTGGCCTGAAGTTCAACCCCCTGGGACATGGTCTTTCCGAGATTGGCGGTTTTGGACGTCCAGGTCAAAGGATCATAATCCCAGATGATAAGGTCAATCGTGTTTCTTCGAAAGGCGGACAGGGATGCCGAAATCTCCTTAATGTCCGTCTTTATCCCGGCTTCAAGCTGGCTGGATTTCTCGGGTTTGAGATCCGGATTGCCGTACATCATCCAAGCGTCGTCCTTCCAGTAAAGCTCGTTCAGGGTGGGGGCCCGGAAGGCCTGGCCGTAGCTGGCGTAAAAATTTAAGCCTTCAAAAAAGCCATAGTTAAGCGAAACCGAGGGCGAGGTTTGAGCAGGATAGGCGAAATCTTTGTCGTACCTGACGCTGCCCACCAGCAAAAGGCCATTTAACGGTTCCATCTGTTGGATCAAGAAGGCAGCTTTATGATGAAGTTCCGGCGTTCCCACATTGGAGATGTCGCTTTCCACCATCTGGTAACCGGCCCCCGCCGTGGTGGTTATCTGGGGCATCCATGAATGTTGATATTGCCCGTCCACATTGGTCTGCAGAGTATAGTTGCGGCTGGTTACGTAAGAATAATTCATGTTCTCGATGGAATTGCGGGAAACGGTCACAAAGCTGTTCTGGTCATAACTTACTTTGCAACTGAAATCCTTCCCCCAATCTTTTTGACGGTCATTGGGTGTGGGGTGGTAGAGCCAGCGAAGTGAGTCAGGATAAAAAAGTGAATCCGGTCCCGGCACCCCGTTCTGCGACTTGTATTCCTGGTAGCGCAGTTTGGTCTCGATCTTTTCATAAGGTTGGGCGAACAGGTCCAAGAAGTAATTTGTTCCATCGTAGTCGGAATTGACCCTTTGCCCTCCGGTCTTCTTCCAGGTGGCGCCCATGGAGATGGAGGCCCATTGGGCCAAAGGCCGGGAAACCATGGCCTCCCACACCTGGGAACTGGAACCGCCTTTTTCAAAATTTATTTTGGAATACGGTTTGAGCTGTTTTGAATCCCGGGTGATGATGTTGACCACCCCGGCCACGGCGTTGGCCCCGTAAAGGCTGGAGGCCGGCCCCCGCACGATCTCGATCCTTTGGGCCTGGCTCAAAATCCGGTTGAGATCGTAAGAACCGTTCTGAGCCGAATTGACCGGCAGGCCGTCCAGCAGGTAAAGCACCTGGTTGGCGGCCGCCCCCCGGATGGAAAGCGTCAGGGCGCTGCCGATGCCTCCGGTCCCGCCCAATGCGGCGCCGGCGGTCTGGGACAGGCGGTTGGCGGCGTCCACATTCGGGGTCAGGGGATCGGGCTCGATCACCGAGACCGAGGCCGGGGCGGACCGCTCGGCCAGCGGGGTCCGGGTGGCGGTGACCACCATTCCCTTAAGCATGTAGACAGCCAGGGAATCTTTCATCGCTCCCGTCTTGACGGCGGCGGCGCTGTCCAGGGACGCAACTGAATCAGCCGTGCTGTCTGGGATGGCCGCAGAAACAAAAGCGCTGTCCGGATTTGTTGCGGTTATAAATAAAACGGCTATTAATGAGAACAACATGGGCAAAATACTCCTTGTGTGGCTTTTTAACCTCTGGTGGTCCAGTGGGCGGTTGTTGGCACTTTATACATAGCGACATAAATCTCAAAACAACCAGTAATTCCGTGAAAACGGGAATCCAGGGAATTACTGGATTCCGGGTCAAGCCCGGAATGACAATCTGTACAAGAGTTATATCGTCGTAGACAGAAAAAATTGGCAATCTAAGCTCCGTCTGTTACGGTCGCATTTTCAGTTGGGACGAACAGATTTCACATGCTCAGGTACCTCCTTTGGGGGTAAATCTTCTTTTCTCCCTCTTCTCTATCTGAACGATTTTGGAGTTATGAATGGTTATCAGGATCTCTCCGTAGTCTATGTCGCGGATAGCGGCGAGTATTTCATCCAGTATTTTTGTATCAGAGAAATTTGTATTTTGTTCTGGCATAATATTTATTTTAAACGGTTAGATTATTATCTGGGGGCTTCCAGTCACAGGATGGTATATCTTATGAACATTGATCTGGTAGACCGGGTTCAAGGTCTCCGGCGTCAGCACCTCCTCCGGGGTTCCTTGTTTAACCAGGCGGCCCTGGTCCAATAGCAGCAGGCGGTCGCAGAACTGTCCGGCCAGGTTAAGGTCGTGCAGCACCACCACCGATAATACTCCTTTGTTTGCGGCCAGTTCCCTCACCAGCGACAGGATCTGTTTCTGGTGCTTCAGATCCAGATGGTTGGTGGGCTCGTCCAAAAGCAGGACCGGCGTGGCCTGCGCCAAAGCCCGGGCCAGCACCACCCGCTGGCGCTCGCCGCCCGAAAGACTCCTGATGGGCCGATCTTTAAGCTCAAAGCAGTCGCAGTCGCGCATGGCCTTTTCGGCGATCTGGTGATCCTCCGGTCCCTCGGGCTGGAGGGGCCTTAAATAGGGGCTGCGGCCCATCAGCACTATCTCGTAGGCGGTAAAGTCAAAAGAAAATACATTGTCCTGAAAAACCACGGCCATCTGAAGGGCCAGTTCTTCCGGGGCAAAACTTCCCATGTCCTGGCTCGATATTTTAATTTCTCCGGCAGATCCTTTTTTATCCAATATCCCCGCCAGGCACAGGCAGAGGGTGCTTTTGCCGGAGCCGTTGGGACCCAACAGTCCCACCACCTTTCCTTTAGGCAGAGAAAAACTGACGCCGTCCAATGCCTTTAACGGGCCGTAGCTGTAAGAAAGATCTGTTACTGTTATCATAACGCTGTCCTCTTTTTGCGCCGCAGCAGGTAGATGAAGAACGGCACGCCCAAAAGCGAGGTGATCACTCCCACCGGGATCTCCTGGGGGGCGATGGTCCGGGCCAGGGCGTCGGCCAGCACCAAGAGGTTTGCGCCCAGCACCACCGACAGGGGAAGCAGCCGGGAATTTTTGGGACCTGAAATCATCCGGGCCAGATGGGGGACCACCAGCCCCACGAAGCCGATCACCCCGGCCAGCGAGACCACCGCCGCCACCATCAGGGCCGAGGCCAAAAGTATCCGCACCTTCAGCTTCTCCACCTTAAGCCCCAGGCTTTGGGCCGGCTGTTCCCCCAAAGAGAGCAGGTCCAGATTGCGCCCCTGGCTCCAGAGGTAGGCGGTGCAGAGGATGATGACGGCGGCGCAGACCCACAGCAGATACAAACTCTGGGCGCCGAAGATCATCCCTAGGTTGCCCATCAACAGATAGATCATCTCCTGCAGCTGGCGCCCGGCCAAAGCCAAAAGCAGCATGATCAGGGCCGAGAAGAAGGCGTTGACTATTATTCCTGAGAGGATCACCGTCTCCGCCGGCAGCCTGGACCCCACTTTGCTCAAACTGTAGACGACATAGAGGGCTAAAAGGCCGAAGGCCAGCGAGAACAAGGGCAGGCCTACAGCCCCGCCCAGCCCGGCCGAAAGCCCCAGCAGCAGGGCCAGAGCTGCTCCGAAGGCCGCGCCTCCGGAGACGCCCAACAGATAGGGTTCGGCCAGCGGGTTGCCCAGGGCTGCCTGCAGTGCCGCGCCCGACGAGGCCAGCCCGGCCCCGGCCAGCAGACCCAAAAGCACCCGGGGCAGACGGATGGACATCACTTGGTGGTCAGCCAGCAGCCCGAAGCCGGCCGGCCCGGAAGCCAGTCCCAGCAGGATGGTCAGCAGGCTTAAGGGAGCCAGGTAATACCAGGCTTTGATGTCACGGCGCATAAAATATCCCATGCAGTATCTTTAATCCTTCGGTAAAACGGGGGCCGGGCCGCAGGATCACGTCCTGGTCCAGCCCGGGGTAGATCTTTCCGTTTCTGACGGCCGGGACATTCTGCCAGCCCAGCCGCTGTTCGATCTCTTTTCTTGATGCCTGGGGATGGAGCACGATGATGATGCCGGGATCGTTCTTTACCACCAGTTCCGGGTTGACCGCGGCGTAGGATGAGGGAATGTTTCCGGTAATGTTGATACCGCCGGCCAGGGATATCATCTGGCCGATGAAGCTGGAATCGCCGGCGGCGAACAGGGGGGAGGAACCCAGCTCGGCAAAGACCTTCGGCCTTTTCTCCATAGCCACTTGATCCACCGCGGTTTTGATGACGGCCAGCTGAAGGTCCATTTCCCGGTTCAAAGAATCCGCCCGGCTGGGGCATTCCAGCACCTGGCCCAGCACTTTTAAGGCCCTTTGGATGTCGGCCACGGTCTCGTCCTTAAAGCAGAGCACCGGAATGTCCAGGGCTTCGAATTTCTTAAGCAGGGGACTGGGGGCACTGCCGATCATCAGGGCCAGGTCCGGCTTCAGCGAGACCATCCGCTCGAAGTTGGGGTTGATCATGTCGCCGACCCCGGTCTTTTCCCTGGCTTGGGGCGGCCAGTTGCACCAGGCGGTGACTCCAACAATCCGTTCCTCCCCTCCCAGTGCATACACCATCTCGGTGATACTGGGGGCAAAGGAGATGATCCTTACCGGGGCATTGCCCAGGCTGACGGTGCGGCCCAGGTCATCGGTGATGGTCAGGAACCCTTTGATCTGCGGCCGGGGCTGGGCGCTGCAGCCCAGGAGAAACAACAGGAAGATGAAATAAAGTGATCGCTTCATGGCAGGCAGCGTCCGTTATTAGTGATTTGTTCTTAAAACAAAAACCCGCTCCCCCGGCATTTTTAGCCGGAAGAACGGGCTGGCATCTTTTAACGAATGCTTCATTCAGCCCGGCCTTCCCGCGAAGCCGGAGAACCAATAGGGAACAAGGAATAGATTTTTGGGGTTCATGAATAAATCCCATTGATCCAGTTCCAAGTCCCTTCCAAGGCCGGTCTCCTGGCTTGCCTTTGCCAAAGCGCCTTCCCGTCGTAAAACAGTGGCATAAACTTTGGCATTTTGCCCAATGGACACAGAGCATAAATAAGATTGTCTTTGTGCCTTTGTGTCTTTGTGGCAAAATAAGGTTCACAGTTGCGGGGCAGCTCCCGGTTTACACGGGATTCCCGATTATCCCCAAAAAAGATGGGGCACCTTGAAGAGGGAATTATATTCCAAAAACAGGCCGCTGTCAACCATTGATTTTTCCTGTGATTATTTTTATAGGGGGAGAGACAGGGTTTACATAAAAAACAGAGCAATATATTCCGGCATTAGGGAAAACCGGCCAATCATGTAAATCCTGTCAATTTAGGGGAATTCTGGCAAAAATTCCCAAAGCAAGAAATATTAAAATATTTCAATTTACCCCTTGACAAGTTGAGGTTATTGTGATATTATTGCAACAGTAACAATAGAACGTTTGGAGAAGTAGAATCCCGTTTCGGTTGTTAAACCAAAACGGTTTTTTTATTCCTCCGGACAAAAAACCCACAATTCCAAGGAGAAACATGAGTTTCACGGACAAGACCCTAGCCTGCAAAGACTGCAGCAAGCCATTCACCTTTACTGCCGGCGAGCAGGAATTCTACCAACAGAAGGGCTTCCAGAATGAGCCCCAGCGTTGCCCGGATTGCCGTCAGGCTAACAAGAACTCCAAGCGCGGACCGCGCCAGCTGTTCAAGGTGACCTGCGCCGAATGCGGCAACGAAGCCGAAGTCCCCTTCAAGCCCACCGGCGACCGTCCGGTGCTTTGCTCGGACTGCTTCAACAAGAAGCGCTAATCGTAATTACTGTACATTAATATACGGTAATCAAGAACCCCTCCGTCCCAACCGGAGGGGTTCTTACTTTGTCCCCGGATGCCCCGGACAGGATTTTTCGAGATGCCCGGGGCATTTTTCTATTGACATTACAACAGGTTAGGATATAATTAAAGTTTTAGGTTTACAAACCCCTGCCAGACTTAACGATGGAGAGCCATGATCCAAATATCCGAATATAAGGAAACCGACAGGCGCCAGTGGGAAAATTTCATTGCTTCTTCGGCCAACGGCACCATATTCCACCGCCAGAGGTTCTTGGACTACCATCCAAAGGGCCGGTTTGCCAACCATCACCTGATGTTCCGCAAGGATGAACGCCTGCTGGCGGTGATGCCGGGACTGATCAAGGACGAGCAGGGCACGCCGACCCTGATCAGCTACGGCGGGGCCTCTTACGGCGGGCTGGTGACGGCGCCGGGGCTGGGCATAGCCCAGATCACCGGGATAGCCGAGGCCGCGGTCGGCCATTGGACCAAGCTGGGGATCAAGCGCCTGCTGGTGACCCAGCCCCCGCTGATCTACATGAAGAGCCCAGACCAGTACATTGACTTCTGCTGGGCCCGGGCCGGGTTCACCTATTTAAAGCGGGAGATCACGGCGGTCATTCCCCTGAATTTCCGGAGCCAGGAGGATATTCCCTTAAGCTTCAGGCAGGAGACCCGGACCGCTTTACGAAAGGGGCAGAAAGCCGGAATCGAGGTCCGGCAGGGCGGCGACCTGGATGAGTTCTACCACATCCTGGAAAGGAACCTGAGCCAGCGCCACAACGTCAGGCCGACCCACACCGCCGAAGAGCTGAAGAAGCTGAAAAAACTCCTGCCCGAGGACATCATCCAGTTCACCGCCTATCAGGGGAAAAAGGCGCTGGCCGGGATCACGGTCTTCGTCTGCAATCCCAAAGTGATACTGGCCTTCTACATCTCGCACGACCAGAAGTACCAGGAACTGCGCCCGGTCAATTCGGTGTACCACGAGGTGATCCGGTGGGGCTGGGCCAATGGCTACAAGTATCTGGACCTAGGCACCTATACCCTGAATATGCAGCCCAACTGGGGGCTGGGGAAGTTCAAGGAGAATTTCGGAGCCCGGGGGTTCTTAAGGGATACGTTTGAACTGAGAATATGACCGCCCCCTCGATCCCCCTTCCATTAGGAGGGGGAGGCAATCACCCCTTCCCCTGGCCCACTTCGCCGTAGTAGTCATGCATACAGCAGCAGGCTACGTAGGCTGAACGGGGAAGGGGCAGGGGTTAGGTCGGTGCCTTGCTGAAAGCATAATACCAGACTTAACCAAATCAACGAACCAATGAACGACACACGCGGCTGTTTCATATATTTCGGCGATATCCGCTACGACTCCCGGCTGCAGAACATCGCCGGCACTCTGGTGAAGAACGGACTGTCAATTACCGTGCTGCAGGCCGCGGACCGCGGTGAGGAATTCGATCTCAACGGCATCAGGGTGGTTTCGCTTAAGACCAACAACCGGATCAGGGGCATTGCCAGGTTTCTCTGGTTCTATGCCAGGATTTTTCCCGCCGCCCTGAAAATAAAGGCCGGATTTTTCTGCGCCGCCGACCTGTATTCACTTCCTGTGGCTGCCTGGGCGGCCGGGAAAAACAAGGCCGGGCTGTTCTACGATTCCCGGGAGATATACTCGGCGTTGGGGACCCTGGCCGGGAAAAAAGCCAAACAAAATATTTGGCATCTGCTGGAAAAATTTTTCATCAAACGGGCGGTCACCTTTACCTCCGGTGAGATGGATTCCGACCGTCTGGCCGAGCTTTACCATATCCCGGTCCCCCAGGTGGTTTACAACTATCCCCTTCTTAAAGACGTTCCCCGCAACCAGTCCCTGCACTCGGCCCTGAAACTTCCGGAAGACCGCTTCCTTCTGCTCTACCAGGGGATGCTGGCCCCGGGCCGGGGCATCGGCTTCATGCTGAAGGTACTGAAACAGCTTGATCCCGGATACGCCCTGGTGCTGATCGGAGACGGCGTGATGTCCTTGGAACTCCAGAAAAAATCCGAAACACCGGAATGGAAGGGGCGCCTTTTTGTGATGGGCCGGGTGCCGCACCAAAAACTTTTGGAATACACCGCCTCGGCCGATATCGGGCTGACCCTGATCGAGGGGATCACCCTGAGTTATTTTGCCGCCCTGCCCAACAAGCTGTTCGAGTACATAATGTGCAAAACCCCGCCCCTGGCCAGCGACCTGCCGGCCATGAAAAAAGTGATCGACCAGCACCGGACCGGAAGAACGGTAAGATACGGAGACGTGAAACAGGCGTTGCTGGCCATAAAGGAAATCCAAGAACATTTGCCGGAACAACGGCAGGCCTGCGCCGCAGCCCGGCTGAAGCTCAACTGGCAGGAACAGGAACCGGAAATATTAAGCATTTTTAAATCAGGGCAGGTTTGAAAAAACTTTTCATCATATCATTGCTGGTCCCCCTTTGGGTCTGGGCCGCCCTGGCGCCTAACCAACTGACCGTCATTGACGGGCGGGGCGGCGCCAGGATAACCGAGACGGTGACCTTTGACAAGGAGGAATACCTGAGCCTGGCCGATCTGTCGGCCAGCTGGAATGCCCAGGCCGCCTGGTCCGAGCTGATAGGCAACGCCGACCTGAAACTGCCGGGGCACACCCTGCGTTTTTCGGCCGACAACACCTTTTTTCTGGCCGACGGGAAATCATACAACCTGTTCAACCCGGCCCGGCTGTACCAGGGCGAGCTTTATGTGCCGATGGAACTTTTTACCCGCTTTCTGATCCCCCTGTGGGGCCGGAGCATCATCTGGGATTCAAAAGACCGCAAACTGAGCCTGGGCGGCATCAGCCCGGAGCAGATCAAGATCCCCGAGGCCCGCCGCCGCAAGCAGGTTCAGGCAAAACAGGGCATCCAAAAAGTGGTGGTGGACCCCGGACACGGCGGCAAGGACCCCGGGGCGGTGGGCCCCACCGGACTGTGCGAGAAAGATGTCAATCTGGAGATAGCACTGATGCTGAAGGCCATCCTGGAGCAGGAACACAATCTGATTGTGGTGATGACCCGCAGCGACGACACCTTCATCCCGCTGGGCGAACGCACCAAGCTGGCCAACCAGGAGGCGGCCGACGTCTTCATCAGCATCCACTGCAACGCTGCTCCGCGTAAGAAGGTCAAGCTCAAGACCATGAGGGGCTCCGAGACCTATTTCCTATCTTTGGCCAAGACCGACGACGCCCGGGCCACCGCGGCCATGGAAAACTCGGCCATCGACTTCGAACAGCCCCAGAAGAACGTGGCCCACCAGGACGCCGTCCAGTTCATATTATGGGACATGGTGCAGAACGAGTTTTTGACCGAGTCCAGCGACCTGGCGGAGCTGGTGCAGGAATCGCTGGCCAGGAAACTGCCCGCCGTGCCCAACCGGGGGATCAACCAGGCCGGGTTCTACGTGCTGAACGGCGCCTACATGCCGGCCATCCTGGTGGAGACGGCCTTCATTTCCCACCGGGACGAGGAGAAGCTGCTGAAGAAGCCGGACAACCTGAAGAAGATCGCCCGGGGGATCGCCGACGGCCTGGAGGCCTTTGCCAAGAAATACAAGAAGGAATTGGGGCAGTAGGGTACTGCCGGTGGTTTCGATACACCCCGCCGCGGGCTGAGTGATCGGTGATTTCGATAAATCTATCCGGAACTCAATCACCGATATTATCGAAGCCAGGCGGGGTACTCAACCACCGGCCAAAGGCAGGCACGCCACCGCCTGTGGGCGGGGTGCCGCCGCATACTGCGGGGCAGGCTCGCTGCGGCGGCAAAAAGACACGAAAAAATTTCGAGATGAAAATGGAAAAAGAAAAAAAGCAATGATTCCTGGCTCTCAGTTACAGGTTGTGGGTTCCCATTTCCTGGGAAGGCTGGGTATTAATGATTTTTTTTGTGGGCGTGCTGCTTATGATCCGGCAGGTGAACATGGCCCTGTTCGGCAATGGGGCGTTTGAATTCTCCAAGCATTGGCCGATGATGCTGGAACTGGGGGCTACTATCTTTGCGATATATTGGGTGACCCGCGGGCGGGTGAAGAAAAATAATTAGAAAATGATTCCCCGATGATTTCATGTTCCGAAGGACCAAGGTAGGATGTGAAACTTGAAATCACAAATTGTGACTTCAAGTTTGGATATGTTATCCCGGGTATCGGGGCCGTTAAAGGTTTGAAAGGACTCGTTAAGCCGGATAACGGGTCTGATATGGAAGATATTGGGTCTGATTTGCAGGTGATCGGGTCTGTTTTGGGTCAACTCGGACGTGATCAGAGTTTGCAAATATAAAATAAACACACAAATCAAATCCCATGCCCCAATCTTTCCCCATAGGCATCTTCGACTCCGGCTTCGGCGGGCTGACCATCTTCAGGCAGATCCGCCGGCTGCTGCCGCAGTACGACTACATCTACCTGGGCGACAATGCCCGCACCCCCTACGGCAACCGCTCATTCGATGCGGTGCTCAAGTTCGCCACCGAAGGGGTGGACTATCTGTTCCGGCAGAGCTGTCCCCTGGTGCTGATCGCCTGCAATACCGCGTCGGCCAAGGCCCTGCGCAGCATCCAGCAGCAGTATCTTCCCGCACACTATCCTGATCGCCGGGTGCTGGGGGTGATCCGCCCCACGGTGGAGGTTATCCGCAACTATACCCAGACCAACCAGGTGGCGCTGTGGGCCACCCAGGGCACGGTCCGCTCCGACAGCTTTGCCATCGAGATCGCCAAGCACGCGCCGGGGGTAAAACTGGTTCAGCAGGCCTGCCCCATGCTGGTGCCGCTGGTGGAGGCCGGGGAGCTGGAGGGCCAGGGACTGAAGTACTATATCACCAAATATTGGAATCAAACCAAATCCCAAATCGAAGGCATCGACACCCTATTGCTGGCCTGCACCCATTATCCCCTGATACTGGGCCAGATCAAGGCCCTGCTTCCACCGGATGTCCGGATACTTTCCCAGGACGAATTAGTGGCGCCGAGCCTCAGGGAATACCTGGCCCGGCACCCGGGGCATGAGGCCAAGGTCTCCCGGAACGGGAACTGCCGCTACCTGACCACCGACGCCTGCGAGCATTTTGACCACCTGGGGGAGATATTCATGGGGCAGAAGATAGCTTCGGAGAAAGTGGACCTCTGAGACGTTAATGGCCACTCACGCCAAAGGCGGATCCGCTCGTGCCATAGGCAGACCAGCCTATATGGATTTACCTGCGGTGGCTGGCTATATGAACTTGCTTGCGGTGGCGGAAAAAAAGCACAAAGGCCACATATAGGAAAATAATTTCGCGGTTTTTCGTGCCCTTTAGTGGGAAGGCATCTCTAAAAACTTTTATCATCAGGCTGATATGAAACTATTCAATTTCAACTCAAAAACTTCCTCGACAGTCCGGGACATTCCGGAACCGGCCGAAGCCCGTTGGAGGCCGTCTGATGACCTGCTTGACGTGCTAAAGAAGATAGACCAGTTTCTGAAGATACTGCCGGAACTGTCGATGAACATCAGCGCCCTGTCCTCCGTGGAGCGGGGGCACCTGGCCAACATCCACGCTTTTGGGGAGTCCCTGGCCGAGGCTTTTGAGGGGATGGACGCCATCGCCAATTCCTCGTCGCTGGTGACAGGGAACAGCCAGGAATACAAGCAGGTGATAGCCCGGGCCGAACAGCAGCTGAAGGGCGCTTTGGATTCCTTTGAACTGGTGGACCAGAGCTACCAGCGGTCGGCGGTGGAACTGAAGGACCTTTTTACCACCACGGCCGAGCTGGAAAAGCTGGCGGGGCTGATGGCCGGCCTGTCGGTCAGGATAAAGCAATTGGTGCGCAACGCCGAGATCCGGGCCTTCCACGCCGGCGGCAAGGGAAAGGGATTCGGGGTGATCGCCGAGAACATGAGCCGGCTGGCCGGCGAGATGGAGAAGACGGCCTCCCTGGTCCCCAGCCTGACGGCGGGGGTCAAGGACAAGATCCAGCAGATGTCATCCGGGGTGCTGGAATCCCGGCATCTGGTGGACGGGCTGAAATCGGGGGCGGAAAAGGTGAAGGACAAGCTTAATTCCCTTTATCATTCCAACCAGGGAATGGTGGAGGCCTTTGACCGGATAGGCCTGATGGCCAGGGA
This sequence comes from bacterium UBP2_UBA5202, assembly GCA_002412795.1. Classification (GTDB taxonomy): domain Bacteria; phylum Edwardsbacteria; class AC1; order AC1; family EtOH8; genus UBA5202. The sequence continues at coordinate 29,095 of DHVS01000026.1, read as the reverse complement.
ACAGCGGGAGCTGGAGAACAAATTGGTGGGAGGCCTGAAGAACATCTCCCAGAGCGCCGAAGGGCTCTCGGTCTCCCAGGAAGTGGCGGCTCTGGTGCTTTCCACCGAGACCGGCGAAATGGGCCAGGTGGAGTTTGCCAAGAACCAGATGGACGAAGCCCTGGGCTTGTGGGAAACGGCCGGCCACCAGGCCGCCCTGCACGAGGCCCGGAACAACTGGATGATGCTCAAGGCCAAACTGCAGGCGGCCTCCGAACGCTGGCGGGACCTGCAGTCCACCATCGACGAGCAGAAAACGGCGCTGGGGTCCGAGGAAGAGCTGGCCGGGACCCTGTGGCATAACCTGGAGTCCTTGTTCGAGAACATCAACCGCATCAAGTCGGGCCTGGACGGGATGGCCAAGACCATCGGCAGCAACCGGCAGGATTTTGAAGAGATGAACCAGGGGCTGACCGGATCATTTGACGATCTGGCCCGGGTAAAGACCTGGCTGGACGAATTTGAGGCGGACCGGGAAGGCCTGTCCGGAAAACTGGGGGAGATCTCCCAGACCGGCGCCGCCATCAAGGATTTTACCGAGCAGATAAAACTGCTTTCGTTCTACGCCGCGGTGGAAGTGGCCGAGATGGGCCGGGAGGGGGGCGCTTTCGGGGGCATAGTGGCCCAGGCCCAGGCCCTGTCCCAGCAGGCGGCCGCCGACTCGGCCAGGATAGGCCCCCTGCTGAAGCAGGTTACCGAGCAGTTCTCCCAGACCAGCGATACCATCCGGCAGACCCAGAAGATAATGGCCACCAGCCTGGAATCGGTTTCCCTGGCCAGAAGGTCCCTGGGCCTGGCCCGGGAATCCGGCGGGCGGATGGAGCAGATAGTGGCCGAGGCCGGCTCGGGCATCGACCGCCAGCAGGCCCGCCGCCAGGATATCTTGAACCGCTACACCACATACAGCCAAAGCTACCGGGAGGTGGCGGCCAAGCTCCAGGGCTTCTCGGGGTTTTTGCAGAAAGGCCGGGAATCCCTGGCCTGGTTTGAGCGGATGGGTTCATTGGGCCGAGCGGAAATTGATTTGGCCGGCCGGGAAAACTTCACCGGCGGCCAGCTGCAATTGGACATCAGTTCCGATCCCATCACCCTGGATCCGGTGATGATGACCGATGCCACCACCAATGAAGTGGCGACCCAGATATTCGAAGGGCTGGTCCAGTTCGGGGCCGGAGCCAGCGTCATTCCGGCCGTCGCCTGGCGCTGGAAGATCTCCACCGACGGTTTAAGCTGGACCTTTTACCTCCGCCGGGGCATAAAATTCAGCCACGGGCGGGAAGTGACAGCCCCGGATGTGAAATATTCCCTGGAAAGGCTGTTAAGCCCCCGGATAAAATCGCCCAACCAGTCTTTTGTGGAGATGATCAAAGGCGCTTTGGAATACAGCCAGGGCCAGGCCAAAGAAGTTGACGGGTTGCAGGTCATCGACCCATATGCCATCAAGATCGTGCTCCAGTATCCCTTCATGCCGTTCCTCTCCAACCTGGCCTGCACCATGGCGGCCATCGTTCCCAAGGAGCTGGTGGAGGAAGGGTCCCTGGATTTCTCCCGCCATCCGGTGGGCTCGGGCCCCTTCATTCTTAAATCCTGGGAGCCGGGCAAGACCCTGGAACTGGAACCAAACCCCCATTATCACGAACGCCGGATCTCGCTGTCCGGCATAAAATATTCCATCGACCTGAACGACGAACAGAAGACGGAAGCATTGGTCTCGGGCCGGCTGGATATCACCGACGTCAACAGCCTGCAGCGCCGGGCCCTTTCCCAGGACCACACACTTAAAGTGATCAGCCTGCCCCAGCTCAACGTCCAGTACCTGTGCATCAACGTTTCCCGGGTCTCGCCCTTCGCCGACAAGCGGGTGCGCCAGGCCCTGAACCATGCCATCGACAAGAAAACGCTGATCGAAACCACCGGGCTGGCCGGAGATGCCCTGACGGCCAACGGGGTTTTCCCGCCCGAGCTGTGGGCCCACAATCCCAACCTGGCCGGCTACGGCTACGATCCCGGCCTGGCCAAAAAACTGCTGGCCGAAGCAGGTTTTGCCGGGGGTCTGCCCGGGGAATATCTGCTGGATATCCGGGACGGCAAGGCCCAAATGCAGCGGGCCGAGATGGTCCGCCAAAACTGCCGGGAGGTGGGCATCAACATCAAACCCAATCCTTTAAGCTGGAAAACGCTGCTGGAAAAGACCTACGGCTGCCAGTCCCAGCTGTCATTCAACGGCTGGTCCTCGGACAACGGAGATCCCGATAATTTCCTGTATCCCCTGTTCCATTCCAAGAACACCGGCCGGGCCGGCAACGTGGCTTTCTTCAAGTCTCCGGTCATCGACGCCCTGCTGGAGGAAGCCGTCACCATCCGCGACCCGGGCCAAAGGCTGCTGCGCTACCGCAAGATAGAGGAGCTGATAGTGCAGGAAGCCCCCTGGGTGTTCCTGTATCACTCGGTAAAATCCACCGCGGTCAGGAACACCGTCCACGGATTCCGGCCCCGGCCCTTCGGCTCCGAGCTCTACAAACACTGCTGGGTGGAACAATAGAGGATATTGGCTGCTAGGCCGTGAATTGTAAATCGTAATTTGTGAATTGAATCGCCGATATGCCGGATGAGCTTCAGATCATAACCGTGACCGTTTCCTCCGCCCAGAGCCGGGTGCGGCTGGACCGTTACCTGAGCTGCCAGGGAATGAACTATTCCCGCAACCAGCTGCAGAAGTTCATCGAATCCGGGCGGGTGCTGGTGGACGGAAAACAAAAACCCCCCGGTTACCTGGTAAAACCCGGCGATAATATCGAGATCAAAAAGGACCGGCTGGCCGCTCCCCGGCGGGAACTGCTGGCTGAGGATATCCATCTGGACGTGGTATACCAGGACCAGGACCTGATGGTGGTCAACAAACCGGCCGGGATGGTGGTCCACCCGGCGGCCGGCAACCGCCAGGGCACCATGGTCAACGCCCTGCTGTTCCACGCCAAAAACCTTTCTCAGACGGGGGGGCGGGAGCGGCCCGGCATCGTGCACCGGCTGGACAAGGAGACCTCCGGTCTTTTATTGGTGGCCAAGACCGACCAGGCCCATACCGATCTGGCCCGCCAGCTGGAGGCCCGCAAGATAGTGCGCCGCTACCGGGCGGTGGTCTGGGGAATTTTCGGGGAACCCCAGGGCACGATCTCGGCTCCAATAGGAAGGTCGGCCTTTGACCGGAAAAAGATGGATGTTACCAAGCTCAGGGGCCGGCCGGCGGTGACGCATTACAAGGTTTTAAAGGAATACCGGATCGCCTCGCTGGTGGAACTGAAACTGGAGACCGGACGCACCCACCAGATCAGGGTGCACCTGCAGCATCTGGGGCATCCGGTGCTGGGGGACCCGGATTACGGGGGCCGGGCCCGCTCCCTGTTCTCCCGGTTCGCCCTGAATGATCCCGGCCTGGCCAAAAAACTTCTGGACGCCATTGGCCGCCAGGCCCTGCACGCAGCGGTGCTGGGGTTTGTCCATCCCGCCACCGGCAAATACCTGGAATTCAAGGCCCCGCTGCCGGGCGACATGGAGGAGGTATTGAGGCTGCTGGACCAATGATGTTCAAAGGTGCTTTTATTGCTTGACAAAACCACAATATACCTGATATATTTAACATTCACGGCATTTTGAAAATCACAAATCTCTGGAGGTTTAAAAAATGAAAAGCAACAAGTGGTTGGTATTACTTCTGGCAATGCTGGCCGGGGCCGGTTTGGCCCAGGCCTATCGCCCTCCCGCCTTTGACGGCGGCTGCGGACTGTTCAAGGTCTCCTCGGCCCGGACCATGGGCAAGGGGATGCTTTCGGTGGGCTTTTTGCAGTCCGACTTCAGCAAAATGGAGGTGATAAAAGGGGATCCTTTTTTTCAAGGAGATAAAGCCGACACCAATGGTTTAGCCGATAAGCATTACCGGGGCATGCTGCGGCTGATGATCACCTATTCTCCGTTGGATTATTTTGAGTTTTCCATCGGCCCCAGGATGTATGCTGTATACGATAAGCATGCTGGCGTGACAGGAACCCCAGGAGTAGGCCGCTACGATGGGAATGATTTTGATTTGGCTTTATTTTGGGTAAAGGATATACTCGTCAAAACCAAATTCAGTTATTCTTCAAAGGAATATGGCGGCGCGCCCTTTTCTTATGCGGTGGGGGCAGAGCCTTTCCTTTCGATGGGTCTATCTACAAGAACCTCTTATCTATATACTGACGACACAAAGCAACCTGATTACCCGGATTCCAACTTGGTCGCCCACGGCTTTACCGAACTTATCGGGCATAATCCAGACTTCGGCGCAAAATTTTTAGGCACCCTAACTTTGGGGCCGGCTTCTCTCCACGGCAACCTGGGTTTCTTAAAAGCCGGCAAAGCCAAACCCTCTTATGTGATTGATTATACTACCAGGGTCTGGGCTGACTCGGCTCAGGCGGCAAGCGATCCAAACTATGTCAATGACTCTACCGGGTATGTGAACCCGGCGGTTTCGGGAACTCCCGAACGGGAAAATCAGGTTTTGTGGGGCGCCGGCCTGGAATTGGCCGCGGGCCCCTATGTTACTTTTTTGATTGAGGCTTCGGGGGAGAAGGCCAAGAGCCAGACCTTCACCTGGGGCAGCCCCTCCCGCATCACTCCCGGCATCCGTTTCAACACCCCAGGCGGTTTCACCATGGACGGGGGCTGCGAGTTCAAGATGTTCAACGGCTCCACTTCGCCCAACTGGAACGCCGTGTTCGGGTTCTCGGTGACCTCGGGCTCCGCCAAGAAGCAGGCTCCGCCGCCGCCCACCGTCCTCGCCGGCAAGGTGATGATCGCCGGCACTGATTCCATGCTGGAGGCCACCCTAAGCTCGCCCGCCATCAACGGCGGCGCGCCCATCATGCTGAAGCCGGACGGCAGCTATTCCATCAACGTCCCGGCCGGCACCTACCGGATCCGGGCCACGGCCGGGGACTCCTTCCTGTGGCAGGAAAAGGCGGTGACCATCATCCAGGGGCAGACCATGGTGGTGGACTTCGGCCTGCGGCGCAAGGAATATCCCAAGGGCAACATCACCGGCAAGATCACCGACAGCAAGACCGGAAACGCCATGGGAGCCACCGTCAGCATCTTTGGGCCGGACAAGGTGATGGTGGGAACGCCGGTGGCCAGCGACCTTTTGACGGGCATTTACTCCATCAACCTGCCGCCCAACATCTACATGGTCCAGGTCCAGGCCGAGGGGTACAACACAGAGACCGCCCCGGTGCCGGTCAACGACAAGCAGACCTTCATCCAGAACTTCGCCCTGAGGCTCATTCCCAAGAAGGGCGAGAAGGTGGTGCTGAACGGCATCAAGTTCAAGACCAACCGGGCTGACATCCTTCCTTCCTCCTACACCATCCTGGACGAAGCCGCCAAGATGCTCAAGGACAACCCCACCATCAAAGTGGAGATCGGCGGGCACACCGACAGCCGGGGCAGCGACGCCAAGAACCAGAGGCTTTCCGAGGCCAGGGCGGTGTCGGTGCGCAATTACCTGATCAACAGCCAGGGCATCGCCGGGGACCGGCTGACCGCCAAGGGCTACGGGGAATCCATGCCCATAGCCAGCAACAAGACCGTCAAGGGCCGGGCCGAGAACAGGAGGATAGAGTTCGTGGTGATGAGCCAGCAGTAGACCGGGGCACACCGACTTCGCCACAAAGGCACAAAGACACAAAGGGTAATAATACTACTTTAGCAAAAGCGGCGCTTACAAAGGTAAGCGCCGCTTTTTTGTTTGACAAGCGCACTGTTTTTGCGTTACAATGACATAAACAAATTATTGTGATAATTTGAGGTTCAATGCATGCGACGTTTGATAATAATATATTTGGGCATGCTTTTTCTTTATCCTAAATTGTATGCCCAAGATAATGAGCCACTAAAAAACGAAAGCACCAAAAACAATTATTATTGGCTTGGTGCTGGCGGTGGTATCCCGGATTTAGGGGTCAATATTAATTTGAATTACATAGTGAAAAAGGTTTTGATTACGGGTGATTTTGCTGGAGTGGTTAAATTCAATAACAGTGAATTTTGGGACGGAGTTGATAAGGATTGCGATGCTTACAGCTTGTTGTTAGGAACTTACATAACCGATAGAGCGGGGTTTGCTTCTATAAGCACTGGCGTTAGCTACATTAGTGGCCTGGACAGGTCAGAGTCGGAAGCATATAATCCAGGTACTGAATCAGTAAAATTTCGCACATTAGGGCTTCCCATAAAAGCGCAATTTGCATTACACGGTAAGTATGTTGGGGTAGGAATAAGCGGCATTTTCAATTTAAACAAAAATATGCCCTACGGCTTAGCAATGTTAAATCTTTCGTTAGGGAAATTGAGGTAGCCAAACAAGAAATTAAACGGTGAGCGGCGCTTACAAAGGTAAGCGCCGCTTTTTTGTTTGACAAGCGCACTGTTTTTGCGGTATCATTAAAGGTTATAAAGGGTAATTCCAACAATTTACAGGGTTTCCGCCGATGAAACAAATAGCTTTTTTCGAGAACGAGGGCTATAAAGGCCTCTATCCCCTGACCTGTCTGCGGCCTGTCTGGGGTCTGCTTTTGGGAGGCTATTGCCTGAGGCATTCATCCCTCCTGAGGCTGGGCGCCAAGAAGGCTTTTTACTGGGTATTGCCCGAGAGACAGGAGGTCTTAAAGGCCGCCGGGCTGGAAGGCCAGGAGATAGCCCAGGCCGGGCTTCCCCTGCTCCTGATCAACGGCCGGGCCCGGATTACAGCCCGGACCGTGAACTGGCTGAACAAAGCCGAGACGGATACAGTATTCCTCAGCGGCCAGTCGATCGTGGCCTTTAAGATATATGATAAAAATCTGCTGGACCTGGTAAAGAAGAACCAGCCCACGTCGGCCTTCATAAATTCCCTGGCCAAAAAAATGCGGAGCTTTGAAACCAAGGACGAGATATTCAACCACCTGTGGCAATTGGTCAATTACAACAGCCTAGCCATAACGGAAGACTTCGATCTTTCCAAGGACGGCGGGGTCAAGCTGGCCAAGGGCGTCCACCTGATCGGCAAGCGCAAGGATGTCAAGATCGGCAAGGGTGCCCAGATCCTGCCGGGGGTGGTGCTGGATACGACGCTGGGGCCGATCATCATCGACCAGAAGGCCAGGATCGCTCCGCCTTCGTACCTCCAGGGGCCCTGCTACATCGGCCCGGAGTCGGTGATCGACGGGGCCAGGCTCCGGCCCGGGGTGTCCATCGGCCACCACTGCAAGATCGCGGGCGAACTGGAGGAATCCGTAATCATGCACTACAGCAACAAACACCACGACGGCTTTCTGGGCCACGCCTATCTGGGGTCCTGGGTCAACCTGGGGGCCCAGACCTGCAACTCCGACCTCAAGAACAATTACGGCAGCATCACGCTCTGGGCCGACGGGAAGTACGTGGATTCAAAGCAGATCAAGGCCGGCTGCTTCATCGGCGACCACAGCAAGACCGCCATCGGCACCCTGATCAATACCGGGGCGGTGATCGGAACGGCCTGCAACGTCTTCGGCGGCCCGGTCAAGAAATACCTGCCGCCCTTCAGCTGGGGGTGCAGCGAAAAGCACTGGGAACACCAACTGGACAAGGCCCTGGCCACCGTCCGGATAGTCATGAACCGCCGGGGGCAGCAACTGGACACGGCGCAGGAAAAATTGCTGGGAAAAATATTCACCGAATCCAAACCCGACCGGGACAAATCATCATAGGAGCAAAGCAAATGAAAGCGGTGATAATGGCCGGAGGTTTCGGGACGCGGCTGCGCCCCCTGACCTGCACCCTGCCCAAGCCCATGGTGCCGATGGTCAACCGCCCGATGATGCAGCACATCATCCGGCTTTTGGCCGGACACGGCATCACCGAGATGGTGGTGCTGCTGTTCCACCAGGCCCAGGCCATCTCCGGTTATTTCGGGGACGGGTCCGGTTACGGGGTGAAGATAGAATACCTGAGGCCCGACGCCGACTACGGAACGGCCGGGGCGGTGGGCATGGCCCGGGACCTGCTGAAAGAGCCGTTCATAGTGATCTCCGGCGACCTGCTGACCGATTTTGACCTGACCGAGATAATCAAGACTCATTCCGACAAAAGGGCCCTGGCCACCATCACCCTGACCCGGGTCCAGAATCCGCTGGAATACGGGATCGTGATCACCGAGCCGGACGGGCGGATCGTGCGCTTTTTGGAAAAGCCCACCTGGGGCCAGGTCTTCTCCGACACCATCAACACCGGGATCTACGTATTCCAGCCGGAGATCTTTGACCTGATTCCAAAGGCTAAGGAATTCGATTTCTCCCAGAACCTGTTCCCGTCGCTTTTACAGAAGAACCTGCCGCTGTACGGCCACGTGGCCTCGGGTTACTGGCGGGACGTGGGCAACATCGCGGAATACCGCCAGGCCCACTGGGATGCGCTTAAGGGCAATGTCAAGGTGGACGTGGACGGGGACAGGCTGAACCTGATCGGCAAGGACATTTGGGTGGGCAAGGACTCCAGCATCCAGGCCAGGAACACCAATCTTTCCGGGGCCGTGATCCTGGGAAAGAACGTCAAAGTAGGCGAAGGCACCCATCTCCACGATGTGGTGATCGGCGACAACTGCCGGATCGGCCGGAACGCCTTCATCGAACACTCCATCGTCTGGGCGGACAGCGCCATCGGGGACAGCGCCAGGGTGGACGGGGCCATCATCTGCGACGGGGTAAGGATCTCCGAGGGCGCGGGAATAGAACAGAACGCCATCATCAGCAGCCAGGTGCAGATAGGCGCCCGGGCCCAGGTGCTGGAGAACATCAAGATCTGGCCGGGCAAGGTGGTGGACGAAGATTCCATCCTGACCTCCAGCCTGATCTGGGGCGACCGCTGGCTGAAGGAATTCTTTGCCGGGCCGCGGGTGACCGGGCTGGCCAACACCGAGATGACGCCGGAGTTTGCGGCCAAGCTGGGGGCGGCCTACGGGGCCCTTTTGGGCCAGGGGGCGCTGGTGGCCACCAGCCGGGACGGGCACCCCGCCAGCCGGATGATCAACCGGGCCCTGCTGGCCGGACTGCTTTCCTCCGGGGTCAACGCCGAGGACCTGAGGTCCATGCCCATTCCCCTGCTGCGCTACCAGCTGAAATCGGGCAAGGAGATGGGCGGCATCCACGCCCGCAAATCACCCTTCGACTCCAAATTCGTGGACATCATATTCTTTGACGGGGACGGCAAGGACCTGCCGCCCTCCAAGGTCAAAAGCCTGGAGAGGCTGTTCCTGCGCGAGGATTTCAAGCGGGCCGAACCCGACGACACCGGGCTGCTGGAATTTCCCGAGCGGACCATCGAGAGCTACCGGGAGGGACTGCTTTCCTACATCAACACCCAGGCCATCAAAACGGCCGGCTTCAAGATAGTGATAGACTATGCCTGCGGGGCGGCGGCCACCATCTTCCCCTCCATCCTGGGCGAACTGGGCCTGGAGGTGGTGGCCCTTAACGCCCAGCTGAACCCGGCCAAGATCACCAAGACCAAGGAGGATTTCGAGAGGTCCCAGGGCGGGCTGGCCGAGGCGGTCAAATCGCTCAAGGCCGACATCGGTTTTCTGCTGGACAGCGGGGCCGAGCGGGTGTTCCTGGTGGACGGCCGGGGCCGGATACTAAGCGGGGACGAATCCCTGCTGGCAGTCTCACTTTTGGTGATGAAGGGCCGGGCCATCAGATCCATCGCGGTGCCGGTGACCGCCTCCCGGGTGGTGGATGAGCTGGCTGAAAAATACGGGGTCAAGGTGCTGCGCAGCCGGATAGACAACCGGTCGCTGATGGAGATGGCCTCCGGGGAAGAGGTCGGATTCATCGCCAGCCGCCGGGCGGGCTTCATCTTCCCCGAGTTCCAGCCGGCCTTCGACGCCATGCTGACCGTCTGCAAGATCCTGGAGATGATGGCCCTTTCCCAGGCAAAGATAGAAGACCTTTCTTCCGAGATCCCCCAAAGCTTTTTGGCCAGGAAGAACATCGCCTGCCCCTGGAGCAAGAAGGGCGAGGTGCTGAGGGCGCTGATAGAGGACACCAAAGCGCACCAGGAACGGGAGATGATAGACGGGCTGAAGCTATTCTTTGGCCGCGACTGGGTGCAGGTGATACCGGACCCCTACCGGGAGCTGTTCCATGTCAACGCCGAAGCTGACAGTCCGGAACAGGCGGAGAAGATGGCGGAGGAGTTTTTGGGCAAGATAGCGGCCAGACTGGCCTGACAAGGTTTTACTCCTTACTTGCCCACGAAAAACACTAAATAGCACGAATCGATTTTAAATAGGTTTTGAGTATTTTGTGCCCGTTCGACCCGGACCTCGGCTGGCTCAGTCTGGTAGCTCAGGGCATGCTTTCTGTGGTAAATAAAAAATATCTGAAAACTAATGGCACTAAAAAACAAAATAATCCTGGCGCTGGCTGCTGTCCTGCTGGTTGTGACGGGATTGACGGTCTACAATAGTTTCTTCAGCCCGCAGGCCAGGATCAAGTCCGCCATGGAGCGGACGGTCAAGTCGTTCCTTAAAAAGGACCGGGCCTTCATCATGTCCAACATAGACGAGGAGTTCAGCCAGGGCGCCATGACCAAAGCCAAGGCCGACACCGCGCTGGCGCTGTTCTTTATGGAGTTTGAAAAAGTAAAAGTGGTGATGGACGACCAGAAGGTGCTGGTCCAGGGCGACACGGCGGTGGACACCATCAGGGTGATTGTAATTGTCTCCCGGGGCGGGGAACAGGGGTTTTTGCTGGGATCGTTCGGCAATCCCCAGGTATTGGCGGTCAAGTTCAAGCACCGGGACAAGTGGAGGATAACCGGGGTCGAAGGTTTGCCTGGATACTGAGGTATAGTGAAAGGTAGGCTGAAAGACACCGAACATAAGTTTAAGTCCGGTGTTTTTTGTTGGACCGCCCCCTATATCCCCCTCCCATGAGGAGGGGGAACAATGATCCCTTCCCTTGCGGGGAAGAGCCTGCACTGAGTAAAGCAAATTATTTATGCAAACGAAAGTGGGCAGGGGTTAGGTCAAAACAAGGACCGCGCAGCCAGAAGCAATCGTTAAACTCAGCAAGGTGGTTTTCAATGGAACATCAAATGCATCTGCTGCCAGAGCCTTTTGAGACGCTGAAGTCTGGCAGTAAAGTCATAGAGATTCGTTTGAATGACGAAAAACGGCAAAAGGTAAAGAGCGGTGATACGATAATTTTCCACAAACTGCCGGAAGGCAGGGAAATTTTGAAGGTAATGGTGCTGGAGCTGCTGCATTACAAGGATTTTAAAAGTCTTTACCAGAATGTTCCTTTTCACCAATTGGGCTGCAGCGGGAAAACTATGGAATGGATGTTGGAAAACACTTATAAGACATATACCCGGGAACAGGAAGAAAAGTACGGGGCATTGGGGATCAGGATAGAGTTGATCAAGTAAAAAGACACCCAAAAGCAATCATAAAAGGAAAACATACATGTCCGAACATTTTGAACAGGTGCCGGAGCGGGCCGAGCGGCTTCACAAGCTGGAAGAACTCCGCAAACTGGGGATCAACCCCTATCCCGCCAAATACCAGGCCACTCATACCGCCGTCCAGATACTAAAGGACGCCGAGCAATTCATCGTTTCCCAGGAAATGGTGGACATCGCCGGGCGGATCACCGCGGTGCGGGGGCACGGCAAGGCCTCGTTCTTCCAGCTGTCCGATCCCAGCGGAAAGATCCAGTGCTACGCCAAGCTGGACATAGTGGGGCCCGAGGCCTACCAGGCCTTCAAGCTGTATGACATCGGCGATTTCGTGGGCGTCCAGGGCCCGGTGTTCAAGACCCACACGGGCGAGTTCACCGTCCAGGCCCAGAAGCTGACCCTGCTCTCCAAGTCGCTGCTACCCCTGCCGGAAAAATACCACGGCCTGCAGAACGTGGACACCCGGTTCCGCAAACGCTACCTGGACCTGATCGCCAACCCCGAGGTCAAGGAGCTGTTCGTCAAAAGGACCAAGTTTGTCAGATCCCTTCGCGATTTTCTTGATTCCAAGGGCTTCATGGAGGTGGAGACCCCGGTGATGGAGCTGGTTCCCGGCGGGGCCGACGCCCAGCCGTTCGTCACCCATCACAATACTTTGGACCTGGACCTTTTCCTGCGGATCTCACTGGAACTGCACCTGAAGCGCCTGATCGTGGGCGGATACGAGAAGGTCTACGAGATCGGGCGGGTGTTCCGCAACGAGGGGATGAGCACCCAGCACCTGCAGGAGTTCACCTTAATGGAATTTTATTGGGCTTACGTGGATTACCAGACGCTGATGGACTTCACCGAGGAGATGTACTGCCACATCATAAAAGAGACCTTCGGAACGATGGAGATAAAGTACCAGGACCAGATCCTGAATTTCAACCGTCCCTGGCCCCGCTACGACTACCGTCAGCTGCTGATAGACAAGGCCGGGATAGACCTGGACAAATTTCCCACCGCCGAATCTTTGAAACCAGAACTGGAAAAACACGGCATCAAGCCCGATCCCAAGCTGGGCCGGGGCCGGCTGATAGACCAGCTCTACAAGAAGATGATCCGGCCCGGCCTGGTCCAGCCCTGCTTTCTGATAGACCATCCGCTGGACATCTCGCCTTTGGCCAAGAAACATGCCGACCGGCCAAATTACACCCAGCGCTTCCAGCCCATCTTCGCCGGGGCCGAGATCGGCAACGCCTTCTCCGAGCTCAACGACCCGCTGGATCAAAGATCACGGTTCGAAGAGCAGGCCAAGCTTAGGGAAAAGGGCGACGCTGAGGCCCAGATGTACGACGCCGACTTCTTGGAGGCCCTGGAGCACGGCATGCCGCCCTGCGGCGGGTTCGGGGTGGGGATAGACCGGTTCTTTGCCATCGTCAGCAACTCGGAGACGGTGCGCGAGGTGGTGTTCTTCCCGACCATGAAACCTGAATAACCAACTATTTACGATTTACGATTCGGAATTTCCAAATTGTAAATTGAAAATTGTGAATTGATAAATGTCCTACGAACTTTTCATAGCCAAAAGATATTTCAAGGCCAAACGGCGGACCGGGTTCATCTCGGTGATGAGCGTGTTGTCGTTCGCCGGGGTGACGGTGGGCGTGGCCGCCCTGCTGACGGTGCTTTCGGTGATGAACGGGGCCCAGACCGAACTGCGCAACAAGATCCTGGGCACCACTGCCCATGTGATAGTGCTGAAATACCAGAACCAGCCCATCATCGGATACCGGGAACTGGTGCCGAAGATCAACGCCCTGCCAGATGTGATAAGCAGTTCTCCCTTCATCTACACCAAGTGCATGGTGGCCAAGAAGGACAAGGTGGACGGGCTGGTGCTGCGGGGGGTGGACCCGGAGCTGGAGCACGGGGTCACCGACATTTCCCGGAATATGGTGGCCGGGGAACTGAAGTTTGACACCATGTCCACCGGACTGCCGGGGATCATCCTGGGGCTGGACCTGGCCGACCGGCTGGGGGCCTATCTGGGCGACACCCTGACAGTAACATCGTCCCAGTCCATGAAGGCCACGCCCTTCGGGCTGATCCCCAAGACCAGGCGCTTCATCTTGACCGGCATCTTTGACGCCGGGATGTACGAGTACAACTCCACCCTGGGGTACATCGGGCTGGACCAGGCCCAGAGTTTTCTGGAGATGGGACCGGCGGTCACCGGGATCGAGGTCAGGATCAAGGACATCTATCAGGCCCCGGAGGCCGGCAAGAAGATCACCGCACTGCTGGGTCCCCAATACCGTTTCAACGACTGGATCCACCTGAACTGGAGCCTGTTCTCGGCCCTGAAGCTAGAGAAAACTGCCATGTTCCTGATCCTGGCCCTGATCATCATCGTGGCGGCCCTGAACATAATCAGCAGCCTGATCATGACGGTGATCGAGAAGACCCGGGAGATCGGGATCCTCAAATCCATGGGAGCCACCTCCAAAAGCATCATGAAGATCTTCATGTTCCAGGGGCTGCTGGTGGGCGGGATCGGCACTGTCCTGGGCATGGGGCTGGGGTATGCGCTGTGCCTGCTTTTGGCAAGATACCAGTTCGTGAACCTTCCGGCCGACGTTTATTTCATCAACAAACTGCCGGTGCAGATGCAGGCCGGGGACTTTGTCCTGGTCTCGGTTTCCACCATACTGATAACTTTCCTGGCGGCATTGTACCCGGCTTGGAAGGCTTCGCGGCTGGAGCCGATAGAGGCGATACGGTACGAATGATACAAATAAAAAATCAACCCTTCGACAAGCTCAGGGTAAAAAGCAGAAAACAAATGTTAAGAGGAATCCATTCAATCCAATGTGGCGGACTCAGAGCAAGAATGCAAAATGCAAATATCAAATATTAAAATGCCGAATCCCAAATACCAAATTATACTTATCGCAACGATTTTCTTCTGGCTATTTTCCTCCGTCGATGCCGCGCTGAACCAGGAGTACCTGCTGGGCGAGAAAATCGACCGGGCCCGGGTCATCGTTTACGGCACAGTCAAAGAGATCCAGCCGATAGCGGCCAAGGTCAACGCCAAGTCCCGGGACAGCGTGATCACCAGCGATTACCTTTACCAGGTAGAATGGGAACAGGCCCTAAAAGGCCCGTTAAATCCCAAGGCCAGAGACAGGGCCATTTACATCCTGCAGACCGACGAGTACAAGAGCGCCAAGCGGATTCTATCCGATGGCCAAAAGGCGTTGTTCTTCTTGTCGCCAGGCACGGCGTCCCCCAGCTATCTATCCAAGAACAAGATCAGCCCCAAAAGCTGTTACAGCCTTTTCGGCGGGAAACAGGGGGCGGTGGTCCTGTCCGATACCACCCTGCCTGCTTATGCCAAGGCCATCGCCGGATACAGTGATGCCAAAAAAACCAAGCCAAAACAGCGCCCAGCCAAATGGGCGGCCCTGCTGCAACAGGAGCCGGCAGGGATCCGGGAAAGCGCATTGTCGGAACTTTTGGGAACGGTCTATTATCCGGCTGAGCCGGTCCTGATCAAAATATTGGGAGACTCCAACCTTTCCTCGCTGGCCTTCCAGAATCTGCAGAACTATTCCCCGGACTCCCTGGCCCTGCATATAGACAGCCTGATGGTTCACAAAAGATCCAAGGCCCGGATAGTTAAGATCAATCTCCTGAAGGTCATCGCCCCCATCCGCCAGGAACAGGTTTTCAAGCACCTGCTGAAATCGCTGAAGGACGATGATTTCGAGATCCGGGCCTGCGCCGCCCGTGGCCTGGACGGATGGAACGACAAGAAGGCGGTGAAGTCCCTGAAGAAGGCCCTGGATGACGAGGACGATTACGTGCGCCTGGCTGCCTGCGACGCCTTGCTGAAACAGGGATTTAAGATAGAGAAGAAAGAGGGCGGGATGTACAAGATAACCGGGGAGCCGGGGAAGGGAAATTAACAATGAAAAAGATCATCATCATATTGCTTTTTATTGCAACCCTGTGTTTCGAGGTTAATGCCAAAGAAAGCGTACTAACATATCCCCAGATCGTAAAGAAATGGGCTAAGCAGCTTTTAAAAGAATATCGCTTGCCCAACAAAAAAGATATCAAGGGTTATTGGCTAGAATGCGAAAGGGATAAAAAGATAGCTCCTTATTGGACAAGCGGAGATTATAATGGAGATGGGCTCATAGATTATGCGTTTTTTCTTTTAAGAAAAGACAACAAAGGTTCTAATGTCTTTGTTCTAATCTCCAACAAAAATAGATATGAAGTGCGAACACTTCGTAGTGAGAGTAAACTATCATTCATTAAATATGGTTTTTATGAGGGGATAGAGAGTGTACCTCCAGGTAAATATGAGACAGCACATGGCAAAAAATATTTTGAGTCCGATGACCCTGACACAATCAGTTTAAATAATAGTTCAATAAACTGGTATAAATGTGAAAGCGCAAATGCATTTTACTATTGGGATGAAACAAACAAGGCATTTAAGGAAGTATGGATGTCGGACTAGAGATTGTTTCATACATAAATGAATTGCAGATAATAAAAACACCACTTCGTAACAAAAAACCTTAATATAAATGTAATTGGAACCCATGTCAAACAACAACGACAAAATGATCCGGAACATAGCCATCATCGCCCACGTGGACCACGGCAAGACCACCCTGGTGGACGCCCTGCTCCGGCAGAGCGGCACATTCCGCGACAACGAAGAAGTGCCGGAACTGGTGATGGACTCCAACCCTCTGGAACGGGAGCGGGGGATCACCATCTTCTCCAAGAACGCCTCCATTCATTACCGGGGCTACAAGATCAACATCGTGGACACGCCGGGCCACGCCGACTTCGGCTCCGAGGTGGAGCGGGTGCTTTCCATGGTGGACGGAGTGCTGCTGCTGGTGGATGCGGTGGACGGCCCCATGCCCCAGACCCGGTTTGTGCTTTCAAAATCGCTGAAGCTCCACCTAAAGCCCATAGTGGTGATCAACAAGGTGGACCGGACCGAGGCCCGGCCCCACTGGGCGCTGGACCAGATCTTCGATCTGTTCGTCTCGCTGGACGCCACCGACGAGCAGCTGGATTTCCCGGTGGTCTATTCCTCGGGCAAGAACGGCACCGCCACCAACGATCTGCAGCATCCCCAGCAGAACATCCTGCCGCTTTTGGACACCATAGTGGACAAGGTACCGGAGCCCCAGGGCAACCCCGGCGAGCCCTTCCAGATGCTGGTGACCTCAATCGACTACAATGACTACGTGGGCCGGATGGCCATCGGCCGCATCCTGCACGGCTCCATCAAGGTGACGGGGAAGGTTTCCCGGATCAGGCGCGACGGCAGCATCGAGACCGGCAAAATCACCAAGCTCTACGGTTTTGAGGGCCTGAAGCGGATCGAGATTGAGGAGGCCGGCTCCGGCGACATCGTGGCCATGTCGGGCTTCGAGGACGTGGACATCGGCGAGACCATCACCGACCCCGAGAAGCCCGAGGCCCTGCCCTATGTGGACATCGACCTGCCCACCATCGCCATGCTGTTCTCGGTCAACACCAGCCCCTTCGCCGGGCAGGAGGGACAGTATGTGACTTCCCGCCAGCTGAGGGACCGGCTGTTCAAGGAACTGAAGTCCAATGTCGGCCTCAAAGTTGACGAGACCGGAAGCCCGGATTCCCTTAAGGTCTCGGGCCGGGGCGAGCTGCACCTCTCCATCCTGATCGAGACCATGCGGCGGGAGGGCTACGAACTGGCGGTCTCCCGGCCCGAGGTGATCATGCGGGAGATCGAGGGCAAGCTGTGCGAGCCCTTTGAATACCTGGTGATAGACGTGGACGACGCCTACGTGGGCCCGGTGATGGAGAGGCTGGGCGGGCGCAAGGCCGAGATGCAGAACATGAAGGCCGACGGCAAGGGCCGCACCCGGCTGGAATTCATCATCCCGGCCCGGGGGTTGATAGGATTCCGGGGCCAGTTCCTGACCGACACCCGGGGCACCGGTATCATGCATCACAATTTCGAAAGCTACCAGCCCTACAAGGGCGAGATCAGCACCGTTCAGAACGGGGTGCTGGTGGCCATGGAGACCGGGGTGGCCGCCTCCTATTCGCTGGATGGCATCCAGGAGCGGGGCCTGATGTTCGTGGGGCCGGGCGACAGGGTCTACGAGGGAATGATAGTGGGCGAACGGCCCAAGGAGAACGATCTGGTGGTTAACCTGACCAAGGCCAAAAAACTGGGCAACCAGCGGTCCTCCGGTTCGGAGGATGCCATCCGGCTGACCCCGCCCAAGATCATGACCCTGGAGGAGGCGCTGGAGTTCATCGCCGACGACGAGCTGGTGGAGGTGACCCCCGTGGCCATCCGGCTGCGCAAGAAGATCCTGGCGGACATTGACCGCAGAAGGTCGCGGCGGGTGAAACCCGGAGCCGAAAACGAGGAATAATTCTCTGTAAACTCATGAAAGAGTTTTTATGAGCATCACCAAAAAGGCCGTGGCCTGGATGGCACTGACCGGCGGCCTGGCAATCTTCGGGCTGAAGCTGGCGGCCTATTATCTCTCGGGCTCGGTGGCCCTGCTTTCCGATGCGCTGGAATCCATAGTAAATCTGTTGGCCTCGGGGCTGATGATCTACGCCGTCTACCTTTCCCAGGAACCGGCCGACCGCACCCACAATTACGGACACCAGAAAGTGGAGAACATCTCCAGCCTGACCGAGGGGATACTGATCCTGGTGGCCTCGGTGATGATAGCCGAAAAAGCGGTGGGCCGGCTGATAAGGCCGGCGGCGCTGACCAACGTCAATATTGCGCTTTTCATCTCCCTGGCCGCCACCTCCCTGAACGGCCTGCTTTCTTGGCTGTTGCTGCGGACCGCCCGCAAGTTCGGGTCCCTGGCCCTGGAGGGGGATTCCAAACACCTGCTGTCCGATGTGCTGTCATCGTTGGCGGTGGCGGCCGGACTGTTTTTGGCCAAGCTTACCGGCTGGCACTTTTTGGATTCGGTCCTGGCCCTGGCCGTGTCCGGCCTGCTGATCAAAATGGCCATTGGACTGGTAAAAAAATCTTCCACCGGGCTGATGGACCAGTCCTGCCCGGAGGAGGAGGCCCGGATCATCGAGGTCCTGAAGCGGCACGACCAGCTGTTCGTAGACTTCCATGACATCAAAACCAGGCGAAGCGGCAGCCGGGTCTTTGCCGAACTGCATCTCTCAGTGCTGGGCGAAAAAACGGTGGAGGAATCCCATAACCTGACCGACCACCTGGAGCAGGAACTGGGCCAGGAGCTGCCCGAGGTCAGCCTGACCATTCATGTAGAACCGCCCCAGCGCAAATAAAGTAAGGGCAGGCGGCAGTCCGCTCCCTATAAGTAAGGGCAATTCATCCTACTACGCCGCCGTTAGCGGCTACGTCGGACACGTGAATTGCTCCAACGTACGGGCATGGCAAGCCATGTCCCTCAACCAGAAAGAAGAAATGCAAAAGATCACTTTACGCAAGAACCAGGAACGGCGGATCAAATCCGGGCATCCCTGGGTGTTCTCCAATGAGATAGACAAACTGCCGGACAACCTGACGCCGGGGCAGACCGCCCAGGTCTACGACAGCCGCGGCTACGTGGTGGGTTCGGGGTTCTACAACCCCAAATCGTTGATCGCCGTCCGGCTGTATTCCCGGGGCGCCCAGGAGCTGGACCGGGAATTGCTGGTCACCAAGATCTCGGCCGCCGCCCGGCTCCGCCAATCTCTGTATCCCGGAAGCTCCGACTACCGCCTGCTTTACGGCGAGTCCGACGGCCTGCCCGGCCTGCTGGTCGACCGCTACGGCGACCAGCTGGTGATGGAGATCATGTCGCTGGGAATGGACATCCGGCGCAATCTCATAATCGAAGCCCTGACCGAAGTGCTGCACCCGGCCTGCATCTACGAGCGGAGCGACAGCTACTCCCGGGTGCTGGAAGGATTAAGGGAGACCGAAAGCGTTCTGCTGGGGGCCTTGAAGCAGGAGGTGGTGATAGAGGAGAACGGGCTGAAATTCGCCGTCAACATCAAGCACGGCCAAAAGACCGGGTGGTTCTACGACCAGCGCGACAACCGGCTGGCCCTGCGCCAGTATGTGAAGGGCAAGAGCGTGCTGGACTGCTTCTGCCACACCGGGGGCTTTGCCCTTAACGCCGCGGCCGCCGGGGCCAAATCCGTCCTGGGGCTGGATATCTCGGACCGGGCGATAGAGCAGGCCATCAAAAGCGCCGGGCTCAACAGTCTATCAGGCAGCTGCCAGTTCGAGTCGGCCGATGTGCTGCACACCTTAAAGGAGCGGGTGGAGAGCGGGGAAAAATACGAGGTGGTGATCCTGGACCCGCCGGCCTTCGCCAAGAACAAGAAATCCATCGAGTCCGCCTTAAAGGGCTACAAGGAGATAAACTTAAGGGCCATGAAACTGCTGTCCCCCGGCGGGATCCTGCTTTCCTGTTCCTGCTCCTACCACGTGGATGACGAGCAGTTCAAGGTGATGCTGGTGGACGCGGCCCGGGACGCCAACCGGACCCTGAAACTGCTGGAGTTCCGGCACCAGTCCAAGGACCATCCCGTTCTGCTGGCCTGCCGGGAGACCCAGTATTTGAAGTGCGCCATCATGGTGGTGGAGTAATCATTTAAATTCACTCTATGGTCAAGGAAAGGTAAAATGCGGAAGATATTTCTCTTTTCATTTTTAATCATTGGTTATGCTATTTCCCCTGCAACAATAATTGACGACATAAAAGTCGAACCTATTAAAGGGGGCGCTGGAATAGCAATAGTATGTGATCAACCTACAGATTGCATGGATAAGTTATATGGTAATACCTTATTTATTACAATAAAGGGCACGTTCGGTTGGCCAGAAAGGGGTGAGAATGTAATAAACAAGTACGGTATAAAATCGATTCAAACGAAAACAAAAGGTAGTAATATTGCGGAAATTGGTATTAATACATACACTTGTCCGAATTATATAATGTATTTTGAAAATAACGTAATTCTAATCAGAGTGTACTTAACTAAAAATCTACAACTAATATTCGAACAAAGCCCTGAAAAGGAAGTAATAAAACAGCCCGTTTTATTTACTTTTAAATGTAGCGATTCGGCTAAAATTGAAACCAGCACCGATTCCATAGAATGCCGGTATAAAATCGATGCTCCCTCAAAATGTAAAACGATTAAAGGTTATATTGTTAAAAATTGGTCTCCCTGGGCTGTAGGGGATAGCGGTTTAATAGTACTCGATAGTTTAACTTGTGCGGGAAAATATACAGTCGAAGTAGAAGCACGCTATCGTAATTCAAATGCCGAACCTAAAAAAATAAAAAAAGCATTTAAATTAAAATTATAAAATGCTAATAGCTGTGTTTAAAATGTTATAGGGTAAAAAGTATAATGTTAAATAATTACTGCTACACGTTTGCATGCTAAAGTCCTTGGTTAATTCATTTCTCAATCGTTGGCAAGCACCCGGCGGTTACCGCCAGGTGCTTCTTATCGCCTTTCCCCTGATCCTGTCCACCGGCTCCTGGGCGGTCCAGCACTTCGTGGACCGGATGTTTCTGTCCTGGTATTCGCCGGAAGCCCTGGCGGCGGCCATGCCGGCCGGGATGCTGAACTTTGCGGTGATGACCATATTCCTGGGTACGGTGGGCTATGCCGGCACCTTCGTGGCCCAGTATTACGGGGCCACGCAAAACAAACAGATCGGACCGGTCATCTGGCAGGCGGTTTATGTGGCGGCGGCCGGGTCGGTGGCGGTGATGCTGCTGATCCCCTGGGCCGGAGCCATCTTCAAGGCGGTGGGACACGACCCGATGGTGCAAAAGTACGAGACCGCATATTTTACCATCCTCTGCGCCGGGGCCTTTCCGGCCCTGGTGTCCTCGGCCCTGTCCGGGTTCTATTCCGGGTTGGGGAAGACCCTGCCGGTGATGTGGATCAACCTGGGGGCCACCGCGGTCAACATAGTCTTCGATTACCTGATGATCTTCGGTCACGGCGGCTTCCCGGAGATGGGCATGGCCGGGGCGGCCTGGGCCACGGTCTTCTCGGTGGTGTTCTCCGTCATCGCCTATTCGGCGCTGATCTTTCGGCCGGTATACAACCGGGCCTTCCATACCTTAAACGGCTGGCGGCTGGACCGGACCAAGCTCTCCGCCCTGCTCAAGTACGGTTTCCCCAACGGGGTCCAGTTCTTTTTGGACATGAGCGGGTTCACCTTCTTTGTCCTGCTGGTGGGGCGGCTGGGCAGCGACAACCTGGCGGCCACCAACATCGCCTTCAACGTCAACACCCTGGCCTTCATGCCGATGATCGGGTTCGGCATCACCGCCTCGGTGCTGGTGGGGCAGTACCTGGGCCGGGATGATCCCAAAACCGCCGAGTACAGCGTCTACTCTGGGTTCCACATGACCTTTGGTTACATGGCGATAGTGGCCGCGCTGTATTTCTTCTGGCCCGAGGTCTTTCTGATGCCCTATGCCGCCCACGCCGATCCCGTCAGGTTTGAGGCCATCCGCCGGACCACCATCATCCTGCTGCGCTTCGTGGCGGTCTACTCCCTGTTCGACGGCTTCAACATCATCTTCTCCTCGGCCATCAAGGGGGCCGGTGACACCAAGTTCGTGATGTACATGCTGCTGGTGCTATCCCTTTTTGCCCTGGCCGTTCCCAGCTACCTGGCCCTGGCCGTCTTTGGAGCCGGCATCTACACCGCCTGGACCATCGCCTCGGCCTATGTGGTGATACTGGGCCTGGCCTTCTATTTCCGGTTCCGGGGCGGCAAATGGAAGGGGATGCGGGTGATAGAGCCGCTGGCCCCGTCGCTGATAATGCACCCGGAATCTCCGGCGGTGGAGTGATCCTTCGAAAGAGGGTAGGAGGCCTTACTCAGGACATGACTCGCCTCATATCTCTCATAACACGTTAGAATATTTATAAGGAACCCATGAAGGCATGAAACGTTTCCTGTTTTCTCCGCCTTCGTTTCACTATGGCGGACAGGCTGGACTCCTTATTGATTCAGGTTTGTTCAGATTGGGAGAGGGAGGGTGTTGCTATTGACAAAAGTGTTAACTAATGTTATAATATGTTAACAAATGTTAACAAAGGGAAAAACCATGAAAACAACAGAAGCACAGGTGATGCTGGGGGTCCGGATTCCGGCTGAGCTTAAGGGAAAATTGGCCGGTTATTGCGAAAAAAGCGGCATAAAGCTAAGCTACCTGGTAACCCAGGCCATCAGGGAAAAGCTGGAGGAAATGTCCGAGGATGCCGGGGATCTGAGGCTGGCGGTCGAAAGGAAAAATGAAGGACAGCTGGTGGCGGAAACGTCGTTTAAGGCATATCTTAAAAAACGTCGGACGAAAAGCAGTTGTTTAAAATAAGGTTCCATAAAAAGGTTTTTAAAGACCTTGATAACCTGCCGGAAAATGAGTTAGATTGGATCGCCGAACAAATCGAAAGGTTGAAAACCAATCCCTTCCCGCCTGGCTTTAAGAAGTTGTCGGGGAAAGACGGTATATACAGGATACGACAGGGGAATTACAGGGTTGTTTATTCGGTCGACCAAAAAGAAAAAGAAGTTATTGTTTTGGCTGTAAGGCATAGGAAGGACATTTACCGGTAAAGAAAATGGTTGTCAGGATGGGTTCATTTGATTTGACACCCATAAAAATTTATGGTAAAATAAAAATTCTGTGCTAAGATTACACGATGTTTATTGTGTAATCTTCTTTTTTGGTACATTTCCCACTAAAGCTTGTCCTGAGTGGGGCCGAAGGAAGCACAAAAAAATATCCAAGGTTATTTTAGCGTCTTTTAGTGCATTTAGTGGGTCGGTAATTCAGCATTAAACATTACAGGTAGAAAATGAACATCATAGTCTGCATCAAACAGGTGCCGGACACCACCGATGTCCGGATAGACCCGGCCACCAACACCCTGATCCGGGAGGGCGTGCCGTCCATCATCAACCCCTTCGACATGTACGCCATCGAAGAGGCCCTGAGGATCAGGGAGAAACTGGGTGGCAAGGTCACGGTCCTTTCCATGGGGCCGCCCCAGGTGATCGAGGCCCTCAAGGAAGCCATTTCCATGGGGGCGGACGATGCGGTGCTGCTCTCCGACCGGGCCTTTGCCGGGGCCGATACCTGGGCCACCAGCTACGCCCTGTCCATGGGCATCAAAAAGATCGGGGATTACGGGGTGATCTTCTGCGGCAAGCAGGCCATCGACGGCGACACCGCCCAGGTCGGTCCCGGGGTGGCCGAATTCCTGGACATCCCCCAGGTGACCTACGTCAAGAAGATCGAGGAGATCGACGATAAGAAAGCCATAGTCTGGCGGATGACCGAGGACGGCTATGATGTGGTGGAGACCAGCCTGCCGGCGGTGTTCACCGTGGTCAAGGAGATCAACGAGCCCCGGCTGCCCTCGCTTAAAGGCAAGATGCGGGCCAAGTCGTACCAGACCACCATCTGGAAGGCGGCCGACATCGGGGCCGACGAGAAGAACATCGGGCTGAACGGCTCGCCCACCAACGTGGTCAAGATCTTCACCCCGCCGGCCCGGACCGGGGGAGTGCTGCTGCAGGGCGATGTCAACGAAGCGGTGGCCGCCGTGGTCAACGGGCTTAAGCAACAGCAGATCATCTGACCAGAATAATAAATACTGAATACTGAATACGGCAGACTGAATGCAGAAAGCAATATTGTAAATTCAATATTCTGTCTTCCATATTCGTACAGGAGCAAAAAGTGAGCGATATAGAGATCATCCAGGACAAATGCGTGGGCTGCGGAGCCTGCCTGTCATCCTGCCCCTACGGGGCCATCAGCTTAAAGGACAACCTGGCGGTCATCGACGACGACAAGTGCACCCTGTGCGGGGCCTGCGTGTCATCCTGCGGGTTCGACGCCATCCTGCTGCGCAAGGACAAGGTGGAAAAGTCCGATATCAGCGGATATCACGGAGTTTGGGTCTTTGCAGAGCAGAAGGCCGGAGTGGTCCAAAGCATAGCCTACGAACTGCTGGGCGAGGGCCGCAAGCTGGCCGACATCCTGGGGGTGGAGCTTTCGGCCGTCATCCTGGGCAACAGCATCGAGCAGGCCTGCCGGGACCTGGTGGCCCGGGGAGCCGACAATGTATATGCGGTTTCCCATCCGTCCCTGGAGAACTTCTGCGACGAGCCCTACGCAGTCATCCTGGCCGGCCTGATAGACCAGCATAAGCCGGAGATCGTGCTCTGCGGGGCCTCCACCATCGGCCGGGCATTGATCCCCCGGGTGGCCATCAAGGTCCACACCGGGCTGACCGCCGACTGCACCGCTTTGGCCATCGACGAGGAGAAGAGGATCTTATTGCAGACCCGCCCAGCCTTCGGCGGGAACATCATGGCCACAATCATCTGCCCCAACCACCGGCCCCAGATGGCCACCGTCCGGCACAAGGTGATGAAGGAGGCCGCCCCCGACAGTTCCCGGCAGGGTAAGGTGATCAATGTTCCCTACGACCGGAAGATGCCGGCCTCCCGCACCTCGGTGCTGAAAGTGGTGGAGGAGATCACCAGCATGGTCAAGCTGACCGAGGCCGACATCATCGTCTCCGGGGGGCGGGGGATGAAGGGTCCGGAGAATTTCAAGCTGATAGAGGCCCTGGCCAAATCGCTGGGCGGGGCGGTGGGCGCCTCCCGGGCGGCGGTGGATTCCGGCTGGATCCCCTATTCCCACCAGGTGGGGCAGACCGGGAAGACGGTGGCCCCAAAACTCTACGTGGCCTGCGGCATCAGCGGGGCCATCCAGCACCTGGTGGGCATGCAGTCGGCCGACTGCATCATCGCCGTCAACAAGGACCCCGACGCCCCCATTTTCAAGGTGGCCAACTTCGGGATCGTGGGGGACGTGTTCGAAGTGGTGCCGGCCCTGACCAAAAAGCTTCAGGAAACCTGCGGCAAATAATAGAAAGGAAAAAATGTCAGATTTTACCGGAATGGGGGGAGCCCTGACCGTCTGCGTGATAGCCCAGAGCATCGTCTTCATCGCCCTGGCCATCATGGCCGGGGTGATATTTATGGTGGGCAAAGTGGCCGGAGAAAAAAACAATTCCGCCCAGCCGCTTCCGGTTCCCCTGCCGGTGCAGCAAACCGGTCAGCCGGGCGAAGAAGAGGAAGAGATAGCCGCAGCGGTGATGGGCGCATTGTCGGCGGAACTTGGTACTGAGCCAGGGTCCCCCGCCGCCGCCCAACCGGTCAGGAATAGCGCCGGTCCCGAAAGCTCCTGGCGGATCGTCTCCCTGCAGGAAGCGGCCCAAAGGAGCAATCTCAAATGAACATTATTTTTGAACACCTGACAAAACTGATCCAGATGTCCGGGTTGGCCAACATCACCCCGGGCAACGGCGTCATGATCCTGGTCTCGCTGGTGCTGGTGTACCTGGCGGTCTTCAAGGGGTTTGAACCGCTGCTGCTGCTGCCCATTGGTTTCGGGGCCTTTCTGGCCAACCTGCCCCTGTCCAACGTGGTGGGCCACGACGGCCTGCTGACCCAGATCTACAATGTGGGGGTCAACACGGAGGTATTGCCCACCATGATGTTCATGGTGATAGGCGCTTTGACGGATTTCGGTCCGCTGCTGGCCAACCCCATCACTTTTCTGCTGGGCGCGGCCTCCCAGTTCGGGGTATTCGCCGCCCTGCTGATAGCGGTTTCGCTGGGCTTCAGCCTGCCGGAGGCCGGAGCCATCGGCATCATCGGCGGGGCCGACGGCCCCACCGCCATCTTCACTGCCGGCAAGCTGGCCCCGCATCTTTTGGGCCCGATCGCGGTGGCGGCCTACACCTACATGTCGCTGGTGCCTCTGATCCAGCCGCCCATCATGCGGATGATGACCACCAAAAAGGAACGGGCCACCGAGATGAAGCAGCTGCGGCAGGTAAGCCACCGGGAGCGGATCGTGTTTCCCATCGCCATCTCCATCATCACCGCCCTGCTGCTGCCCCAGGCCATCGCCCTGATCGGAACCATGATGCTGGGCAACATCATCCGGGAGAGCGGGGTGACCGAGCGGCTTTCCAAAACCCTGCAGAACGAGATGTGCAACATAGTCACCATCCTGCTGGGGGCCTCGGTGGGGTCCACCATGGAGGCCGCCAATTTCCTCAGCCTGTCAACCCTGAAGATCGTGGCCCTGGGGCTGGTGGCCTTCAGCTTCAGCACCTTCGGGGGGATGCTGCTGGGAAAACTGTTCTATGTCCTGAGCGGCGGAAAGATCAACCCCCTGATCGGCTCGGCCGGGGTCTCGGCGGTGCCGATGGCGGCCCGGGTCACCCAGGTGGAGGGCCAGCGGGAGAACAAGCACAACTTTCTTTTGATGCATGCCATGGGGCCCAACGTGGCCGGGGTGCTGGGCACGGCCATGGCGGCCGGGGTGCTGATCTCGTTACTTAAATAGCCGGAGCCTTGGCGGAACCAACCACAGAAACACGGAAATTATGGAAGCACGGATTAGCTCGCTTATCGCTTTAGGTGTCGAACATTCTGTGTTTCCATGGTAAAGTATTTTGTAAAAATTATAATTATAAAATAAAAGAAGGGCGCAAAAATGTCTCACGGAAAAGTACGGTTCAACACCCTGGCGGTTCACGGGGCCGGCATGCCGGACCTGACCAAGATCCGGCCGGTCTCCATGCCGATCTACCAGTCCTCGGAGTTCGTTTTCAATTCGGCCGAGCAGGGCGCGGCGGTGATGTCCGGCCAGGAGCCGGGATTCGTTTACACCCGACTGGGCAATCCCACCAGCCAGGATTTCGAGAAGCGGATGGCCCTGCTGGAAGGCACCGATGAGGGGATCTCCTTCGCCTCGGGGCTGGCGGCCGTGGCCGCGGTCATCCTCACCTACTGCCGCCCCGGGGACAACATAATCTCCTCGGCCCCCATCTACGGAGGCACCTTCGGGCTGTTCAAGGACCTGATGCCCAAGATGAACATCGAGATCATCTACCTTCCGGCCAAGGACATCCACAATCAGCTTTCGGCCAAGGCCAACTCCAGGACCAAGCTGGTTTACATCGAGACCCCGGCCAACCCCACCCTGGACGTGGTGGACATCGCCGAGACGGTCAAGGCCGCCAAAAAGCACGGGCTGAAAGTGGTCATCGACAACACCTTTGCCACGCCCTGCCTGCAGCGTCCCATCGAAATGGGGGTGGACATCGTGCTGCATTCGGCCACCAAGTACATCTGCGGGCACGGTGACACCATGGGCGGGGTGGTGGTGGCCTCCAAGGCCGAGATCGACCAGATCCGTCCCATGGCCTTCAAGAATCTGGGCGGTTCCATAGCCCCGCTTACCGGCTGGCTGATGTCCCGCGGACTGCAGACCCTGCCCCTGCGGATGGAGCGCCATTCCCAGAACGGAATGGCCATCGCTCGGTTCCTGGAGAAACATCCCCAGGTGGAAAAGACCTGCTACCCCGGCCTGGAGTCCTGTCCCTCCCACGCCGTGGCCAGCAAGCAGATGAGCGGCGGTTACGGCGGGGTGCTGGCCATCGACATCAAGGGCGGGCGCGAGGCCGGCCGGAAGTTCCAGAACAACCTCAAACTCTGCAAACTGGCGGTCAGCCTGGGCAGCGTGGACACCCTGGTCACCCACCCGGCCTCCACCACCCACCTGTCCTATTCCGAGTCCGACCTGGCGGCGCTGGGTATGACCCCGGGCTTCGTGCGGATCGCGGTGGGCATCGAGGACCCCCAGGATGTGATCGAGGACCTGGACCAGGCGCTCTCAAAAATTTAAAATTACAAATTTGTAATTAATAATTCTGAAAGGTGTCGCGCCTGTCCCGCCTTGGGCGGGACCCCGCTGCGGCGGTGGTAGCTTCCTTCGACAGGACTTCGGCGAGCTCAGTCGCACCGCTCAGGACTGGACGCAAGGAAGCCCGGCATCAAGATAGCAATTCACGCGCGCCTGTAGCTCAGCTGGATAGAGCGTCGGACTTCGAATCCGCAGGTCGCCCGTTCGACTCGGGCCAGGCGCACCAAGACTTGGGGAACCGGTGATTGGGAACTGATTTTAGGGAATAGATGATTGGATTTGGATAGCAGGCAGAGTTCATGACGGGGTTAAATCAGGTTTGGTTTAAAAAACCGGCATAAAAAATGCTGATAAATCCAACTTTAGTATTGACTTTTCGTGGATTTTTGATATAATAAACATTCTTTGCCTAAAAAACACACCCCCAGGTAAAATATTAAAGCCTTGGGGGTAGGGGTCTATTATTCTTTTTTGGTTTAAAGCCCACCTAGCTCAGTCGGTAGAGCGCGTCCTTGGTAAGGACGAGGTCAGCAGTTCAATCCTGCTNNGGTAAGGACGAGGTCACCAGTTCAACCCTGGTGGTGGGCTCCAGATAATTACAGCCCACGAAACGAACGAAAAGCGCTAAACGGACATTTAGTTTTTTGTGGGAAAAGAAAATAATCCAAAGATCATCATAGGAGAAACCACCATGGCCAAAGCAA
>DHVS01000025.1 GCA_002412795.1 bacterium UBP2_UBA5202 | reverse complement strand
AGACCACAGGGAATTGCAAGTTCAATTTACCGTATGACTCATCCTTAGCCCAGCCCTTAAGGGCTGGGCTAAGGATAGATGACAGTAACTTACGCCTTCCCCGCGCAGCCAAACAGTTTGACCTTGCCCCTGACCACTTCCCTGACCGCGTCCCGGGCCGGGCCCAGGTACTTGCGGGGATCGAACTCACCCGGGCTCTCGGCAAACACTTTTCTGATGGCTCCGGTCAGCGCGATGCGGAGATCGGTGTCCACGTTGATCTTGCAGACCGCCATCTGGGCCGCCTTGGAGAGGAACTCCTCCGGCACGCCCCGGGTTCCGGGCAGCTGGCCGCCGTACTTGTTGCAGGTCTCCACCAGGTCTTTGGGGACCGAGGAGGCCCCGTGCAGCACTATGGGATAATTGGGCAGCAGTTTCTGGATCCTCTCCAGCCGGGCAAAATCAAGGGTGGGCTCGCCCTTGAACTTGTAGGCCCCGTGCGAGGTTCCGATGGAGATGGCCAGGGAATCGCAGCCGGTCAGTTCCACGAACCGCTTGGCCTCGTCGGGGTCGGTGTAAACCGACTCCTTGGCGCCGGGCTCGTCCGAGGTCGAGGTCAGCTTGCCCAGCTCGGCCTCAACGGGAACATTGCGGGCGTGGGCGTATTCCACCACCTGCTTGGTGATGTGGACATTCTCCTCGAAACCGAAATGCGAGGCGTCTATCATCACCGAGGAGAAACCGTCGTCCACGCAGGCCTTGCACAGCTCAAAGCTGTCGCCGTGGTCCAGGTGCAAAGCGATGGGCAGGTCGGGGTAGGTCTCCACCGCGGCTTTCACCAGGTGGGTCAGGTACTCCCGGCGGGCGTACTTGCGGGCCCCGGAGGACACCTGCAGGATCAGGGGGGACCGTTCCTCGTGCCCGGCGTCGGCGATGGCCTGGAGCAGCTCCATGTTGTTGACGTTGAAAGCCCCGACGGCATAGCCGCCTTCATAGGCCTTTTTGAACATCTCGCGGGTTCCGACTAACGGCATAATGACCTCCTGCTATGGATTAATATTTGCAAATTATTGGTTATTCCATCCATAGCCCATACATTAATGTATGGGCTATGGATGGCGCCTAGTTCCCCTTCTCCTTCAGCTCCGCCAGCCGGGCCTGGCTCAGCGCCGCCAGCTGCTGCTCCAGTTCCTTGTGCTCGGCCAGAAATTCCTTGAAATCATAATTATTGATGAATATCAGGTCCCCCTCGGTCTTGGCCGCCACCGTGGCGGTGCGGGGCACATCGGCCAGCAGGGCGATCTCGCCGAAGGGGTCGCCTTTCTTCAGGGTGGCGACAATTGACGAATCATCTCCGCCCAGCACTTCCAGCTCGCCCTCCATCACCACGTAAAAGCACTGCCCGATCTCGCCCCGGCGGATCACCACCTGCCCGGGACTCACCTCCAGATGCTGGACCATGCCCAAAAGTTTTGTCAGGGAATCCGGGGACAGCCGGCTGAAGAAATCGCTGGTCTTTAAGGCCCCCACCGTGGACAATGCATCCAAGATGTCCTGGCCCTGCTCCAGCACCAGGGTCAACGTGGTCCGGTCGCAGACCTCCTCCGGACCGAAATATTGGATCGGGCCGGGATACAGGTAATCGGACGACATCATCCATTTATCGCGCTGCTGGGCAAAGACCTTGAACGGCTTGCCCTCCAGTTCCACCAGGGCCTTTTTGATCACCGGAACATCCCTGCCCTGGCGCCGCTCCACCGTCATCATCCCGGCTAAAGGCTGGCCGCCCGGAACCCATTCGGTGGACGGTTTCATCAGGTTCTTGACCATGGCTATGTACCCTGTCTTCTCCGCCCCCAAAAGCGCCCCGGCGGTGTAGCCCAGGCTGTAGGCGTAGTCGGCGTCGAAGTTGGAGGGCGCGGCGCAGCGGCCCTCGTAGCCGAAGAAATGGTTCTGGGCGGCGTATTTGCCGTGGTACTTCCCTTCGGCCTTCCATTCCCTTAATAGATCGCCCACCATGTCTATCAGCAGTTTCTCGGTCTCGATCTTGGAGACCTGGACATTGCCGTGGGGATCCCGGTCCACCAGCAGCTCCCACTGCAACTCGTCCGGCAGCTGGCCGTAGGCCTGGGCCGAGGCCGGCGAAAGCTTGCTGTTTAGGAACTGGTGCTTGTCCTTGGTGGTAGGCAGGGAATTGAAGTAGTCGTGATGCCCCGAAAGGATCTCATTGAGCTCGTTGATCAGGGTCTTGATCTCGGGGATGAATTCTATCAGCCCTTCCGGCACCACCACCACCCCAAAGTTCATCTTCTCTTCGGCCCGGTCCTTTATCAGGCTGGCGATTTGCTCCACTATCTGTTTCAAGCTAAGACTTTTGGCCGCCACTTCCTCGGAGATGATGGTCAGATTAGGATGGCACTGCAGGGCGCATTCCAGGGCAATGTGCGAGGCCGAACGGCCCATAACCCGCACGAAGTGCCAGTATTTCCGGGACGAGTTGCAGTCCCTCAGGATGTTCCCCAGCAGTTCGGTGTAGACCTTGGTGGCGGTGTCGAAGCCGAAGGATATCTCTATCTGTTCGTTCTTCAGGTCGCCGTCTATGGTCTTGGGGCAGCCGGCCACGTTGATCTCGGCCTCGTTCTGCAAAAAATATTCGGCCAGCATGCAGGCGTTGGTGTTGGAGTCGTCGCCGCCCACTATCACCAGCCCGGTGATCCCCAGCTCCCGGCAGTTCTGGGCCACCTTGACGAACTGCTCCTCCCTGTCCAGCTTGGTGCGCCCGGTGCGGATCAGGTCGAACCCCCCGGTATTCCGGTATTCGTCGATCAGATCGGAGGTCAACAGCTGGTATTTGTTTTCCACCAGCCCGCTGCTGCCGCCGGTAAAACCATACAGCCGGCTTTGGGGATTGACGGCTGTCAGGCAATCGAACAACCCGGCCAGCACATTATGCCCGCCCGGGGCCTGTCCCCCGGAGAAGATCACCCCCACATTCAGGGGTTTGTACTGGCGCTTCTGGTCCGGTTCGAACACCACCGGCATAAAGGCTGATGTTTTGGGAAAAGCGCCGTCAATGATCTCGTGTTTGGGCCCCGGCTCGCCTGTTTCAACAGCCCTTAACCGGGGGCCGTTCTTGACGAAGATCGAGGGGAGTTTGGGCCGGTAACCGGCCCGGTGTTTTTGCAGAACGGAGATCTCAGACATGTATTCTCCTGTGTGTTTTCATGGAATAAATGACTATTTTAACAGCCTTTTAGTTTAACACTACCAAGGGCTTATGTCAATAAAAATCGGATAATATTTTCCCGCCATCTTTTTTCGGGCGCCGATAAACGCTGATAATTTCATATTGGAAATAGATGCATAAATCTGCGCGAATCTGCGTCCCATAGGCCGTAAATAACCAATTAATCCAGCGGGGCGGCCGCCGCGGTCAGGGCCAGAACTTTGGAAGCTCCGGCCTCCAGCAATTTTCCGGCGCAGGAGCCGATGGTGGCCCCGGTGGTCAGCACATCGTCTATCAGGATCACGCTCTTGCCCTTGACCAGTTCCGGTTTTTTGACGGTGAAGATATCCTTCACATTCTCCAGCCGCTGCTGCCTGTTGAGCTTGGTCTGGGTTTGGGTGTGCCTGGCCCGGGAGATGATGTTTTCGGGGCAGAGTTTGTTCCATGTTTTTCCCAAAGCCTGGGCCAGAAGCTGGGCCTGATTGTAGCCCCGCTCCCTTTTTCGGGCCGGATGCAAGGGCACGGCTAGGATCAGATCGGCTTCCCGGTAATGTGCAACTTCGGCCAGTGACTGCTCCATGAAATGCGACAGTTTTTTGACCACCGAGCGCCGGTCGGAGTACTTCAGCAGGTGGATGGCATCGGCCAGCGGCGCCTTAAAAGGCCCGATGGCCCTGATGTCTGAGCAAGCCCAGTCCGGGATTCGGCAACTGGGGCAAAGCAGCGGCTCTTGAGCTTCGGGGACAGCCGCCAGTTTCTGCCCGCAGCGCTGGCAGCTTTGGGCTCCCCATCTTTCCAGGGAATCCCAGCAGGCCTCGCAGATCAATCCGCTTCCTGACTGCAGGATCTTCTGGTGGCAGGAAGCGCAGAACGGCGGAAAAATGAAATTCAACAGGCTATGGGTAAGCGACTTGAGCATATACGGTAATGTTCTGAATATTACTTGACCGGTACCCAGCCACCAAGCATGCCCTGAGCTGGGTCGAAGGGGCACTAAGTCACTAAGAAGTAAAAACTACTTGCGTCTTGGCGTCACTTCGGCAGGGCTCAGTGCACCGCTTTGTGGTAAAAATATTACCGAGTGACCGGAGGTTAAAAACAAAGGGAAAGCAAGAATATATCTCGCCTTCCCTTTTCTCTGTTTTCAGCCTGAATTAAAAATTGAACTTTAAAGCCAGCCTGGTGGAGAACTTCTTCCGGGTCAGATAACTGTCGTCCTCCTGTTTTTCATAGGTCACCTGGTAGGTCAGGTACATCCAGATCTTCCAGTATGCCTGGTATCCCACATCCGCCGTCAGCAGCATGTTCTCCTTCTTGGCGAACAGGTCGGACAGGCTCTGGATCTTCTTCTGGTCATAGTATGCCCGGACGTCGCCCTTGGGGATCAGGTCCGGCGCGCTGGCCTCGATGTGCAGTACCCCGGTGCTGTCGGCACCCCGGGTCT
The DNA here is from genome assembly GCA_002412795.1 of bacterium UBP2_UBA5202. Taxonomy (GTDB): domain Bacteria; phylum Edwardsbacteria; class AC1; order AC1; family EtOH8; genus UBA5202. The sequence continues at coordinate 34,905 of DHVS01000025.1, read as the reverse complement.
TGTATCCGCTTCCCATCACCCTGACCTTGCCCAGCACATTGCCAGAGATCTCGCCGTAGGTGCCGTTCATGGCCTCGGTGACACTGGCCAACATCATATTTTTGGACGCTCCAAAAGTGGTGGTAACACTATCCGTAGTGATGGTATAAACCTGGTAACGGTCGATCTCATAGAACCTGTCAAAGAACTGGGGGATGAACCTTTGCCCCAGAAAGCGCTGTTCCAGCTTGGCTCCCAGGATAAAGAAGTTACCGGGGAATGAAACCTGCGCCGAGATCCCCACCGCATTGCCTTTGCCGTAATCCTTGATCTGGCCGAAATCGTAGTAGATCCTGCTTCCCAGGATGCTGGTGCTGATGATCGGCAGGCCCAGGTCGGCGCCGAAGGCGGTCACAGCGGCTGTGGTGGCTCTGTTCTGGTCGGGGTCAAGATCGCTGACCACAGTTCCGCCGATCTCAAATCCTTTGATAATCGGGATGCCGGTGCCGGACAGGGGGCAGACAAATCCCCGGAATCCATAAATCTCGGCCCGGTCGAAATTGGATACCATGGACTGCAGGCCGAACATGGTCGGGGCCTCGCCCCAGGGAAATTTCAGGTTAAGCTCCATGCCGATCTTGCGGTTCAGGTCGTCGACCCGGTTGCTGTAGTTGCTCATCAAAAAGCCGTTTCCCAAAGTGGTTGCGTCCAGGGCCCCCAACCGGGTATAGAACTTGTCGGTCCGGTTGCCCCAGCTGACATAACGGACCAGCCGCACCATCTTGCTGGCCGGCTTCCATTCTTCCTTGCGGATGCCGTCGTTGTTCACCAGCAGGGAAACGTCCAGGCCCACTCCCAACTTGGAGAAGCGCAATTCCGGGGTCAGTTGCAGCAGGAAATAGGCCTTGCCGTCTATCATGGTCAATCCCATGCCGCCGGTGAAACTGGAACCGCTGTCGGCGGCTGCTCCGGGCATGGTCTGGGCAAAACCGGCGCTAAAAAAGGCGGCCAGGATGAGAACTGAAATCAGTGTCTTTTTCATGTCGGGCTCCTGATATTATTAGTGGTTGCTCTTTAGCAAATACAACATTTATTATACTATTATAGCTTTTGTCTGTCAACTCTAAAGATGAAATATTATCTTATCCCGGCCGCAACTTATGCCGCAACCAAATAAAAAAGACCCGGCCTACGCCTGGTCTTTTAAATAATGGTGGCACGGGACAGAGTTGAACTGCCGACGCAGGGATTTTCAGTCCCTCGCTCTACCACCTGAGCTACCGTGCCGCCTATCAATAATTTCTTTAACGGCCTTATGACTTTTTAGGGATTTCAAATATTTTTCCCTTAAAAGAGCTGCCGACTTTTCCGGAAATGATTCAGTATATACTATCTCCAAAGGCCTGCGATATTTTGTGGCGTCAACGCCTCCAGAATTATGTTTTAAGAGCCTTTCCTGCAAACAAGCTGTGCTGCCTATGTAAAACCGTTTATCTTTAAGGCTCTGAAGAACATATATGAAATATTCTGTCATTACTGCCTGCCGACGCCCCCGATCTATCGGGGCGCTCTACCACCTGAGCTACCGTGCCGCCTATTCAGACATAAATATAAAAGCCCTGTATAACAGAGCTTTGTTTATGGCGGGATCGACGGGGTTCGAACCCGCGACCTCCTACGTGACAGGCAGGCGTTCTAAACCAAGCTGAACTACGACCCCACCATAAACAATTAATTATAGCAAAAATGCCTATATATGTCAACTATTGTGTGTTCGTGGAAATATGAAAATAACCTAGGGTTTAATTTGTTTCTGTCCGGCGTGACCCGGGTCCCCTTTTAACCCTATTCTATTTCATGGTATTCCGCTATATAGACATATGAACTTTCCATATTAAAATAACTCCTGGGATAAACTTTATAAAAGGACACCAGATATTTTGCCCCGGGTTTTAGTATGCCGTATTCTCCCCCCTTGATGCCCGCCAGGTGGTACCATGGCCCCGACCGTGACATGCCTTCAACATAAAAAATGGCGTTTTCTTCTGGTTTGCCCTCCACCCAGCCTTTCAGATTTACGGCTTCAGGGGGTTGATAATCTTGCGGAGACATCTTCCGGTGCTTATTAAGGTCTTCCTTAAGAGCAACGACCGCTTTTTCCAGGTCCGGCAGGTCCTGATAGTCAACTTGGCCCTGTTTCCGAAGGTCTATCCATTCCTGACAGCGGGTGATCTCTGTATTGATGCCTTTAACCGCTGCTTCCAGGCAGGCTTTCTTCAAAAGGTCTCCCGAGGACGGCCGAAGCGGCTCTGAACCGTGAGGAAAGAACAATGCACATCCCGTCAGGGTAATGAATGAAATCGATGCCAACCAAAATGCAGTCCGGCTCATCTCTGTTCCTCCTTTAGCAAATGGATCATGGTTCTTCCCCGGCCGCAGCCTTATCTTCCGGCCCATCCTCAACCGTTTTTAAATGATATAACTTTCAGGCTGTTTTGTCAACATAAAAGGCCGAAGCTTTTGCTTCGGCCTTTTATAAAATCCACGAAACTATTGTTTCCCCTCGCTGATCACCACCTTCTTGATCACCACATTCTTCAGGGGCCGGTCATTGTTGTCCCGGGGCTGCTTGGCAATGGCGTCCACCACCTCCATCCCCTTCACCACCCGGGCGAACGGGATGAACCCCATGCCGTCCAGCCGGGCGCATTTGTCGTCCAGGTTGATGAAGAACTGGGCGTCGGACTGGTCGGCTATCGGCTGCTGGCGCGAGGACGAGGCCATGGAAACCGTGCCCCGCTTGTTGGAAAGCTTGCGGGGTTCCACCCCCATCTTGTCTCCGCCGAAGCCGTCGTTGGTCTGGTCGGCGTCCTTGGACAGCGGGTCCCCTCCCTGGATCACGAAGCCAGGCACCAGCCGGTGGAAGGTGGTCCCGTCGAAGGCCCCGGCCTTGGCCTTGGCGATGAAGTTGGCCACGGTCTTGGGCGAGCTCTTGGTGGCCAGCTCCAGTTTGATGTCCCCGAACTCGGTGACCAGGGTGGCGTATTTCTTGGCCAGGGCCTGGCTGGTTAAGATCATCAGAACCAAGGCCAGCATCAGGATCGTTCTTTTCATTTGTCCTCCTGGATTAAAGGTTGTGTGAACATATGGATTCCGTCAGGAACCGATTGTTTATGGTTTTAAGCTAAACTCAATCCCTTCCTCCCCTTCTCTGGAACTTGTGCTGAGTGACACACTGAGTATACAGAACTGCATAGTCAAAGCAAAGAGAAGGAGGCGGCCTGCCCGCCGAAGTCAGTTGCTTATAGACGCAGGCGGGGGGATGAGTTCTCAAGAAACCTATAAGCCCTCCGGCTTATGCAACATGCCCCGAACAAAACAATGTTCTGTCCGGGGCAATCAAGACTGGGAACTCCATTAATCATTCAAAGAGAAAGTAACCGGATACATCACCCACACCGGCACCGCCTTGCCGCCCGGAGCCACGGCCGGGGTGAAGATGAACTGCTTGGCCGCCGTCACTGCCGCCTCGTCCAGGTCGTCAAAACCTGACGATTTGGCAACGTCAGCCTGCCGGACATGGCCGTCGGTTCCGATCAGCAGGTACAGGATGACCTTGCCCGATGACCCCCGCTGCTTGGCCATGGAGGGATAGACCGGAGCCACTTTCTTGACGATCTCCGGGGTCTTCTCCATTGCCTTGAACTCGCCCTTGCCGGCGTATACTTCTTCCTCTCCGACGGTGGCCCCGCTGGCCGTCGCCTCGCCGGTGGTGGCCAGACCGGCCGACATGGCTCCCATCTGGGACTGGGTGGCGGCATCCTCATCGCCGGCCTGCTCATCCGGCACCGGCTTGGGAACCCCCTGGGTGGGGGCCGCGCCCGGCGCGGAAGCGGAGACCTTCTCCTGGGCCACATCGGACCCGGTCAGGGAAGGCGGCGCTCCCAGCTGGCTGTAAGTGATCTTGACCATGGGGGCCTCCACCACCGGCTTGCGGGCTTCGATATACGCATTGACCGCAAAGTATGAAAGCCCGGCCAGTATCAGGACCAGCATCCCCGTCAGGGTCAGCAGCAGCGATTTCTTGAGGTTCAGCGGCATCAGAATCTTGGACTGCTTCACTCCGAATCCGATGGCCGCCGTCTGCCTGGACTGAAGCATAACCACGAAGGTGGCTATCAATGTACCTACCAGGGCCCCGATCACAGGCAGAAGTATTTCAGCTGTTACTTGCATGATTATCTGCCTCCTTTCCTGGCCTGGGCGGCCTTCTTTCTGGCTTCCTCCATGATCTTGAGGTCATCCGGGGTCTGCTCCAGGATGGAGAACCGGGCCACCTGGTTCTGCTGGACCGCATCCATCACCGCCACCACGTTGTTATAGCTGCTCTCGCGGCTGACCTTGATCAGCACCGTCAGGCGGCAGATCTTCTCGTCCCTGACCTTGTTCAGGCTGTCCAGCACCGGGCGGGGAATTTCCTTGTCCTTGTTCTTGTCCATGAAGGCCTTATAGCGCTGAAGGAACTCGGAACCGCTTTCATACATGACTCCGGTTCGCCCGTCCATATGGGCCGGCTGTTTATTGAGATTGTCCAGCTTGGCCTTTGCCACCAGCTGGTCCAGGGAATCCAATGCTACCGAATCCGGAACATCATTGGCTATGTTATGCAGAATGGTGCCGTCGCCCATGATGTTGATGGTCAGCACGTTTGATTCCTTGACCGGTTTTGCATCCTTGGTGGCTATCTCCGGCGGCAGGTTGATCTCGATGGCCTGGGGTTCCCTAAATCTGGTGGTGGTCATGAAGAAGATCACCAGCAAAAAGCCAATATCCACCATCGGGGTCATGTCCAGAACAATGCCTGGCCGGCCCTTGCGTTTTCGAAGTCCGGGGCCCTTTTTGCCTGTCTCTTGTGGCCCCATGTCTACTGCGCCCATGCCATCACCTCCCTTCCTCGCCAAAAGTATCTTTGGCGTCAGTCTTAAGGTTAGTAACTAAGCTGAATCTCAGCATGTTGACGTCCTCTTTCTGCAGTATCTTGGTCAGGTCCAGCATCTTGCCGGAAAGACAGTTCTTGTCGACCATCATCACCATCATCAGCTTGGGATTCCGGATGCGCTCATCCACCACCGTCCCGCCCACCTGGTCCAGGGGCAGGGGCTGGGAGGCGTCGCGCCCGGTGGCATACCAGATCATCATGCTGTCGATCCTGGCGTTCATCTGCTCCGGCTTTAGGGAGGCTATCTCCTGTTTGGCCAATTTGGTGACGAAATTGCCGTGGCGGCGCACTTCCATGATGGCCAGCTCGGCGGCCCGGCCCCGGCTTAACGGTTTGCCCGGCGATCTTACTATGTCCATCAGCAATTCCGGAGAGGCCAGCGGCATCAGTGTCCCGTTCATGCCCTTGATCATCTCCACCGTGGCCTCGGGCTGCAGGGAGGCTTCCCGGATGTTGTTGATCAGGGTAATCAGGGTGGTGGGCCCGATGCTTTCGGCCAAGGCCTTGGCCTCTTCCGGGGCCAGCACGTTGACCATCATCACATTGGCTTCCGGCACCTTGAATGGGGACCGCGACTCCGGCAGCACCACATCCACGGTGACCGGGGGCCTGGCGTTGTAAGTGGACATGAAGAAGATTACCAGCAGAAAGGCGATGTCAACCATCGGGGTCATATCCAGCACGATCCTGGCCCGACGTTTCATCTTTACCGACATCTTATTTTTCTCCTATGGTCAGAAGCTGCTGCATCTCGTAGATCGCCTCATCGGTGGCGAACTGGAACTGCGACACTTTGTTCATGAAGAAGTTGTTGGCCACGATGCCGCCGATGCCGTTGACCAGGCCGCCGGCGGTGTTGATCAGGGCCTCGGAAATTCCCAGGGCCAGCTGGGAGGCGTCCGGGGCTCCGGCGTTGGACATGGCCTGGAAGGACCGGATCATGCCGATGGTGGTTCCCAGCAATCCCACCATGGTGCCGATGGAGGCGATGGTGGTCAGCATTATCAGGTTGCGCTCCAGCAGCGGGGTCTCCAGCATGTTGGCCTCCTCGATGGCCCGCTGGACCTCGGCGTGTTTCTTGTCAGGGGTCAGGTCGCTGTTCTGCACGGCCATGTGCTTTTCCAGTCCGGCCCGCAGCACGTTGGCGGTCGATCCCTTCTGGGATTCACAGGCTGCCACGGCCAGGGAAAGGTTGCCCGAACGGAGGTGCTCCCTGAATTCCTGCATGAAAACCGGAATGGGCTTGGCTCCCCGGGCCCGGGCCAGGGTGAAGGATCTTTCAATGACATAGGTGATAAGCAAAATCAGCAGGGTGATCAGGATCATCACGACCGGGCCGCCGTCCCGGATATACTTGGGCAGGGTGTTGAATATCACGTAGGACACGGCCCCGCCGATCAGATAGAGGAACAGGGTGACCAGGCCCATCTTCTTGGAAAAGGCCAGGGCCAGACCCAGGCCCAGGGCCACCACGGCTGGAAGCACTCCCATTACCAGGATCTTGACTATGAAAGAAGCTTCAGAAAGTCCCATTAACATTTAAAAATTTCCTCCCTAAAAAGATTATTTTTATTTTGTTGACTCTGTTTTTTAAAGAGTCGTTTATTTCGGGACAACAATTTTTGCCCCCGGTGTCTTTACTTGTGGTGAGAATTGCCAAGCCTGCTTGGCTACCGAACCAATCAGGACGACTGTTTTTAAATGATCCTCCTTATGTTCTGGTCCTCCTTAAATTTATTTTATTTTTATTTGGTTTGTCTTGTTTGCTTTTAATCCCAGACCTCGATCTTGGGAGCCATATCCGCCAGTATGGCCTTGGCGGTCTGGTTGCCCGGATCGATCTTTAGAATGGCATTGCATTCGGTCCTGGTCAATACCTTGTATTTGGCTTCCTTGAAATTCTTGAAGATGAAGTAGTAGTGCTGGGCCACCGATTCCATCACCGGCACCACTTCCAGATCGGGCTTGGTCTTTTTTTCCATCTTAAGCTTGCGGGCCTCGGCGAAGCAGTTCAGGGCCTCCAGGTATAGGGCCTTGGCTTCGGGACTTTTAGAGTTCTTAAGGGACTGGGCCTTGACCGAGTAGGTGTTGCCCATGTTGAACCATGCGCCGTAAGCGGTCTTGGGGTTCTGTTTGATGCGCCGTTTGAACCATTCGATGGCTTCGTCGTATTTACCGCCCTGATAATAGGCGGTAGCCTTGTCGTAATAGCTGCTCTCCACCTTGGATGGATCGAGTTCGCAGGCCTTGTCGTAGGACTCTATGGCCGAATTGAAAGCCGACTGGGCGGAAGCCGTGTCTTTGGCGTCCCAGTATGTGTTCCCCAGTTTCTGGTATACCTTGCCGGCTTCGTACCACCGCTCGGCGTCCACCGGGGAAAGCTCCAGCGCCCGGCCGAAGGCTATGGCCGATTGTTTGTAATTTTTCAGCTCCCGGTTCAGGCTGGCCAGCAGGTACCAGGCCCCGTCGTTGTTGGGGTCCAGCTTCACCGCTTTTTCGCTCATGGCTATGGCTTGGGGGAACAGGGTGGAATCCTTCTGCACCTGGTAGGCCTTGGCCAGCATGAAATATCCCACCGCGTCCTTGGGAGCCAGCTCGGTGTATTTTTTGAAATATGCCGCCGCCTGGGGATACTGCCGCTTTTCGTAATAGGCGTTGCCCAGGTCCAGGTTGGCCTCGGCCAGGTTGGGGTTCATCTTAATGGCCTGGAGATATTCGGCCATGGCATCCTCGAACTTCCGCTGCCGGTAATAAAGGTTGGCCAGACCGTTGTGAGCCCCGCCGTTGTTGGGGTCCATCTGCAGCACCTGGCGGTACTCTGCCCCGGCCTCGTTGAGCATGCCTTTGGCCAGGTAGATGTTCCCCAGCCGGTAGCGCAGATCCATGTCGTTGGGGGTTTTGACCAGCATTTCCTTGTACAGCGCTTCGGCCTCGTCCAGCTTGCCGGCCTTGAAATAGGCTATGGCCAGGGCCTTTTGGGCGCCGGCATGTTTAAGCACCAGGGCCACCTTTAGGCTGCCGATGGCCTCGTCGAACATACTGCGGTCCAGATACAGCGCGCCCAGCCGGTAGTGGGCCTCGGCCATCTTGGGCTTGAGTGTGATGGCCTGTTTCAGCAGCGCCATTTCCTGGTCGTATTCCCCGGCCTGATCGGCGGCCTGGGCCTGGATCAGGAGGTCTTCGGCCTTTACTTTTGCTGCCTGGCCGGTGGTGGCGCATCCGCACAGAAGCACCAGGACCATTGAGACGGAAAAAAGCACCCGCCAAAGATGTTGCTGGCTTTTCATTTTTTATCTCTCCGTTATAAATTGAAAAAGATTGATTATCTATGAATCCCCAAGACAGGCCAACCCTTAAAACGGGGGACTTTGACAGGATTTACAGGATTCTTATTTGTAAAGTTACCCCTGTAAAATCATGTTAATCCTGTCTAAAAAGGGACGGGTACTTGAAAAACGTATTACTGCTTGATCAGCACCGGGACGGTGGACGGGACCAGGCCCTGCTTGGCCAGTATCTGCTGACCTTCGTTGGAGGAGACGAAGGTAATGAAACCGTGGGCCAGGCTGTACCTGCCGTCCGCATAGGTCCGCTCCAGGGTTTCATTGACATAGAGATAGAGGGGATGGGTCAAAGGGTAATTTCCCTCGTTGACCGTCTTCTGGTCGGGCATAAAGAACCCTCTTTCCCTGACCAGCCCCACCGCCACCGCCTTGATCCCCTTTTCCCTGACCGGAGGCCAGACATCCCAGTCGCTGTATAAATAGGACATCGGGACCAGCCCGACCGCCCCGGGATATTTCCTGACCGTTTCCACTATCTGGGCGTTGGTGCTGCAGGGATATGCCTTTTTGGAATAAGGCGCTCCCTTCATCACAATATTCTGGAAATATTCGCCGGAGCCCAGGTTGGGTCCGGGGATGACGGCCAGCATTCCCATGCTTCCCCCGGCAAAGGACCAGCCCGAAACCTTTCCGGTGAATATCTTCTCCAGTTGTTCAAAGGTCAGCTGACGGACCGAGTTCCGGGAGTTGACTATCACCGCCAGTCCGTCGTGGGCTATCTTGTAACCCTTGGCTTTTCCCCCATTCAGCCGGATGATGGAATCCTCTTCCGCCGTCAGGTCGCGCGAGACCACGGCGATCCTGGCCCGTCCCTCGTTAAGGGCCACTATCCCGGCCTTGGAGCCGCCGCCCAGGATCACGATCTCGGACTTGGGATAGAGGGCCATGAAGCGCTGGGACTGGCGGCGCATCATCTTAACCGCCCCGTCCGCCCCAGCCGCCACGATCCGTCCCTCGGTCTGGGTTTCGGTGGATTCCGGTTTTTGGTCGCATCCAAAAAACACCGCCGCCGACAATAGGGCCGTTATAAATAATCTAAATTTCATTTTTTAACCTTAATCCTGTAATTATAAATAGTTATATTGCCAAAGTCAATAGTAAAAGCAGAAAAACTTACGATTTATCCGGCCGCCATTTGCCCGGATGGAACACCCTTGGATAATTTGTTTTTTGTTTGGAAAAGGCCTCCGGTCAGGTCAAATTTTTCCCTCTAACGCCGCTGACATTTTCTGGGACAGTTCCGGTGTTAAACCCTGTTCTTTGGCCTTTTCCAGCACGGCCTGGCCCAGCAGCCGGTAGATCTGCTCAAAGGGGCCGCCCCAGTTTTTTAGGGCCTGCAAATGCCCCTGAACCGTGGCCAGGTCCCCCCGCATTACGGGTCCGGTCAGGGCCCCGGCCAGGCCGTTCAGTTTGATGTTCTCTTCCAGGCTGCGCACCATGCCGGTCATCATCTGCCCGGCCGATTCCTGGTCCGCCCCGGCTTTGATCAGGGCCTGCTCCGCGCCCATCCACAGGGCCACCGCCAGGTACGAGGCCATGGCCCCGGCCGCGTGATAAAGCGGCTTGTCCTGGGGTTTGACGGCGATGGAGAACCCGTCCAGCGCGGCCACCATTTCCCTGGCCTGCTCCACCGCCACTGCGTCGCCCTCCAGGGCGAAATAAGCCCCGGCCAGCCTGCCGGCCTGAAATTTTTGAGCGATGCTGACAAAAGGGTGCAGTGACAGGGTGTAGACCCCGAACAGCTTAAGGGAGACCAGAACCCCGGCCGGCAGAAAACCCGAGGTGTGGCAGACTATTTGGCCCTTCTTAAAGGACTGCTTGGCGGCCAGGTTTTCGGACACGGCCTTGACTGCCGAGTCCGGCACGGCCAGTACCACCAGGTCGGCCTCTTTGGCGGAAGCAACATCGGTGGTGCCCGGCGGAGCCCCCAGCGCCTGGGCCGCCTCCCGGGCGGCCTCTTCATTGACATCGGCCACCGCGATTATCTGATAACCTTTCTGGTGCAGGGCCAGGGCCAGGCTGGTGCCCAGTTTTCCAGCTCCGATCAGGGCCAGGGTTGGTTTAGCCATTGGACAGTCCTCCCAAAACCAGTGACGGTGCCTGGCCCGTGGTCCGGGCCATGTTTTTTTCCACTTTGACGAAGAACAGGTAATAGGAAACGGCCGAGACCGCGTAGCAGAAAGCCGTCAGGTAATAAGGCACCGAATAACCGTAACGCTGCATCATCCAGCCGGAGAAGGCCGTAGACAGCGCCCAGGACAGGTTCCAGGCCATGGCGGTAATGCTGTTGGCGGTGGCCCGCATTTTCTGGGGCAGTGCTTCCATGGTAAAGGCGTTGGAGATGGGCGAGGACATCTGCATCAGGCTGGCCCGCATCCAGAAGGCCAGCACCGCCAGGGTCAGGATGTTGTCCACCGCACCCAGGGTCACCAGGAACGGCAGGGACAGCAGTTCCATCAGCACCACGGTCTTGACCTTGCCCATCTTTCTGGCCAGCTGGGGCCCGGCCAGCACCGCCAAAGCGGTGGCCACCTGGGCCACCGAAAAATAGACCCCGATCTGGCCGCTGGTGGAATTGAACCTCTGGGCGAAATACAGGTTGAAGAACGGTATCACCAGCCCCGCCCCCAGTCCCACCCACAGGTTGCACCAGGAAAATTTGCCGATCAGCTCCCAGTCCTTTTTGTTTCCGCCCCAGATGGGGCCCGCCTCGTCCTTGCCGGCGGCCAATATCTCGGTCATCCGGGACAGGGGATACAGCGAGGCAAAGGCCATGGCCGATCCGGCCACCAACGTTATCCGGTAAAGCAAAAGTTTGTCCGGAGTCCGGAACAAAAGGCTCAGGATCTCAGGCAATTTTCCCCCGGCCAGGCTTCCCAGCACCCCGGCCAAAAGGGTCACCGCAAAAGAAAGCGAGAACAGGTAGGTCCGCTCGCCCGGCCGGCTGTTCTCCATCATGAACGGGGCGGTGGAAATGGTGTAGACGGTGACGGCCAGGCCGCCCAGGAAACTGGAGGCCACCAGCAGCCCCCGGCTGACCGTCAGGGCCCGGACCAGCAGGAACAGGCTGCCCAGCAGACTGGCCCCCAGCATCGAGCGCTTGCGGCCGGCCTTGTCCGAGTACATCGCGGCCGGGATGGCGAACAGGCCGAAGGCCAGGCCGCTTAAGGAAAGCATCCCGCCGATGAACCCTTCCTGGAAACCGGCCTCCTTAAGATACAGGTTGAAGATCACCCCGACCATGGCGTAGCCCAAACCTATCAAAAAATTGGCCTGCAGGTAGAGCCGGGCGTTGGGGGAAAAACCTTTGATGGTCTTGATGTAATTGGTGATGAATCTTTTTATCAAAAAAGTCAGAACCTATGATTATATACTTTTTACTATGGCCGTTTATTCCCTGGAATGCTTGTCTAACTTAAGCCAACTCCCGTAAACAGTAAACGGCAAACTCTAAACTGTAAACGGTTATTAGTTCTCAGTCATCCGTTCCGCAATCGCCTGTTCCAGTTCCCTGCGCCCCTGGCCTTCCAGCGCCGAGATGAAAAGGGCTTTGGGATGGCTCCATTTCAGTTCGCTCAGGGTCTTGGCATCCAGCTTGTCTATCTTGTTGAAGACCAGGATCTCCGGCTGGTCTATCTTCAGGTCCTTCAGCACGGCATGGACCGCGTCCATCTCCTCCTGGCGGGCCCGGTGGGGGGTGTCGACCAGGTGCAGCATCAGGTCGGCCTCGGCCACCTCCTCCAGCGTGGCCTTGAACGAGGCCACCAACTGGTGGGGCAGGCGGCGGATGAAGCCCACCGTGTCGGTCAGCAGGAATTTGTGGCCCGAGGCCAGCACCACCTGCCGGGTGGTGGCGTCCAGGGTGGCAAAGAGCCGGTCCTCCACCTTGACCCCGGCCTTGGACATCAGGTTCATCAGGGTGGACTTGCCGGCGTTGGTATAGCCCACCAGCGCCACTTTGAATATCTGGCTCCGGGACTTGCGCTGGGTCTGGCGCTGGACCTCCACCTTCTTCAGCTCCTTCTTCAGGGCGGAGATCCGGTCCTTGATCTTGCGGCGGTCCAGTTCCAGCTGTTTTTCGCCCGGCCCCCTGGTGCCGATGCCGCCGCCGGGATCTGACATCTGCAGGCCGGCCCCCACCAGGCGGGAGAAGCGGTACTGCAGCTGGGCCATCTCCACCTGGATCCTGGCCTCGGCGGTGCGGGCGTGCAGGGCAAAGATGCCCATGATCAGCTCCGAGCGGTCTATCACCCGGCAGCCCGCCGCTTCCTTGATCTTAAAGGCCTGGCTGGGCGAAAGCGGGTGATCGAAGACCACCAGGGTGGCCCCGCTGTCGGCCACTCCCTTGGCCAGCTCCTCCACCTTGCCCTTGCCGATGAAATAGGCCGGGTCCGGGCGCTGGCGCCGCTGAACCACGATATCGATGACCTGGGCTCCGGCGGTGTGGGCCAGCCGGCCCAGCTCCTCCAGGGATTCCTCGGCCTCGTAGGGATTTGCCCGGCCGGTCACCAGGCTGACTAAAATTGCTTTTTCGGACATGATTTGTTTTCTGATTATTGGTAAAAACGGATTTGTTGGCTTAAATGTTCTTTTTCTTTTTTGTACCGCCAACTAAGAAAAAGAACCAAAAAGAAAAAAGCTCGTCGCAAAATACTATCCGGGCGCTGCGCTTCTCGTTGCTGACGGGCTTGTCTGAACTCGGGCTTTGGCCCAGCCCTCAAACAGGCCAGACAAGCTTTTTCCGCCATCAACTGCGATGCTCACTGATAGTATTTAACGCGACAACCGGGGTTGGCGCTTGCTTATCAAAAAGTCTTTGGAGTAATCAGTTAAAAAAATCATGTGGAATCATGTAAATCCTGTCTGCCCTCGTGCCCGTTAATACCCGCCGGAAAACTTTTTCAAATTCTGGGCCGCCTCGGAATTGGGGTCCAGTCTGGCCCCCTGGCGCCAGTATTCCATCGCCTTGTAGCGGTTGCCCCTCTTTTCCTCGATCAGCCCCAACCGATTGTAGGGCCAGGCGTCGCCGACGGAGACCTTGGCGGCGGTGATGTAAAGTTTTTCCGCTTCCCTGATCTTGCCCTGGGTCTCCAGCACATAGCCCCAGTTGCAGTATGTCAGCCCCAGGTTGACATCATATTTTACCGCCTGCTTGTAAGCGGCTATGGCCTGGTCTATCTTCCCCTGCCGCAGGTAAACGTTTCCAAGATTGTTATAGAGAATACCGTTGGTGGGGTCGTTCTGCAGGGCAATGGTGAATTGTTTCTCCGCTTGATCCGGCAGGTTGCGGTTAAAGTAATAATTCCCGGCAAGAACGTAGGGCATCCTGGCTTTGGGGTCCTCTTGGGCCTTGGCCTCCATTTCCTTCAGGAAGATCTCCGGCGACAGATTCAGGTCGGGCAGGGCCGGGTTGACCACCATTCCATAAGTTTTTATCAAGTCCCTATATTTTTCGCTATTCCGGACATAGATCAGGCAGGCGTCATCCCAGAAGACCAGAGCCCAGTTTTTGCTGTCGATCAGATAACGGTTGAACATCTCGAACTGGGCCACCTGCCCGGTCAGGCTGTAGGGCAAAAATATCCAGTCTATCTGGTACTTGTCCAGCAGCTGCAGCTGCCCGCCGAATATCTTGAACTGGTCCTGCAGCACCTGGGTGTTCTTGTAGGGCAGCACCCGGCCGTCCACAAAGACCGGGACCTGATGCCAAAGCAGGTATGACCCGATGTCAAAATCGTTGAACACCCGGGATTCGCCCCGGTGCTGTTTCAGGAACTGCACCCCGCGCTCCGAATTCATCCGGGGCCGCCAGCCCAGCCTGAACCTCTGCCACAGATGCTCCCCGCTGCGTTGGAACATCGCGGCACCTATGAATACTGCCACAATCAATCCGATGAGCGCGGCATTCTCATGTTTTTTGCATTTTGCATTTTGCATTTTGCATTTAAGCAATATAGCCTCCCCCGCCCCCTGCCAATTAACTGCCGTGAAGGGGAAAGACAGCCAAGCCAGGAACCAAAGGTACCTGGTGGCCAGGTATGTCTGCCAGATGAAAACGATAAACAATACCCATTCCGAAATCCTGACCCTTCTGGCATTCAGCATCAGGCCCAGCCCCGAAAATCCTATCCAGATCAAGCCGAAAATGACGAAAGGCTCGCGGGAGAAACCGGGAGATAAAAGCGGCTGGTATTCCAAAACGGATTGTACAATGAAAACATCAAAAGCCTTGGAGGCTGGTTCAACAAAAACCTTTAAACTGTCCACCGTGAGGCTGAAACCATAAGGAGTTAGGCCTGTGGCCAACAAAGCCAGGACGAAAGCGGCCGTCGACCATTTGAGGAAATCCCAGCTTTTCTTGGTAAACCCAATAAACATTCCATCCATCAAAACCAGACCATAAAGACCCAGGCCTATGATATAGCCCAGATGCATGTTGGCCCAGATTATGAACATTCCTGCGGTGCTTAAAAAGAATACCTCTTTTTTTATCCGGCCGGAACGGAATAGCTCCAACAGGTAAAGCGATAAAACAAAAAATACAAAGCTGATCACCTGGATCCGCTCGGCAAAGGCATGGTTCAGCAGCAGCAAGGCCAGGGAGGAAGTCAGCAGGGCGATAAAAGGAGAGGCACCCCTCAGCCGCATGACCTGAAGGCCGAGGAAAAAGGCCATCGATAAGGCCAGCGCTTTGAATAAGATGATTCCGTTGATCCCCCCAAAAAGGTACAAACCATAAAACAACAGGCTGGAAAGCCATTCGTGGAAGGGCCAGGGTTGGCCGTAGGCCGTATGGCTCCACAGATCTATCGTGGGGGCATGACCGGTCTGGGCCACATAGCGACCGGAGGCCAGCATGATGTAAAGGTCTGGGTCGGAAGCAGGATAAACTGCAGAAAAGATGACCAATGCAATGATGGTTGCATATACGGCCGGCCAATGCCAGCTGTGACCCGCTTCAAATACTGTTGTTTCGTTTTTATTTTTCACGTGTTTTAAAGACATGTAGTGCGGGATAATATTTACGGAAATTAAATATATCTGTTTTTGATATTATCCAATTCACAAAACGGTTTGAATGCCGTACAAGAAGGTATCTCTCCGAAGGAGTTCCCCCTAACCTCATTTTTGTGAGTTCTGCGGTTTGCCCCATTTTCAGGTTACTATACTTGTTCTCAATGGCATATCTGACCGCTCCCAGCAGTAAATTCACATAGGTATCAAATTCATGGTTCTTGGAGACATCGTAGCCTATATACAGCAGATAAAGGCCTTTACCGTCGGGAACCAGCAGCGCCCAACCCAGGACCAGATCGCCATATTTCATTTTGATATAATGATGTTTATCCGGGAACAGCGTGAAAAATTCTTTCAATAAGGGTTCGCTATAATCCTTTGCTGCTTTATGGACAGCTATAAAGAGTTTGTAATCTTCATCGGTAAACTCATTTCCGGCATGTTGGATGAATTCTGCACTCTTTCCTTTTTTCAGCGAAGCTGCGACCTGTTTGCGATAATCTGACCTCATTGATGCCAGATATTGACCGAAGTCATTCCATTTGATATTCAGATCAACAGTTGTCAAAAAACGTTTCCAACTCCATCCCGGAATGTCCCCGCCCCGTTGTCTTAACCCCACTATCCATTGAAAACCCCGGCATTCACCATCATGAAAAGCCTTGGCCGCCCCTGCAATGTTTTCTTCTGGGGCAAATCCGGTTTGGCTGCCGTAGATCATGGGAATGCCGCAAACTGTTACCGGCGAGCTCAGGGACAACGGTCCGAGGTGGAAGGGCAGCCTCGTCAGGTATAGTGTCCCGACAGTTCCGGTCCTATGTTCGGATTTGCAATAAAAGTATCTTTGGGAGACAGGATTTGTCAGTTCCAGATGAGCTAAAAACTTTTTAGAGTTGAACAAACTATTGCCGAGGAACAAGGTATCCCAGTCCCCAGGAAGCGATTCTGACGCAGGAAAGCAATCGATCCTGTCCCCTGGCCAAGGCCTTATGGCAGTTATATCGCTCTGGCCCATAATGGTTTTTAAATGGAATTAAAACTGGAAGTTCCCAATCGGTACTGCTATAGCTTTGAATACCGGTTCACCCTGTAACGGCTAATGACCTGTGACTGGAAGGCTTTTCTTTAAAAGCATCCACAATAGTTTGACCAATAAATCCAGCCTCATTTTACCCAACCCCAGATCACCGAACGCCATCATCCATCCCCGCAATGAACGATCATATTCGTGCCGGGTGTATTTTTTAAAATGCTTTATTAATTTACCATAATTAAGATAGGCCGGCACCATGCCCAGGAAATATTTTTCATCATCCCGCTCCGCCGTTATCATCTCCGGCATTTCACCGCCCTCAAACAGCTCAAAAGGCAGGGTTTCGACCAACTCTTCCATAAAATCAAGCATCCCCACGTTTTTTTTCTTTGCCGCCAGGCGGATGGCTGATTTAAACTTGTGGTTTGCCTGAATAATGCCGGTATAATTGGCGCATTTTATAGCCCTTTTCACATCCTCCGGGAGAAAGGTGTTGCATGCCTCCACGGTACGGACGACATCATCTCTGAGAGTGAACCCGTATTTTTCCCGGTTCCGAAAGAATTCCGAACCGGGCAGCAGGATCAACGGATTGAACTTGATCAGATGCACTTTGTCCAGGCTCAGGGCGAATTCGATGCTCCGTTTACAGCCATCCAAAGTATCGCCGGGCAGGGGGTAAATAATATCCACCAGCAGCTGCGCCTGCTTAAGTTTTGCGGAAACCCTTTGAAAACGTTCCCGGAAAAGTTTCGGATCAAAGTTCCGCCCGGCCTGCTCATTGGGTCCTGGATCCACCGCTTGGATGCCGAAACTAAAGTCTTGATTGGGAAGCTGCGCCATCAGGTCTATCAGTTCGTCATCGACGTGTTCAAGATTGAGCTCAAAGTAGAATTTCTTCTTGGGGGATATCTTGATTATATGCCCCAGTATGGCCTTTGCCCTTTCTTTATTGGAAAAAAGGCTGGCATCGGCCAGATAAACATTTTTTATCCCCGGCTGCCGGCAGATAGTGTCGAAGTCCCCAAGAATGCGCCCCAGGTCATAGTATCTCATTTTCTTGTCAATGGCCCAGGCGCAGTATCCGCAGCTGTATGGGCATCCCCTGGAGGTTTCAATGCAGATATTTTCTGCCCTGGGGTGGTCCCGGACTATCTGCTGGTGGACCGGAGGGATCGAGTTTAGATCTATCAACTCTGGGCTCGGAGCAGTCTGAAAGCTCCTGGTGGTGATCCCCGATATCTCTTCTATCTTCTTCAGCCCGGCGAAATGTTCCAAAAGTTCTTTAAATGCGATTTCCCCCTCCCCGGTCACCACTATGTTAATATTCCGGTTTCTTTCCAAAAGATCTTTTTCCACTCCGGTAACCTGCGGTCCGCCCACTATAACACTGCAATCCAACTGGCCGATGACTTCCAGCGTTTTACGGACATTGTAAACATATAACGAAAACCCTACCGCATCCGGGCCCTCACTTTTGATCTTTCGCACGATCCTTTCCACTGAGTCCTTGCGGCCGAATTGCCGGAGGACTATGTCAAAACCTTTCGAGACACCAAACTTCCCTACATATGACTTCAGCACGTAGGGTGCCAGGCCGACCCAGCCGCCCCCATAGAGCCCGTCGTATATGTTGACCAGCATTATTTTTTTTATCGGCATGGCTGATTTTGCTTATGATTTGGCTCCCATTGTTCAGTTTCTCCCAAATCCAATGGATGTTGCTTATTTCTTGATTGCATTGGCATTCAAGACAAATGAGTTCAGCAGATATGGGAAAAGCGGGAGCCTGCCCTGAAAGCGTAATTTGATGCCGCCAAAACCCAGGTCATTAAGAAATCCTTTAATTGTTTTGACAGTATATCTCTTCATAATAATTTCCGGGTCATCTACCGGTCTGGGGCAAAGTGTCTGCTGTCTTTTAATCAGCTTAAGGGGAAAAGAATCAGTTGCCGGGAACCCGTCGCAGTTCCGCATGCAATAAAGCGGGTAAAACGGAAGTTCCCAAAGACTTTGATGGACAAGCGTGGTGATCAGGATCCTTCCCTTCGGTTTTAATATTCTTGTGAGTTCCCGCATCAGTTTTTCTGGATATTCTGCGCTTAACAAGATGCCCATTCCCAGAACAAGGTCAAAGGTCTCACTTTTCAGGGGAAGATAGTTGGCGTCAGCCTGGCTAAGTTTTACGGCCTGATCCTGGCTTCTTTCTTTGGCCAGGAACAAGGTGTTCAAGGAATAATCTATTCCCACGACCTCATGCCCCATAGCAGATAGCAGATGGCAATAGTGACCGGGCCCGCAACCAATATCGGCTATCTTCATTTTTTGGTGGAACAGTTCTTTTGCCTCAGCAAAAATGAATTTTTGTTGAATAAATATCGTTTCCGGGTCCCACCAGCATGATTTTTGCCAGTCCGGAATGTTTTTCAAAGCCAGATAATCGTACCGGCTTTTCCATAGGTCTTCCATGCTTTCCAAGCCATCACCTTAAAATATATTTGTTTCAATTAGATTTGACAGAACGACCAGGGGAAATGAAAACACTGTTTTTATTTTCCCATGTATACGGCGCAGCTTGTATCTTGCAATATTGGCCAAATGCATTATCTCCGGCTTACTATCTGCAGGAGAGAATATAGTTGCAGTATTGTTTTTATTAAGCAGCTGCCTGACAAACCTGTTCCGCCAGGGCATGACCCTCTCCTTTATCCATTCATCAAAATAAACCCAGAAATACCCAGGTCTGGCTATTACCATTTCGCCAGGCAGTTCTCCCGTGGCCAACTTCACCGCCATCTCTGCCAGGCCGGCGCCGGCCATCTGGGAGACCCTCTGACCCAAACCATAGCGGGGGTTAAACTCAATGAACTGGAACTCCCCGGTGTCCCAGTTACGCATGAACTCAATATCGCAGATGCCGCTGTAGCCGGTATCGGCCAGCAGTTTGCATCCGGCCTCATATAGCTCCTGATGATAAATGGTCCTGATGATCACTCCGCTGCCGTAAGGACGGGGATCCGTTTTGACCTTTTGGGCCAGGCAAACGGCATAGGGTTTGCCGTCTTTGACCGCCGCTCCGAATAGAAACTGGCTAAAGTCCAGGCCGGGTATCAATTCCTGTAACAGGGGGCTGAACCCCAAATCGGTCATTTTCCGGCAGGCGGTTTCAAGCTGCTGTTGGTTATGTGCTATTATTACTTTTTGCCCGGTGTTGTCTCTGAAGCCTATGGTCTTCTGGGAAAATCTTGGTTTGATCACCACCGGATACCTGATCTTCCTGGCTGGTTTGTTGTTTTCGTCCAGGATGGAACTTTTGGGCACAGCAATGTCTGCGGCCACAGACATTTGAAGCTGGTTCCACTTGTCAAACATAGCGGTAAGAACATCTAACGGGCAGGACAGCATCCTGTAATGTTTTAACAATTCCGTTTCATTTTGGGACATCCACCGGCGGAAGCCTTCGCTGGCGCCGGTCAGTACCTTTTCCCCCGGTATTTCCCGGGCGATTTTTATCAGGCCGGCTAAAAGTGCGGACGGATCATCCTGGGGAAGGGGCAGGACATAACTTCTTACATTTTTAGCGCGGATCGAGATGTCGCTTTTTTTATGTCCTACCACTGCCACTCCATAACCGGCATCACGGAGCTCCCGGGCCATTTCCAGGCCCAAAAAATTACCTTCTAGTATGACTGCAGTTGGTTTCATCTCTCTTTTTACACTGATTTATATGATTGCGAGTTTTGGCCGGGTGAACGAAAACTCCGTTTCCATCGGCACAAAATAAGCCCCGGCCCCTTCGACCATCAGGATATCACCCATTTCCAACTTTGGAAGCCTGACCCCGGCAAACAGCCGGTCCCAGGGCATGCAGGTGGGGCCCACAATGTCGTAAGTTTTTAGATCACCGTTTTGATTTTTTCCAAGAACGGATACCTTTCTGGTCTCGCCCACCAGCGGCCCGGCCGCCCCCACTCTGCCGCCGTCAACAATGGCGTATTGCTTTTTACCGGACTGGCGCCAGCCCACCACCTTAACCGCCAGGATCTGAGCATCCCCGGTGATCAAACGGCCCGGCTCGGCCCACATTTCAAGGCTCTCCAAACCGTACTTCGTTCCGGCCTGTTTGAAGTATCCCGCCGTTTCCCCCAAAACTCTGAATCCGTCATCCGGCCCGGCCACCGGGGCCGGCCAGGGCCGGTCGAAGAACCTCTGCCAGGCCTGCTCCCACAGGGTCAGCAGGCGCATGTCCTTCCCGGGAAAGCCGCCGCCAATGTCCAGGGCCCGGATATTGATGTTTAACTCCCCGCTGACTTTTTGGATGAATCCCAGCGTTTCATCGATGGCCCGGCGGTAAGCTTTGGCGGTGCTGCTTCCCAGGTGGAAGTGGACGGCCTTAAGGTCGAGCTTGTTGTTGCCGGCGATCCTCCGGGCAAAGTCCAGAGCCGAGCCGTCCTTGATCACATGCCCGAACTGCCCCTGCCAGCCCACCGCGGGGCGGACCCTCAGGCCGACTGTGATGTTTTCTTTGGCGGATTTCGACAATTCGCACAGGATGTCCAATTCCTGCGGGGCGTCGATGTTGATGCACTTGATCTTCTTTTCCACCGCGGTCTTCAAGGCCGCCGGGGATTTATATATCCCGTTGAACACTATTCTGCCGGGCTCGACCCCCAGGTCAAGGGCCAGGTTCAGCTCCCGCTCCGAGATCACTTCAGCTCCGGCCCCGTTCTGATGCAATACCCTCAGAACCTCCGGCACCGGGTTGGTCTTGTACGAATAGAATAAATTGCCCTGCCAGCCATGCGGGGAAAGGGCTTCCACCGCCCGCCTGACATTTTCCGCTGCCCTGACGCCAAAGGCAATTTGTAGCGGCGTGCCGTGCTCCCGGATCAGATCAAGGATCTTCTTGCTGGTGTTTATATCAGTTCCCATAATATTTCCCGGCTTGACGTAATTATTTAATTTTTACTTTTCAGGGAAGGCCTTAAGGAATATGCTTTGTTCAATTCAATTTCCGCTTCCTGCCGCCGGTTCTGCTTTCGATACAACCATCCCAGATTATAATGGGCCTCGGCGCTTCCGGGATTGATCTCTATCGCCCTTAGATAAGTTCTTTCCGCTTCCGGCAGGTCACCCTGCTGTTGGTATACCGAGGCCAGGTTCACCAATACGCCGGGATCATTGCCGTTGATCTCCAGAGCTTTCCGGTAATAGCGCAAAGCCCGATCCAAATCGCCTTTTTGATGGAAGATCGTTCCTATCCCGGCCAAAGCTCCTTCATTCCTGGGGTCGTATTCCAGCTCCTTCTGAAAATAATAATACGCGCTGTCCTCCCGGCCTTGCTGCTGATAAACCACCCCCAGATTATAATTGGCTCCGGGGAGATCGGGCCTGACCGCCAGCACTTCCTTTAAGGCCTGTCCGGCGTTATCCAGCCGGCCGGTCTTCAGGTAGAGGATGCCCAGGTTTAAACCGGCTTTGACAAACCTCTTGGATATTTGCCGGGCTTTCAGGTATTCCTTCTCGGCCGCCGGAGAATTATTTCTTTGGGAATAAGCCAGACCCAGCGCATTATGCGCCAGCGCCGAGTTTGGTGATCTTTTTACCGCCCTGGTCCAGCAACTCAGGTCGTCTTTAAAGCTTCGGCTATAGACAAATGAAAGTGCTCCCAGCAATAATGCCAAAAAGAACCATCCCATCGCTGTTGATTTGCCCCCGGCAGGCAGGTCTAATATTTTCAGTTCCTGCATTAAGATCAGGAAGCCTATCAGCGGCAGGTACAGCCTGTGATCCAGAAAAGCATTGCTGTCACCGGCCAAAGTCAGGCCCGGCAGCAGGAACAACCCGAACCAGATCCATCCGAGAATAAAATTCCATTTGCTCTTTATTCCCCAAGCAACAGCGGATATTGCCAAGGCCGCCAGCGATATCAGGCCGTAAACAAGATTAATGTCTTTGAGGTCGCGCACCAGCGTCAGATCGAACGGCAGCCCTATCCTTCCAAACACGGAGACAAGCGTGGCCAGAGCTTCCCTTGGAGATAAAAATGACAATGGGACCGGGCCGTATCCCGCCAGGGCCCCGGACCTGGCCAGATACCAGATCACTACCGCCCCGGAAAGGACCATGGCCAAAAAAGCGGTTTTTGGGAGTGACCTTCTGGTTTGTGCGGACGGCAAGAGCATATAGCTTAAAGCCACCAGCGGAAATAGCAGTGCCGTTTCCTTGGTGAATAATGCAGCTAAAAAGCAAATTCCCTGGGCGGCCAGATATCTGACCTTATTTGATTCGACGAATTTTAACTGAAACAAGAACGCTGACATGATCCATATTGCCAGCAGGGAATCATTACGGCCCGGAACCCAGGATACTGCGCTGGCCAGTGCCGGGTGAACCGCCAGGATCAGCGCTGCGGCAAAAGCCGCCGGACGGCTGAATTTCAGTTTTAGGAACAGGCCAAAAGCCAGCCAGACGGCCGCCAGGTGAAAAAGCAAATTGCTTAGATGGAATACCCACGGTCTGCCGGCGGCTATGGCCGAATCAAACATCAGGGACAGGGTCAGCAGCGGCCGGTAGAAAAACAGTCCGGACCCGTCCCCGAAGGCGCTTTCGCTGAAGGCCGCCTTTATGCGCCCGGGGTCAAGCGCCTGCCCCGCCTGCCGGGAGACCAGGCTGACATCATCGTACCCCACAAAGCCAAACCTTAAAGTCTGCCCATAGACCAGCGCCACTGCCAGCAGCAGCCATACATACGGCCTGAAACCGTCAAGGAAAGCCCCGGGGAAGCGCCCGGCCGGGGCAACAATAGTATTTTTAGTCTTTGGACTGCGGTGCTTTTGTTTCGGCATGGTATATATGTGCGGTCGTCAGGTCTTAAGCTGTTTCTTCTTGGCCGCCGGGAACAGGATGTTGTTGAGGATCAGCCGGTAACCCGGAGAATTGCGGTAAAGCCTCAGGTCGGTGGCCGGATCGCCCACCAGGTGCTGGTAGTCCTCGGGGTCGTGCCCGCCGTAGTAGGCAAAGCTGCCCTGGCCGTATATCCCGTGCAGATATTTTACCTCTTCGCTGCCGGCCACCTCGGCCAGGACCACGATCCCCGGCTTGATCTTGGTTTTTCTGAAACCGGTGTCCTGGCCCATGAACTCCCGCACCAGGGACACATGGTTCTGTACCAGCATGCAGGATATGGGGTCGTACTTGGCCGAGAAATCGAACAGGGTAAAATAGTTGTTGGCTCCCCGGGCCGCCGCCGCCTGGGTGACATCGATGTCGGAATGCTCGTAAACATAGGGGTTGACCATCGGCGAAAAATCCCGAAAGGCCAGGGTCTGGCTGAAATCCAGCCTGGCGGCATAGCCTGGATCGACCGGGTCCCCGTCAAATTCCTGGGGCACTATGTCGGTGGCGGCCGCCGCCAGGGCGATGTCCAAAGTGGCCGGGGCCGAGCACATGGCGAACAGGAATCCCCCCTGGAACAGGTATTTTCTGAGCTCCTGCCCCACCGCCAGCTTCAGTTTGCTGACCTTTTTATATCCCAGTTTCTGGGCCGTCCTGGTGTTGACCCTGACATCGTTGCGGTACCAGTCGGTGTTCTGGTAGTTCAGGTAGAATTTGCCGTACTGTCCGGTAAAATCCTCGTGGTGCAGATGCAGCCAGTCGTATTGCGACAAAGCCCCGGCCAGCACCTCCTCGTCCCACAGCGTGGCATAGGGCACCTCGGCGTAATCCAGCGCCAGGCGCACCGCGTCATCCCAGGGATCAAAGGTGGGCGGGACATAGACCGCCAGCTTGGGCGCTTTCTCCAGTTCGATCCGCTCCATGTTGGCCGATTCGATCTGGCCGTAGATGGACTGGATATCGCCTTCGGAGATCACGGAGAAGCTTACCCCCCGCAGGTTGCAGAGCTGGCCCACCTTCTGATCTTCATCGGTCAGAAAGGATCCGCCCCGGAAGTTCAACAGCCACTGGACCTTGATCCCCTGCTGCAGACAGCGGTAAACCACGCCGTAGGCCTTAAGGTGATCGGACTGGTTGAGGTCCATGGGGATCAGAATTCCTCCGCTGCAGGCCGGTGAAGCTAAAAACAGGCATAAAACAGCGGTAAAAATCAGACTTTTGTTTATCTTTACAAAGCTTGAGAGCATAACATATTAGTTTAAGGCTAAAATGTTAATTTGTCAATGTTTTTTGAGTAGTTTGGTAAATAAAAAGGCAGCAATACTGCTGCCTGGAAAATCATTGAATGACCTCGCCTACCAAAGTAGCCTGGGTGGCCTTTTCTATCTTCACTTTTACCGTTTGGCCGGGCTTAAGTTCCCGGCTGGAATTCACCGCCACGGTCTTGTTCCCTCCGGTCCGTCCCATGAACTGGCCTTTGGCCTTCTTGCTTTCCTTCTCCACCAGTACCTCGTATGTTTTGCCTATGTCTGCCCGGTTGGATTCTATGGTGATCTGCTGCTGCAGTTTTATCAGCCGGTTCAGCCGATCCAGTTTTTCCGGCTCCGGAATATTCCCCTCCAGCCCGCAGGCCCTTGTTCCGGGACGTTCCGAGTATTTATAGGTGAAGGCAGCATCGAACCTGATCGCCTGAACCGCCGCCAGGGTCTCCTGGAACTCGCCCTCGGTCTCGCCCGGGAACCCGGCTATGATGTCGGTGGTCAGCACCAGCTCCGGCATGGCCTGCCGTGCTTTTTCCGTCAGTGACATGAAATGTCCGATAGTATACCTGCGGTTCATCAGGGCCAGTATCCGGTCGCTGCCGGCCTGCAGGGGAAGATGCAGATGCTGGCAGACCCTGGGCTGCTCCGCCATCACGGCGATCAGCTCATCGCTGAGGTCCTTGGGATGCGAAGTGATGAACCTGATCCTTTCGATTCCCTCCACCCGGCAGGACTGCTGTAAGAGTTTGGGGAAATTGAGGTCCTGCCAATGGTACGAGTTGACGTTCTGCCCCACCAGGGTCACCTCTTTGATCCCCTGCCGGGCCAGCCTTTCCATGTCGCCCAGTACGGCCGGAGCCGGGCGGGATGTTTCCGGCCCCCGCACATAGGGGACGATGCAGTAGCTGCAATGGTTGTTGCAGCCCCTCATCACGGCCAGCTGGGCGGTCACCTGACCGGTGAAATCCGGCCCCAGGCCGTTCTCTTCCGGGGACAAGGACATATCATCCCGGCACTGCTTAAGGTCTTCGTTGAACAACCGGATCAGAATATCAGGAAGCTCGGCATAGTTCTTGGTGCCGATCACCGCATCCAGGTGCTTAAAAAGTTCCAGCAGGGTTTTGCCCTGTTCCTGGGCCACGCAGCCGCAGAGGATGAGCTTGAGCCCGGGCTTGTTCGTTTTCAAACCCTTGAGCTCGCCCACCCGGCCCAGCACCCGCTCCTCGGCATGGCCCCGCACCGCACAGCTGTTGATGATCACCGCATCCGCCTGTTCTAAGAACTCAGCCTTGGTCATCCCGGCCCCGGTCAAAAGCGAGGAGATGCAGGCCGAATCGTAAACATTCATCTGGCAGCCGTAGGTCTCTATGTAAAAAGTTTTAGACATCGATCCTATTATTTTTACCAATGATTGGCCACATAATGCACGACAACACCAAAATGGCTAAATAGGAAATGGGAAATCGGAAATTATATTTGTGCCGGAGTTTACCCTGAGTTTATCGAAGGGTGCTTTTTGTGGTTAGATAAAATTTTAGATAATTATCTCCCCGTCCAGTCCCTGGTCATTGACCCGGGTAAGTTTCACCGGCAGCATCTTGTTCCTAAGGTCGGCATCAGATCTTACCGAAACCCGAAAGTAATGCTCGCCCAGGCCGGACCACTCCCCCTTATCCTGCCCTTCAAATAGGACGGCAGTTCTTTGCCCAGACAAGGAACTCCAGTACTGGTGCTGTTTTTGGGCGAACATCTCCCGCAGCCGCTGGGAGCGTTCTTTTTTTATTCCTTCGGGGATCTGTCCGGGCATTCCGGCGGCTTTGGTCTGCGGCCTTTTGGAATAAGTGAAGACGTGGAGCTGGCTTAGGGGAAGGTCTTTGGCGGCGTTGTAGCTCTGCCCGAACTCCTGCTCGCCCTCTCCCGGGAAACCAACGATGATGTCGGTGCCGAAGGTCATTTCCGGAATGGCTTTATTTATCTCATGAAGCAGGGCGGAGAAATATTTGATGGAATAGGGACGGTTCATCAGTTTCAGGATCTTGTCGTCGCCGCTCTGCAGGGGAAGATGCAGGTGCCGGGCCACTTTGGGCAGTTCCGCCAGGGTCTCGATCAGATCGTCGCTGGCATCGTCGGGTTCCAGCGAGCTCAGGCGGACCCTTTCCAGTCCCGGAATGTCGTGGATAGATTTCAGCAGCACCCTTAAGGAAGGCTTGAAATCACCCAGCCGGACCCCGGCCAGCACCAGTTCTTTGTGCCCGGAACCAACCAGCCTAGCGGCCTCGGCCATGATGTCAGAAAGTTCCCGGCTTCGGGACCTCCCCCGGGCCAGCGGCACGATGCAGTAGCTGCAGCGGTGGTCGCAGCCATCCTGGACTTTAAGGAAAGCCCGGGTGTGGCCGGAAAATGATTTTATCCCCTCGGGGGCTGATTTTTGGCCGAGTCCCAGTTCGCGGAGCACTGCTAAAATATTTTCCGGGCTGCACCGGCCCACCACCAGATCCGCCTGGGGTATGTCTTTAATGGCTTTTTCATTGACCTGCCCGTAGCAGCCGGCTACTATGATTTTGCATTCTTGCCCTGAGCCGCCGGGCTGAGCGCCCCGGCTGAGCGGCCCGGCTGAGCAAGTCGAAGCCAAGTCGAAGCCCTGCCGAAGCCCTTGTCGAAGGGTTGGATTCTGCCTTTTGCATTTGCGTATGGACTGCCTGGCCTGCTGGTCCGCCGCCGCGGTCACGGTGCAGGTGTTGATCAGGACCATATCCGCCGGTTGTCCGGGACCGGACGGGGACAACCCGGCCTGCTCCAAAGCGGCCCGCCACAGTTGGGAGTCGTACTGGTTGACCTTGCAGCCGAAGGTTATGATCTTGAATGTCCTCATGGGCTTGATTATATCATAAAAAATACTCCATGAAAAGTCCAGAAATCCCGGAAGCCGCATAAATAGAAAACCCCCGCTAAAAAAGCGGGGGCTTCTAAACTTGTCCTGAGTTTGACCGGTATGATTCAAATCTGCTTCGTATTCAACCCCAAATATTGCTCCAGCAGCGCCGCCGGGGTTTGCCCGCTGACAGTACACAGAGGCCCCACCTTTTTTTTCAGATCCCACAGGCACTCGCAGCCTGCCTGTTGGAATAACTCCTGCAATCCAGCGTTGCCGGCCACATCGGCGGCCATGAAGGTGCTCAACTTGTCGAGGGTCAGGTATTGCTTGTCAATCTTGCCCAGCCCAAAAACCTCCTCCAGCCTCTTGCCCTCGGGCGTGCCGTTGTTGGTGACGAACAGAAAGGTGCGGATCACCACCCGGCCGTCCTTGATATAGGCCGCCAGGTATCCGGCCTTGATGTTGAATATCCGGTACTCTATCAGGATGTTCCCCTGCCCGTCGTTGATCGCCTTGGGTTGCTGCAGTGACAGGAACAGGCTGAAGTGCAGCAGCCCGGCCACCACTCCGTCCATCCGCTCCTCCAGCCGCTGCAGGGCGTGCGACTGGACATAAACCTCGTGCGGCAGTTTGTCAAAGCTTCCGCGCAGGCCCAAATCAGACGGTTTGAGATCAACCTTCTCCAGCCCCGCCCCGCAGAAGGCCCAGCAAACCCGGACCGCCGGACGGAGAATGCCGTCAAAACTGACTTGGGCGCGCTCCGGCGCATGGGCGTGCACTTCCAGATTACGCTCCAGACAGGTTTCGCCGTCCAAACTGTCAAAAGACAGAGTCAGCCAGTAGATCCGGGAGTTGAGATCGCTGCAAAAGGCGCTGGGCACCCACAGGGCGTCGGAAAGCTTGGAAAAGGCCGCATTAAAAGACTCTTCATCCCCGGCAAAGGCTGCCAGGGCTTGCTTGAATTCTCCGGCCCCGGCAAATTCATCGCCGGCAAGGTATTTGATGTAATGCTTCAGGCTGAGGGCAACATTGAGATAATCGTCCAGAGTGATCTCCGGCCCGCCCGGAACGACCGGCATGGTCATTCGTTTTACCTGGTCAAAGACAAATATCCGGCAGTCTTTGACCACCCGCTCCGGGATGTTCTCGCCCGGCGCGTCCTCGATGCGATACGGCAGGAAGCGCAGGTCGTACAGCCGCTCCAGCTGGCGGCGGGGCAGCAGGGAAAAGGCCTGCGGAGCGCCGCAGGCCTGGCAGATGAATTTTATCTTCTCCCAGTGCCGGTTGCGGTGCTGGGCCTGGGCCAGATGCTGCTGGCTTAGGCTTTGGTGTTTGGATTTTTTCTTGGACATGGGCTATGGAAGGCTAACATTTTGCGGGTTTGTGTGCATTTACGTGCTCACTTAATCAGAACCAATCTCTTGACTTCGCTTACCCCTGCCGCATTAAGCCGGTAGAAATACAAACCGCCTGCCACCCGCTTGCCGCTTTCATCTCTTCCGTTCCACACGACTTCATAGCTTCCCATCTTCCTATCTTCATTGACAAGCGTTCGCACCATCTGCCCGGCAATATTGTAAACTTTCAAACTGACCGTCCCCGGTTGTGCTATTTGGTATTTGATGGTTGTTTGACGGCTGAAGGGATTAGGTGTGTTTTGTAGCACATTGCTAATTGTCAATTGTTCATTGTTCATTGGTTCCCCAGCAACGCCGGTAGGCACATCATGGTAAATGCCGAAACGGGAGCTTGCTTTTCCGCCGGCGGTGGTGAAATAGCCCCCCGCATATACAGTGTCGCCGCTGACCGATATGGCTTCAACCCAGTCATTCACCCCACTACCTAAGGCCGACCAGGACAAACCGTTCCATTTGGCGATGCGATTCGCGCTGACCCCGCCAGCTGTGGTGAACCATCCACCCGCGTACACATCGCTGCCGATGACCGCAATGGCACGTACAGAGCTAGTCATACCGCTGCCTAAGGCCGACCAGAACGAACCGTTCCACTTGGCGATGCGACTCGCGCCGACCCCCCCGGCTGTGGCGAACAATCCGCCCGCATACACATCGCTGCCGCTGACCGCAATGTCTGAGACAGCGTTATTCATACCGCTACCCAAGGCCGACCAGGACGTTCCGTTCCATTTGGCGATATATTTAGCGCTATCCCCGCCGGCTATAGTGAATTGTCCACCCGCATACACATCGCTGCCGCTGACCGCTATGGCATAGACATAGTGATTCATACCGCTGCCCAAGGCCGACCAGGACGAGCCGTTCCACTTGGCTATGTATTTTGCGCTATCACCGCCGGCTATAGTGAATTGTCCACCCGCATACACATCGCTGCCGCTTACAGAAATAGAATAGACATCGTTATTCATACCGCTGCCTAAGGCCGACCAGGACGAACCGTTCCACTTGGCGATACAATTGGCGCTGGCCCCGCCGGCTATAGTGAATTGTCCACCCGCATACACATCGCTGCCGCTGACCGCTATGGCATAGACATAGTCATTCATGCCGAAGCCCAGGGCCGACCAGGACGAGCCGTTCCATTTGGCGATATAATTTGCGCGAACCCCACCAGCTGCGGTGAAATAACCCCCCGCATAGACATCGCTGCCGCTTACCGCTATGGCATAGACATAGTCATTCACGCCGCTGCCATTACTGCCCAGATCCGACCAGGACGAGCCGTTCCACTTGGCGATATGATTTGCGCCAACCCAGCCTGCTGTGTTGAAATAACCCCCCGCATAGACATCGCTGCCGCTGACAGCAATGGTCCAGACAGCGTCATTCATACCGCTGCCCAAGGCCGACCAGGACGAGCCATTCCATTTGGCGATATGATTTGCACTATCTCCACCTGCTATGTGAAAACTTCCACCCACATATACATCACTGCCGCTGACAGAAATAGAATAGACATCGTAACTCAAACCACTACCCAGGGCCGACCAGGACGAACCGTTCCATTTGGCAATGAATATGGCGCTATCACCGCCAGCTGTGGTGAAATAACCGCCCGCATATACGTCAGTGCCGCTGACCGCTATGGCATTGACAGAGCTATTCATGCCGCTGCCCAGGGCCGACCAAGTCGTGCCGTTCCATTTGGCGATACAATTGGCGCTGGCCCCGCCGGCATAAGTGAAACCACCACCCGCATATACGTCAGTGCCGCTGACTGCAATGGCATTGACAGCGCCATTCATACCGCTGCCCAGGGCCGACCAGGATGAGCCGTTCCATTTGGCTATACGACTCGCGCCGACCCCGCCAGCTGCGTTGAACCAACCGCCCGCATAGACATTACTGTCAATGATGGCAAGGGCATTGACATCGCCATTCATACCGCTGCCCAAGGCCGACCAGGACGAGCCATTCCATTTGGCGATATGATTTGCACTATCTCCACCTGCTATGTGAAAACTTCCACCCACATATACATCACTGCCGCTGACCGCTATGGCATTGACAGAGCTATTCATGCCGCTGCCCAGGGCCGACCAAGTCGTGCCGTTCCATTTGGCGATGTATCGCATGGCCGTATCGCCGTTTATGGCCGTAAAAGCGCCGCCAACATATAGGTTGCCTACGCTATCTACTGCCGTTGCATAAACAGCGTTGTCAACCCCCGGCAGCCAAAACCGGTTATCCCAGTTGGAGTCCTGGGGGGAGCTGGTAAAGGTCGGGCTGCCGTCTGGGGCCAGTTGCATTTGGTAACCGCGGGCGTCAAAACTGCCGCTGGTTATACCTGGGATTATCCTGCCGTTTTGATCCAATGCCTCGCTAAGCGGCTGCCCGGTTTGCTGGGCAAAGGTACTGGCCCATCCGAGAACTAATAAAGTTCCTATGATGATGGCAGAAATATATTTGCGCATTGGGTCTCCTTTTTTGGGTTGGGTTTATTTTAGGGTAGGCTTACGTACCTGTCACTCACAAGCCACAAAACCCGTTGTAAATAGTTGCCACAAGAACTAACTAATATTATTAAGTTACTCCCCGCTTGATGTCTTCCAATAAAACAGATGCCCGCTTTATTATATCCGGAGACGACCATTTTCTAAAACTTAAATCAGATTGTTCTATCATTGGTATAGACTGGTCAACTACAATATTACCCAACATCCCATCGTAAGCAGTTTTTGGCAAAACTGATAGAACAGTTTGTTTTATCAGTTTTTCTGTTTCATTGATAATGTCATTTAAAGTTTCAATGGTAAAAGAACATGGGCCGATAAATATGTTGTCACCATTGGTTGTGACACGAGGCCCATAACTTGCAAATTCACGATAGCCCTTTGCTTTCTTAAATAGTTCCCCAAGTTCTTTTACGGATACTAATAATTCACCATGATCTTCGCATAAGAATTCTTCTATGTTTCCGTGAGAAATACTTTTATCAGGCAATGGGCCGCCCGCGTCTTGAATTTTGATTAGTTTGTCTTTTATTGCTGGCTGCAAATATTCGGGCTTTAACCACATTACAAACAATGACAAATGGAAAATTGAATAATATGCACTTACTGCTGTAGCTAAGTAGTCGCCCCTTACATATTCTTCTTTTGCTGATGCCCAAAAAATGGAAGCCTTTATCAACGATACTTTAGCTTCAGTCCCAAAACGCTCGCGCGCTTTTGGGTCAATGTCTTCATTTGCCATCTTGATTACCTTTCTATTGTGTGTGGGGTTACGGCTAACGTTTGCGGCTTTGCGAACGTGACCGCTTAATGCCATAGGCCATGTGATGCGAGGCTTGCGTTCTCCCCAGTCGCAAGCCGAGCCAGCAAGCCCTTTGTTATGTGGAGTGGCGGCACGCATCGCTGAATTGTTACGAACCCGCAATTGCCAGAGAACGTAAATGACTTGACAGCCTACGGGACATTGACTTCATCGTGACATAAGAAATCGCCCCTGAGACTGCGCCGCCGAGGATGGGAACAATTTTGGACGCTATTCTTGAGAAGATATCCTTTGTCAACTTGACCCCGATCCATTTTGCGACTTGTTTTGCAAGAGTATAAATACCATACTTTGTGAGAGCGGCTCTTGGAAGTCGCTTGGCGACTTCCGCGGAAACACGCTCGGCTAGTTCAGAAACTATCTTTGCTGCACCTTTAGCACCCATCATCACGCCTATGAACAGGGTAATTTGAAGCAACGTCTCGTCATCAATTTCATCGACGCTATAAAGTTCAGGCCAACCGTAAATGTATGCTAGTTTTTGGACAACTTGTATCACATGCCAATAAAACTGAGCTAAATCTGCTGGTATCGTTCCAGCCATCCACCATCCACCAGGAAGACCCGCCAAAAATGAGATAGAAGTTACCTGAGTGAGATGCCATTTGATGGAGGCTTTGGCGACCTCGTCCATTGTAGCTCTTGGGATGCCGGCCTTTGCTGGATTCGATTCAATGGCTGATTGCATTTGTGTTTCTGATACTCTTTTCGAAAGTTCCTTAGTCAAAAACGAAGTCCGATCTATTTTGGCACCCGGGATACTGAGCGATGCCTTCAGCACTTTATTCCAGATCTCGATTGATTTGTTGTCGTTATCCATAAACTGCTCCTTTGAATGTGTGTTGGTTGCGTGCCGCATTTTCACCTAACTACCGGCTTTACGCCATTATGACGTAAAGCCAATTACCAGTAGCTATATATACGCACCTATGACGTATACCTATCCTACCGCAGTATTTATCGCCAGGGTTAGCGATCCTAATTGAGACATTTTTTACTAATGGCCTCTAATTATCGCACAATCCGTCCAATCCATTGCAAAACAATAGCTTAACTTACTTAAATACAAGTATTCCCTGTCCAAAACTACTTTCCTTTTGCCTTGGAATACTAATTCCAAGGCTGGGAACATTAATTACAAGTTCCGGAATTCTAATTTCACGTCTTGGAATACTAATTCCACCGTCTGGAATTCTAATTCTTTGGCTTGGAATACTAATATTATACCGTGAAATACTAATTCCCAAAGTCAGGATTAGTATTCCGCCATACGGAATACTAATCCCACTACTTGGTATTCTAATGCCGCCGGGCGGTACGGCGATTCCCCTATCAGGCTTTCTTTGTCCTGGGTCCCTTCCGTCCGCTTGGCTTCCAAGACTTCAATCCAAACTCTTCCAGCTTATCGTTCTTCTTGGTGTACTTGGCGTAAATCAGCGAAGTCAACTGCGAATCCAACCCAGCTAATTGTTTAAAGGCCGCGTTCAGTTCCTCGGTGATCTGGTGCAACGCCGCCTTGGCCGTTCGGCTGAGCTATGTCGAAGCCTGCTCCTGTTTGGCGTCAAGGTCTTTGATCCTGCCGGCGCCGCTTAAAAACGGCTTGACGATCTGTTGGTCTGCGGCCGAGGCAAAGTCCGCCTTGTTCTTGTCCAATCCCTGCGCCCGCGCCGTCAGCGCATTGACGGCCTTGCTGAAATCCTTGGGCAACGGCATAAGCTTTCCTCCTTTTGGTTAAATGTATTGTAGGCCTGTACCTTCAGGATTATAGCATTATTGAAACATTTGTCAAGCGGAAAATAAAAAAAGAGCCGTCTTTGCTGACAGCTCTTTCACTTTGATTTAAGAAATGACAATAGAAAACCCCCGCTAAAAAAGCGGGGGTTCCTAAATTTAATCCCGGCGGCGAACCGTTAGATGCCCTTATGAACGAAGTGAATTAGGGCATCTTGCGTCCTGAGCCCACCATCAAAAGTGTTAAAAGGGCGAAGGATCCGTTAGAAACACTTGCGAGCGTTGCGAGTTAGTGTATCTTACGTCCCTCTTTTATTATAGCTTTATATGGGACCCGGGAGCCGTATAAATAGAAAACCCCCGCTATAAAGCGGGGGTTCCTAATTTTAATCCCGGCGGCGACCTACTCTCCCACAACGTTGCCTAAGCAGTACCATCGGCCCTAGGAGGCTTAACTTCCGTGTTCGGAATGGGAACGGGTGTGACCCTCCTGGCAAAACCGCCGAAAACTTTCTCTTTATGCCCTTCCCTGATCCCTCTCCCATTGGGGGAGGGTAAGAGCCTGTCCTGAGCCATGATTTTATGTGACTCACGAAAGGAGTGGGGTTAAAAACCGAACAGGGCTTTATTAATAAAGATCATTTAGAGCTTGGATATTAAACCATTGATTATGCGACCGATGAAAACTGGTTTTTAAAATTCATGGTCAAGCCTCACGGCTGCGTTAGTACTACTCGGCTTAATCCATTGCTGGACTTACACCTGTAGCCTATCAACCCGGTAGTCTTCCGGGAGCCTTTAGCTAGCATACGCTAGGGGAGATCTAATCTTGAGGTGGGTTTCCCACTTAGATGCATTCAGCGGTTATCCCATCCGAACATAGCTACCCAACCTTTGCCCTTGGCAGGACAGCTGGTACACTAGAGGTTCGTTCATCCCGGTCCTCTCGTACTAAGGACAAGACCTCTCAAATCTCCTGCGCCCACAGAGGATAGAGACCGAACTGTCTCACGA
>DHVS01000007.1 GCA_002412795.1 bacterium UBP2_UBA5202 | reverse complement strand
CCCGTTACCATATAAGAAGGGGAAGCGAAGGGGTTGAGTTCAGAATAGCCCCCGTACCTACAGTCGGTTCCTGAGCTGATTGGATAATCAATTAGTGTAACTTAGTGGGCAAAAGGTCTACTCCCCCGGATCGCGCACAGGTGTCTGAGTGGCCGCCGCACCTGTCCGCCGAAGGAGGAGGCGGGTTTATCGAAGACACCCTACTCCGCCGGATCCAGCTCCTGGACCTGCAGCGCCCGGTGCACCTCGTCGTGGGTGGTGTGCCCCAGCTCCACCAGGCATTCGCCGATGCGCTTGCCGGTCCCCTGCATTTGCTGCCAGCGGGCCTTGTTGATGTGCTCCAGCGTCACATACCCCAGCGAGACCATTATCTCGCCGATGATCTTTCTTCGTTTGGCCATTTTCTTCCAGGTTAAGATGTAACATTATACAAACAGGTCCCGGTCAAAAGCCATTGGATTCGGCTGGGACCTGTCCGCAGTTTATCAAATTTTCACTAATTGTTGTCACCCCGAGAAAACCCGTTCTCCTACGACTTGAAGCGATGCCCTGAGCAAAGTCGAAGGGGGCGACAACATCATTCCTCAATCGGTACGGCAGGTTAATTGTCTCGGAATGACAAAATGCTGTTTACCGCAGGATGGTTATCTTTTTGGTGGCCGAGAAATCGCCGGAAACCAGCTTGTAGAAATACACCCCGTTGGCGGAGTTCTTTCCCCGGCTGTCCCTTCCGTCCCAGACTGCGGTGTATGCTCCGGCTTGCTTCCAGCCGTCGGCCAGAGTGGCCACTTCCAGGCCCAGCAGGTTGTAGACCCTGAGGCTGGCCGCCCCGGCTTGCTTTAGGGAATAGTTAAAACTGACCCCGCCCTTGGTCGGATTGGGAAAAGCCGGCATCAAGGCGTATTCCAGCGCCGCCGGGCCGGGCCTGACGTAGCTTACCTCCACCGGACCGAAGGAGTTTTCTTCGTTCGAAGCGTCGGTCTGGATCAGCCGGTAGTAATAAACTCCCGTAGCCAGTTCCGGGGAATCGTCGGTATAGCTGTAATCGTGGGCGCTGTTGGTGGTGCCGTAGGCCGGCAGGCTGGCGATGGTCCGGTAATTCTCCGCCGGCCCGTTTGTGCGCTCGATGGCCCAGGCATAGCTTTCCATCTCGCTTTCGGTCCGCCAGTTCAGGGTAATTCCGTTCTGGCCGGAGCAGGCCGTGAATTGGGAAAGGTTGACCCCCAGGGGCCCGGCCGGTATCACATACAGGGTGCAGGTCATGGCCTTGCTCAGGTCCCCCGCCTTCCCGGCCGCCGGTATCTTGCGCACGGCTATTCCGGCTTTGCTGGTGCCATCGTTTAGATAGCTTATTGGATAGGCCGTGCCGGTGCTGTCGAAATTGGCCTGGGTGCTGGCGGTCCAGCAGTCGGCGGCATCTCCCCGGTTGGTTCCGGTCCACAACTCCGATGTATATGTGGCCGCGGTCTGGTCAGTCTCCTCCATGGCCACGCCGTATGGCCGGTTGCGGCTGGCGCCGGTTGTGGTATTGACGTTGACGTTGTTATTGCCGATATATGTCGCGGAGGTGTAGGTGTTGTCTATGTGGTAGATGGCCAGGCCGGCGCCCAGCAGGTTGGCATCCCAGGCCACGCCGCTGACCGGGCCCACCGCCGTCTTGGAGCGGTTCTCCACCAGCCAGTATTGGGTGGCCGAGGCGCTGCCCAGCTTGGCCAGGCGGACCGCACCGTAACTGACTGTATTGATGATGTGGTTGAATGAATATTTCCCGTTCTGGACGACATTGTACGGAGTGATCCAGCCCAGGAAGCGTTTGCACCAGACGTCCAGCGATGTCGGGGTGGCGTTGGTTGCGCCATCTCCGCCCCAGCTGCCGCTGGCCATGCATGACCATTGCCCAAGTCCCTGGCCGGAAATGGAAACACCGCCGGTGTCATAAAGATCGGGCAGGCCCAAGGCGTGGCCAAACTCGTGGCAAAATACTCCGGCCCCGATTATCTTGTTGGTGCCGGCACCGGATGCATCTGTCTTCTCCGGCATGATGATATATTTATTGATGGTAACAGCTTTACCTGTGTAATGGCTGATATCGTTGGTGGTAAAAATTTTACCTTTACTGCTCATCCAATAGGTAAGGTTCCAACTGTGGGACCATATTTCTAATGTGCTGGGATAAGTTTCTTCGCCCCCCTTCCCGGCATGAACAACCCAGAGAACGTCAACTTCGCCGTTTTGGTCGCTATCGTATTCAGGCTTGGAAAAATCAACCGCCGCATCGCAGGCTATCAATGTTTTCTTAATGAAACCATAGGCGCTGCGAATGGTATCAGAGGTGGTCAGTCCGTTATTGCTGTTTCCATAATAAGTTTGTGTATTGCCGCTGCTGGCCCAGGCGGCCACGCTGCCCGAACAGCTCATGGCATTGTAAGACATATCCCGATAATAATTGTTCACCGACTTTACGCCGGTGCCTCTGTTGAACAACAGTATTTGAAAATTTGCCTGGGTAAAGGTACTGGCTAAATCTGTAAAATAGCCCATCACCACCGGATAACTGCGGCTGCCGGATATTTTGGCCTCTCCGCCCTTGGCTTTTATCTGCTGGATCAGGCCGTCTTTTGGACTATCCATTCCCTGCTTCCTAGCCTCAATTACCGAAGCCGGCTCCTTTAACCCCTCCCGGGGCGGCATGGCCTGCAACAACCCTGTGATCAGGAAAAGACACGCAAGCACCGCTGTCATAATTTTATTCATTTTGGTGTCCCTCCTTTCTTACTTTTAAGTTTTCTTCCCTTTACATCAAACCCCCCGCCAAAGCGGGGGGTTTGATATGTGTAAAAAGCTGAATGATTACTTCAGCACCGTCAGCTTTTTGGTGGACTGGAACTCGCCAGAGATCAGCTTGTAGAAGTAGATGCCGTTGGAGACCTGGCGGCCGTTGTCGTCGGTGCCGTTCCAGGTAAGGGTGTAGAAACCGGCCTTGCGGGTGTCGTTGGCCAGGGTCTTCACCTGCTCGCCCAGCACGTTGTAGACCACTAAGCTGACCTTGCCCGGGTTCTTTAAGGCAAAGGCTATCTTGGTGGCGCTGCGGCCTACCGGGTTGGGATAGTTCTGGGACAGTTCGTAGGCCATCGGCTGCCGGCCCACGGTCTCGATCAGCTGGCCGGAGAGGCTTTGGTGTCCGTCGCTGTTGACGTTGTAAAGCTGGTAGTAGTAGATGCCTTCGGCTGCCACCACGTCGGTATGGGTGTAGGTCTTGCCGTAGGGGTTGGTTCCGGCGCCTTCCAGGGTGGCCACATCCTGGTAGTTCACGCCGTCGGCCGAGCGCTTGACAATCCACTGGTAGTTGTTCAGCTCGGAGGCGGTGGCCCAGTTAAGGGTAACGCTGTTGTCGGAGGTGGAGGCCGCAAAGCTGGTCAGTTCCACCGCTTGGGCGGGGGCGTTGACCGAAGCTCCCCATGACCCGCCGCTGTAATAGTTGGCCGAGTTTACGGTGTAGACCCAGGCCGCCTTGCCTCCCTTGGCCGACGCGTCGGTATAAGTGTGGGTGGTCGGTCCGCCGTAGACGTTGTTGACTGTGGCGATCAGGTCGGACACGGTCGGCGGGGTGGTGGTTCCCAGCGGCTGACGGTAGATGTTGTAGCTCTTGACCTTCTGGGTGTTGTCGTTGGCCTTCCACCAGTCGATCCGGTTGCTGGTGGCCGTCAGGGCGGTCACCTTGACGCTGTCGGGCGGGGTGGCGCCGACCAGGCCGGTGATGTCCACCTTGTAAACCTTGCCCTCGTCCATGGAGGCGCAATACAGATAGTGCCGGTTGCCCACCGCATAAGGCACATAGGCCGCGGTTCCCACCGGGGCGTAGGGCACGCCGGCCGCATTGGTGGCTTCCATGCCCATACCATAGGTGCCATAGCTGCCGTAGCTGGACGGTCCGGCCATGATGTCAAGCAGCTGTCCGTTAACCGGGTTGCGGCGGATCAGATAGTTCATCCAGACCGAGGAGGTCCAGATGCTGGAGCCGTCGTATTCCAGGGCCCGGCCGTTCCACCACTGGCCGCCGACGCCGGAGGTGCTGGCGCCGTAGGCGGTCTCGTTCCAGCTGAAAC
This sequence comes from bacterium UBP2_UBA5202, assembly GCA_002412795.1. Taxonomy (GTDB): domain Bacteria; phylum Edwardsbacteria; class AC1; order AC1; family EtOH8; genus UBA5202. The sequence continues at coordinate 41,407 of DHVS01000007.1, read as the reverse complement.
CCTGTATCTTGGTGGTGGTGCCGGAGGCCGGTTTGCGGACCGCTATCAGAGACTCGGAATAGGCGTCGTAGTTCTGCCAATAGACCCACAAAGAGTCGCCGGGCATGGGGTCCGGACCGATGGTGTCTATCACCGCCGGGCCCATGGCCACGCCGCGGATGCGGAGCATCGGGGTGCCGCCCCAGGATACGTTGGGCATCCGGAAGGCATTGTTGACCGTGGTGGCCCGGTTGAATCCGTAGATGGAATCCTGCAGGGAGATCCAAAGCTGGCCGGCATTGTCGATGTCAATTCCGCCGGCGTACTTGGTGGCCACATGGACCGAGCCCCGGTTGTTGATGGAGCGGATGGTGTCGGCCGCCAGCAGCGGATTGTTGGTGGTGCTCTTTTTTACCGCGTAAAGCCGGCTCTGGAAAGTGGCATGGTCTAAGTTGGCGTTGGCAATGAACACTGTGTCGGCCAATATCGCCACCGAGCTGGGCATTATCCGCCAGTCCCAGGTGGTTCCGCCCACCCGGAGGAGCTGGAAGTCGTAGGTCTTGGCTATCACCAGGCCGCTGATCCTCTGGGTAAAGTAGCTGGTGCCGCTGTAGGCCGGGGTGGTGCTGCGGATCTTTACCCCGAAGGTTATATCAAAGAACTTGGGGGCGTCTTTTTTGATGGCCACGGCAAAGGACAGGCTCTGGCCGCTGGCATTGGTGGCCAGGGCGCCGCTGCCTATCGTTCTCCAGCCGGGGTTGGTAACGGTGGCCCAATTTTCTCCGTCCGTCACATACAATGAGCAGGCCGCCCCGGCGCTGATGGCCGCGCCGGTGTTGATCAGGGTCACTTTGACCGAATCGTATTCCCAGGGATCAAAGATGCCGTTGTTGTTGTTGGCGGTGTAAAGCATTACCGGATCCAGCACCACCGAGGACTGGTAGCCCACCAGCGGGGTGGCGGCCGCCATGCCGGTCCGGGCCACCTTAAAGGTCATGGTGGGGCCTTCAACCGAGACGTCGTAGATCCAGGGGCCGTTGCCGCCGCCGTTGCCGGTGCCGCGGTTGGTCTTGCAGTTGGGGATGCTCAGGGAGTCGATGGCGTTCTCGGCGTATCCTCCCGGGCTGACATCCTGGGCCGAGTAGGCGGCGTTGGCGCACTGGCGCGGGAAGTTGCTGTCGCCGGCGGCGTAGGCCAGGTTGGGGTTGATGCCGGGCTGTTCCACCCAGGAATAATAGTACTTGACCGTGGGCGGGCCGTCGTTAAAGCGGGAGCCCCCGCCCATCCGGGTGTCGATGTGGGTGATGATCAGGCCGTTCTCGGGCAGGCCCTCTTCGTAGGGAGGGGTGCGGTTGCGCAGTTCCACAAAGAACACCTGGCCGGAATCGCGGAAAGCCATGTTGCGGACGCGCCACAGCCGGATGCCGCTGGTGGGATGGCCCCGGCGGGCCTCTCCGGACGAATCTAAGGCCGCGATGGTGTACTGGCCGTCGCCGCGGTAGACGCTGGAGATGGAGTCGGTGTTTCCGACAGCGCCGGCAGTCAGCCATCCGTCCACGCCGGTCTCGATGTGGCCGTCCACGTCATACTGCAGGTGGCCGCCGGGGAAGGCCGGCTTGTCGCCGCCGTTGTTGCCGTTGTAGGAGCCGTTGTCCATTAAGGACCACTCGCCCCAGGGGGTGCCGGAGTAACCGTAGTCGTAAAGATCGGGGGCGCCGATCTGGTGGAACATCTCGTGACAGAACACGCCCAGCTGGCCGTTCTGGGGACAGGCGATCAGCTTGGTGATGCTGACGCCGTCCCTGGTGCCGAAGTTGCCGGTCATGGACATGGACCAGATATCCTTGGTGTCGCCGGATTCCTCCTGCCCCGGGCCGGGATGGACTAAGATCAGGCCGTCGGCCACGCCGTTGCCGTCATTGTCGTAATTAATCGTGGCGTCGGCGCCGTTCAGGGCCGGAGTATAATAGGTGGAGGAGGGGGCGTCATTGCTGACCGAGTTGGCCCGGGTGATGCCGGTGGCGATCACCGGGGAGACCTTTCCGAACCACCACACCTTGCGCATGCTGAAATCATAGTAGAAGTTGCTCATGGAGCCCACGATCGAGGAGTCGGGGACATAGGGGGAAGTTGAGTCTCCAAAGGCCAAAAAGTTAAACCAGTTGGCGGTGGCCAGGGCGTGGTTGTTGGCGGCGCTGCGGTCGTAGGGGAACGGAGTGTAGGGATTCTGGCCGGCCTTTTCGGTTCCGGCATACCAGGCAAAGGTGCTGTCCGAGAAGTCGCCCAGCACCACGTTCATATACTGACGGTTGCTGGCGGCCTTGGAGGGGTCGGCCTTGGTGCGGTCCTTGCCATACAGAAAGTCGGTGGACCATTTGTGGCGCTGTTCCACCGTGAAATTGATGACCCTGTTAGCGTTCTTGGGCAGGGCCGCCACCGCCTCGGCGTTGGGCCTTAAGCCCTTGGCGAACGGGCAAAAGCCCTTGCCGACGATATGACCGGTGGGCACCAGCAGGCCGTCTTCCTGCCTGGCATAGGTCCAGTAGCCCTTTTTGTCCTGGACGATGGAATAACCATCTGCATCCTCGGCAAAATGGAAATGCTCGTCACCCTTTAGAGTAGCCTGGAAGGTACTGCCGTCGGGCTGGGTGAGCGTACGCGGCCGGGGGTTGGCCTTGATGGCAAAGGCATTGGCTGCCAAAACCACTAAAGCCAGAACCACTAACCATTTGGACATGCTCTTCATGTTTTTCTCCTGTTTATGAATTAGTTTATATTTTGATTTCTGCTTTGATATATATGCAATTAATATACCAAGAACTGAAGTTAAAGTTATTTATTCCATAACACATTGCTTTGTTTGGTTTTACTTATATAATAATTCCATGCAAAAATGCCGTTACTACCTTGATAAGTTATCAAAAATGCAATATTTTACCACTGATTTTATCACAACATTGATTTGCAATGAGTTACTATAATGTATTTTTTGCACTTTGCACTAAAGGGATGTAAATATTAACCACATAGCCACGACCTTAAGGTCGTGGCTATGTAAAGGGAAAATCTTCCTATCGCCCCTACCATGTAAATATCATATTTTTCATGTTTTTTCGTGGGATTTCGTGGGAGGAGAAATCGGCGTTCCGTTTCCTGCTATTTCTTCCCCAGCTCCTTCTTGGCCTCCTCGGCCTTGATCTCCTCCTCAATCCGCCTAGTCAGCTCCGGCAGCATCCCGGCCTCCACCATCTTGTCAAAGATCTCCAGCGAGCGGTCGTAGTGGGCCAGGGCTTCCTGGTTGGCATAGACCTTCTTGGCCTTGTCCCCGGCCTCCACCGAATAAAAGAAGGCCGGCTCCCAGTTGTTGGCCCGGTAATAGTGGTGGGCCAGCAGGCCAAAGGCCTCCTCTATCTTGTCCTGGTGGATCTCCTCCAGCTGGTCGCCGATGGTGTTGTGCAGCTCGCGCCGCTTGGCAAAGGGCAGGCTGTCGTAGGCCACTTCCTGGGTCATGATGTGCTTGAACAGGTAGGCCTCATCGCCCTCCATCAGCACCAGGTCAAAGCGGTTGAGGTCGGACAGCACCGTCTTGATCTGCTCCTTTTTGGGATAGATGCCGGACAGCAGGTTAAAGCTGAACTCCCGCCCGATCACCGAGGCGAACTGCAGCACCTCCTTGGTCTCGTAATTCAGGCGGTCCACCCTGCTCTTGATCACCCCCTGGACGGTGTCGGGGATGTTGACGTTGCGGACCTCGGAATCTATCACCTGCCACTTGCCGTCCTTCTCGTCCACCACCTTCTGCTCGATCAGCGACTTGACCACCTCTTCCACGAAGAAGGGGTTGCCCTGCGATTTCTTGAGGATCAGCTCCTCCAGCTCCGGCGGCATCCCCTCGATGGCCAAAAGCGAGCGCACTAATTCCAAACTTTCCTCCGGGGTCAGTTCTTTAAGATGGATGCCGTGATGGTAATCCTTGCCGGCGAACTCGTGCTGGGCCTCCAGCGGCCGGTAGACCAGGCACAGCAGTATGGCCTTCTCCCCGATGTTGCGGGCCAGGTAATTAAGCAGTTCCATGGAGGCGCTGTCGGCCCAGTGCAGGTCCTCCAATATCAGCATCAGCGGCTCCTGGGAGGCGCCCCAGGAGGCCAGGTCCAGCACCAGGTCAAACAGCCTCTGCTGGCGCAGCTTGGCGTCCAGGGATTTGGTCAGCTGGGTCTCGGCCATCTGGACCCCGGTGACCTCGCCGATGATCGGGGCCCAGTCCTTAAGCTGGGGATCTATGATCTCCAAAGCCTTTTCTATCTTCCGGGCCTTGTCCTCCGGGCTGTCGGTCTTTTTAAGCCCCAGGTAGGCTTCCAGCAGCTCGGCCCAGGGCAGATAGCTGATGGCCTGGCCGTAGGACTGGCAGCTGCCGCCGAACAGGCTGTAGCCGTGCTCCATCCAGCGGCTGGTCAGGTCGCGGGTCAGCCGCGACTTGCCGATGCCGGCCTCGCCGACTATGGATACTATCCGGCCCTTGCCCAATAATGTTTTTTCGATGGCCTGGTTTAAAAGCTCCCGTTCCTGGGTCCGGCCCACGATGGCCTTGGATTCGGAGATCCACTTGGCAAAGATGTCGTCCCCGCCCTCCTTTTTGCCGGTGACCCTGAAGATGCTGATGGGATGGACCTTGCCCTTGAACTGGCGCTGGCCCAGAGGGTCGGCCGTAAATTTGTTCTTGCACTTGCGGTGGGTGGCCTCGGTCACCAGCAGCTCCTCTTCGCTGGCCGAAGCCATCAGCCGGGCGGCCAGGTTCACCTCGTCGCCCATGGCGGTGTATTCCCGGCGGGCGGCCGAGCCCACCGTCCCGGCAAAGACGTAGCCGGAGTTGACGCCGAATTTCTGGTGCATGCCGCCGTAGGAGAATTCCTGGTGGGAAAGCATCTCCAGTCCGCAGAGGGCGGCCCTTATCTCGTCGTCCTCGTGGGATTGGGGGGCGCCGAACAGGATCAAAGCCCTCTGGCCGCTCTGGCCGGAATCTATCTTGTTGATGTGGCCGTCGTATGATTTCACCGTCTGCTGAAGCACCTGGTAATAGTTCTGCAGTTTGGCCACCGCGCTGGCGTCGTTGTCAAAATCCAGGCCGGAGAAACTGAGGAACAGCACGGTGGCCCGGGTATGCTCCCCGCTCTGGGCCCCGGACTTGTGGTCGGTGATCAGCCGCTGGAAAAGCCAGGGCGGCAGGAAGGCCGCCAGCTCCTGGATCTTCATGGCCAAAGTTTCCGGGTCCTGTTCGCCGCTGGCCTGCTGTTCGTGGCCGGCCGGGGCCGGCCCGGTCAGTTCCTGCAGGTGGAAGGAATCTTCGGCCTTCTTTTCGGTTTTGGCGGCGCCGGCCAGAACCTGCTGCATCTCCTTGGACATCAGGATCTGCCCCGCCTCGGCCTCGTCCTCCAGCCGGGCGGCGGTGGCGGCCGACTGGCCGGCCAGCAGGTACTGCAGGCCATCTGCCTGACTGCCCACCTGGCAGGCGGTGAAGCTTCCGGTGTGCAGGGCCAGGTGCAGGCCCACCGGGAACGAGCCGATGGAGGTCTTGACCTCGGCAAAGTTCTTGACGAACTCGGCCATCTCCCAGGCGGCCTGGGCGGCCCGGCGTTCCTGGCCGGCGGACTCGCCCGGCAGGGGTTCAAAGATGACAGTGATGGAATCTCCGCCGAAGCGGACCAGGTCGCCCCCGTACTTTAGGGTGATCTTGATCAGCGGCGAAAAATAACTGTTGATGATGGTGGTGACCTCCTCGGCCCCCTCCTTGCCGGTGCGGGAGAGCCGCTCCGATAAAGTGGTGAACCCGGAGACGTCGGCCAGCAGAATGGCGGCGGCCAGCTTTTCCCCCTTGGCCAGCCCCTTCAGCCTGCCGTGCAGGCCCCGGGGAAGGTACGTCGCTAGCGACTCAAAGAGTTTCTTCAGCTTTTCGGCGGCCTGCTTGGCTTCGTCGCCCGAAAGTTTTCCGCCCTCCAGTTTTTCGGCCATGGGCTGGCCCAGATATTTTACCAGGCTGGCGTCAAGTTTCATTTGTCGGAATCTCCCAAAAATAATGTATTTGATTTATATTGTATCAATTAAAATATAAAATTACAAGCATTTTGTATAAAAATATGCAGGGATGGACGTGACCAATGGCCGGCCATCAAATATCTTGACATCACGGCCCATTAATGGTTATAATTATATGATCAGTGCGCCCGTAGCCCAACTGGATAGAGCAACGGACTACGAATNNAGAGGTTCGAATCCTCTCGGGCGCACCATTTTTATGACAGACTCAGACAATTCATATATGCACCGGGCCCTCAAGCTGGCCCAAAAGGCGGCCCTTAACAACGAAGTTCCGGTTGGGGCCGTGGTTGTTTATGGAGGCCGGATCGTGGGCCGGGGGCGGAACCAGGTGGAGACCAGGAAAGACGCCTCCCGTCACGCTGAGATCATGGCTTTGAAGCAGGCCGCCAAAAAACTGGGCCGCTGGCGTCTGACCGGATGCACCTTGTACGTGACCTTGGAGCCCTGCGCCATGTGCGCCGGAGCCATGGTGCTGGCCCGGATTGACCGGCTGGTGTTTGCGGCATCAGACCCCAAAGCCGGGGCCTGCGGCTCGGTTTTCAATATCGTCGAGGACAAGCGGCTCAATCACCGGATAGTGGTTGATCGGGGATTGCTGGAAAAAGAAGCTTCGGAAATGTTGAAGGTCTTTTTCAAGGACAAGCGGGCTAAACCCTGACATACGTGATCCAGACAATGTTATCTATTAACGGAGAGTTGGCCGAGCGGCTGAAGGCGCACGACTCGAAATCGTGTATCCCGTGATGAACGGGATCCGGGGTTCAAATCCCTGACTCTCCGCCAGACTACGCCCAAGTAAGCGAAAATATCCAGCAGGCTTCGTCTGGCAAGCCAGAGTATTTTACTGGATACCGAAGCTATTTCCGCCTTTAGCCGACGAAATCCGTTATGTTTTATACCTAACCATTAAAGGATGTAGTCGGCAGACTACGCCCAGGCGGGAAATTTTAATCAGCAGGCTTCCTCCTTCGTTGCGACTACGGCGGACAGGTCGTCTGGCGAGCCAGACAACAAACAATACTTTGACATTTTCAGGTCGGTAGTATCAACTGCCGGCCATTATTATTGTCTTAATCTTTTACCTATCACCTCAAGAGGTACATGTCATCACATCTCGGTGAAATTGCCGCCCTGATCACTGCCGCCTGCTGGACGGTCACCGCCCTGGCCTTTGAACCGGCCACCAAAAAGATCGGCTCGGTGGCGGTCAACCTGATCAAGCTGTTCCTGGGCGCGCTGCTGCTGGGCTGCTTTACCCTGGTTACCCGGGGCATGTTCCTGCCGTTGGACGCCTCCGCCCATGCCTGGCTGTGGCTCTCGCTGTCGGGGGTGGCCGGGTTCGTGATCGGCGACTACTGCCTGTTCAAGTCGTACACCATCATCAGCGCCCGGGTGGCCATGCTGGTGATGGCCCTGGCCCCGCCCATGGCGGCGCTGATGGGCTGGCTGTGGCTGGGCGAAACCCTGACCACGATTGACATCTGGGGCATGGCCCTGACCCTGCTGGGGATCTCCCTGGTGGTTTTAAAGAAAGATGCCGGGTCTAATCAGCTGTCATTCAAGCATCCGGCAGCCGGAGTGTTGCTGGCCCTGGGCGGGGCGCTGGGACAGGCCGGCGGGTTGGTTCTTTCCAAATACGGGATGCGCGGCTATCACCCCTTTGCCTCAGCCCAGATCAGGGTGCTCACCGGGATGGCCGGGTTCGCCATCCTGTATACCGCTTTGGGGGGCTGGCGCCGCCTGCCGGTGTTTTTCAAGGACCGCGGCCTGATGGGCCAACTGACCCTGGGAACAGCATTCGGACCGTTCCTGGGAGTGTCATTCTCCCTGCTGGCCGTCCAGCACACTTCCACCGGCATAGCCTCCACCATCATGGCCCTGGTGCCGGTGCTGATCATCCCGCCCTCGGTGATCCTGTTCAAACAGCGGGTCAGTTTAATGGAGATCATAGGAGCGGTGGTGGCGGTGGCCGGGGTCTGGCTGTTGTTTCTGAAGTAATCCGGACATAAGGAGCAGAAGTGATCGTTAAGCCCGGCAAAATCAACCCGGCCAAACAATGGCTGGTTTACATCCTTAAATGCGGGGACGGCAGCTACTACACCGGAATTACCAACGGCCTGGCAAAACGGTTAAAAGCCCATGCCGCCGGCACTGCCTCCAAGTACACCAGATCAAGGCTTCCGGTGAAGGCCGTCTACCGGGAAAGACAGAAAAGCAAGAACCAGGCACTGCGAAGAGAACTGGAGATAAAGAAATTATCCCGGGAACAAAAAATACTTTTAATAAAAGACCGGAGACAAAAGTAAAAACCCCCCGCTAACGTGTCCGCCGTAGTCTGCCACAGGCAGACGAAGGAGGAAGGCGGGGGTTTTTTTTTGCACAGATTTTCAGGCTGTGGTTCCTTGGATTTTGGTCTTTATGACTATCTAACTTCTCAGGAAAAGTAGAGTTAAATAATGGGGTTGTCATAAACGCGGATTTAACCTTTGTATGTTCTTTTCTTTTTGTACCGCCAAAAAGCAAATAACCAAAAGAAAAAGCTCGTCGCAAAATACTATCCGGGCCACGCTTATGCTATAGCAGGCCCGCGCTGCGCTTCTCGCTGACGGCGGGCTTGTCTGAACTCGGGCTTTGGCCAGCCCTCAAACATGCAGACAAGCTNNTCAACTGCGATGCTCACTGATAGTATTTAACGCGACATGCCGGGGTTGGCACCTTGTGTTCAACCAGTTTCCTGAGATGATTGGATAAACATTTTGGTCTTTTTGTTTCCGGCCAGTTCCCGGACGCCCAAGCCGATTATTCCCAGCAGCACCACCAAGGCAGAGATGAGACTGATGGCCAGGCCGGTGTTGAACGGCTTGGACTGGTACTTGAATTCCACCTTGTGCTTTCCGGCCGGAACCACCACCGCCCGGAAAGTGTAGTCGGCCCGGTAGGTTTTGACCGGCTGGCCGTCCAGATAGGCCTGCCAGGCCGGATAATGGTTTTCGCTGATCACCATTATGGCCGGGGCCGGGGCTTCAACCGAAAGCTTTATCTGGTTGGGTTGGTATTCATCGATGACGACACCTCCCTGGCCCTGCCCGGCAGGAATAAAACCCTCCGGTTGTTCTTCCAGTATCACAGAATTTGCGGGATCAAAGTCCGGCTGCTTGATGCGCTCCAGGATCCCAGCCTCTTTCGTGATCACTTCGTAATTTCCCGCCAGCCAGGCCCGGGGCAGGGCTTTTTGGTACCGGTAAATTTTTACCTGCCCGCCGTAGCAGGAGTCGTAAATCGTGAAATCGGGATGGTTCAACGGCTGCTGAAGTAAAAGGTATTTTACCCCCAGGATGGACATGAAGTTCAGCCCGTTCAGGTCCAGGATGTTGTGAAAATCCGGCAGCAGCCTTTGGGAGTTTATCCCCACAAACTCGTTATACCGGCGCAGGGGGTTGGGGCTCTCTCCTCCAACGGTCTGGACATTGAATAGTTTCAGATAATTCCCCGACTGATGTACCTGCAAGGGCATCACCCGGTAAAGGGATTTATCCCGTTCCAGCACCCTGACCACTTCATCCTTGGAAAAATAATCTGCGGGGGAAACCACTTTCATGAACTTGGCATCCACCCTCCACATTTCGGCAAAAATCAGCAGGCCGGCCATGGCCGCCCACCAGACCAGCGGCACTTTTCTCTTGGCCAGCAGCCAGATCAGCAACGCCCCCAGCAGCAGGATCGCGAAAGCTGTCCAGTATCCCCTGACCATTTCTCCGTAACCCTGCCACAGGGCCTGGGCGCCCCAACCCCGGGCGGCAAAACCGGAAAGCATCGAGGTCATTCCGTCCTTGGCTCCGGTGAAAACAAAACCCAGCAGCAATGCCGAACCCAGTCCGATCAGCAGATTGCGGAATAGTTTTTTGCCGGACTGGCCGTCCATCAGGGCCTGGACCCCGGCCGCCGCCAGCACCGCCACGGCAAAGGAAAACAGGTTGAAGATCATGGCCGGGCTGCGGAACTTTGACATCCCGGGGATCAGGTAGTAGATCAGATAATACAGCGGGGTGTATCCGCCGAAGGCCACGATCAGGGCAAATAACCCGAATAATATGAAGAATAGTTTCAGCTTCTTCCGTTTGCTGTATAGCAGCCCGATCAGGGCCAGCAGAAACGGGATCACCCCCACGTATTCGGTGTGCAGTTTCAGGTCGCGGCGGCCCCAGTACCGGTGGGTGGGGCGCTCGCCGGAATCTTTGTCGATCAGTCCGGAGAACTCCGGCCAGACAATGTTGACTATCTCCTCCGGAGGCATGGAATAGGAGGTGGCGTAGGCATACCCTTTGTCCTGGCCCCGGGCCGAGAACTTGATGTAGTCCTGCAGGGTCAACGCCTGGACCGCGTAGAGAGAGAAGCCAGCGGTTAACATCACCAGGCCCATCCCCAGTGTTTTAAGGATATTGTTCCGGTTTTTCTCTACCCTGTAATTTTGGTATATCCGGGCCAGGGCGAAAAAGAACGCGGCCAAAAGCAGGTAATATGACATCTGGACATGGGGCGACATCAGGGCCAGGCCTATCACAAGCCCGGCCAGCAAAGCCCACAAAAGTTTCCTGGTGCCTACTGTTTTGTCTATGAACAGCAACAACCACGGCAGCAGGGCCGAGACCGCGATCTTGGCATCGTGCCCGGCATAGATCAGGCTGACCATGGAACTGGTGAACATGTAACCCACGGCCGAAATAAAAGACGCCGTGCCGGAAAAACGCTGGGCCCGCAGAAACAGGTAGGTCCCTATGCCGGCCAAAAACACATGCAGAAAGTAACTGATGACGACAATCCTCTCCGGCGCCAGCTTAAGCCAGTATAAAACGGTCATCGGAAAATACCAGTAATCTCCGGACATGGTGCCGACGCTGGCCAATGGCACTCCCCCGTATATCTGGGGATCCCACAGGGGAACCGTCCCGAAATGCTTGATGCTTTCCACGATGTAATTACGGGTCATGTATCCTCCGGCCACGAAATCGCTGCCGAACAGCATCAGCCCGGATAACAGCGCCCGGTTGAAAAACAGCAGGCTCAGGGCCAGCAGCAGACCGGCCGCCAGCCAGGGATTGTTCAATGGATCCCGGCCTGCCAGGGCCGGGATGGTGTTCGCCGGTATTGCTTTGAGATTTTGTTTTTTCTTCATAATCAATTTGCAATTACTGTTTTCTGAATTTCAAGCCGATCAGGGCCACCAGAACCTCAAAAAGCGTGATCCACAGCCGGGCCAGGATTGAGATGATGACCGCCAGCGGGACCGGGATGAAATATTTCAATAAAAAGGCCATGGCTCCTTCCCGTACCCCCAACCCGCCGGGAGTGATCAGGCTTAAAAAACCGACCGCCCAGGCCCCGTTGTAAAGACCTATGGCTCCCGGCAGATACTTCAGGCTGATGGGATCTATGGTCCTGATCAAACAAAAAAAAGCCGCACCCTGGATCAGGGCCGAAACAAAATAAAGGGCCACCGCCACAGCAAACATTGAAGAACTGGCCGACAGGGCCACTTCCCTTTTCAAAAATACCTTGGCCACCCAACGCAATAGAATAAAAAGCAGGGGGGAGAATAATAATACAGTCAGGACTGCTGCCGGAATGGTCATCAACCAGACCCATGAAGGAACTCCCTGGGTTAAAAGAAAGGGAACGCAGACGATGCCAGCCAATAGCGAACCCAGCACAAGCCCCATCATTTCTATGATCATGGCCGTGCCGCTGATCTTTTCGGAGACGCCCTCTGCCTTGCACAGGATCATCCGGCCGCCCACCGCCCAAACATGCCCGGGAATGTATTTGGCCAGAAACGAGGCGGTGATCACCCACCACGACCGGGCAAAGCTCATCTTGGATCCCAGACCTTTCAGAATGATCTGCCAGGCTTTTATTGAACAGGCGAAAGAAGCAAACAAACCCAGGTATGAGAAGACCAGCCAAACGTAATTGAACTGTAGGCTGGAAAAAGGGATATCCTTCCAGCCCCGGTATAACTGGATTCCCAGGAAATAGGCAATGACCAGGACCACCAAAAAAGCGGCGGATTTTTTAACGGCCGGCCCGGATAAAAAGTGCTTCATACTGCTTTTGGCTTATGTTTCAGCACTACCATGATATCATAACACAAATGTAAACGTTTTGAAAAATACTTCTGGACAGCTTTTATCGGGATCAGACCGGCTTTTCCCCGGACATAGGTTATATCAAACTTCTCCCGGCAAAGCTCTTCCAATTCCGGCCAGCTCAGTTCTGAATAATGGGTGGGGTCCGGGGCCTGGCCGCCAAACCATTTCCATAAGAAGGTCATCCAGCGGTATACCGGGCGGTTGGGTGTGGTCAGCACTATTACTCCATCGGGCCTCAGAACCTGGCCCAGCTCCGCCAACAGTTTTTGCTGGGCTGCCCGGTCAGGCAAGTGCTCCAGCACTTCGACGAATAAGACAGTATCAAAAATCGACTGCTTGAACGGAATTGCAGTTGCATCCAATTCAACCAATTCGGAGGTGCTGGTTTTTAGGTTTTGCAGGCGGGTGCGGGAAAGGTCGCCAGCTACGACCCTTATCCCTTGCTGGGCCATCGGGACAGTAAAAGCCCCATCTCCGGCTCCCAGATCAAGCACGGTCCCTTTGGCGTAACTTAATATCTCCCGATGCCAGTCGGAATATTTGGACGAGTGGTAGGTTCTTTTAGTGACCTCCGCCTCCACCCGATTTTTATAATAATTGTCTTTGCTCAATTGTTTCGGTTTAGGATATTTTTAGGATATTGTTGTAGACCATGATATAACTATACCACAATTATTCAAATCAGGTCAATAAAAAATGGTCAGGCTTTCCGGGCTGAGCCTGACCATTTTTATTAGCGCTATCTGTCTATTTTAAGACAACTATCTTGGCGCAATAAACATTGTTTCCGATAGCAGCCCGGCAGAAATAAATGCCTGAAGGCACCCTGGTTCCTGATGAATTGGATGCATCCCAGTTTAGCTGGTAGCTGCCGGGATTTTGATTGGCATTGATCAGGTTGGCCATCAACCGCCCTTCAATGTTATATACGGATATCTTTACATTTTTATTGGCGGTTATCTGATAGCTCAACCAAGCTCCCGAAAGATCATTTTTCCCCACTGCCCTGAAGGATTCTTTACCCTCATCATTCTGTGATCCCCCGGTGATCCCGGCCGCTACTTCATAGGCCAAAGAATAATCATCGACCGTCGGTGTTTCATAATAATCATTGGCGGTGGTCAAAGCCTGATACTGGCTGTATTTTGAGTTTGACAGACCTGCCTTTGCCCCGGATTTAACCACCGGTGTCCAAGCACTCCAGGTCCCGTCATTGGGGTCCGGTGTGTTGCCGGTCCTTAATTGCATTTGCAGGGCACATCCGGCCGGGATGGTGGCGTTCCAAGTGCAGGTGCCCCATTCAAAGGTATCCGTGCCGTTACCGAAGACAGAGGAATTATATATCTCGCTTTTGCCCCGGTCATGAACGTTCCCGTCGTCTTTGGTAGAAATATGACCGTAAGATGAAGGGATGGAATCGCAGCCGGTATAGCCCGCCTTGGAAACACCGTGAAATATATAACTCCATCCGCCGTAACTATTGGTGATTAACACATCATTGACGCTGTTGTTGGATATTTTCCCAACCAGAGCACCGTGTGCACCGTTTGTGGGCAACACTGTTTTAGCGTTAAAATCAGGACCCCAATAAACAAACGAATTTATTTTATGGGACGCGTCATTATACCAGTTGGCAAAGATAATATCATTATTGCCGTCGCGATCAAGATCGACAATGGTATTGCCTATGGCTGAATGGGTTGCCAGTTCCTTTCTGGGCTTGGTTAAAAAACCAGTTGAGCTGCCCCAGTAAATGTAAGAGTTAATATTGTAAGTGCTGTTATTGCGGTGATTGCTGAATACTATGTCTAGCCACCCGTCCTTATCCACATCCGCAATGGATACGCAATAAGTGCCGTGCGTCTCCAAAGAGTCCTTAAAGTTATCGTTGTAAAAGACAGAATCCTGCTGCTTTTGGCCATAATAGATATATGATGGTATGTTAAAAGTAAATCCTCCGGCTGGAGGATAGCTGCCCTGTTTGTTGGGAACCACAATATCTAGCACGCCGTCTTTGTTAAGATCGGCCACGGCTATATCGGAAGAGCTGAATCCGCTTAAACTAGTGCGGGTAAAGTTTTTTCTTTCTTTTTTATTCCCCCAAAAAATATAAACCTGATTCCCGTTCATACTAGAGATCAAAAGGTCAAGAGCCCCATCATGATTAAGATCTACGATACTATTGCCATGCCCCCCGGGAACTGAAAGCAAAGTCGTGTCTCCGTTGGTATAGCCGTTTTTGCTGCCCCAATAGATTATTGAATAGCCGCCATAATAATTGCTGATCAAAATATCCAAATTTCCGTCTTTGTTGATGTCGTCGATGGAGTTTCCGGTTGAACCGTTTGAAGGCAGCATCTGGCAGCTGTCAGCAGAGTATGTCCAGTCATGTTTGCCCCAATATATATAGGTATAAGAGCCTTCCAGGTTGCACACAACAATATCCGGACGGCCGTCCTTGTTCAGATCATAAAAAGCTCCCGGAGCTGTTTTAATGCACCCGCTGTCGCTGCCTTCATTGGAAGTAAAGACATTGGCGTTGAAATAGCCGTCCGCAAAATCGGCCTGCGAGGATTCCACCCAGGTCCCGGCCGGGGAAACAGAGGGCGCAATCATCAAACAGGCCAATAATGCTAGTGCAAAGTTGAACTTTTTCACGACTAGCTCCTTTTGATTGTATGTTACAGGCTAACGTATAATACTACGCCTTAATATGCAAAATGTCAAGCACTATTTTCAAATATTTTATGATACACCTGCAGCGTTTCCCCGGCAGTCCTCTGCCAGGTAAAAAGCCGGGCCTGTTCCAGCCCTTGGGAGGCCATTTCCCGAGACAGGTTCGAGTCCGACAGTACCGAAAGGATCTTTTCCTTCCATAACAAATCATTCCGGGGATCGATCATTATCCCGGCCCCTCCCACCACTTCGGGAATGGAGGAATTATCGGAGGCGATAACCGGACAGCCGCAGGCCATGGCCTCCAGCGCCGGCAGGCCGAAGCCTTCGTACAGCGAGGGAAAAACGAAGACATCGGCGGCGGCGTAATAATGGGGCAGATGTTCCTTGGCCGCCGATTCCCTGACCAGGACCCTGGAGGAAAGGTTTTCCCGGGCGATGTATTCCATGTCCCCCTTCCCGGCCGGGCCCACTTTGACCAGCCTGGCCTGGGTATTTTCCCGGGCGATCCGGCTGAAGGCCCTGAGCACCGTGATGAAGTTCTTCCGGGGAGCGGCGGTGCCCACCTGCAAAATTATCTTTTCATCCTGGGGAAGTCCCAGCAGCTCCCGGCTGGCAGTTTTGCTGTAAGGCCTGTATTCCGGGGTAACTCCCAGCAGAACCGGGGTGATCTTTTGGGGATCCATTTTGTATATCCTTACCAGGTCGTTCCTGGTGGCCTGGGAAATGGATATCACGTGGTCGGCTTTCTTTATCCCCGAGTAAAGAAAGGTCCTCCAGCATTTCTCCAGCAGGGACGAGGGCATGAAAAGGGGGATCAGGTCCAGGCAGGTAATTATTCTTTTATTCCCGGCCCTAAGGAACGACAGGTTCTGGCTAAGGAGGTGGACGTTTTTTTGATGCCGGTAGGCCCGGCTGCACTGCCGCCAAAAGAGCGGCTTGGGGTAATTTACCCCGACATGTATCGTGGACTCCAGCCCCCCGGCCCCGTAGAACTGGCAGCTGCCCTTTCGGCTGTCATAATAGGCCATTTTCACCGGCGTCAGGTCTTTGAGGTTCCGGTAAAGGTTCCAGGCATAGACCCCGGCCCCGCTGTATTCCGGCTGGTCGTTGATTAACTCGATGTGATCTGTATCATTCATGGCTGGGCGCTCAGAATTCTGTTAATCAAAAAATGGGCGGTTTCAGGCCGCCCATCAAGAGATCTTAAGTTTTAAAACTCAACCGAGATATCCGCTCGCAACGGATTTCCCAGCCCTCCCATCGGAGCGTAGGCCACGTCCAGCCGGTATTTCCGGACGTATATTCCCAGTCCGCAGGACAGCCCGGTAAAGTCGTCCAGAGCGGAGCCGGTCTTGATGTCACCCATGGCGCCGTTGTATCCCAGCCGCAGGGCCAGGGCTTCTTTGGCAAAATACTCCAGGCCCAGCTGGGCTTTGACCCCGGCATCCACGGCCTTGGAGGCCGCCAGGGCAATGGTCAGCCGGTTCATGACAGGACGGTAGGCCAGCCCCCCCCGGAAGGTCAGGGGAAGTTTCTCCTTTTCGGCGACGAAGGCCTTGGCGGCCATCCCCAGGTTCAGCACCGAAAACCCGGCGGTCAGGCTGCTGCCGTAATTGCGGGAGCCCCCGTCCTTGAACAGCACTCTGGCCGCCTGATCCATGTCGATCTCATACAACGCCCCCAGGTCCACGGCCACCGCGGAGGCCGAGTATTCCTGGACCCTGTCGTAGACCCCTTTCAGGGCGGCCCCGGCAAAAAGCTGGGGGGTTATGATCCGGCCGTATCCCAGCGACAGTGCCAGGGTATTGTAGCTGAAGGTGTTCCCGGTGCCGGTGGGCTGGTCCAGGGTGGTTTCCTTGATGGAGCCGCTGTTGAGGTAGGAGATCCCGGCGCTGTATGTGCTCCATTGACCCCGGGGGTGGACATAGCCGATGCTGCCGGTCTGGACGTCGGCGGCATAATTGGTGTAGCCGGCCGAACCCTGCCGGGATTTGATCAGCGACAGTCCGGCCGGATTGTAGGGCAGGCCGGCCAGGTCATCGGAGGCCCCAACCAGGGCTTCACCCATGGCCGCGGCCCGGGCCTTGAGGGGCAGCCGCAGGAAGGAGAAGCCGCAATCCTGAGCCAAAGCAAACGCTGCCGTCAGCGACACTGCCGCCAGGAACAGGAGGGTCTTCTTCATCGCCTTACTCCTTTATATCTGATCTTTTGTTGGCTGACAGGAACAGCACGTTGCACCAGCGGTTGTTGGAATCAACCATCCGGCTGTCGTCAAAGTTGAACGAGGGGCGGGAGAGCACCGCCGAGAAATCCTCCCGGTGTTCCCACAGCCAGTCCTGGATCTCTTCCTCGTCCAGCGAATTCAGGAAATATATGAACTCCTCTATGGTAAAGCCGCTCTGCCCCCGCTCCTCCAGCCAGTCCTCCACCTCGGGACTGCTGACGCTGGCCAGCAGTTCAAAGATGTCATCCCAGCACTTTTGGGGCACTACCTTGTTCTTGATGTAGCTTTTAAAATAAGTCATGAACCTCTTCCAATAAAACATTTTTGCCGCAAAAACACCAAACAGGCACTGAACAATGCCGAAGTGGCACTAATTTCTTCATTCGGTAATTGCCCTAGCCCGTGGTCATTCGTAAATTAGCGGAACCAAAAACAATCCACAAAAGATGATACTTTAATTTTATCGGTTTGTCAACAGTTTTAAGACAAAATTATGCCTCCCGCAATTCACCGCCGTTGACTGCCAGATCCGGGATCCCCAGCTTTTTGACCTCCCGCAAGATCATCACCGCGGTGATGGCCGCGGAAATGAGATCGGCCGCCGGGCCGGAGACCCAGATCCCGTCTATTCCGAATACCGGGGGCAGGATCAGGATCAGGGGGATCAGCACTATCACCTGCCGGAGCAGGTTGAGGAACAGGGAGGTTCTGGCCCGGCCTATGGCCTGAAAGAAATTTCCGCTGACCACCTGGAAGCCCACCAGCGGGAACATGGCCAGCAGTATCCGCATCCCCCGGGTTCCCAGTTCCATCAACTGCCGGTCATCCCGGTTGAACAGCCCGATGATGGCCCGGGGAAATAGCTCCACCGCCAGGAACCCGGCCGTGGTGATGACGGTGGCCGCGATGATGGATATCTTCAGGGTCCGCCTTACCCGGGAGTACCGGCCGGCCCCGTAATTGTAGCCGATGATCGGCTGGGCCGCCATGTTGAGGGCGATGACGCAGAAGACCACCATCATGGCCACGCTGTTGATGATGCCCATGGCCCCCGCCGCCAGGTCGCCTCCGTACCTGATCAGTTGGATGTTGAACAGGGTGCTGATGACGCTGCCGGCCAGCTGCATGGCGAAGGGCGCCATCCCGATGGACAGGATCCCCAGCACAATGCCCTTATGCAGTTTAAAGTTGGCCGGCCTCAAACGCAGGACGCTTTTGCTCCCGGTAAAGTGCATCAGCACCCAAAGGCTGGTGGCGGCCATGGAGATCACCGTGGCGATTGCCGCCCCGCTGACCCCCAGCCCGAAGACGAAGATGAACAAAGGGTCCAGTACGATGTTCAGAGCGGCCCCCAGGATCATGGTATACATGGCAATTTTGGCATGGCCCTCGGCCCGGATGATCCCGTTCATCCCGAAACCGATCCCCTGAAAAATATTCCCCCACAGAATGACGGTGATATACTGCCGGGCATAGCCCAGGGTGTCGGGGCCGGCCCCGAACAGCGCCAGTATCCGGTCCCGGGCCAGCAGGCCGGAAACAGTGACGGCCAGGGAGATCAGCAGCAGCAGGATGAAGGCGTTGCCCAGGATCCTTTCGGCCTCCCCCTTGTTCTGCTGGCCCAGGCGTATGGAGACCAGCGAAGACGCCCCCATTCCCACCAGCATCCCGAAGGCCATGGCGATGATCATGACGGGAAAGGTGACGCTCAAGCCGGAAAGGGCCAAAGCCCCCACTCCCCGGCCGATGTAGATCCGGTCGACTATGTTGTAGATGGTATTGGCCGTCACCCCGATGATGGCCGGCACGAAATATTTCCAGAGCAGCTTCCCCACCGGGGTCTGCCCCAGTTCCTGGGAGCGGTCCAAATCCTTATCCTTCTGCCAAAACAACAATGGGTGCGGAAACGCACCCATTGGATCAGCGGCATGCGATGTGAGTCATCTGTTTTTTCATCTGCCCGGACCGGCCTTAGTGCCTGGTAAGCGTGTTCAGGCCTTTTTTCAGCTTGTGGCGGGGGTGGGTGCTGACCGAGTTGATGGCGTTGACTATGGCCACCAGCACCTGGGTCTTGAACTGGTCGTGGGCCATGTTGACCATGGTATGGATGTGCCCCCCCTCGCTGACCACGTACTGCGGCGGCAGCTGGTTCAGGGCCAGGGCCATCACGTCCAGCTGGCAGACACGGCAGCTGCAGATCCCGGGCCGGGACAGCATCACCCGGGCCAGTTCTTCCTTGACGATCCTCTCCATGTAGTTCGTTAACTTGGGCATAGTCCCTCCATATATCCGGTGGGTTTAGTTTTCATGAGACATCGGCCGGGGGTTAAACCGCTTTTCATTATTCCTTGGGCAGAATGGAAGCCCCCATCTGGCTGGCGTTGAAGTTTATCCGTTCAAAGTCGCTCAGCAGGTCCAGGTGAATGGTGCTGGTTTCCCGGGATTCCTTCAACCCCTTTTGCAGCCGGTCCAGGTGTTTTTTATAAAACTCCCTTTCCATGACGTAGACCAGATCCTTGCGCTCCATGGCCCGGCGGGCCAGCCCGGCGTCGTTGGCGGCAAAGGCCCCGATGGCCAGGTCCAGGGTGATCATGGTCTGCCGGTGGATCTCCCGCAGGTCGCACAGGCCTTCCTGGGAAAAGGCCAGATGCCCGTCGGTCTTCTTTTTGGCGTGGCCCATGATGTTCTTGCTGATGACGTCCCCGATGTGCTCCAGGTCGTTGACCACATACAAAAGCTTGATCCCCCGGTTTGACTGGTCTCCGGAGATATCCTGCTGGGCTATCTTGGCCACATAGGGGGTGATGGCCTCCTCCAGCAGGTCCACCTTGTCGTCGTCGTCCAACAACAGCTGCTGCTGCTGGGTGTCGTTCTTCTCCAGGGCTTCCATGGAGCGGCCCAGCATTCCCTTGACAATGTCGGCCATCCTCAATATTTCCTGGGAGACCTGACCGATGGCCAGGGACGGTGTTTCCAGCACCCGCTCATCCAGGTACTTCGGCCCGAAGGCTTTTTGCCGGTCCAGCTGGTCGGGAACGATCTTCCTCAGCAGTTTTTCGTAGGGCACCAGAAAGGGCAGGAAAATCAAAGCCGCCGCCAGGTTGAACAGGGTGTGGGCGTTGGCGATCTGCCGGGCCGGTTCCCCTCCCATCCGCAGCACCAAAGCGGTGAAGGGATCTATCAGAATGAAGGCCAGCAGCCCGGCCCCGATCTTGAAGATGGTGTGGCCCCAGGCCACCAGCACCGCCTCCTTGGTCTGCCCCCAGGCGGCGATCAGGGCGCTGCCGCAGGTGCCGATGTTGGCCCCGATGATCACCGGAATGGCGGCCGGCAGCGGGATCAACCCCTGGAAGGCCAGGGTTAAAAGGATGCCGATGGTGGCGGCGCTGGAGTGGACCATCAGGGTGAAGGCCGTGCCGATCAGGATCCCCAGCAGGGGACGCCCGTCCAGGTGCAGGAACATCTGGGTGAACCAGGGCAAAACTTTCAGCGGGGCGATGGCCTCGGAGGTCAGCTTCAGCCCGAAGAATATCAGCCCGGCCCCGAAGATGATCTGGGGGTAATAGCGCCAGGGCCTTTTTCCGGCCAGGGCCATCAGCAGGAAACCCAGGGCCACCAGGATCAGTGAATAGTCGGAAAGCTTGAAGGCTATCAGCTGGACGGTGACGGTGGTGCCGATGTCGGCCCCCAGGATCACCCCCAGCACCTGGCGCAGGCCGATCAGCCCGGCGTTGGTCAGCGAGACCAGCATCACGGTGGTGGCGGTGGAGGACTGGATGATCACCGTCACCAAAGCCCCCACCCCCATCCCCATCAGGCTGTTGTCGGTCAGGCTCCACAGCATCTGCTTAAGTTTGACCCCGGCCGCCTTCTGCAGGCCCCGGGAGCTGAAGCGCAGGCCGAACAGGAAAAGGGCCACTCCGCCCAGCGAACCGAGGAACGCGAACAGCCACCAGTGGGGCAGAAATGAATGCAGGGTGAAAGTTACCCTCTGCCGGGGATCCTTATCCAGCCAGGCGTTGACATAGACCGGCTGGGGTCCGGTGGTTGATGTGGCCCTGACCCGGGCATAGCCCTGGACATCGGTTTTGGTTTGGGTCGTATCCAGCCGGGCCGCCTGGCCCCCGGCCACGTCGAACAGGACCCTGACCCCGGCCAGCGGCTTCCCCTGGGCATTGGTGACCTGTACCACCAAAGGCTGGGCGGCCTCCCTCCCGGCCACCACCACCTGCCGGTCGCCCGAGACATCCTGACCCATGGGATCGGCGGCCTTGTGCAGGGTCATTTGGGAAAAGCCCTGGCCGGCCATCATCAATATGGCCGGCAGCAGAAACTTTAGATCCCTGATCCGGATTAACCTGATATTATAAGGAAACCAGCCTGTTCGCCGGACCCCGCCGAACACTGAGCATAGCCGAAGTGTGGCGGGGATAAGCGGAAAAGGACATGAAAAATCTCTTGGTTTCATGCCTGCCCGCCGTAGCTTTAGCGAAGGCAGGGATTCCTTATAAATTATTTTTGGGTTGCCGGACATCAGCGGGTCAGGTCCATCTCCACTACGAACGATCCCTGATAGCCCAAAGCCTTGGCCCGGACCTTGAGGTTGTCGGCGTCCTGCCGGGTCAGGCAGTTTCCGGCCTGCACCTTGTAGTAGGGCAGTGCTTCGGCGATGTAGATCTGCTGGTCCCTGAACTTCCAGCGGGCCTCCTCGGCCACCCGGCGGGCGTTCTCGATGGAGCCGGAGACGAAGATCTGCACCCTCCACCCGTAGACCTGGTTCACCGGCCCCTTGCTGCCGGAGGGGATTGCCATACCGGAGTTGTCCTGCGGGGCCGGGGCTTGGGACTGGGGCGCCGGAGCCTGGGCGGCCGGCTGTTCCGGGAAAGGCGTTTTGGCCGGGGCCTCGGCCACCGGCTCGGCCAGGGGCTTTTGGACTTCCTGCTTGTTGCCGAAACAGCCTGCCAGAAGCAGGGGCAGGGCCGCTGCCAAAAGAATTTTGTGTTTCATCAAAATAGAACCTCCTAATGATATAAAGCGAATGGGTGAATTAATGAACGCAGTTTGAAGTGCATCAATGCTTTTGCCATGCTTCGGTAGACCCTTCGGTAGGCCAGGCAAACTTGCCCTCCCTTCGGCAAGCTCAGGGCAAGCCTCAGGGCGGGCTCTTTACCTGGCTCCGGCACACCTTTACCAAGCTCCGGTAGACCTTTACCAAGCTCCGGTAGGCCTTTACCAAGCTCCGGTAGACCTTTACCTGGCTCCGGTAGACCTTTACCTGGCATAGGTAAACCTTTAACAGCCTCCGGTAGACTTCTACCCGCCATTTAAATAGTTCCTCCGAAAAACCACCCAAACACACGAAATTCATTAAACTATATTACCGGTAAAATATTCACAAAGCCATGAGCGTCAATTATTTTTTACCAAATAAATTTTTGGTCTTTTTCGTTTTTTCAGTGGGAGATGACTCTTTTCAGCGTCAACTAAATGAACTTCTTCCCGTCGGGCTGTTTCTTCAATTCCTCAATCACCTTGCGCACCTCCTGCACTTTGGAGCGGTGGCAGACCAGCACCGCGCCCTGCGACTGGACTATGATGATGTCCTTGAGGCCCAGCGCCGCCACCATCCCGTCGTCGCTGTAGACCAGGTTGTTCTGGGAATCTATGGCCAGGCAGTTCCCCACCAGCACATTCTGCTGCTGGTCCCGGGGATGGAAACGCTCCACCGCCTCCCAGGAGCCCAGATCGTCCCAGCCGAAGTCGCCCTTGATCACCGCCACCCTCTCCGCCTTTTCCATCACCCCGTAGTCGATGGATATCTTTTCCACCTCGCGGTAGAACTCGGCGAACTTCTCCGGCCCGGCGCTTAAGCCCCCCTGCTTCTGCCAGGCCGTCAGTTTTTGGTGAAGTTCCGGCAGGTGCTTTTCGATCTGCTCCAGGATGGCCTTGGCCTTCCAGACGAAGATCCCCCCGTTCCAGTAGAAGTAGCCGCTTTTGAGAAACTTGCCGGCCGTGATGGCGTCCGGTTTTTCCCGGAAACTCTTGACCACGAAGCAGGGGATGCTGCAGTCGGGGAGCATCTCGCCCCGCTCGATGTAGCCGTAGCCTGTCTCGGGCCGGGCGGGCGCGATCCCGATGGTCACCAGATACCCCCGCCGGGCCAGGTCCGCCCCCTGCCTAAGGGCCTGCTGGAACCTGGGCACATCGTTGATGAAATGGTCGGAGGGCAGCACCATCATCACCGCCTCGGGGTCCTCCCGGGCAATCTCGGCGGCGGCCACCGCGATAGCCGGAGCGGTGTTCTTTCCGGCCGGCTCGCCGATCAGCCGGGGCCCGACGATGCCGATCTTTTCTATGGATTTCACCAGGTCTTCGCCGGTGACCACCCACTGCCTCTCCACCGGGGCCAATGACCCCACCCGCTTCAGGGTCTCGCCCAGCATCGAGCTCTGTCCGGTCAGGGTCAGCAGCTGCTTGGGCATGTTGCTGCGGCTTTTGGGCCAGAACCGTTCCCCCCGCCCTCCGGCCAGAACTACGGCATAAAGATTGTCCATCAAATCCCTTCGTGAATGTTTGGCAATATAAGGTTTACCATCAATGACTATATTGGCTTATTGTATCAGTAATGTTGAGGTCCACAGGACTATAGAGGAAAATCCTGTGACATTTGCACCATTTGCTTTGCGCAACGCCAAGGTTGGTGAGAAAGTAATATTTTTAGATCCTGTACCGATAGTGTGAAAATATACCACAGCCAAGGAACCATTGCCACTGGCCTCCACTGCCCCGGACTTTAAGGTTATTGAAATGCTGGCGAGCCCAGGTTCCGTGTGATTAAAAAATATCACTTCACCACCTAAAAAGCTCCCGACCTTGGCCGAATCTGACACCATGCTGGTACTATCATATGAAAGTTCAAATGAAGCACCAAACAGGGAATCAACATTCTCAATCCACACCTCCAGGGCATAGGTCCTTCCTAATTCTGTCTCAAGATAACGTGGATCCATCCCCATCCTTAAACCTGTGGTTCCCAGAGTTCTTACAGGTAGTATGTTACTCTGACTGGCTAAATTTCCGGTATCCACTACAGACACGAAATATGTATAACTGTGGCTTGGTGACAGAAGGCTATCCTTATAAGAAGTATCACTTTTCGTACTTATGGTTTTCACCAGGTAATTTGCAAACTCATTGCATCGGTAAAGTCGGTAGAAAAGGAAATCGCTGTCTCCGTTACTGGTCCAAACAAGATTGATGCTCGTAGCTGTGCTGTCAGTTGCACTAAGTGTCACAGCATGCGGTTGATCAATGGTGGACTCCGGGGTGGTAGTATTATTTTTACTGCAGTTCATTGATAGAAAACCAGCAATGAACGCTATCAAAAAGGTTATTATTGTTTTTTTCATTTTTTCTCGCTTTTTCAAGTTAACGAACGACTACCATTTTGACTGTTTTATTGAACCCTGAAGCTTCCAACCGGCAGATATACAAACCGGAAGCCACTTTCCGTTGTTCATTATTGACACCTGGCCAAACCCATGTATGTTGGCCTGCTTTAATTTCACCATTACTGATGATCCTAACCTCCTGCCCCATGATATTGTAAATCTTAAGAGAAAGCTTGGTGTCCTTAGGTATATTGCACTCAATTTTCCAACTCCCATAGCCTGATACCGGGCGAATGTTCATCGAAAATTGTTGCAGTTTTTGACTGTATTGGCTGAAGATGTTCTCCAATACCCGCTTTATTTCCAGCACTGCTTCGCTTTCCCCAGATATACCCTGATATATTTCATGGTAATTATTAAGATAGGGTCTAAGGTCTACATTTTCAGGGATCACTATATCGCTGTCCTTTCCTTTGGCTTTGCTATGATTTTGATGCCAGTTCTGCCCAATAGCTAGCACATCCTGTATGTCAACTATACCATTGCCGTCGCAATCAACATAGCTCGCGGCTACCGTAGGCCAAAAGTAACCCGGCTGAGCGGTCCAATTGGTGCTGGCGTTGGGGCGGGACAAACCCACGGCATTCCAATACATACCAATTGGCAGTACGTCAAGGCCATTTACAATGCTGTTATTATCACAATCGCCCGGCCAGATATTGGTCAGCCGTCGATACCCTTCGATAGCCATATCGTCCACATGCCAGCCCTTAGCCACATTTATGGTGTCAGTCAGCAGGCGATAGCCGACCCGGAAATATTTTTTGTTATTGCAGTAACTAGTTATGTCTACGGTCCTTTTCTGCCAGGAACCGACATTCCCGCTGTAATATGCCGCCAGGGTGCTCCAAGTGCTGCCGGCGCTATCGGTGGATACTTCCGGCTGGCATTTATCCCCGGCAACTACAACATATTTTTCATACCATGATAATTTTGCCGTGGAGTAACTTGTCAGATCTATGTAATTCAGCATTCTTATCCACCGGTTCTGCTTGTTGGCATAATCACCGAACTCTGAGTTTACGATGCAGGTGTTGGCGCTGTGGTAATCGCTCTGGGTGGTATCCCAGTTTGTCCCGGTGGTATAGGCAGTATACCCTACCTTCCAATCGGCCAGCCCGTCTTCAAAATCTTCGAAATATATCGCGGCCGGAGAACCCACCACAAAACTCACCGAATCGAAATCGCTGACGATGGTATCCTGGTAAAGCGAGCTGTATATCTTCTTATGTATATATACGGTGACGGCATGGCCTTCGGGCATGGTGGCCGAAGATTTAATATTGACTGCAAACGGGGAGGAATAATTGTCGGCGGTATCTCCGGCCGCCATCGCCCCAATGTCCCACCGCCCATTGGTGATGGTGACGAAGGTGTCCGGGGTTGAAGCCGTCACTATGGCGGCCGTGGTCGGGGCATAACGGTTGCTCACCTGCAGCAGCAGGTTTAAGGACTCGCCGGGTTCATTGAAGCCGTTGCCGTTCCCCACCTCCGTTAGGCTGTCGCTTATTTGAGAAAGGCTCGGGCCATACAGCTGAGAGCCCTGCACTATCTCCTTGTTTGCCCGCTGGACCAAGGCCACGAACTGGCAGTTGCCGAAGGCCCAATCCGGGGCAATGGTGAAATCGCGGGTCGTTACCAGGCTGTCCCCGGCTGCCAAGGAGAAGGCCTGGCCGTTCTGGTCGGGGATCATGTCCCGGGCCACGAAATCCACCTCTGTCAAGCCGCCCTGCCAAACCTCGGGGATATTCCTCTCATGCACTATGAAATGCAGGATGCCCGAATCCGCCGTGGCCCCGGTGTTTTTTACCTTGACCTCCATGGTTCCGTTCCGGAGGTACAGATCGTGATCTATCAGGCCGATGCTGATATCAAAAGGGCTGGCCACCAACTTATGGGCGTCAAAAAACGGCCGGTAATAGCTGTACATGGTACCGAGGGTCGTGCCTCCGACCACGGTATCCAATCCATCAAAGATGACGGTCGGATACCCCGGGACCAGATCACCGTAATATGCGATCCTGCCGTTTAACTCGGCGGTAGAGTAGGGATCGCCGGCATGGTACGCCAAAACTACCAGTGAATCAGCGGTTTCTCCATACAATTGGTCCAGCCCCCGGGCGGCTCCGGGGCAGTAGGGGCACCAGGTCCCGGTGAAATCCTCGGCCACCACCACCCGCTGGCTGGCATACAGATCTGCCGCCAGGACCAACACCATGACCAGCATGGCTGTAATTGTTATGAGTTTTTTCATCTTGGCTCCTTTTCCGGTTTGATCTTTTCTGCTTTCGGGATCAGCAGTCATAATAAAGCTCGTATTCGTAGGGATGGGGCCTTAAGGCCAACGCCTCTGATTCCCTGCTCTTCAGCTGGGTCCAGACGTCTATCAGGTCCTGGTTGAACACTCCCCCCTGCAGCAGGAACTGGTGGTCGCGGCGCAGGGCTTCCAGCGCCTCGGGCAGCGAGGTGGGCAGGGTGGGTATCTTCTCCAGGTCGGCCTTGGACAGGCTGAACAGGTCCTTGTTCAGGGGCTGGCCCGGGTCAATCTTGTGCTTGATGCCGTCGATCCCGGCCATCAGCATGGCGGCAAAGGCCAGGTAGGGGTTGCAGGTGGCGTCGGGCGGACGGAACTCGTAGCGCATGGTCTTGGGATCGGACAGGTAGCCGGGGATCCGGACCGCAGCGGTGCGGTTGCCCACCGAGTAGCTGGCCTTGATGGGCGCCTCGTAACCCGGCACCAGCCGGCGGAAGGAATTGGTGGAGGGATTGGTGAAGGCCAGCAGTGCCGGGGCGTGCTTCAGCAGCCCGCCCAGATAATGCAGGGCCAGGCCGGACATGTTCACCAGACCGCCTTTTTTGTAGAACAGGGAATTTCCGTTCCTGGCCAGGTACTGGTGGACGTGCATCCCCGTGCCCGGTTCTCCGAACAGCGGTTTGGGCATAAAGGTCACGGTCAGGCCGGACTTGAAGGCGGCGTTCCGGACGATGTATTTGGCCAGCATGGTGCGGTCGGCCATCTTGGTCAGGGTATCGAACATCACCTCGATCTCCATCTGGCCGGCCCCGCCCACCTCGTGGTGGTGGTATTTGACCGGCACCCCGCACTGTTCCATGGTCCGGCAGAGCAGGGAGCGGAAGTCGAAGAAGCGGTCATGGGGCGGGGCGGCATGGTAGCCTCCCTTGTGGGGTATCTTGTAGCCCAGGTTTGGCTCTTCGTCCCGGCCCATGTTCCAATGGGCCTCGCGGGCGTCAACCGAAAAAAAACTTTGCCGGGTCGCGTTCTCGTAGCACACCGAATCGAAAATGTAGAACTCGAATTCAGGCCCCCACATGCTCTGGGGCGCAAAGCCCGATTTCCTCAGATGGGCCTCGGCCTTCTCGGCTATGAAACGGGGGTTGTGGATGAACTTGTCCCCGGTGGACACGTCTATCACGTCGCCGATGAAGGTCAGGGTGGGCAGCTCTGCAAACGGATCCATGAAGCCGGTCTCTGGCATGGGGATCACTATCATGTCGCCGGCGCTGACCTGGGCAAAACCCACGCTGGAGCCGTCGAATCCTATGCCCCGGGCCGGGTCGAACAGGTCCTGATTGAGCTCATGGGCCGGCACCGTTATCTGATGCCACTTGCCGGCCAGGTCCACGAATTTCACCGCCACGAATTGCACCTTGTTCTTCTTGGCCATGGCTAAGATCTGTTTTAAGTTCATTTTTGTCTCCCGCTTTTTTTAGACTTAAAAATGGGTATAACCCCGGTTTGTTAATTTTTCTCTTTTGCCGTTTTGGGCGATGATGCTGACCCGGCTGCCTTTGACCACCTGCCCGATGATGCTGCAGGCCGTTCCCTGTTTGTGGATCAGGGCTCTGGCTTTCAAAGCTTCCCGGGGCGGCAGGGTAAAAAGCAGTTCGTACTCCTCCCCGCCGTACAGGCAGTATTTTTGGGGATCGCGCTCCAGCATCTTAGCTATGACTATCGTCTGCGCAGCCACCGGCAGGGCCTTCTGGTCAATGATGATGCCCACTTTGCTGACTTTGGACAGGTGGTGCAACTCCGAGGCCAGCCCGTCGGAGATGTCTATCATCCCATGCAGCTTGAACCGGGAGGCCAGCAGTTTTGCTTCTGCCACCCTGGGCTCCGGCCTAAGATGCTTTCTTGCCAATTTTGATTTCGGATTTCTGATTTCTTGCCCTGAGCTGCCGGGCTGAGTGTGCCGGACCCCTTGTCGAAGGGTTGTTTTTAGCAAGTCCAGCCCAGCCTGGCTCCCCCCCAGGTCGCCAGTCACCAGCACCGCATCCCCGGGCCTGGCTCCGGAGCGCAGTCCGGTATTCTTGGGATCACATTCACCCAGCAGGGCCAGCGTGATCGAAAGCTCCCGGCTTTTGACGGTGTCGCCCCCGGCGATGACGACCCGGTGTTTTTTTGCCAGCGCCTGCATCCCGGCATATAGTTGGTCTATTTGCTTGACGCTGGTTTTTGCAGGAAGCGATAAGGTGATCAACGCCAGCAGGGGGTTCCCCCCCATGGCAGCGATGTCGGAAAGGTTGGAGGCCATGGCCTTGTATCCCAGGTCGAAGAACGGAGTATAGCGAAGGTCAAAGTGGACCCCCTCCACCATAGTGTCGGTGGTGGCGGCGCATATTTTGCCCGGGGACAGCTTTAAAAGCGCGGCATCATCGCCTATTCCCAGCAGAACCCGGCTGTTCTTGGGATTTTTTTCGGCCGTTTTTTTGATCCGGTCTATCAGGCCAAACTCACCTATTTCAGATATTTTATTTGCCACAGAACAACGTTTCCAACATTTCAAACGTTTCAAAGGTAATATTCCGGGCATCTATCGCGGAACAGATGGTTCAGCGGCGTCACCCTCTTATTATCCGCTACTTTGGGGTCGATGTCAACCACCATCACGGCCTGTTCTTTCCCGGAGGCCTTGGCCAAAATACTCTGATCCGGGCCGGCCATTATGCTCTGCCCGATGAAGCGCAGTTCTTGCCGGCCCCGCTTTTCCCGGCCCGTCCGGTTGGCGGTGATGGTGAAGACCTTGTTCTCCAGCGCCCTCACCGGCATGGAGCGGGGGCAGTACGGCAGGACCAGGTTGGCCGGGTGGCAGATGATCTGGGCACCATTAAGAGCCAGGCTGCGGGCAGCCTCGGGAAAGAACCAGTCGTAGCAGATCATCATCCCGATCTTCACCTGTCCGGCCCGGAAGACCTTGAAACCGGTATCGCCCGGGGCGAACCACTTTTTCTCGTTCCAGAACAGGTGGGTCTTGCGGTAGATATCGGTCTTGCCCGATGGGCGGATCAGGATGGACGAGTTAAATATCTTGTTCCCGGCCTGCTCGGCGAATCCCGCCACTAGAATGGTCCCCGTTTTCTTTGACAGCAGTTTCAAGGCTTTGATGGAAGGCCCTTCGGAAGTTTCCGATAACTGCCGGACCTCGTCCTTGGAAACGAAATTGTACCCGGACAGGCACAGCTCCGGCAGCACCAGCAGGTCGGCCTTGACCGAGGAGACCAACCGGTGAATGGTCTGGAGGTTCTTGCTGACCTGGCCGAAAGCCGGGTTGAATTGTACGAAGCCAACGCGCATCATTTCTCTGGCCATCGGTATGTTTTCAACACATGTCCATTCGTATCAATTACAGAAAAACTATCCATCCCATTCTCGATGATAAAATACTTATTAAAGTACCCATACCATTCAAAGTTTATATAATCATTCTCATCACCAACACGAAAATGTTTGATTCGTTTTTTATTAAACATGTAAATTGACGTACCTGCCCATTCTGCGCCTTCAGAATGTTGATAGATACATGTTAAATATGGCCAGTTATTCTGGAAACATGTACCATCGGTTATTATCGAATCCCATTTGTAAATGCCCTTATTCTGTGACCCAATATAGGCCTCGCCATCCCGAATTACAATATCCCTAACGTCGTCGTATCGGGTTTGCCGTCCCTTATACTGCACGATGCATTGCGAATCACTTAAGATGTAAACCGCGTTTGTCTTCCTATCAATCCCACCGGTGTTAGTTTGCCGTGAACACCCTAACACAGTGAAAGCAACTATTACAGCGATGCAAACGTTTTTCATGCTACACATTGAACTTGATATTGATCACGTCCCCGTCCTTGACTATGTACTCCTTGCCCTCCTGCCGGACATAGCCCTTTTCCCGGGCGGCGGCGTATGTGCCCACCTCGGTCAGATGGTCGTAGGAGACCGTCTCGGCCCGGATGAACCCCCGCTCCAGGTCGGAGTGGATGGCCCCGGCCGCCTGGGGGGCCTTGGTGTTTAAGGGAATGGTCCAGGCCCGGCACTCGTCCTCGCCCACGGTGAAGAAGGATATCTTGCCCAGCAGGCGGTACGAGGTGCGGATCATCTTGTTCAGGGCCGGCTCGGCGATCTTCATTTCGGCCAGGAATTCTTTGGCCTCCTCATCCGACATCTGGGCGATGTCCATCTCGATGGCCCCGCACAGGGCGGTGGCTTCCTGGCTGCTGGATGAGGACAAGGCGCTCTGCAAAGCGGTAAAATCCACCCCTTCCCCGTAGTTCAGCACCGGCAGCAACGGCTTCTCGGTCAGAAGCTGGAAACTGCGGAGGGCCTTGGATTCTTCCGGGAAAAGGTCCAGCATGTGCAGCGGTTTTTCGGCCTCCAGGTGGACCCGGCATTTATCCAGGATCGCCAGTTCCTTGTCCAGCTCCGGCCGTTTTACTTTTTTAATGTCTATTTTGACCCGCTCAATCCGCCGCTCCACCATGGACAGGTCGGACAGCAGCAGCTCGGTGGCGATGGTCTGGTAGTCATCCACCGGGGACGGGGAGCCGGAGGCGCCGGCGAAGCCGCGCAGCACCAGGATCATGGCGTCCACCTTGTGCATCTGGGTCAGGAACTCGGTGCCCAGGCCCCCGGAATCGGAGACCCCCTTGGCCATGCCCCCGATGTCCACGTAGGTGATGGTGGCCGGGACCTTTTTCTTGGGGTTGAACATGGCGGTCAGCTTGTCCAGCCGGGGGTCCGGCACCTTGACCACGCCCATGTGCACATCGCAGGCGGATTTCGAGCCTGTCGAGAAACCACCAACCTTGATGCAGGACTTGGTCAGGGCGTTGAAGATGGTGGTCTTGCCCGACTGGGGCAGTCCGATGATGCCTAGTTGCAAAATATTTCCTTTGGTTGTTTTTGTTGTTGCCGGTAAATTATGCCGAATATTATAAAGCCCAAAATTTTATTTTATCACAATATAATGCCGCATTCAAGCATAAAACAAAGCCCCGTCAAACTATTTGACGGGGCCGGGCCGGGACATCAGATAAGGTTAAAAATAGGTATAGCAAACAGGTTTGCTCTTGGCCCTGAATATCCGGTCCGCCGTGTCCAGATAGGCCGGGTCGGAGATCCTGGCCAGACCAAAACGGTGCAGGGTCTTAAAATCAACCGATCCCATCAGAAGGGATGAGAACTCGGAAACATCCAGCCAGATCTCCGCGTCGTATTCCTGCTCGTCGCTTACCGTCAGGGCGCCGAACTCCACCTGGGCCACCAGCGCCCCGGCATTGGCCGGCAGGAAACTGTCGGCGATGTTCAGTTTCAGTTTGCAGTTCTGTTCGCCGAAATTATGTCCCTTCATCTCTTCCAGCAGCCTTCTGGCATTGAGCGACCGGTACATCATCCCGTAACCGGCGGTGGCGGTCTGCTGGAACAGCGGCGGGATCAGGTTCTCTGAGCCGTCCCGGATGTCCCCAAACAGCCAGTTCAGGTGTTCATCCTGGGTGATGAAGACCACCTGTTTTATCTGGTCGGCCTGGCTGTGCAGAAAGGTCATCAGTTCCATGAGTATCTCCGGATCCTGATAAACTAATTCCCGCACCACCATCTCGGTCTGCAGGAAATTGGCGTCGGCCGGTTTAAAGGAAAAAGTCAGATACCCCAATACCTGGTCGGCCTTCTTATATCCATAAACCTTGGAATCCGGGCTTTTCAGCAGGCCCTCGGCCTCGGCCTGGGTCTTCTCCATCATCCCGTGATGTTCCCGCCCGAACTGCCGGGCGCAGGCCAGGTATTCCTTGAGATCTCCGGTCTCCAGGCGCTTGATATGGCTCTTGGAGCTTCCCTTGGGCAGCTGGCCGGGGCTGGTTCTGAACTGAAAGGCCCGGGTGCCGTAGCCAAAACCCATTTTTTTGTAAAAGTCCGGACGGAAGGGATATAAAGTGGCCAGGTTGTAACCCTTCTGGCGGTAGTGTTCCAGAAAGTAGGCGATCATCTCCCGGCAGATCTTTTCCTTTTTGTGGAGCAGGTCCACCGCCACCATCCCCACCCCGCCGGCCTTGATCTGGGTTTCGTACATCTGGAGATTCAGGTCGTGCAGCCGCATCCCGCCCAGCATTTTCTCGTCGCGGAAAAGGCCCCAGAAACTGACCCCGGGATCATCCTCCTGGTGTTTTACCAGCCGTTCCCTGAGCTTCTGCCTGTCCTCGGGCGTGACGATCTTGAAACCGGGGTAGGCCTCGGCCACGATGTTGACATAGCGGTCAAGATCCTCTTCAAACAGACGTCGTATCTGGCTCATACTGCTCCCTGATTTTTGGTTTTACCGGAATTAACTGTAAAAGGGTGCCCTAACCAAAGTCCAACGGACAAAGTTCCAGTTTCCAATTTCCCATTTCCTATTTTTTTCTGGCAAGGAAGTTCAATTTCACCCAGCCCCAGTTGAGCCACAGATGCGCCAGGATAATGACGAACATGGCCAGCCCGGCGTATATATGCAGTGCCAAAGAGCTTGAGCCCAGCCCGAAAAGCGCCGCCACCCCGCTCAGCATCTGCACAATCAACAATAAGAACAGCGCCAGGTTAAGCCATTTCAGTATTTTCTGCTTGTTCATAAAACTATTCCTCTTTACAATTCACAATTCACCGCTTACCGTTTGCTATTAGAAGCCCCTGTCCTTCAGTTCCTCAAAGCTTATCCCCCGCTGGGCCAGGCCGTCGTAGGAGAACAGCACAATGTCGTTGATGCCCGCCCGCCGCAGTTCCCGGGTCTTCTCCAAGATGCCCTCCATGCTGTCGCGCCAGGCCCCCAGCCCCACGTAGACCTGTCCCGCCCCCTGGTAGCGCACCGATTTCCGGGCCAGTTTCAGCACGGTCTGGGTATCCTTGGAATAATTCATCAGCACCACAAAATCCACCCAGCGGTTCAGCAGCCAGTTGGGCCAGTCCTGGCCGAAGCCGGCCCGGGCCTCGTCGGGGTCGGGCTTGACCGCGGCCGAGAGCTTTACCCAGGGGTTGAATTTGACGATGTCCATCTTCAGCTGGGAGACCAGGTCCGAGATGTTGTACATCCGCCACTGGTACCAGGTGTCCCAGTAGGGCTTTAAACCCGGGTCCCCGGTAAAAAAGGCCATGGGGTCCACCTTATACTGGCTGTAAAAGGCGTTGCGGCTGGAGAGGTCGTAGGAATAGTTAAGGTTGCCGTAGCGCACGTAGTCCAGGTGGATGCCGTCCACGTCGTATTTGAAGAGGATCTCCCGCACCAGTTCCCTTAAGTACTGCTTGACCTCGGGGCTGGCCGGGGAAAGGTAGACCCCTTCCAGGCCTTTCCGGCCCAGCTCCTTCTGGCTGTAGTCCTTTAACGAGCGGCCCTCACTGTCGGCGGCGAACCACCCCTTGCCCTTGTAATAGACATGCCGTTTGTCCCTGGGGTCCGCCTCTGATGACCAGATGAAGTAGACGTTGATCCAGGCGTGCATCCTGATGCCGCCGGCCTTGCATTCCTTCAGCATCAGGGCCAGGGGGTCGAAGTCCTTGGAGACGCAGGCGGCGGTGGGCAGGTTTTGGGAATTGTAGTAGGCCTCGCCCTTGGCGAAGAACTGCACGAAGAGGTCGGTGATGCCGGCCTGCCGGGCCGAGCGGACGATCTTCTTGACGCTGGCCGGGCTGGTCAGGGAATAGCGCACCACCCACATGCCTTTGACCTGGGCGGATACAGGCAGGGCGGAGAACAGCAACAATGCGGCCAGAAAAGCCAGCCGAGTGAATATGGCGCGGTTAATGGTCATGGCTATATTATCCTATAAAACGACAATTCGGTCAACCCCAAAATAATAAAAAAGCCATCCATTTGGATGGCTTTTTATTTAACGAATCCCAAAACGGTTAATACTTATAGAACACCCGTATCGCCGTTGATGTTTGGTAACAACCGGCCTTTACGCTGCCCTGGGCGTCGTGGTGCATCCAATGGGTGTTACTGGCGCTGTCCACAAAGGCTATGCAGGCGACAAAAGTCTACCCCGATCTGAGTCGAGGGAGCGTAAATTATATTTATTTTACTATTTTTAATATCTCCAAAAAGCCAAACAAAACACCAAGCAAGCCAACTAAACGGTAAACATATTCTGTAGGCTTTGGGTTAATTGATTTATGGAATGACTCTTCCCAACGTTTTGCTGTAAATTCAGATAGTTGATTAGCAAATATTAAAAACATTATAAACGGGATATAGAACGAAAATTTGTCTAATAAGTTATAAATGAAATTGAACATATAATCTTACCTCCCTCATATTTTGTTTATTAAAAAACCCAAAACCAAAATATACCTGCACCAAAACCAGCAGGAAGTGAACCACCTACGCCACTTTCTGTAGACCATCCCCCTTTGCCATGACTTTTTTGTCCAGCACCTATGCATTCCCCTCCAAAGCCCCAATTCGAACCATGACTAATATCACCTTCAGATCGTGTCCAAGAAAAACCTACCCCGGGTGTTGAAGCACCTGGACCTATGTAAAAATGACTGTCACCATTTTCATCATATAACCAACCCAGTGTTGCACCGGCACCGTTTGGTAAACCACCACTTATGTTGAAATTTAAATATGCTGCCAAATCATACCCTTGCACCTGTCTTGCTGCGGCCATTTCAGACTCCATAAAGCCACGCAACAAATCATTATGAGAATATATATAGTCCATCCCGTGTGTTATTGAACCTTCGCCTTGGCGGCATACATCCCAAAACTTCTCAGTCACGGTTACCTTGTCCAAATCATACGTTCTGTAATAATCGTGCTTTGCATAATATGACATCCAATACGAATCTATTTCATTTTGACGCCACCGGCTATAATCTGGGTGGCCAATGCTTCTTAAATGTTGTGTATAGCTTTGACTGCTTCCCCGCCAAAGACCCCAATTAGGAGCACCTCCAAACTCCATGCTGCCATCTTCGCCGCCTACTATTTGACCACCCCTGCCCCGGTTATTATACATATCCCAGGCCTGATACCGGTTGTATCTAAAATCAGTCCAGCCGCCGGGGTAACCGGCAGATTGATCAACCATGCCCGTGGGATCAACCCGGTTCACCGGGTTGTTGCTGCAATAGGCATACGGGCTGGTGGCCGCGCTGCCCATGGGGTCTATACTGTAGAACCTTCCCAGTTCCGGGTCGTAATAACGAGCGCTGAAGTCATAAGCCTCTATACCGGCTATATTCTGCTTGCCCGTAAACCGAAGCTCGGAAGTTGCCGAACCTCTGAAGGTGAGAGAGTCCCCGAAGGGATAGTACTTGTAGGTGCTCACCGTATCGCCGCTGGCGTTGGTTACCGCCTTAACGCTGCCCAGGGCATCCTGGTGCAGCCAGAACTTGTTACCTGCACTGTCCACGTAGGCTATGCACCTACCAAAAGCGTAAACATATTTCTTCTTAACTGAACCTGTCATACTCACAAAGCGGGTTTATTCCCTCGTAGGCGTAGTACCGGCTGCCTAATTGGCTGTCGGTCTTTTTAACCTTTAGACTGCCGCCCCCGCCGTAGTAATTGGTAATGGTCCTGCTGCCGTTGAGCGTTACCTTGGCCAGCAGATATAACAATCAGCGCAAGGCTTAAATCGCCTTGCGCCTTTTTAGTTTTTAATTTAATTGTTTACCCTTTTAGTCTTTTCATAATTACATAAATCAATAAATCTATCACCACAACAACAGCACTTAATAACCAAAGTCTCAATAAAAGCAATAATGGATGTCCATTCATAATTGTTATTATAACCACATAACTTGTTAAAATAATGAATGGCAACATTAGTAAAATAATTATCGTTTTGAATAGCTTACTCATTTTGATCCCCTAATAAATCTATTATAATAATAATTGGGGTTGTAGGGCGTGGCAAGTACCCAAGGATCTATTGTAAAACTAAAATATTCAGATGAGGCTTTTACCCATGCATGTAACCCTGCACGTGTTACTGTAATATCAAAGTTATCATAACCTTCACTTTGTAAATGAGATGCTAATCCTTCAGCCCATTGATTACAACACCTAGGATTATCTGGTTCAAACCCTTTTTTCTCATATTCAATACGCCAATCTATAGCTAAAAAGACATCCGTTGTTGTGCCTTTATACGGCGCTTCTTGTGCAATATACATTAGAGCCGAACCCCACATCCTCATCGCTTGATCTATTGCAGTCAACAAATTCTGGTCTGATCCCTTTTTGCCATATATCATGTTTGGGTCATACTCTGCCGCTGCCCGGGCCTTCTCTTCGGCCTGCTTCCTGCATTTATCTTGATATTCAACCCGCTGTTTATACGTGTCAGCAAACCACTCATCCACGCTTCCGGTTTTACCATCGGCATTAGTAAAGCACCCGCCAAAGTAGTAGGCCCTGGTATGGTGTAACCCGCCAGAATGCCCCTGACCCCATTGTTCAACATCTCCTAAAGCCATAGAGGACCTGCCCCGGTTGTTATACATATCCCAGGCATCCGACCTGCTGTAACTGTAATTGGTCCAACCGGGCGGGTAGCCGGTGGGCCGGCCATCCACCATGCCCGTGGGATCAACCCTATTCACCGGGTTGTTGCTGCAATAGGCATACGGGCTGGTGGCCGCGCTGCCCATGGGGTCTATACTGTAGAACCTTCCCAGTTCCGGGTCATAATAACGAGCGCTAAAGTCATACGCCTCTATGCCTGCTATATTCTGCTTGCCGGTGAACTGCACGTCGTTCTTGGAGCTGCCCCTGGTCAACAGCGAGTCGCCAAAGGGGTAGTATTTATAAGTGGAAACCGTGTCGCCGTTGGCGTTGGTTACAACCTTGACGCTGCCCAGGGCATCCTGGTGAAGCCAGAACTTGTTTCCTGCACTGTCCACGTAGGCTATGCACTTGCCAAAAGCGTAAACATATTTCTTCTTAACTGAACCTGTGCTGTCATACTCACACAGCGGGTTTATGCCCTCGTAAGCATAGTACCGGCTGCCAAGCTGGCTGTCGGTCTTCTTAACCTTTAGACTGCCTCCACCGCCGTAGTAATTGGTGACCGTCCGGTTCGTAATATCATTATACACCGAAACCAGCATGTTTTTGTAGTCATAGGCGTAGAATAAATGATACTCCCCGTTGCCCCAGCTTTTGATGGTAACGTTCCCTGTGTTATCGTGGGTGTAGGTATAGCTGGTTCCGTTGACGGTGGCCGAGGCCAGCTTGTTGGTGCCGGAGGTATAGCCAAAGCTGTTGGTGGTTCCGCCTACCGTCTCCTGGGTGCGGTTGCCCACGTTGTCGTAAGTATAAGTAAGAACCGTGGAGCCTACCGCGCACCTCTGTAGTCTTCCTGCTGCGTCATAGGAATTGCTGGGCGTGGTGTAGTCGTAATACTGGGTGTAGGCGCTGTTAAGGTTGTCCTGAACCTGCTTGATATTCCCATCCTGCCAGTAAGTATAGCTCAAATGCTGGACGTTACGGGCCGGGGGTTCATCCCAGTTGTAATAATATGACTTAAGCCGGGTCAGCCTGAGCCGGTTGTCATAGAACAAACTGTCGTTGGTTAGGTTGGCATAGCCTATCTTCCTGGGCTGGCCGGTGGTGTTGTAAACCGCCGATGAAAGGTAGTCCCCGGCCGCGGTCAGCTGTCCTATGGCGTTGTAGGTGTAACGGATGTTGGTTCCGTCGGGGTAGACCAGCGAGGTGCAGGCCCCGGCGGTGTTGTAAGCATACCGCACAGAATCCCTCCCGCCGCCCATCCCGGCGTAGCTGAACACCCTTTTGGTAAGGTTGCCCAGCTTGTTGTAGACGAACCAGGTGGTGTCTATCCCCGCGGTAACCAGCCGGGTGATCCGGCCCTTGGCGTTCATGGTGTCCGTTGGGGCGTAGTTGCAGTCGTAATAGCTGTCGTACCGGTATAATACCCTATCCGACCCCGCCGAGTCAACCTTAATTATGCGCGAAAGAGCATCGTAAGTATAGTTCACCACCGCCTTGGCGTTCATGCTTTTGGTGATATTCCCCAACTGGTCGTATTCCACCAGGTAATCCACCGATTGTCCCCGGTAATAATAGCCGGACGAGGCGTCCGGGCCGTTGGCCCCCTTGATCCGGCCCAGAGTATCGTAATAACAGTATGTGCTCTTGCCCGAGGCGTCGGTGATCACGCTGTCCCGGCCCATCTTGTCGTGTTTGACTATGGTCAAAAGCCCCAGCCCGTTGACCGTGGTGTCGGCCATGCCAAAACCGTTGGTGCGGGATATGGCGGTGTCGCCCCTGGCGTCCCAGACTTTTACCCAGTTGTCGCCGTAGGCCACGGAGTCTCTGGTGGAATCCTGGTAGACGGTCTTGATGATCCGCCCCACCCCGTCGTAGTAGTTGGTGACCTTGGGCTGGCTGGTCCAGTAGTCGGTGGTTATGTAGGTTCCGAAAGTGGTGGCAGTGCCGATGGGGTTGCTTACCCGGCGCACCTGCCCCACCGAGTCGTACTGGGTGTTGACGATGGTGGCCTTGCCGTCCGTCTCCCGCTTTTGGGACTGGATGCCACGGCCAAAGCCGTCGTAAAATGTCTTGCTTACGGCATAGCTGGAACCGGTGATCTTCACCGAATCCACCACCGAACGGGGATAGCTGTTGTCGTAATAGTGTTTTTTAACCGCGGCGCTGTCGCCCTCGCCCGGCCTATACAGCCTGGTCAGCCGGCCCAGGTCGTCGTACTGGTAACGGGTGGTATCCTTGTTGGCCCCCCAGGTTTTAAGCGTTTGGCCGCTAAAGGTGTCGTATTCGGCGGAGCTGGCCAGGGGCAGGGTATAGGTGCTTACCGTGGCGTAGCTCACCGAACTGCAGGGCAGGGCATACTGGTATTTATCGGGGTCGCCGCCGGGGGCGTAAAACACCTTGGAGGAATCGCCCTTGGGATTTATTGTCTTTAT
Source organism: bacterium UBP2_UBA5202 (assembly GCA_002412795.1). Classification (GTDB taxonomy): domain Bacteria; phylum Edwardsbacteria; class AC1; order AC1; family EtOH8; genus UBA5202. The sequence goes on along the minus strand of DHVS01000007.1, from coordinate 1,619 downwards.
GACATTGCCGCACTGGTCGTAATACACCCGGCTCGAGTCATACAGAGATCCGGCTTTCCAGACCTTGACGGTGGTGGCTTTGCCCCTGACCGCAAAATGAGGGTCGTCCCACATTATAGGCGGATCGCTGTCGTATAACGTGCTGTCAATTCTTCCGTACTCGTCGTATTTGTATATCACCTCGCTCAGCTTGGCCCCGCCGGGGATGCTGTCCCACTGCCGGGTGACCCGGTCCAGAATGTGGCGGTGGTTCTCGTCGTATTGGTTGGAGGCAAAGGCGGTAACGGTGGAAGTATCGCTGTCGCCCGGTATCAAGTCTACAGAAACTTCTATCGAAATAGAATCGGTGCGGACTGCGTTACCGGCCACATCGCAGGCCATTGCGAAAAAACAATAAACTCCTTCCGGCAGTCCGCTGGTATTCCATTGATAATAAGTAGAGCCAGAAGTTGAAGGCGAAAACGTCTGGCTATTTTCCAAACCGCCGTTCTTGTATAATTTGGTCTGAACTATCCCGGTGGCGCCTGAATATGTAGTGGTGATGGTGCCCGTATTTCCCCTCCTGATGCAGGCCGGGCCGCTTACTTTAACGTCTATGTTTTTATTGTCATGCAAATATTCATAATACGACACCCGGTCGTCGGCGCTGGTGGAAACGTCGCCTTTGTATTCTATCCGGCGGGGATTGCAAAAGGTATCGTAATCGCAGTATTTGGTCACGAATGTTTTGCTGCCCACCGTCGAAACGGTGCTGTCCAACCGGGTATTGGCGCCGCCGTCCGGCGGATTGAAAGTATTTTTGCTACTGGAGACCAAAACGCCTGTAGCGGCGCTGCCGTTATAACTCTTGGTTTCAAAAACCATGCCATATCCGCTGCACCATTTATATGGTGGCATGTTTCCGCTCATTACAAACCTGGTTACCGTTTCGTTGCCGTAGGGATCACGGACGATCAGCGTTTCCGGGTTAGACCGGTCTGTCCGGGCCACCCGTTGGTACAATGTCGTTTTATACGTAGCTACGGCAGATTCGCGTATATTTAGGGTATCACTGGCCCGGGAATACGAAGTATCGGTTACCATTGCCGTTTCGTCCGTTTTGGGCATGCTAAAACCATAAGTGCTGTATCCATAAACGGTTTGCGACCCGGCTGATGCCCGGATGCCGACAAGCTCGCCAAAACTGTTGTAGTCATAATAAGTGGTATCGCAACCGCCAGGGAATACCACCGATTTTAATACATAACGGTGCATATCATCGCCACCTCCAAACCAACAGATACCCCGACCTTCATCAATGCTCATAGTATCATTAAAAGGCCCGGTGGTTACGGTTATTGCCTGATAATTGTAAGCCACCTTTACATTTGCGCCTGAAATGCCTTTAGTGGATATGCTGTCCAGCATGATGTAGTCGGCATCAGAAGTCGAATACTTGTTATAATACAACCTGATCAACTTCCCGGTAGAGCTTTTTATTGAATCGGCAAGTGTGTCCACCAGACCATCAAAGTTGCGTGCGTTGTAATAAACTAAAGTATAATTGCCGTCAAGATCAATAAATTTACTGGCCCTGCCGTTTGTAAATACTATTGGCTCTCTTGGGTTTGTTGTGTGTG
>DHVS01000024.1:17935-18269 GCA_002412795.1 bacterium UBP2_UBA5202 | reverse complement strand
GCCTTCTCGATGCCCCGCAGCAGAACCCCCACGTTGTCTCCGGCCTGGGCGTCGTCCAGCAGTTTCCGGAACATCTCCACCCCGGTCACCACCGTATCCCTGGTCTCGCGGATGCCCACCCGCTCCACCTTGTCGCCCACCTTCACCTTGCCCCGCTCGATGCGGCCGGTGCCCACCGTGCCCCGCCCGGTGATCGAGAACACGTCCTCGATGGCCAGCAGGAACGGTTTGTCTATGTCTCTGACCGGGTCGGGGATGTAGCTGTCCACCGCGTCCATCAGACGCTGGATCGACTGCACTCCGATCTCCGATTTGTCCCCCTCCATGGCCTTCA
>DHVS01000024.1:0-17777 GCA_002412795.1 bacterium UBP2_UBA5202 | reverse complement strand
CCGTCCATCTGGGCCGCTCCGGTGATCATGTTCTTGATGTAGTCCGCGTGGCCGGGGCAGTCCATGTGCGCATAGTGCCGCTTAACCGTCTCGTACTCCGCATGGTGCACGTTAATGGTTACTCCGCGGGCCTTTTCCTCCGGCGCGTTGTCGATCTCTTCGTAGCTCTTGGCCTGGGCCAGGCCCTGTTCCGACTGGTACTTGGTAATGGCGCTGGTCAGGGTAGTCTTGCCGTGGTCCACGTGGCCGATCGTCCCGATATTGACGTGCGGCTTATTACGCTCAAATTTTGCTTTGGCCATGGTGGTTTCTCCCAACTAACGATTAAGAAATATTTCTTTTATCTTTTCCCGGTGAACACACTCATTAGTGTTTTAGTGTTTTTCGTGGGAAAGTATTTTAGGCTCTTTATTTAGTGCCGCTTTTGGCCATGATCTCTTCGGAAATCGAGCGGGGAACTTCTTCGTAATGATGGAACTGCATGGTGTAGATGGCCCGGCCCTGGGTCAGGGATCTTAGTCTGGTGGCGTATCCGAACATCTCGGACAGGGGGACCATCGAGGCGATCACCTGGGCGTCCTTGCGCTTTACCAGACCCAGTATCTTGCCCCGGCGGGAGTTGATGTCGCCGATCACCTCGCCCATGTAAAGTTCCGGGACCACCACTTCCACGCTCATCACCGGTTCCATGATTACCGATCCGGCCTTGCGCAGGGCTTCATTGACTGCTATCGAGCCGGCCGCCTTGAAGGCGATGTCCGAGGAGTCCACTTCGTGGTAGGATCCGTCGACCAGGGAAACTTTGACGTCCACCACCGGATACCCGGCCAGGATCCCGGCCTCCAGCGCCTCCTTGACGCCCTTCTCCACCGAGTTGATGTATTCCTTGGGGATGGAGCCGCCGACGGTGTCGTTGGTGAATTCAAAACCCAAGCCCGGCTGCTGGGGCTCCAGCACGATCTCCACGTGCCCGTACTGCCCCCGGCCGCCGCTCTGGCGGATGAACTTGCCCTCGGCCTTGGCGGCCTTGCGGACCGTCTCCCGGTAGCTGACCTGGGGCTTGCCCACATTGGCCTGGACCGAGAATTCCCGCATCATCCGGTCCACGATGATCTCCAGGTGTAGTTCGCCCATGCCGGAGATGATGGTCTGTCCCGTTTCCTCGTCGGTCTTGACCTTGAAGGTGGGGTCTTCTTCGGACAATTTTGAAAGAGCGTTGCCCAGTTTGTCCTCGTCGGCCTTGGACTTTGGCTCCAGGGCCACCGAGATCACCGGGTCGGGGAAGTTCATCGATTCCAGGATTATGGGGTTCTTCTTTTCGCACAGGGTGTGGCCGGTCTTGCTGTCCTTTAGCCCCACCACCGCCGCGATATCCCCGGCCGAAAGCTTTTCCACATCCTCCCGTTTGTTGGCGTGCATCAGCAGCAGGCGGCTGACCCGTTCATGCTTGCCGATATTGCTGTTGTATACTGCCTGCCCGGCTTCGATGGTGCCGGAGTAAATGCGGACGTAAGATATTTTTCCCACGTAGGGATCGGTGGCGATCTTGAAAACCAGCGCCGCCAAAGGCTCGTTGGGGTCGTCGTGGCGGTCTTCGTGCTGGCCGGTGTCGGGGTTCAAACCGGAGATGGGGGGCAGGTCCGGGGGGGCCGGCAGGTAATCCACCACCGCATCCAGCAGCGGCTGCACCCCCTTGTTCTTGAACGATGAGCCGCACAGCACCGGGAAGATCTTGATGTCCAGGGTTCCCCGGCGGATGGCCTTCATCAGGAGTTCTTCGGGGATCGGTTTTCCGTCCACGTATAAATTGAGGGCCTCTTCGTCATACTCGGCCACCTGTTCCACCAGGTAATTGTGGGCGGCCTGGGCCGCGGCCAGATGTTCTTCGGGGATGGGGCTCAGTTTCGGGTCTTCGTTCTCTCCGCCGTCGTAGATGATGGCCTGCATCTTGACCAGATCCACCGCGCCCGAAAAGGTCTCGCCGCTGCCGATGGGCATCTGGATGGGCACCGCCTTGGCGGCCAGCCGCTCCCTCATCATCTCCACCGCGTCGTCGAAGTCCGATCCCACCCGGTCCATTTTGTTGATGAAGGCGATCCGGGGAATGTGGTAGCGGTCGGCCTGGCGCCAGACCGTCTCCGATTGCGGCTCCACCCCGCCTACCGCGCAGAACAGGGCCACGGCCCCGTCCAGGATCCTTAAGGAGCGTTCCACTTCCACCGTAAAATCCACGTGGCCCGGGGTGTCGATAATGTTGATCCGGTGTCCGTTCCAGCCGCAGGTGGTGGCGGCCGAGGTGATGGTGATGCCCCGTTCCTTTTCCTGTTCCATCCAGTCCATGGTGGCGGCGCCGTCGTGGACCTCGCCGATCCGGTGAACCTTGCCGGTGAAGAACAGGATCCTCTCGGTGGTGGTGGTCTTGCCGGCATCGATATGGGCCATGATGCCGATGTTCCTGGTCTTATTTAACGAAGAAGCCTGGGTCATTTGCGTTCCAACTTTACTTTCTGCTTGTTAACCTTCCGCCACCCCTTCGGCCAACGCCCAAAGGAAGGCGGATGGCTGAAAGTCATTTTCTTTGGCCGGAAAATGCAAATGGCGTCAGGTTTCTCATTTCACAAATCTTAACTTTTAAAAAAGTCAAAAATCTTTTTTGTTTTAGTCCGGGCCCGGTGCTTTGGGACCCGGAAAAACCAGGGGATGATTTTAGAACCGGAAGTGGCTGAAGGCCTTGTTGGCCTCGGCCATCTTGTGGGTGTCTTCCTTCTTCTTGACGGCCCCGCCCTCGTTCTTGTTGGCCGACATGATCTCTCCGGCCAGGCGGTCGCGCATGGTCTTTTCGGAGCGGGCCTTGGCCGCGATGATCATCCAGCGGATGGCCAGGGCGGTCCGCCGCTCGGGCTTGACCTCGATCGGCACCTGGTAGGTGGCGCCGCCCACCCGGCGGGGCTTGACCTCCAGCACCGGCTTGATGTTGTTCAGGGCCTGCTTGAAGGTGTCGATCCCCGGCATTTTCAGCTTTTGCTCCACGATGTCGATGGCCTGGTAGAAGATCTTCTCGGCCACGCTCTTTTTCCCGCTCTTCATGATGTTGTTGATGAAGATGGTGACCATGGGATCGTGGTACTTGGGATCCGGCAGTACCTCGCGCTTGATGACTCTTTTTCTTCTTGGCATTTTATATCAGTTCCAGATTTTCAGATTGTTTGTTGGGGCAATTCATGAATTGCCTTTTTCCGTGTTTCAGTGACTGGGCCGGTTTATTTCTTGAGACCCGGCTTGGCGCCGGCCTTGATCCGCTTGGTGCCGTACAGCGAGCGGCTCTTCTTGCGGCCCTCCACCCCGGATGTGTCCAGGGTGCCGCGCACGATGTGGTAGCGCACGCCGGGCAGGTCCTTGACGCGGCCGCCCCGCACCATGACGATGGAGTGCTCCTGCAGGTTGTGGCCCTCGCCCGGGATGTAGGACAGAATTTCAAATCCGTTGGTCAAACGCACCTTGGCCACCTTGCGCAAAGCGGAGTTGGGCTTCTTGGGGGTGGTGGTGTAGACCCTTAAGCACACGCCCTTGCGCTGGGGGCACGAGTTGAGGGCCGGGGCCTTGGTCTTTTTGCGTTTGGAATTTCTTCCGGAGCGGATCAGTTGACTGATGGTTGGCATTAATTCTCCTTGCCCTAAAGATAATTTTTAAAGACAAATATACCCTTATCCGGTTTTCATCGCCGCGACGAAAACGGAAATGTTTTGTCAAAAATTTTTGTAAAAGACTGGAATACCAATTATATAATATTTACAGCATAAATGTCAAGATGCTTTAACAATTATTTTAATAAATCTTTGGACTGAAAAATTATTTCATGCCAAGGTTGAAAATAGGGCCATTTTTGATGGTTTTAGAAAATATATTTTGTCTATAGGCCGTTACTGGAGCTCTTAAACGCAATGTATTTAGTATTTGAGAGCAGAATATACACAATATCTTGGGGGACTAAAACAAAACGGGGCTTTGCTTGCAAAGCCCCGTTTTGCTATTATGGCCAACTCACTCTAAATTTAAAAGCTACAGTTAGGATTTTGTACTAATGTTCTATGGTCGTTTATATATGCCGTTTACTCTAATGCTGGCAATTAGCGTTTGAATTTCAAGTGGTTTTGACCAATTACGATGAATCATTCTGTGGCAATTTGAACAAACTGATTTAAAGTTGAGGGTCTGCTTTACTTTTTTTATTTTTTAGACCCTTATTTATAAATTTCAAAACTTCTATTCTATCATCTTCCCCATCTTCATTATGCAGACATAACCAACCATTTTGGTAAGCGTCGTTTTCTTCTAAGTCATAACCCTCAAAAGATTGTAAAACTAATTTTTTGGTGTGTTTACAAGTCCCCACACGCACTTCATCTTTTTTATATTTGTATGTATCTTGCATCATTTAATTATCTGAAAATTTTTAAAGTTTCAAGTTCAAGTTTTTTAGTGTAAAAGGCTACTATCTCATCATAGCTTTTATAAATATACCTATTCTGTGCTCTGATATATGGTTCTTTATTCCGTTTGTCTTCAAATTTACCCCGATTATTTTCGGTCCCAATTATATAAAAATCAAGATTAAACTCACCTATTTGGTATGTCCTATTAAATGCTTCCCCAAGCGTTCCTATGCTATCAACAATTTCAAAAGCTCGTTTTGGAAACAACAAGCCATCTTTATTGAACCATAAAACATCAATTCTTTTTACAGTACTGATAATACCTTGATAAGTAAATTCGGGTATCGTTTTTAAAGTTGATAAATTAGAAAGAAATATATTATCTTTAAATTTAGCTGACGGATCAGCGGTGTATGTATTATAGTTTTCATAATTACCCAATTCAATACAAATGCCCTCAACATAAGAGTGCATTTTAATTGGATCCTTTTCGGATATTTTCTCTTTCTTGTCGTCATAATCAGCTAATGCATAAATTCCAAATCCAATTTTTTTGAAATTTCTTTTATTCTTTATCTCCCGATACAAGACCCCTCTAATTCCAGCTTCCCAATCCACACTTACTTTTGCTGTCGGATAATATTTTTCAATGTTATCATAAATCATTGCCCAAGTAGCAGTACCTCTATTATCCTCCATAACTTTTTTTATAGCGTCAACTTTTGTCATTTGAATTTATTTCTTATATTTTTAATTTCCTGTTTGAAACTGTTCTCATCAATTTCAACAATTTGTTCACGCTGAATATCCAACGTATCTGCCAGCTCGGAAAACAGCAAACCTGCGTTTCTAATTTCTTCTACTCTGGCATCACACTTGTTTACTTTTATCTTTAGATAAATAACATCCACAATTATTTACACCTGCCTTTTCCATTCCCATTTATTCTTAAACTATTTAGCAAATAGTATCATTTTTAGTGTTTCTTTGTCAACATATTTAATACAAAGGCCCTTTCAACATGTTTGAAAGGGCCTTTTGTGGTTTGTTTTTTATTTCTCTGCCGGCTGTTCCTGGGGTTGCTCCTCCTCGATCTTGAAGTTGCGGTAGCGCCGGATCCCGGTCCCGGCCGGGATCAGCCGGCCCACTATCACGTTCTCCTTTAGGCCCAGCAGCGGATCCGATTTTCCCTGGACCGCGGCCTCGGTCAGGACCCTGGTGGTCTCCTGGAAGGAGGCCGCCGAGACCCAGCTGGAGGTGGAAAGGGCCGACTTGGTGATGCCCATCAGCAGCGATTCGAAAGTGGCCGGGCGCCCGCCCTCGTGCAGCACCCGCTCGTTCTCCTCGCGCACCGAGGCCTTGTCCACCTGGTCGCCTTCGATGTAGATGGTGTCGCCCGGATCCTGGACCCGCACCTTCTGCAGCATCTGGCGCACTATCACCTCGATGTGTTTGTCGTTGATGGCCACGCCGTTCAGCCGGTAGACCTCCTGGATCTCGTTGACCAGGTAGACCTGGACCGCGGCCGTGCCCCTGATCCGCAGGATGTCGTGGGGATTGATGGAGCCCTCGGTCACCTTCTCCCCGGCCTTGACCTTGTCGCCGTCCCGGACGTAGAGATGCTTGTTGAGAGGTATCAGGTAGGCCCGCTCCTCGCCGTTCTCGTTGCGGACCAGCACCGTGCGCTGGCCCTTGGCGATCTCGCCCAGTTTGATCCGGCCGTCGATCTCGGAAACCACCGAGGGATCGGCCGGCTTGCGGGCTTCGAACAGCTCGGCCACCCGGGGCAGACCGGCCGTGATGTCGCGGGTCTTGGACATCTCGCGCGAGGTCTTGGCCAAAAATTCTCCGGCCGTTATCGCCTGTCCGTTCTGGGCCATGATCCGGGCCCCGATGGGGATGGGGTAGCTGGACAGGCTCTTGCCCCGCTTGTCTATGATGTTGATGTGGGGATAAAGGTTCTTGTTCTTGTCCTTGCTTTCGATCACCACCGGGCGGCGCATCCCGGTTATTTCGTCGAACTCCTCGGAGATGGTGACGTCGGGGATCATGTCGGCGAACTGGATGGCGCCGGAGTGCTCGGCCAGGATGACGGCGGTGTGGGGATCCCACTCGAACAGGGTGTCGCCGGGGGCCACCTGGGCCTGGTCGACCGACTTTAGCACCGAGGCGTAAGGCACGCTGTAGCGGGTCTTGACCCCGGCCTTCTCCCCGTGGAGGATGATCTCACCGTCGCGGTTGATGACCACCACCTCTCCCGATTCCTTGACGATGGTCTCCAGCGACTTGAACTCCAGGGTTCCCGGGATCTTGGCCGAGACCTTGGACTGGGCCGCGATCCGGGCCGCGGTGCCGCCGATGTGAAAGGTGCGCAGGGTCAGCTGGGTGCCGGGCTCGCCGATGGACTGGGCGGCCATCACTCCGGTGGCCTCCCCCATGTCCACTATCCGGCCGGTGGCCAGGTTGCGCCCGTAGCACTTGCGGCACAGGCCGCGCTTGGCCTCGCAGGTCAGAACCGAACGGATCCGGATCTTCTCGATGCCGGCCTCGGACAGTTCCTCGGAAGCGTCCTCGGTGATCTCCTCGCCGGAGGACACTATCATCTCGCCGGTGATGGGGTTGATCACGTCCTCCATGGCCACCCGTCCCAGCACCCGGTCCCTAAGCGACTCGATGATCTCCTCGCCTTCCTTGAGGGCGCCCCGGTCCTCGCCCATGATGGTGCCGCAGTCCTCTTCGGTGATGATGATGTCCTGGGCCACGTCCACCAGGCGGCGGGTCAGGTACCCGGCCTCGGAGGTCTTGAGGGCGGTGTCGGCCAGGCCCTTGCGGGCTCCGTGGGTGGAGATGAAGTACTCCACGATGGTCAGGCCTTCCCGCAGGTTGTTGATGATGGGGGTCTCGATGATCTCCTGTCCGGTCAGGCGCTTCTGGGGCTTGGACATCAGTCCCCTCATCCCGCCCAGCTGGCGCACCTGTTCCCGGCTGCCCCGGGCCCCGGAATCCAGCATCATGAACACCGGATTGAAGCCCTGGCGGTCGTCGGCCAGGCGCTTGATCAGGGCCTCGGTCACCTGGTTGTTGACGTGGGTCCAGGTGTCGATCACCTTGTTGTAGCGCTCGGTGTCGGTGATCACGCCCTTGCGGTACTGGCCCAGGATCTTCTCGGTGGCCTCGATCCCCTTCTTGACCAGTCCCTCCTTCTCGGCCGGCACGATCACGTCGCTGAGGCTGATGGTCACCCCGGCCTGGGTGGCGTAGGTGAAGCCCATCTTCTTGACCTCGTCCATGAACATGGCGGTCTTGAAGTTGCCCAGTTTGCGGAATGACTGCATGGCCATTTTGTCGATGGCCTTCTTGTCCAGGGTGTCATTGACGTAGCCCAGCTCCGGGGGAACTATCTGGTTGAAGATCACCCGGCCGGCGGTGGTCTCAATCTTGCGGTCGTTGACCTTGATCTGGATCTTGGCGTGCAGGGCCAGCATTCCGTTCTCGTAGGCCAGCATCACCTCGTTCTGGTCGGTGAAAGCCTTGCCCTCGCCCTTGACCCCGGCCCGGGGCTTGGTCAGGTAATAGCAGCCGATGACGATGTCCTGCCTGGGGGTGATCACCGGGCGGCCCGAGGCCGGCGACAGCACGTTGTTGGTGGAGAGCATCAGGGTGGCGGCCTCGATCTGGGCCTCGTAGGAGAGCGGCACATGTACCGCCATCTGGTCGCCGTCGAAGTCGGCGTTGAAGGCCTCGCAGACCAGGGGGTGGATCCGGATGGCCTTGCCCTCGATCAGCACCGGCTCAAAGGCCTGGATGCCCAGGCGGTGCAGGGTGGGGGCCCGGTTTAAAAGCACCGGATGCTCCTTGACGATCTCTTCTAGGATCTCCCAGACCCCGGGCTTTTCCTTTTCCACCAGGCGCTTGGCGCTCTTGACACTCTGGACGTAGCCCTTTTCCTCCAGCTTTTTCAGGATGAAGGGTTTGAAAAGCTCCAGGGCCATGCTCTTGGGAAGCCCGCACTGGTAGGGTTTCAGCTCGGGTCCGACCACGATCACCGAACGGCCGGAATAGTCCACCCGCTTGCCCAAAAGATTCTGGCGGAACCGGCCCTGCTTGCCGCGCAGGATCTCGGACAGGCTCTTCAGCTCGCGGTTGCCCCGGCCCTTCAGGGCCCGGGAGCGGCGGCCGTTGTCGAACAGGGCGTCCACCGCCTCCTGCAGCATCCGCTTTTCGTTGCGCAGGATGATCTCCGGGGCCCGCATGTCGATGATCTTCTTCAGCCGGTTGTTGCGGGTGATGACCCGGCGGTAGAGGTCGTTCAGGTCTGAGGTGGCGAAGCGCCCTCCCTCCAGCGGCACCAAAGGCCGCAGGTCCGGCGGTATCACCGGGATGGCCGAAAGGATCATCCACTCCGGGCGGTTGCCCGACTTGCGGAAGGCCTCCACTATCCGGAGCCGCTTTAAGACATTCTTCTTGACCTCGGCCGAAACCTCCAGCCTTAAACGGGAGCGCAGCTCGGCCGACAGGTCGTCGATATTGATCTCCTTGAGCAGTTCCCGGATGGCCTCGGCTCCCATATGGGCGATGAAATCCTTGCCGTATTCCTCCTCGGCCTTGATGCACTGGTCCTCGTTGATCAGCTCCTTCTTCTTGAATCCCGAGGAGCCGGGCTCGATCACGATGTAGCTTTCGTAGTACAGCACCCGTTCCAGGTCCCGGATGGAGACGTCCAAAAGCTGCCCGATCCGTGAGGGCAGGGACTTGAAATACCAGATGTGGGCCACCGGCACCGCCAGGTCTATGTGTCCCATCCGTTCCCGGCGGACCCGGGACAGGGTGACCTCCACCCCGCAGCGGTCGCAGATCACGCCCTTGAAACGGATCTTTTTATACTTGCCGCAGTTGCACTCCCAGTCCTTGGTGGGTCCGAATATCTTCTCGCAGAACAGGCCGTCCCGTTCCGGCTTAAAGGTGCGGTAGTTGATGGTCTCGGGCTTGGTCACCTCTCCCAGCGACCAGCCGTGTATGATCTCCGGCGAGGCCAGCTTCAGCTTGATGAAGTCGAAATCGGTGGCCCTGACCTCCATTTCTCCGGTATTGGCAGTTCTTTCGGGGGTCATCGCTTAGTCCTCCTTATACAATTGAACGTCCAGGCACAGGCCCCTCAGTTCGTTTACCAGCACCTCAAAGCAGGCCGGGGTGCCGGGCTCGGGCAGGTTGTCTCCCTTGACGATGGCCTCGTAGACCCGCTGTCTTCCCTGGACATCATCGGACTTGACGGTCAGTATCTCCTGCAGGGTGTAGGCCGCCCCGTAGGATTCCAGGGCCCAGACCTCCATCTCCCCGAAGCGCTGGCCGCCGAAATGGGCCTTGCCTCCCAGGGGCTGCTGGGTGATAAGGGAATAGGGCCCGATGGACCGGGCGTGGATCTTGTCGTCCACCAAATGGGACAGTTTGAGCATGTACATCACGCCCACCGTCACCGGCTCGTCGAACGACTGGCCGCTCCGGCCGTCATAGAGGGTGACCTTGCCGTGTTCGGGCAGGCCGGCCAGTTTCATCTCGGACTGGATCTCGGCGATGTTGGCCCCGTCGAAGATGGGGGTGGCCACCTTGAAGCCCAGCAGCTGGGCGGCCCATCCCAGATGGGTCTCCAGCACCTGCCCCAGGTTCATGCGCGAGGGCACGCCCAGCGGGTTCAGTATCATGTCCATGGGCCGGCCGTCGGCCAGGTAGGGCATGTCCTCCTCGGGTACGATCCTGGCCAGCACCCCCTTGTTGCCGTGCCTTCCGGCCAGCTTGTCGCCCACCATCAGCTTGCGCTTGCGGGAGACGAAGACCTTGACCAGCTTGATGACGTCGGCCGGGAGCTCGTCGCCCCGCTCCACTTTTTCCTTTTCTATCTGCAGTTCGTATTGCACCGCTTCTATGGCCTTGCGGGCTGAATCCATCAGTTTGACGGCCTTGGCTCCCAAAGCCGGGTCTTCGCAGATCTGGGCCAGGTCCTCCAGGGGGGTCCTCTCAAATTTTATTTCATCCAGCACCGCTTCCGACAGGCGCTGCCCCTTGCGGGCCAGAAGTTTTTCCCCGTCCTTCAGGGTTTGGTTGCAGGGCTGGTCCAGCAGCAGTTCCCGGATCCGGCGATCGCGCTCGTTCTTGATCCGTTCGGAACGCTTCCGGGCCTCCTTCTGCATCTCTTCTATCTTGCGTTTTTCCTCCTGGCTGCTCCTGCGGTCCTGGCTCTTGCGGGAGAAGACCTTGACGTCGCAGACGATCCCGTCCATGCCCGGAGGCGCCTTGAGCGAGGTGTCCTTGAAGTCCCCGGCCTTGTCGCCAAAGATGGCCCTAAGCAGTTTTTCCTCGGGGGTGGGCTCGGTCTCGCCCTTGGGGGTCACCTTGCCCACCAGGATGTCGCCGGCCTCCACCCGGGCGCCGATGCGGATGATGCCGTTCTCGTCCAGGTCCTTCACCGCCTCCTCGCCCACGTTGGGGATCTCCCGGGTCACTTCCTCCGGCCCCCGTTTGGTGTCCCGCACAAAGCACTCGAAATTCTCGATGTGGACCGAGGTGAATTTGTCGTCCTGGACCATCTTGTCGGAGATGATGATGGCGTCCTCGAAATTGAAGCCCGACCAGGGCAAAAAGCCCACCAGGCAGTTGATGCCCAGGGCCAGCTCGCCCCCCTCGGTGGATGAGCCGTCGGCGATGACCTCGCCTTTTTTGACGGCCTCTCCCTCGCGGACGATGGGCTTGTGGTTAAGGCAGGTGTCCTGGTTGGAGCGGCGGAATTTGGTGAGATGGTACACATCGTACTGGCTGTTCTTTAAAAAGTCCACTTCGGCGATGTCGGTCTTGGCCGGCCGGATGAAGACGCAGTCGGCGGTGACCTTTTCCACCACCCCGTCCCGCTTGCAGAGCACCATGGTTCCGGAGTCCACCGCCGCCTTGCCCTCCAGGCCGGTGCCCACCACCGGCGACTGGGGCTTAAGCAGGGGGACCGCCTGGCACTGCATGTTGGAGCCCATCAAGGCCCGGTTGGCGTCGTCATGCTCCAGGAAGGGGATCAACGCGGCCGAGAGGCTCACCAGCTGCTGGGGCGAAACGTCCATGTAGTGGACCTCTCCCGCCTTGGCCCGGGGAAAGGTCTCGCGATAGCGGCTCAGGGCCCGTTCTCCCAGGATCTTTCCGCCGTCGTCCACCGGGGTGTTGGCCTGGGCGATGGTATACTGGTCCTCCTCGTTGGCCGAAAGGTAGTCCACCTCCCCGGTCAGCTTGCCGTTCTTGAGCTTACGGTAGGGGGTTTCCAGAAAGCCCAGTTCGTTGACCCGGGCAAAGCAGGCCAGGGATGCGATCAGCCCGATGTTGGGCCCTTCCGGGGTCTCGATGGGGCACATCCGGCCGTAGTGGGTGTAATGCACGTCGCGGACCTCGAACCCGGCCCGTTCCCGGGTCAGGCCGCCCGGTCCCAGCGCCGAAAGGCGCCGCTTGTGCCGCAGCTCGGCCAGCGGGTTTGGCTGGTCCAGGAACTGGGAGAGCTGGGAGGAGCTGAAAAAGCTGTTGACGGTGGAGGAGATGATGCGGGAATTGACCAGGTCCTGGGGGGTGATGGATACCTGCCCGTCCCACATGGCCATCCGCTCCCTGGTCATCCGGGCCATCCGGGAGAGCGCGGCCGAGAACTGGTTGGATACCAGCTCGCCGACCCTCAATATCCGGCGGTTGCCCAGATGATCGATGTCATCCACTTCGCCCTGGTTCATCCTTAAGGCCAGCAGATAGCGGACCACTTCCACAAAATCCTTTGGTCCCAGCACATTGGCGGTAGAGATCTCCTGGCCCAGCCTTTTGTTCAGCTGGTAGCGGCCCACCTTCTTCAGGTCGTAACGCTTGCGGTCAAAAAACATTTTTTCTATCACCGCCTTGGAGAGCTCGGGGTTGATGGCGTCGCCGGGGTGAAGGATGTTGTAGATCTTGGAGAGGGCGTCCTCCTTGGAGCCCTTGTTGTTGTCGGCCAGCATGGTGCGGGGGATGATGGCCGGGTCCTTGACCGGATCGATGGCCACCACCTCCACCTTTTCCACCTTGGACAGCTTGAGAGTGGCCAGGATCTCGGGGGTTATCTTGTGCCCGGCCTCGGCCAGCACTTCGCCGGTCTTGGGGGCGCTTACGTCGCTGAAGAGATATCGGTCCAGGGCCTGCTTTTCCCCGGCCAGGGAGATGGTCTCCGGCTGGTGATAAAGGGAGAGCAGGGCCTTGTTGGTGGCATAGCCCACCGCCCGCAGCAGCAGGGTGGCGTGGAACTTGCGGTGCTTGTCGATGGAAACCCACAGCAGATCGTTTGGATCCAGGGTCAGCTTAAGCCAGGAACCGCGGTAGGGGATGATCTCGGCGGTGTAGATCCTTTTTCCCGAAGGATGGCTTTTTTCGGCGAAGAAGGCCCCGGGAGACCGGTGCAACTGGCTGACCACCACCCGCTCGGCCCCGTTGATGACGAAGGTGCCGGTCTCGGTCATCAGCGGCACTTCGCCCAGGAAGACCTCCTTTTCCACCACTTCCTTGGGCTTGCCCTTGGGATCGCTGGGATCCTTAAGCGAAAGCCTGAGGATGGACTTCAGCGGGGCAGCGTAGGTCATGTCGCGGTCGTGGCATTCGGAGATGGAATAGCGGGGTTTGCCCAGGCCGTAGGAGATGAAATCCATCGCCATCCGGTTCTGGGCGTCCTCGATGGGGAATATCTCGTTGAATACCGACTGCAGCCCTTCGTTTTTGCGTTTTTCCGGGGCCTGATGCTCCTGCAAAAAATCCTTGTAGGAATTGAGCTGCATGTCCAGCATGTTGGGCAGCTGGATCCCCGACTTTATTTTGGAATAATCTTTTCTTTTGACCGGTTTCAAAATAACCTCCTTGATTAAAGGGGTGTCTGGAATAAATAACCGATGTCAGATCCGGATCGGCCCGGACAGCGGACAAAAAAACAGGTGGCCGCTGCATTTGTCTGATAGTTAAAGCAATGCCCGGCCGCCAAAAAAGCAACGTTTGACGGAGCCTTTAAATTTTTCCGCAGCACCGCAGCCGCAGATGGCCCCCTCAAACGCCGTTCAAGATCTATATCTTTCCTGCGGCAACCACTGCCGCAGAAAGTTTGGCTATGTTTTCACTGGATGTTATTTAAGGATGCTGGTTTTTACTTGAGTTCCACCACGGCTCCGGCGGCTTCCAGGGTGGTCTTGATCTTCTGGGCTTCGTCCTTGGATACGCCCTCTTTGACCGGCTTGGGAGCGCTTTCCACCAGGTCCTTGGCTTCCTTCAGGCCCAGGTTGGTAATCCCGCGGACTTCCTTGATCACTTGGATCTTCTTGTCTCCGCCGGAGACCAGCACCACGTCAAAAGAGGTCTTCTCTTCGGCCGGGGCGGCGGCTGCTCCGCCGGCTGCGGCGGCGGCCACCGGGGCGGCGGCCTTGACGCCGAATTTTTCTTCCAGGGACTTGACCAGTTCAGCCAGCTCCAGCACTGTCATCTGCTCGATGGCTTCCATTACGACTTGTTTCTTGTCCGACATTTCCTTTTGCTCCTTTATTTGCTCTTTAATTTATTTTCGGTTTTGCCGCCGTAGTATACGCGACGAAGCTTTTATGCTTGCTATTACTTATAAGCGCAGTTGAGCGGCACCCCGCCATAGGCGGTGGTATTGTTTTTTTTAGGGAATCTGTTTTTATGACTGGGCTTCCTTTTGCTTGGCGATGGCGTCCACCGTGCCCACTATTTTCTGCAGCACTCCGCCCAGTACCCCGACAAACGAGGAGATGGGTGCCTGTAGCCCGGCCAGCACCATGGAGAGAAGCACTTCCCGGGAAGGCAGCAGGGCCAGTTGTTTGACTTCGCCGGGACTGACCACCTTGCCCTCGATCAGGCCGATCTTGACCGTGGGCTTGTTGCCCTCCTTGGCGAACTCGGTCAGGATCTTGGCCGGGATGATGGCGTCTTTCAGTCCGAAAGCCAGCCCGGTGGGGCCGGTCAGGTAGTCGGCCAGCATCTCGTAACCGGCATTCTTGGCGGCCAGCTTGGCCAGGGTGTTTTTGGCCACCCGGTATTCCACCGAGGCTTCCCGCAATTTTTTGCGCAGTTCGGTGGCCTGGGGAACGTTCAGACCGGTAAAATCGGTAAGATAGACCGACTTGGCGGTCTTCATTTTCTCGGTCAGTTCCAGGACCTTTTGTTCTTTATCTGTTTTTGGCATTTTAAATTATCTCACTTTCCTAAAGCCGACAGTTCGGTAAGGGCGACCTTGACACCCGGGCTCATGGTGGAAGACAGGGAGATGCTCTTGATGTAAGTGCCCTTAAGCGATGACGGCCGGGCTTTGACCACCTCGGACAGCAGGGTATTGATGTTGTCCACCAGTTTGGTGTTGTCAAATGACTTTTTTCCCACCGCCACATGGAGGTTGGAATTCTTGTCCACCCGGTATTCTATTTTTCCGGCCTTGGCTTCCCTGACTGCCTTGGCCAGGTCAAAGGTCACGGTCCCGGTCTTGGGGTTGGGCATCAGCCCCCTCACCCCCAGGATCTTGCCCAGCCGGCCCACCTGGCTCATCATGTCCGGAGTGGCTATGGCCACGTCGAAATCGGTCCAGCCCTCGGAGACCTTCTTGATCAGATCGTCGCTGCCGGCGAAATCGGCCCCGGCCGCTGTGGCTTCGGCTTCCTTTTCGCCCTTGGCAAACACCAGCACTCTCATTTTCTTGCCGGTGCCGTGGGGCAGGATCACCGTTCCCCGCAGGTTCTGATCGGCCTTCTTGGGATCCAGTTCCATTTTGATCGAAACCTCAAAGGCCTCGTCGAACTTGGCATAAGCCATCTGTTTTACCGTGTCCACCGCTTCGGCCACGGTGTAGGTCTTGTTGGGGTCTGCTTTCTGGGCTGCCAGATTGTACTTTTTCCCTCGGTCCATTTTCCTCCTTCCTGGTTCTAAGCGGCGCCCTTTTCTTGGGGCATGGGAATTTGTTATTTGAAAACTTGCGAATCCTGACTATGGCTCCTGAAGACCCCGATTTCCCATTTTTCAAATTTCCCATTTACCAAGGTGGTTCGCCTCCCAGCGTTATATTTATATATGCCCTGTTTAAAAAGTATCTATCCGGAAATATCAATGCCCATGCTGCGGGCGGTTCCTTTGACCAGTCTCATGGCGGCTTCCACCGAAGCGGCGTTCAGGTCCACCATTTTCTTCTGGGCGATCTCCTTCACCTGGGCCTCGGTGACCTTGCCCACCTTGTTGCGGTTGGGCACGCCCGAACCCTTGGCCAGCCCGGCCGCCTTCTTCAGCAGCACCGCGGCCGGCGGGGTCTTCAGGATGAAGCTGAAGCTCCGGTCCTTGTAGATGGTGATCAGGCAGGGAATGATCAGCCCGTCCTGGCCCTGGGTCCGGGCGTTGAACTGCTTGCAGAATTCCGGGATGTTGGCCCCGTGCTGGCCCAAGGCCGGGCCCACCGGGGGCGCAGGGTTGGCCTGCCCGGCCGGGATCTGCAGTTTTACCAGGGCGGTCACTATTTTTGCCATAAGGGTTTATCTCTCTTTTTTAAAAATACTTAAAATACTGACGTCCGGGCAGAAGCTGTGTTCCCATAAAAGGGAACGCCGGGGCGCCTATGGTTATATCTCGTTGATCTGTATGAAATCCAGTTCCACCGGGGTGGTCCGTCCGAAGATGGTGACCATTACCTTGACCTTGCCGTGCTGCTTGTCCACTTCGTTGATGATCCCGGTGAAGTTGGCAAAGGGCCCGTCCACTATCTTCACCGAATCGCCGGTTTTAAAGGGAATGTCGGCCGGGCCCGCCGCCTTGGTTCCGTCTATCCGGGCCAACAGCCGGGCGGCCTCGGAGTTTCTCATGGCCTGCGGTTTGCGGCGCGATCCCAGGAAGCTGGTGACACCGGGGGTGGAGGACACCACGTTCCAGACGTCGTCGGTCAGGTCCATCTCCACCATCAGATAGCTGGGATACAGCTGCTTGGCGGTGGTCTTGCGCTTGCCGTGCTTGATCTCGGTTATTTCCTCGGTGGGTATAAGCACCCGGCCCAGCTTGTCCTGCAGCCCCAGCCTTTGGGCCGACGACTCCAGGGCAGACTTGACCCGGTTCTCGTGACCGGAATATGTGTGAATTACGTACCAACGCATTTTTGGTGCTTATGCCTTTATAATTGGATCAGCCGAGGATCAGGGTGATCACCCGGTTAAGGATCTGGTCAACTGTGGCGATGAAGACCGTGACCACCAACGAAACCACGATTACCACCATGGTGGACTGGAACAGTTCCTCGCGGCTGGGCCAGCTGACCTTGGTAAACTCGGCCTTGGTGTCAATGACAAACTGCAATATTTTTTTGAACATGTCTGATGCTCCTGTCCCGGTTTTTCCGGGGATTTATGGATGCCGGATCCGGCGCCGTTATGTCTTGCCTTTTCGGTCCCTGAAGCCCTTGAAACATGGTTCTTTGGTGGCGGGCCAGGAGGGACTTTCCGCCAAAGGCGGATCGTCCGACGCCATAGGCGCTACTATAAATTACCGGCTATGGCCGACGGCGTCCGCCGTCGCTTGGATTTTTTAGCGGCTGCCGGCGGAGAACCCTCTTTATTTTAATCCCGCCCTTTTTTATGGCAGGCCAGGAGGGACTTGAACCCCCAGCATCCGGTTTTGGAGACCGGCGCTCTACCAATTGGAGCTACTGGCCTATACCAAAATCTTTAAGGGAATTACTTGGTCTCCTTGTGGGCAGTATGCTTTTTGCAAAAACGGCAGTATTTCTTGAACTCGGCCCGGTCCGGATGCTTGCGCTTGTTCTTGGTGGTGGTGTAATTCCGGCGCTTGCAGGGCACGCAGGCAATGGTGACTATTTCTCGCATTTTATAACCTATTACATAAAGTATTTTTTATTAGGAATCCATGAACCCACGAATCTTTCCTGTTCTCCTGGTTTCCTTATTGATGCCTGTAATTAGTCGGGCAGGATCTCGGTGACGGTTCCGGAGCCCACGGTCCGGCCGCCCTCGCGGATGGCGAACTTCAGCCCCTTCTCCATGGCGATCGGCGTCAGCAGCTCGCCCTCAATGGTCACGTTGTCGCCCGGCATGATCATCTCCACCCCCTTGGGCAGCGACAGGTTCCCGGTGACGTCGGTGGTCCTGAAGAAGAACTGGGGACGGTATCCGGTGAAGAACGGGGTGTGCCGTCCGCCCTCTTCCTTGGTCAGCACGTAGACCTCGCCCTTGAACTTCTGGTGGGGAGTGATGGTCTTGGGGGCCGCCAGCACCATGCCCCGCTCCAAATCAGCCTTCTCGATGCCCCGCAGCAGAA
>DHVS01000038.1 GCA_002412795.1 bacterium UBP2_UBA5202 | reverse complement strand
GCAAATATCCATTAATCAGCAAATCTTGGAAAAACAACTGGAATAGGGTAATCCCATTTTTTGCCTATCCCCAGGATATCCGGAAAGCCATTTATACTACTAATGCCATAGAATCCCTGAATATGACACTAAGAAAGATCATTAAAAACCGGGGATCATTCCCTAATGATACTGCAGCTCTAAAACTGCTGTACTTGGCACTAAACAACATCAGCAGAAAGTGGACAATGCCCATAAAGGACTGGGCTTCGGCCTTGAACCAGTTCACCATCATATTTGAAAACCGGGTTCCCGTAAATTAACAAAAACTCCATTTACACAAAATACTTGACAGACCCTCTTTCGATTGTATATATAATTTATACGCGTTGCCGAGATATAACGCACAAGCATTTGGCAGTCCATATCCAATTTTTTTATTGTCAATAGTGAATGGGGGAACTTTTAACTTTATATATACTTCTTGCCCATCCATTGTAGCTGGCAGTGAGCATGCTAAACGCCAGTCTTCCCTATGTGTTGTTTCCATTTATATCTCCTAAATTGCTGATTAATAACAGTTGCTTGAATAAAAGCCCCGCCTTAACGGCAGGGCTTTTATCATTAGCCTTATCTCACTTCCACTTGAACAGCTTCTTGGCTTCTTCCGCCGCCTTCTTCTTCAGCTCCTCAGCCTGCTTCTGGGCCGCTTCTGCGGCCTGCTGTTTGGCCTTGTCGATCTCCTCCTGGGCCTTGCCTTTCAGCCTGGCCTGGGCCATCTGGGTGTCCACCCCTATGCCCGGCTTGGGCGACTGTCCTTTGACCAGCAGGTCCAGCACCACCCGGCCCTCCTTGTTGGTAAAGAGCGAGGCTGCGTTCCCTCCCTTGGCCTTGACCTTGTCCGATTCCTCCTTGGTCAAGGTTATGGACACCCGGTAATCCAGGAACCCTAGGAAGGTGGAACTGCCGGAGACGCTGACGTCCCCGAACTTGCTGGCCATCTGCAGGTCGTCCAGGTAGATCTTCTCGTCCGCGATCCGGAAACCCATGGAAAGGGAGCGGAAGCCGACCTCCCGGGTCTCGCTCAGCTTGCAGTAGCTGAGGATGTCGCCCAGCATCGGCCAGTTGGTGATCTTGCCCTCGCCGGTGCTGGCCCGGCCCTGGCCCTTCAGTGTCTTCATGATCAGGGCGCTGTCCGGGGCCAGCCCGGTAAAATCGCCCTTGATGTCCATCTTGGCATACATCCGGTTGTCCAGCGGGGTCAGGGCCGTCAAAAAGTCATTGGCCTCCAACTTTTCGGCATTGGCCCCCAGCCGGTATTCGATCTTGGTGAGGTCGTTGAGGTCGGCCCAGACCGTGCCCAGCACCCTGCCGGAATAAACGTTGACCTGTCCGTCCAGGTTCAGCTTGCGGTTGGCCATGGTCAGTGTGCCAGCCAGATTGTCGAAGTCCATCTTGAGGAACTTGATCTTGGCGATCCTCACCTTGCCGTCCATCAGCATGTCGGGCAGGGGCAGCATGACTGGCGGCGGTGTCTGTGATTTGGGATTTGATATTTGGGATTTGTCGCCGGGCTTGGGCATAGGGGGCAGGATCTCGTCCAGGTCTAAGAGCGGGGAGTTGAGAGCGAAGGTGATCACCGCCTTGCCCTGCTTGGGCAGTACCATCGCCGGGGCCTGGCCCTTTTTTGGGGCCGGCTGTTCCGGCACCAGGCTTAAAAAGTTCTTGACCTGGCCAGTGAAGGACATTGAGGACTTCCCGATCTTGCAGGAGATGTCCGGGATGTTGATCAGGTTCTTGGTCAGCTGCACCGTGCCGTTCATGTCGCTGACCGGCTTCAGCAGGGCCGCGGTGGCGAAGTTAAGGGCCTTGAGCTCGATCTTTCCGTCCATCTTAAAGCTGTTGACATCCTTGACCTTTCCCTCGGCCTTAAAGTCGGCGTCGATCTTCCCGGACATGGTCATCCCGGCCTCCAGCGGCACGTAGTCCTTGACCTCGCCCAGGTCAAAATTACCCTTGAAGGCAGCCTTGACATAGGGGTTCTCAAAATCCTGCACCAGACAGGACAGGGCAAATCCGGCCGTGCCCAGCTTGGCCGAGATGTTTTTGATGTTCAGGTCCTTCTCGCTGAAGGCGATCTGGCCGTTGACGTCGGAGACCGACTTGGGCAGCATGGCGTACTTGATGCCGATGTTCTTCAGGACCACCGAGCCGTCAACCTTGGGCAGGGACTTGGGATCCTTGGGGTCTATCTGCCCGGTGATCTTCAATCCCAGCTCTATATGGCCGGTGGCGGTGACGTCCTTGGCCTGGGCCTTGATCTCCGGCGGCAGGGCGTTGATGATCTGCTTGATCTCGATGGCCGTGGTCTTCAGCGCCAGGTCCAGCACCGGCAGGCTGTCGAAGTTGGCCACGGTGCCGCCCAGCGACAGGGCTATGCCCTGCGGGGCCACGGTGATGTCGTTGATGGTGATGAGCTTTTTCGGCAGGTTGACCGTGATGTCGTGGCTGACGTTGACGTAGATCTTGCTGACCTTGAGGCCCGGCATCTCGGCCGTGATGTCGGCCGCCTTGATGGTCCCCTTGGTCCGGATGTTCTCCAGCTTCAGGTCGGCCGACAGGCTCAGCTCCTCGTTGATGCCGGAGGCCACGGCTTTGACCTTGCCCTGTTTATCATCCAACTCGAACCGGCCGTCTTTGATCCTGAAGGACTGCATGGCCAGCGACACCGGCGAGGACGAGGGAGGCGGGGCCGTCTTTTGGCCTGCCGGCACCGGCTTGATCAGGTCGTCAAAGTTGAAGACGCCCTTGATGTCCTTCTCAATCATTATCTCGGGCTTGTCCACCACCAGGCTGGATATCACCAGCTGCCGTTTCAGCAGGCCCAGCAGATTGACCTTGAGCACGATGGATTCCACCTTCACCATCGGTTTTTCGGCAAATCCTTTGGCGTTGGCCAGTTCAATGCCCTCCAGCTCCACCCCCAGCCCGGTCCAGACTTTGAGCGAGAAGTCCTTGACCGTGACCTTGCGGCCCACCGCCTCTTCTATCTTGGGCATGATCAGGGTCCGCAGTTTTTCCGGGGTGAAGATCATTTTAAGGGTGATTCCGGCGGCCACGAAGACCACCGCCAGCACTGCCGTTATGATCAGGATGATCTTTAGGAACTTGGGCATTTTACATCCTCCGTTTCAAGGATTGTATTTGATATTTTCATTTTGATTTTTAAGTTTAAGAGATCACTCCCCCGCCCAGCACCAGGTCTCCCTTGTAAAAAACCGCCGACTGCCCCGGAGTCACCGCCCTCTGCGGGTTCTTGAACACCACTTCCGCCCGTTGGCTGTCAAGAGCTTTGATCTCTGCCTCAGCGCCCGCGTGCTGGTGGCGGATCTTGACCATCGCCTTGACGGCCTTCTTGGGCCTTTCAGCGATCCAGTTTACATCAGAAGCCAATAGTTTTCCTGTCATCAGTTCTTTGTCATCGCCCACTGTGATCTTGTTCAAAGCTGCATCTATTGAAACGACATACTGGGGCTTTCCCAAAGCTATGCCCAACCCGCCACGCTGGCCGATGGTATAATTTGCTATGCCCTGGTGCTGTCCCAGGACTTTCCCTTGATTATTAACTATCGGACCGGGGCGGGAGCCGATCGCCTTTTCCATGAATTCGGAGTATTTGCCCCCGGGAATGAAGCATATCTCCTGACTCTCCGGCCGCTTGGCCGATTCCAGGCCGTAGCCCACAGCCAGCTCCCGGACCTTCTGCTTGTCCAGCCCGCCCAGGGGAAAGATGACCGAACCCAGCTGCTCTCTGTTCAGTGTCCATAAAAAATAGGACTGATCCTTTTTTGGATCCTTTCCCCGGGCCAGCACCGGCTGTCCTTTAAGGGTCTTGATCCGGGCGTAATGCCCGGTGGCCATCAGGTCGCAGCCCAGACCTTTGGCCTTGTTCAGCAGCAGACCAAATTTAATATTCTGGTTGCAGGCCACGCAGGGATTGGGGGTCCGGCCCTGCCGGTATTGTTCCACAAAATAATCGATGACCGAAGACTTGAACTCCAGCTCGCAGTCCACCACGTAATGAGGGAAGCCAAACCTGTCGGCCGCCTGTCTGGCGGCCTCGATCGATTTCAGGGAACAGCAGTTCTTCTCGTTGTCTATTCCCTGATAGCAGAACAGGCGCATGGTCAGACCGATCACCCGGTACCCCTTCTTTGCCAGCAAGGCCGCCGCCAGGCTGCTGTCCACCCCTCCGGACATGGCCACCGCCACCGTCTTGTTCTTTGGTATCTTCATTCCAAAGGCACTTCGTAAACGAATATTTTGGACAGGTCATGGTCCTGGTCAAATACCAGCAGTACCTTCACCCCGGCCATGATCTGGGGGCTTTCGTACCGGCCGAAATAAGTTATGGCCAGGTTTCCCTGGTTGTCGGTCAGTGCCGATCCCGTCTCCGGATCGTCTATGATCTCCCTCTCCCGGCGCTTAAGCCCGGAGGCGATATCGGCCAGCATTCCGGGACGCCCGGCAAAATATCTTTTTGCCTGCTCTATCAGCCGGGATTGCTCTTTGTCCGGTTTGGCCGGTGAATACTGTGCCGCGGGCTGGTGATAGGACACCATGGACCTGTCCCCGGCTTGGAGGGCCTTCATCCACCGGGGCTGCTCCCGGCACCCGGCCAAAAGGAACGGCAATAGCAGTAAGAGATACTTCAGTTCTTTCATTTCATCTTCTTTATAGCATCGGCCAGCTTGGCATAGGTCTCCTCCAGCCCCTCGGAGATGATCTTGGCCCCCGAGATCACCGGCATAAAGTTGGTATCCCCGTTCCAGCGCGGCACTAAGTGCAGGTGGACATGGTCCGCGATCCCGGCTCCGGCCGTCCTCCCCAGGTTAAAGCCCAGGTTAAAGCCTTCCGGCCGCATGGTCTTTTGCATGATCTTCTGGCAGAGCTGGGACAGCTTCATCATCTCCAGCAGTTCGGCCTCGCTTAGTTTGGTGAAGTCGCCGACATGCCGGTAGGGCGCGATCATCAGGTGCCCGTTGGTGTAGGGATAAAGGTTCATCATCACAAAGGCCTTTTTGCCCCGGTGCAGGATGTAATTGGCCTGGTCCTTCTTCTGCTTTGGCTTCAGGCAGAAGATGCAGCCAGGCTCATCCTTTTGGCTTTGGCCGCTGATGTACTTCATCCTCCAGGGGGCCCAGATCCTTTTCATGTTTTCGTCTCCGCTAATGCGTTTATCCCTGCGCTGATCCGGCTCAATGCCGCCGGCAGCTGATCTATGGTCTGGATGATCTCGTCCGGCCGGTCCTGCGGACCTTTGATTCCCTGGTCGATCCCGGTGATCTTCAGGTAGCTCTGGATGTACCGTCTCTCGTAATCGTCTTTGGGTTCATAGGACATAGTCCTGAAATCCTGGTCCAGCCAGACCGTCTTCATTCCCAGAGTCTTGGCCGGCCGGATGTCGTTGTCTATCCGGTCGCCTACCATGATTGATGTTTTGGGCTCGGCCCCGGTCTGCCTCAGCGCTTCCTGGAATATTCTGACATCAGGCTTGTGGTAGCCCACCAGGTCGCTGATGATGATGTGGTCGAAAAGATGCTTGATGTCGTGCTTCTCCAGCTCGTCCAGGGCCAGGCCCGGCTGGTTGGCGATGATGCCCAGCCGGTAGGAACCGCGCAACTGTTCTATGACCTTGGCGATGCCGGGAAGCGGGTGGTTGGCTCCGGGATAAAGGTGGTGCCAGTCGTCCACTGCTTTGCGCCGGATATCTTCGTGAATATGCGCGGCCTGATTCATGGCTATCAGGCGGCGGGGGTTGTCCTCCGGCGGGTGCTCCCTCAGTACCTGCTCCCTGCATTCCATCACCTGTTCAAATGATTCCTGCCATCCGGCCTCTTTCAACGTCAGGTAGAAGTGGCGCCAGATCCCGGCCAACAGCGGCAGGTCGTAAAAGATCACATTGCCTATGTCGAAAAAAACCCAGCCAATATTTTTATTGTTCATACTCTGTGTTTTCATATACGCTTTGTTTTTGACCTAACCCCTGCCCCTTCCCCGCAAGGGAAGGGGTTCTTATTCCCCCTCCTTGCGGGAGGGGGAAATAGGGGGCGGTCTTTTAGAACATCTCCATCTGTTTTTTCCCCTTTCCCTTGGCCGGTTTCTCTTCCTCTTTCTTTTCGGTTTTGCCCTCATCAAAACTTATCGTCCCATACTCCCCGTCGTAGCCCGGCAGTATCTGGATCTGGCCCGCCCGCATTTTCAGGACCGCCTCGGCCACCGAAAGAGATGTGACCCTGGTGAGCTCCCCGGCCGGGGCTTCCAAAAGAACGTTGAACTCGTTGCCGAAGTGCGAGATCAGCTTGTGGTATTCCTGATTCACCTTCTGGGTGCCGGTGCCGACCTTGAGGGCCAGGCTCAGGATCTCCTCCAGCGGAACCAGCGATTTGAAGGGAATGGGATTCTCCGGCAGGTAGTCCCGGGGCCGGTCGGACAGGTCCTCCACCCGGTGCAGCACGCCGACCGTGATCTTCTTGCCGCAGACCGGGCAAAGCCCCTTGTGTTTTTTGGTTTCTGAGGGCGAAAGCCTTAAATTGCAGGCCCGGTGACCGTCGTAATGGTACTTGCCCTCCTGGGGAAAATATTCCAGGGTCTGCAGAAAGCGGCTTTTATCCTTTTCCTTTAAGACCCGGCGGATGGTAGCGTAATCCATCTGGCAGTCGAAGACGCAGGCCTCGCGGCCCAGCCGGGACGGGCTGTGGGCGTCGGAGCAGGAGATCAGGGAATACTTGTCCAGGGCGGACAGCCGCCAGTTCATGGCCGGGTCCGAGGACAGCCCGGTCTCCAGCGCGAAGATGTTGGGGGTCTGCTCCTCAAAGCAGTCCTCGACCGAATCGAAGCCGGAGTTGGCCCCAAACAGCGCGAAATGCGGCGTCCAGATATGGGCCGGTATGATCATGGCCTCCGGGGAGGCTTCCAAGACCATCTCGGCCAAGCGCGAGGCGAAGACCGGCACGATGGGCCGGCCGTCGCTGGCCAGGTCGGCGTGGACCTTAAGCCGGGCGTTGATCTCCTCGGCCGCCTCCAGCGACGGGGCGTAGAGCAGGGTGTGGACCTTGCGCACCCTGTCGTCCTTGGTGAAGATGCTGCAGACCTCGGCCGAGAAGATGAAGTTGACCCCCCGGTAATGGTAGATCCCGCCGCCTTTGGGCTCCAGCTTAAAGCGCAGTTCCTTCAGCCAGCCGGGATGGGTGAAGTCCCCGGTGCCCAGCAGCTCGATGCCCTTGAACTTGGCCCACTCGCAGATGTGCTCCAGGTCCATGTCCCGGCTGGTGGCCCGGCTGAACTTGGAGTGGATGTGGAGATCGGCAATGAATTTCATATATGCTCTTTGTTGGATTTGAATACGAACCGGAACGCAGATCTACGCTGATTGATATGGATTCACACTGATATTTTACTGATGGTCTGCGTTAATCGGCGTCCCATTATGTTCTCCCGTCCCCTCACGGGCGGTGGTTACATTGCTTTAGCGGCCAGGAACGTGACCCTGGTGGTGTTCTCGGCCGGAAGGTCAAAACTGTTATGTTTAAAATACTCCACCGACTGGAATCCGGCATTTTTCAAAGCCCGGTCCAAGTCATCCAGCGGATAAGCCCGTTCGGTGTGACGCTCGGCCAGCTTTTCGTAAAGCCCGCCCCTGGGAACGAAGGCGGTCAGGGTCAGCTCCGATGAATTGGAGGCCGGCAGATACCGGTTGTTCCAGACCGAGATCACGCCCTTGTCCTCCCGCATCTCGGTGTTGTTGCCCCAGAACTGGGAGAGAGCATGGATGGTATTGACGTCAAAGATGAAGGCCCCGCCCGACGCCAGCGCCCGGTAGACCGAGGCAAAGCAGGCGGCCACATCCTCCGGGGTCAAAAGATAATTGACGCTGTCAAAGAAGCATGTAATTACATTGTAATTACTTTCGGTTTTAAAAACCCTAAGGTCTCCCTGGAAGAATTCCATTTCCTTTTTCTGCTCAGCCGCATTTTGTCTTGCAATTTTCAACATCTCCGGCGACAGATCCATTCCCGTGGCGCGGTAGCCGGCCATGGCCAAAAGCAGGGTCATGGCCCCGGTGCCGCAGGCCAGGTCCAGCAGGCTCTGGCCGGGCTTGGCCCCGGCCCGTTCCAGCAGTTTCAGGACGTACTCCGCCCAGGACTTGTAGTCCACGTCCGACATCAGTATGTCGTAGATGGGGGCTATCTGCCCGTAAGGCGGGAGGTTTGTATTTTCAGTCACTTTAGTTTTATCTTTCAAGAAGCCACATAAGACCGATAATTGCTGGTGTACGCTGACCTAACCCCTGCCCCTTCCCCGAAGGGGAAGGGGTTCTTGCCTCCCCCTCCTTGCGGGAGGGGGATCGAGGGGGCGGTCAGCCTTTAGACCCCAGTTCAAAGGCTTTCTTGTTCATCTCCACCGTCTTGGGCGGCACCCGGCCCGCTATGGTCTCGATCCACTTTTCGGCCGGCAGGTTAAGATGTTTTGACAGCGCCCCCAGCAGCACGATGTTGATGGTCTTGGCGCTGCCGGCCTGCTCGGCCAGTTTCACCCCCTCGCAGACCACCACCTTCACCCCCTGCTTTTTGATCTGCTCCACTATGTCCTGGGGGTACTCGGCAGCCCCGGTGGCCACGGTCATGGGCATCACCTGCTGCCGGTTGATAACGGCCGTTCCTCCGGACTTCAGAAAATCCAGGTACCGGGCGGTCTCCATCTCCTCAAAGGACAGAATGACGTCGGCCGTTCCCTGCCGGATCAGCGGCGAGTTCACCTTCTGCCCGTAGCGGACATGGCTGACCACGCTGCCGCCCCGCTGGGCCATCCCGTGGACCTCGCTCTTCTTAGCGTCGAAGCCTGCGGCGATGGCCGCCTCGGCGATGATGTCCCCGGCCAAAAGCACTCCCTGGCCGCCCACTCCGCAGATAAGTATATTTACTGTGTCCATTGATGCTCCTTAAAAAGTATTAAAGTAGAAAAGTAGAAAAGTAGTAATGTAGTAAAGACGATTACAGCCTTTTCTTTAGGCTTTGCTGCAATCCCTTCAACATTACGCTTATTTCTGTTAGTTCCTGTTGGCAAATATCATAGTCGCTGGATTTTACATACCCGATCTCTTTGGCAATATCCATTCCGGCCATCATTTCAAAAGTCGATCTTTGGCTGTGCTCCAGATATCTTACAAACTCCCGGTTGGAATCGCTTCCCGCCCCCTCGGCTATGTTCAACACGATCGAGTATGATGCTCTTCGCAGTTGGGAAGTCAATCCAAGCATCTCACTCTTGGGAAAACAAGCTGTAAGATCATATACGTGGCGCGAAAACATTATGCCTTTTTGATATACTTTAAGGTCGCGAAACTTATTCATCTTAACTGTCCTCTAATTCATACTGGCGTACTGGTACACTGGTCTACTGGTCTACTGGTCTACCGGCCTACTTTACTACTTCGCCCCGTCCCATCGCTCCCTTAGGGCACAACTGGGCACAGACCTGACAGCCGATGCAATACAGGGGATCTATATGGGATTTTTTCTTGGCCTTGTCAAAAGAAATGGCCGGGCATCCCAGCTTCAGGCAGAGTTTGCAGCCAATGCACTTGTCCTCGTCCACCCGTAAAGCCGGCTGGAATTTCTTCTCGATCAGGATGCAGGGCGACTTGGCGATGATCACCGAGACCCCGGGATTATTGATGGCCTCCTTGACGGCCGCCTCGGTCTGCTTCAGGTTCAGGGGATCGATGATCTGAATATGCTTGACCCCGCAGGATCTGACCAGCGGCTCCAGGTCCACTATCGGGGCCTCCTGCCCCTGCAGGGTCTTGCCGGTGCCGGGGTTCTCCTGGTGCCCGGTCATGGCGGTGATCCGGTTGTCCAGGATGATCAGCGTCCCTTGGGAATTGTTGTAGACCATGTCTATCAGCCCGGTGATCCCGGAATGGAAGAAGGTGGAATCGCCGATCACCGCCACGGTCCTTTGGGCCATCTCAACCCCCAGCGCCTTCTCCAGTCCCATGGCTGCGGTGACACTGCCGCCCATGCAGATCACGGTGTCGATGGCGTTCAGCGGCTCCATCATCCCCAAAGTGTAACAGCCGATGTCCCCGGCCACCGTCAGTTTGAGCTTGTTGAGGGCGAAGAACACCCCGCGGTGCGGGCAGCCCGGGCAGAGCACCGGAGGCCGGCCGGGGACTTGAATGTTCTGATAGGCCTGCTCTTTTTGCAGGCCGAAGCCTTTGGCCACCGCGGTGGGATCCAGCTCGCCCAGGATCGGCACCTTGGATTTACCGGTGATCTCCTTTTCAAAGGCGCTCTGGCCTTTGACCTGATAGCCCATGGCTTTTATCTGTTCTTCCAGGAAGGTGTCGTTCTCCTCTATCACGTAGATCTCGTCCACCGAGTTGATGAATCCGGCGATCAGCTTCTGCGGTATGGGGAAAGTTAACGAAAGTTTCAGGTAAGAAACTCCGGGGAAAATATCCTTGGCGTACTGATACGAGATGCCGCTGGTGATGATGCCCAGCTTCCGGTCGCCCTCTTCTATCCTGTTATAGAAGAAGCTCTCGCCGTACTCGGCCAGCATCTTCAGGCGCTCTTCCACTTTGGCGTGCATCTTGCGGGCGTGGGCCGGGATGGTGATGTTCTTGGCGATGTTCTTGACGTAACCGGCGGGCTTGTGTTCCTTCCGCTCGCCCAGCTCCACCACGCCCTTGGAGTGGGAGATCCGGGTGGTCAGCCTCAGCAGCACCGGGGTGTCGAACTTTTCCGAAAGATCAAAGGCCAGCCGGGTCAGCTCCAGACACTCCTGGGAATCGGAGGGCTCCAGGCAGGGGATCTTGGCCATCTTGGCGTAGTAGCGGTTGTCCTGCTCGTTCTGGGAGGAATGCATGCCGGGGTCGTCGGCCGAGACCACCACAAAACCCCCGCTGGCCCCGATGTAGGCCATGGAGAACAGTGGATCGGCCGCCACATTGAGCCCCACGTGCTTCATGCAGGTCAAAGCCCGGGCCCCGGCAAAGGAGGCTCCGGCCGCCACCTCCAGCCCCACCTTTTCGTTGGTGGCCAGCTCGGCGTAGATCTCCTGGTACTTGGCCAGGTTCTCCAGGATCTCGGTGGAGGGCGTGCCGGGATAGGCCGAGACCACGTTGACCCCGGCCTCCCAGGCCCCCCGGGCCACGGCCTCGTTGCCGGATAAGAGTTTTTTCATCCGTATCTCCGTTATTGTAGGCAGTTTGTATTGAACAAGTATTTTAAATCATTTCCGGTCAAAAAGCAACACGCAAAAACCCCGGCTTTCCCAAGTTCCGGGGCCATATTTTAAAGGATCTCTTTGTGGCTTTTGTGCTTTCTGTGGTTAAATAATCTTTTCACTCCGCCACCTTCAGGATCTCCAGCATCTTCCTCAGCGACTCGGCCTCGGGCATCATCATGAAGAACCCGCTGAAGCCGTGCTCCTTCTCACCGAAGCTGAACTTGTTCTGGACGTAGGCCACCAGGCCGGCCTCGGTCCGCTCGGCCAGTATCTTTCCCAGGATGTTCTTCATCACCCCCGACAGCATCAGCGGAGTGGAGGGCACGGTCATCAGGTTCAGCATGTCCTCCAGGGCGTTAAGGTAAGCGCTGTTCATGATCTCCGAGATCTCCCGGTGGATCTGGCCGAAGTTGAACTCCGCCGATTTCCGGGCCTGGGGCATATGCTGCCAGCACAGCTCGGCGAAACCCTTAGCCCTGTCTCCCGGCATCAGCCAGACCGTGGCCCCGGAGACGTCCCCGGCGAAGATGTTGACCAGGCTCAGGACCGGGATGCCCGGCTTGGCCAGTGCGTCCAGCACTTGATCCACCGGCTTGATGCCGATCATGGGCACCGAGACCATCACCTTAAGGCCCAATACCTCGGCCAGGGTGGTGGCCGCCTGGCCCGACCCGATGTTGAACACCTCTTTTAAGGCGTCCTGCTGGACTGGAGTCAATTGCTGGAGGGTGGATGCCATTTTTTAAATATCCTCGTCGTAAACAACCCGAGAAATGAAAATGGTATTGCTGCAATATACCATATTCCTATATACAGTAATGCCCATGATTTGTATTCTTCAATACTATTTGAACCAATTGTAGAAATCCAATAAACAAAATTGGCAACAATGAGTGGCGTAAGCAAACAGAAAATGATTTTATAAGCGCGAGTTTGTGCCACCTTAAATATCGCAAATCCGCTAATAAACGAACACACGATAACAAAAAGTGCGCCACCTTCCAGTGACATGATACGAATTAAATTACTCATATAATGTATAGTATACTGATATTTTGGGGGAAGTCAACCAATAAATCAAATTATTTTGACCAACAAGAAGCCCGGCCTTTTTTAGGTCCGGGCTTCTTAAGATATTCTGTGTTTTGTTTAGTGTCCGGCGTTCTTGGTGACAGGCACGTCCAGCTCCAGCGCCTTGGCTATCAGCTTGACCGCCCAGTCCACTTCCTTCTTGGTGATCACCAGCGGCGGGGCAAAGCGGATGGTCTGGGAGTGGGTGTCCTTGGCCAGCATCCCCAGCTTCATCATCCGTTCGCAGTAGGGGCGGGCCTTGCCGGCCTCGACCTTCAGCTCCACCCCGGTCAGCAGGCCCAGGCCCCGGACCTCCTTGATCTTGTTGGTCTTTAAGGCTTTGATCTGCTTGCGGAAATAATCGCCCATCTCCCGGGCCTTCTTGTCCAGGGCCTGTTTCTTAAGAACGTCCAGGGCCGCGCTGCCGATGGCGCAGGCCAGCGGGTTGCCGCCGAAGGTGCTGCCGTGCTGTCCGGGCTTGATTACGTCCATCACGTTCCAGCGGGTCAGCACCGCCGAAACCGGGTAGATCCCTCCGCCCAGGGCCTTGCCCACTATCATCACGTCCGGCTTGGCGTTCTCGTGCTGCCAGCAGAAGGGCTTGCCGGTGCGGCAGAACCCGGTCTGGACCTCGTCCAGGATGAAGAGGATGTTGTGGCGCCGGCAGATCTCCTTGCACTTGGTCAGGTAGCCCTTATCGGGAACGACGACCCCGGCCTCGCCCTGGATCGGCTCCACCATAAATGCCACGGTGTTGAGGGTGATGGCCTTTTCCACCTCCTCGGGGCTGTTATAGGGGACTATCTTGAATCCCGGGGTGGCCGGCCCGAAACCCTCGTAGGCGTCGGGGTCGGTGGAGAAGCCCACGATGGTGGTGGTCCGGCCGTGAAAATTCTCGGCGCAGACTATGATCTCGGCCTGGTTCCGGGTGATCTTCTTCTTTTCGTAGCCCCACTTGCGGGCCAGCTTGATGGCGGTCTCCACCGCCTCGGCCCCGGTGTTCATGGGCAGGGCCGCTTCCATCTGGGAATACTGGCAGAGCTTCCTCAGGAACGGACCCAGCTGGTCGTTGAAGAAGGCCCGGCTGGTAAGGGTCAGGCGGCCGGCCTGTTTGGTCATGGCCTTGATGATGGCCGGGTGCCGGTGCCCTTGGTTGACCGCCGAATAGGCGGAAAGCATGTCTAAATATTTCTTTCCTTCCACGTCCCAGACCCAGATCCCCTGGGCCCTGCTGATCACCACCGGCAGGGGATGGTAATTGTGGGCTCCGTATTTCTCGGTCATCCGGATCATATCCTTGCTTTTGGACATATCGCCGCTCCTATATTTATATGATTTATTATGACTGTCCCCTTGATTCAGGAAACCCAAACCAACCGGAACGCTGATGAACGCTGATTGTTACCGATTTTCGCAGATAAATCCAAATAAATCCGCGTAAATTGTTCGGCTGAGTTTATCGAAGCCAGCGTCCCAAAATGGTCCTCGTAAATTTTAACCGAGCGCATCTGTGGCTAATTACTTCCCAGCCACTTTCTTGATGCACTGTTCCATGATCTCCATCCCCACCTTGGCCTCTTCTTTGGTGATCACCAGCGGCGGGCAGATCCTGAGGGTGTTGGTGCCGCAGCCCAGCATCAGCAGTCCCTTGGTGAAGGCAAGCTGGATGACGGCTTCCATCTTGTCGTGGGATTTGGTCTTGGATTTCCTGCTTTCCACTATCTCCACCCCTATCATCAGGCCCTGGCCCCGGACATCGCCGATGATGTCGTATTTCTTCTGCATCTTCTTGAACTCGGCCGTCATATAGGCCCCGACGGCGGTGGCGTTCTTCATCAGGCCGCCCTGGATCAGGTCGAAGGTGGCGATGCCGGCGGCGCAGCAGACCGGGTTCCCGCTGAAAGTGTTGCCGTGGCTGCCCGGCTTCCAGTTCATCACTGCGGACGAGGCGATGATGGCCCCCATCGGCATTCCGCTGGCTATGCCCTTGGCCAGGGTGATGATGTCCGGCTTGACCTTGCAGTGCTCGACGGCGAACCATTTGCCGGTCCGGCCCATGCCCGACTGGATCTCGTCGGCTATCAGCAGGATCCCGTGCTTGTCGCACAGCTTGCGGATGGCCTGCATGGCCGCCACCGGGGGAACCACGTATCCGCCCTCGCCCTGGATGGGCTCGATGATCAGCCCGGCCACTTCCTCCGGGGGCAGGAAGGTCTTAAGGACGGTGTCCTCTATGTACTTGACGCATTCCAGGCTGCAGCCGGGATAGGTCTGGTTGAATACGCAGCGGTAGCAGTTGGGGTAGGGCACGTGGGTGACCCCGGGCATGGTGGGAAAGAACCCCTTCTTCTGGGTGGGCTTTGATCCGGTGCAGGAGACCGCCCCCATGGTCCGCCCGTGGAAGGCCCCGATGAAGGAGATGAACTGGGGCCGGCCGGTGTGGTAGCGGGCCAGTTTCAGCGCGCCCTCCACCGCCTCGGCCCCGGAGTTGCAGAAGAACACCCGGTTGTCCTTGCCGGTGGGCGAGATGGAATTCAGCCGCTCGGCCAGGGCCACTTCGGGCTCGTAATAGAAATCGGTGCCTGAATAGTGGATGAACTTTTCGGCCTGGCGCTTGATGGCCTCCACCACCCTGGGATGGCTGTGGCCGGTGGAATTGACCGCGATCCCGGCGCAGAAGTCCAGCATCACGTTGCCGTCCACATCGGTCAGCCAGACCCCCTGGCCCCGGTCGATCACCGCCGGATAGTCGCGGGTGTATGATGGAGAAAGCGAACACTGATCCCGCTTGACTATGGCCTTGGCCCTGGGCCCCGGCAGGGCGGTTTTAAAGATCGGCCTTTTGATGGAAGACATGGCGGCTACCTCCTGATTTTATTTGTAATTTTTCTCATTTTTCAAAAGCCTGCTAAAACATATCATTTTATCACATTTCGCCGGTAAAATCAACCCATATTCCGGTTTCTGCTATTCAGACAGACGTGGGAAATGGCTTGAAAACTATATGATTGGCAAGGATTCGGAACAACATAGCCACGGCCTGAGGCCTTCGCTGAAGCTATGGCCCCCAGGTGAAGTCAAACATGCAGCATAAGCGAAAGGCCGTGGCTATGAAAAACAACAAGCCGCCCTTATTTACCGGGCGGCTTGTTGTGACAGATCGGCTTAGTTTATTGGGTCATTCGGCCTTGATCGCGGGCAGGTCCTTCCATTTGTGGGCCAGTTTCAGGAACCTCTCGACCAGGGCCGGGTCAAACTGTTTGCCGGATTCCTTCCTGATCTCATCCACCGCCTGCTGGTGGGTCATGGCCTTGGCGTGGGGCCTTTTCTGGCGCATGGCGTTATAGGCCGCGGCCAGGGCCACTATCCTCGATTCCAGCGGGATCTCTTCGCCCTTAAGCCCCTGGGGATAACCCTTGCCGTCCCAGCGTTCATGGTGCTTGAGTATCCATTCGGCATGGGGCATCAGGTGCGGTGTGGACATCACTATGTGGTACCCGATCTCGCAGTGCCGCTTCATCTCGTCCTCCTCGGTCCGGTCCAAATGCCCGGCCTTCAGCAGGATCCGGTCGGCCACCAGCACGTTGCCGATGTCGTGATACCGGGCCAGCAGTTCCATCTCCCGGATCGAATTCCCCTTAAGCCCGGCCGCTTTGGCCAGGTCCTTCATCAGGTCCCCCATCCGGTCGATCTCCTGCTCGCTGATCAGGTTCTTTTTCTGCAGGGCCTTGATGAAGTTGTTGACCATCATTTCATGGTTCTTGACCTTCTCCCGGTACATCTCGTCATCGGCGCTGTGGAACAGCCGGTTGGCGTCCAGGTGCTTTACCGGCCGCACCACCCAGCCCAGGGACAGGCTTAAGGGCAGTTCCGGGTTCTGGCTGTTATAGGCGGCGGTAACCTCCCGGATCCTGGCGCAGACCTGTTCTATGATCTCCACGGTGCAGTTGGGCAGGATGGCCCCAAACTCGTCGCCCCCGATCCTGGCCACCATGTCGCCCTGGCGGCAGGCGTCGGTGATGATCCCGGCTATCACCACCAGCAGGCCGTCCCCGGTCTTGTGCCCCATGGTGTCGTTGACCAGTTTCAGGCCGTCCACGTCGCAGATCAGCAGGCCCACCGTATCCAGCCGGGCCTTGGACAGCCGCTGCATCTCCTCCTCAAAATAGGACCGGTTGTAAAGCCCGGTCAGCGAATCGTGGAAGGACAGGTATTTAAGCTGTTCCTCGTTCTTCACCCGCTCGGTGATGTCCCGGATGATGGCGGTGTGGATCTTCTGGCCGCCCACCGTGACCGTCGAAAGCGCCCATTCCATGGGGATCTCCCGGCCGCTCTGGTGCAGGCCCTTAAGACTGTTGGTCTCCGCCCGGCTTCCGGCCGGCGCCTGCTCGATCAGCCGCCTGAAGGTCTGTTTGTGTGGCTTGCGGAAACGTTCGGGGATCAGCATGTCCGAATCACGGCCCAGGGCCTGGGCCGCGGTATAGCCGAAGATCTTTTCGGCCGCCTGGTTCCAGAATATTATCTCGCCCTGCTGGTCTATGCTGATGATGGCGTCGGCCGCCGAGTCGGCCAGCAGCCGGAACCGCTCCTCGCTGTATCTCACCGACTCCACCGCCGCCTGCTGGGCGGTGACGTCTTCGGAGATGGCCAGCACCCCCCAGTCCATGGAGTATATCCTGGACTTCAGGTACATTCCTTTTACCTGGCCCTCGGCGGCCTGGTCCTGCCCGGTTTCGATGGCCTTAAGGTAGGCGGCATAGAACCGGGTCTTGGCGAAATCGGGTAAAAGCTCCGGCAGTTTGCGGCCCTCCAGTTCCGGGATCGGCCGGCCCACGAAATCGGAATAGGCCCGGTTGCAGTAATAGATGCTCAGGTCCTTTTTCAGGGCCAGCACCGGGGACTGGATGCTGTTCAGCAGCCGGCGATAGCGGGCTTCGCTCTGGCGCAGGGCCTCCTCAGCCTTCTTGCGCCCGGTGATGTCGTGATGAAAACCCAGGAAGTATGATCGATCCCCGATTTTGATGAGGCTGCAGGATACGTGCAGGAAAAAAGTATGCCCGTCCTTGTGGTAATGCTCGACCTCGAAGTCCAGAGTCTCGCCGGCCATCATCCGCCGCAGGCGTTCCGGAGCCAGTTTGGCGGTTTCGGGCGTGTCCAGGTCCTCCAGGCGGAGCCGCTCCATTTCCGCCGGGCATTGGTAGCCGTGCATCCGGGCAAACGCCTGGTTGACAATGCCGGCAGAGCCGTCGGCCGGCATGAACATGATCCCGTCCGAGGCCTGGCTGAAGTGTTCCCGGTACTTGGCCTCGCTTTCCCGCAGGGCCTGTTCGGCCTTCTTGCGCCCGGTGATGTCCCGGACGTTGAGCACTATCCCGCTGACGGCCGGATCGTCCAGCAGGTTGTTGGCCAGGGCCTCCACGAAGATCCACTGCCCCTGGCTGCCTTTTATCCTCAGCTCCAGGGCGGGAACCGGACCCGGTTTTTTAAGGTGGTCCCGGAATGTTTTTTCCGCCGCAGCCAGATCCTCGGGGTGAATATAGTCAAAAACCGTCCGGCCCTTGCTCTCCTGGTAGCTGAAACCGGTGACGGCCTCCACCGAGGGGCTCTGGTAACGGATGGCGCCGTCGGCGTCCAGCACCACTATCATGTCGCTGACGTTCTTGATCAGCATCCGGTAATGGTGCTCGCTGCGCCGCAGCATGTCCTCTATCGCCTTCTTCTGGGTGATGTCCCGGAAAACCCCCAGCGCCCCTTTCACTTTTCCGTGGTGGTACTGCGGGGTCAGGTTGCCCTCGGCCGCGATCTCACGGCCGTCGGCCGCCACAAAAATCATCTCCAGGTTGTGCCAGGTTACCCCGGTCATCACCCGTAAAAAAGCCTGGCGGCAGACCTGCCTGGAATCGGCGTCCACTGTGTCGCAGAAAGGCAGGTCCTTGTTCTGTTCCCAGCTGTAACCCATGAGCGCCAGCCAGGCCTGATTGACGAAAGTGATCCGCCCCTCCGGAGACAGGCTGACAATCATCTCTTGGGCGCTCTCCACCAGCTGGCGGTACTGCTGCTCGCTTTCCTGCAGGTCCTGCTCGATCTGCTTGCGGTCGGAGATGTCCTGGCAGGTGGTGACGATGGCGGCCGGCCGCCCCCGGCTGTCAATGACCAGGTCGGACATCAACAGCACCGGGAATATCTTCCCCTCCCTGGTGAGGTTGAAGCTCTCCCGCTTCCAGCTTTTGAGTTTTTGGAGTTCGTCCAAACCCAAGGGATGTCTTTGGTCTTTCGAAGCAAACAGTCCAATGTCCTTCCCGATCAGGTCCTGCTGTTGGTAACCGTGCATTTGAGCCTCGGCCGGATTGGCGTAGATTATCCTTCCAGTCAGGTCGCAGACGGTGACACCCAGCTGCATGTCCTCCACCGTCCGTTTTAGGGCCGGCAGGCTGATCTCCATGTTCTCGCCCCAGAAATGATCCGGGTCCTGGTGCAGGGGATTTTTAAGGTGCCGGTAAAGAAGGATGAACGCCGTCGTCAGAAAGGCCGCCCAGCTGAGGGATGAAAGCAGGAGCATCAGCCCCGGGCTGGTCACCAGCCGGGGCAGGACCAGCCCGGTAAACAGCAGAAAAGCCAGGCCCGGCATAAGGTGGATGGCCGCCAGGCGGAGCAGGCGTTTTTTATTTTTATCGTTTTGGGTCATATACTATTTTGAATTTGGAAATTTACAACCCCTAAACACAAAAACAGGAGAGCCGCTTTAGCCCCGGTCTCTTTTTACTTCAGATGACTAGGTGGTGTATGCGCTGCTCTCCTGTTGTCTTTGTGCAAAGGATTATCACAAACAGGCCTTTATGTGTATATCCCATATGGTTACCTGATTATGATAATACCAAAATCAGGCGGTGTCAAGCTATTTGTTAAATAAATATTTGCTGTTTGCCTGGAAGTTGTAAATTGTAGCCCCGTAGGGGCAGAATGGATAGAAATCCGGGGTAAAAGATCCTCACGGCAGGTGTATGGCCCGGCCCAGGGCCTGGAGGGCCGCCTCGCGCACCGATTCGTGCAAAGTGGGGTGGGCGTGGATGGCGGAGATCAGTTCCTCCAGTTTAAGTTTGGAGCTTACCGCCAGGCCCAGCTCGGCGATCAGCTCGGTGGCCTGCGGCCCTGCTATTACCCCGCCGATGATCTCATGGGTAAGCTTGTCGGCGATCACTTTTACAAAGCCTTCGGGCTGTCCCAGGCAGCCGGCCTTGCCGCTGGCCGAAAAAGGGAACTTGCCGGCCAGTATATCCTCCTTGTTCTCAGGCCGCTCCAATATCCCCACCGAGGCTATCTCGGGATGGGTGTAAACGCAGCGGGGAACGGCGGAATAGTCCAGCCCGGCCGAATGCCCCATCATGTTCTCCACCGCCGCCTCTGCTTCGGCTGAGGCTACGTGGGCCAACTGCCAGCCCCCGGTGCAGTCCCCGGCCGCATAGATGCCGGTAACGCTGGTCTCCATCCTGGCGTCCACTTTGATGAAGTTTCGCTCGATGAACACCCCGGCCTCCTCCAGCCCGATGTTCTTGATGTAAGCCCGGCGCCCCACGCTGACCAGGACATTTTGGGCCGGTATCTCCAGCGTCTGCCCGTCCTTCAATTTGACGATCGCCGCCAGGCCGGGCCCGGCCTGCCTGATATCCTCCACCCTGGCTTCCAGATGGATGTCCACCCCGTGCTTGGACAGCGCCTGGTGCAGCACCCTGGCCGCCTCGGCGTCCTCGCCGGGAATGATCTGGGACATCATCTCCACCATGGTGACCTTGGAGCCGAAGGCGGAATAGATGTCGGCCATCTCGCAGCCGATCACCCCGCCGCCGATGATCACCAGGTCTTTGGGAACTTCAGAAAAGGCTAATGCCCCGGTGCTGTCCACCACGCCGGGCAGGCCGGCTCCGGGGATGTTTATCACCAATGGTTCCGAGCCGGTGGCGACCAGTATCATGTCGGGTTCCAGCGTTTTTTGATTGCCGGAATTGTCCGTGACCAAAACTTTTTTGCCGGCCAGCAATTTGGCCTGCCCGGCAATCACCTCCACCGATCTGGATTTCAGCAGCAGCCCCACCCCGGCGGTGGATTTCTTGACCACCCGCTCCTTGCGCTTCTGCACGGCGCCCCAGTCAAAGCTGATGTTGTCGGCCTTCAGACCGAACTGCCCGGCCGATTTGAAATGGCTGTAGACCGCGGCCGAAGCCAACAGGGCCTTGGTGGGTATGCATCCCACGTTAAGGCAGGTGCCGCCCAAAATTTCTTTTTCGATCAATGTGACCTTGGCTCCCAGCTGGGCGGCCCGAATGGCCCCCACGTACCCGGCCGGCCCCCCGCCAATAACGACGATGTGCTTTTGCATGCTGTACAAATCTCCGATGATATATTATGTGTGAAATGTTATTCTGCTGGAACCGGGGCAATTTTATAAGGTAACCAACCTATGCGCCGAAGCAAAGCGTAGGAGCGGAATGCATGAATTTTCATGGTTTTCTAAATGAAACAAATTGATACCTTTCGCATCGCTCATCTGTATAGCTGAACGCACCACGACTTGAAACCATGTTTTCGGTAAAAGTTTAGGATATTATCTGTGTCTTTTGTCGCTGAATATACATAAAAGTGCTCAAGCCCCTCCTGTTTTGAAGCTTCGATCAGCTTGTCCAGCAACCTGCCGCCAATTTTACGGCTCCTGTACTCAGCCAAAACATATATGTCATCGATCTCGGCATACCGTTGGCCGTCAGATATGACCGCCATGTCTTTGCTGATATGCGCTGTGGCATAGGCGAAGCCGACAACCCGTCCGTTATCAGAAGCAACGATGAACAGAGGGCCAAGCTTATCAAGCAAATATTCCCGCGTTGCCGGAACAAAGCCTATGGTTATCTGTTCTTTCGCCCAAATACTTTGTAGTTCCAAAACCTGTTCAATTTGATCCGGCGAACATTCGCTTATTATGATATTTTCCACAAGTGATATCCTTATTTGGTGCGATTGTACAAGGATCCGTTACAATCATCATTCCCCTATAATCAATTCCCAAACATCAGTTCCCAGTATGTTACCGGTTGGTAAGAAAATAGCTCAGAGTCTCCAGGTCCACCCCCAGGTTCACTCTTTTGACCGCCACGTCCTTGGGAACGTTGATCTGCCCGCTGGGAAAGCAGAGTATGGCCTTGACCCCGGCGGCCGTCAGGGAATCGGCCGCGGCCTGGGCCGCTTCCGAGGGCACCGCCAGCACCCCCAGCTCGATCCCCAGCCTTTGGACCTCGTGCGGTATCTGGTCCAGCGCCTTTATAACCACCCCGCTCTCCAGTTTCTTCCCTATCTTTTTGGGGTCGGAGTCGAACACCGCCGCGATCTTAAACCCCTGGCTGCGCAGCTCCTGGTAGCGGAAGACCGCCATTCCGATGTTGCCGGCCCCCACCAGGGCCATCGTCCAGGCCCGGTCCAGCCCCAGGATCTTCCCGATCTTCTCCCTGAGCTTGATGATGGAATAGCCCCGCCCCCGGTGGCCGAAGGTGCCGAAATAGGAGAGGTCCTTGCGCACCTGGAACGGGGCCAGGCCGTAGACCGTGGCGATCTCGCGCGAGGAGATGGTCTCCACCCCCAAAGATTGCAGGCTGGCCAGATGCCGGTGGTACAGGGACAGCCGCCGGATGGCAGATTCGGGTATTTTTATCTTGTCTTTCATGGCTGGGACATGGCTCGCCATGTCTTTACAATGTTTAGTGTTGATTGTTTTAGTGCTTTTTAGTGGGATGGTGCTACAGAAATATCTTCTCGGGGTTCAATATCCCGTCCGGGTCCCAGGCTTTCTTCACCGCCTTCATCATCACCAGGGCCGGGGCGTCGATGGCCAAAGGCAGATATTTCTTCTTGACGTAACCGATTCCGTGCTCGCCGGAGATCGTTCCCCCCAGCGCCATCACCCCGCGGAACAGCCCGTCCAATAGGGTGGGAAGCATTTTCTCCCAGGCCTCCGGCGCCATCCCCTGCTTCATGATGTTGACGTGGACGTTGCCATCGCCGATGTGGCCGTAGGAGATGATCTCCGCCCCGTGCTTTTCCGACAGGCCCTTCAGCTTCCGGAACAGGGCCGGGATGGCGGCCCGCGGCACCACCACATCCTCGCGCTCGCGCACCGGGCTCATTTGGGTCAGGGCGTCGGCCATGCAGCGCCGCATCTCCCATATCCGGTCGCGCGACGGCCGGTCCTCGGCCACCAGCAAATCCAGCGCCCCGAAGTCCGAGACTATCCTGCCGATCTTTTCGTAATCGGCGGTCAGCGTTTTCCGGTCGTCGCCGTCCAGCTGCACCAGCAGATGCGCCTCGGCCTCGCGGAACGGCGCCCGTTTTTCCAGGAATTTCTCCGCCGCCAGCACCGCCTTCTGCTCCATGAATTCCATGGTGGCCGGGATGATCCGGCCCCTAATCACCGCGGTGCAGGCCCGCACGGCGTCTTCGATCGAGGAGAAGGGGATCATCAGGTCCACCGCCAGCGGCGGCTTGGGCACCAGGCGCAGGGTGATCTCGGTGACCACCGCCAGGGTCCCCTCCGACCCGCAGATCAGGTGCATCAGGTCGTAGCCCGAAACGTTCTTGATGGTCTTGCCCCCCAGCCGCGATACCTCCCCGTTGGGCCAGACCGCCTCCATCCCGCACAGGTAGTGCCGGGTGACCCCGTATTTGAAGGCCCTTGGGCCGCCCGCGTTCTCGGCGATGTTGCCCCCGATGGAACAGGAATCCAGGCTGGCCGGGTCCGGGGGGTAGAACAGCCCCTTCTCCTCCGCCGCCAGTTGCAGGGTTTGGGTGATCACCGCCGGCTGGGTGACGGCCATCAGGTTCTCCCCGTCGATCTCCAGTATCTGGTTCAGCCGCTCCAGCGAAAGCACAATGCCGCCGCAGACCGGCAGGGCCCCGCCGGAAAGTCCGGTGCCGGCCCCCCGGGGAGTGACCGGGATCTTTTCGGAACTGGCCAGTTTCATTATGGCCGAGACCTCGTACGTATTGCCGGGTTTGGCCACAACAGCCGGCATGAATTTGTGGTTCAGTGTCTCGTCGTGGGAATAGGGCTCCTTGTCGTCGTCCGTGGTTATCAGGTATTTCTCCCCGACGATGGCCTTCAGCTTTCCGGTGATCTTCGGATCAAGAACAGGATATTCTTTCATTATAACGCCCGGATAAAATTGTTTTGCGTTGGTTATTTACTGCACCCATATTCCAAGCACTCAAAAGCTTGTTTTATTTGTTCAATGGACAAGCCCTGCCCCAGCAGGATCATCAGCTTGATCCGGGCCTTCTGTCCCGGCAGGTGCCCGCCCAGGATGATGCCGAGCTTCCGGAGCTGGGCTCCGCCTCCCTGGTAGGCGTAAGTATCCAGCACCCGGCCGCCGATGCAGCGGGTGCAAAGCACCACCGGCAGACCTTTTTTGACGGCGTATTCTATCCCCGGCACCACCGAAGGCGGCACGTTGCCCCGGCCCATGCCCTCTATCACCAGCCCCAGGGCGCCGGAATCAACCGAATACCTGATCAGCCGGTCGTCCATGCCCACCGCCATCTTGAACAGGTCCACCCGGGGCTCAATCTTTTTGGCCGGATGATATTCCCGGTACAGCGGCTGGCGGTAGAACAGCACCCGGTCCTGGTCCACCCAGCCCAGGGGGCCCAGATCGGGACTGCGGAAGGTCTCAAAGGAATCGGTGCTGGTCTTGGTAACTTCGCCGGCCGAGTTGATGGTGTTGTTAAGGAACACCAGCACCCCCTTGCCCCTTGACTGGGGGGAGAGGGCGGTGCGCACCGCGCCCATCAGGTTGGAGGGCCCGTCCCAGCCCAGCTCGGTGCAGTCCTTCATGGCGCCAACCGCCACCACCGGTTTCTGGGAATTGAGGCACAGGTCCAAAAAGAAGGCGGTCTCCTCCAGGGTATCGGTGCCGTGGGTGATGATCACGCCGGTGATGTCCTTTTGGGAAAGGCATTTTTTGACCAGCTGCGAAAGCTCCAGCATCAGCCCGGGGGTCATGTGCGGACCGGGATACTGGCCGAAGTCGTGGACCGTGACCGCGGCGATCCCGGCGATCCCTGGCACCTGGCGCAAAAGGTCTTTTCCCTTGAGGGCCGGCACCGCCCCGCCCTTCCGCCTGCTGGCTTTCATGGCGATGGTCCCGCCGGTGAAGATGATGGTGATCTTTGGTTTTTTCATTTTGCTTCAAGTTCTTATTATTTGCCACCAAGACACCAAGGCACCAATAAATCTCCAAATTGAAAATGGTAAATACCCTTAGTGTCTTAGTGTCTTTGTGGCTAATCCCGGTTTGGCTTGTCCCCGCCGACCTCCATCTCCTTGGGCCAAAGTTCCTGCGGCAGGCCCAGCCGCTTGACGTATCCCACCAGCTTCACCACCCGGTCGTAGCTGTTGGCTTTGACCTCCTTGAACCGCTTGTTGTAGATGTCGTGGGAGCGCTTGGTATACTGGGCCTCGCTCTCCTCCTTCTGTTTGCGGACGCTGATCTGCTCCAGGGTGGCCACGTTGGCGCTGTAGTCGTAGGTGATGTCCAGCAGGGCGAAAAGCTCGTCCTTCAGGTCCTGCCATTCTTCTTGGGATAATGGTTTGATTTGTTCTTCCATTTTCTATCCTATCTAATTTTAAAGATTTCTCCTCTGTGTCTCCGTGTCTCTGTGGCAAAACGTTCCTCCCGTTATCACATCTGCCAAAGGTCCGGCACCAGCCTATAGATCGCCACCGTGGCGCAAAAGCAGATAACCGCC
The DNA here is from genome assembly GCA_002412795.1 of bacterium UBP2_UBA5202. Classification (GTDB taxonomy): domain Bacteria; phylum Edwardsbacteria; class AC1; order AC1; family EtOH8; genus UBA5202. The sequence goes on along the minus strand of DHVS01000038.1, from coordinate 176,725 downwards.
CCCAGCTGCAGGGCGAAAGGGGCTCCCCAGCGGGCCGCAATGGACCCGGCGATGAAACTGCCGAAGGGCATCATCCCCATGAACATCATGGTGAACACCCCCATCACCCGGCCCCGCATCTGGTCGCTGACCGTGCTCTGGATCATGGTGTTGACCGTGGCCACCTGGCTGACCATGGACAGCCCCACCAGCGGCAGGATGGCCAGGGACAGGATGTAGTTGCGGGAAAAGGCAAAGGCCAGCGTGGCCAGGGAGAAAACGATCCCGGCCCAGAAGACCAGGGTCCCTTTCCTCTGGATCTGGCTGAAAGCCGCCAGGGTCAGCGATCCGGCCAGGGCCCCCAGGCCGGTGGCGGCCATCAGAAAGCCCAGGCCGCTGGCGCCCTTCTGCAGGATGTCCCGGGCGAAGATGGGCATCAGCACCACATATGGCATGCCGAAGATGCTAAACAGGGCCACGATCAGGATCAGGGCCCTTACCGTCTTGTGGTTCCAGACGTATTTCAGCCCCTGCTTCATGTCGTCCCAGGGGGAATCGGATCTTTTGACGGCCGGAACATCGGTCCGGATCATCAGCAGGCCGATTATCACCGCCACGAAGCTCAGGCCGTTCAGGAAGAAACAGCCTGCGGTGCCGATGACGCCGATCAATATCCCGGCCAGGGCCGGGCCCATTATCCGGGCCCCGTTGAAGATGGTGGAATTGAGGGCGATGGCGTTTAAAAGATCCTTCTTGCCCACCAGCTCGATGAAAAATGACTGCCGGGCCGGGCCGTCCAGGGCAAAGACCGTGCCGCCCACGGCGGCGATGGCCACCACGTACCAGACCTTAAGGACCATCACCCCGGCGTTGTGCAGGTGGGTCAGGGCCGCCAGGATGAAGGCCAGGATCATGGCCACGATCTGGGTGAAGAGCAGTATCCTCCGCTTGTTCACCCGGTCGGCTATTACCCCGCCCGGCAGGGCGAACAGCAGCACCGGCAGCGAGCCGATGGCGTTGACCGTCCCCAGCAGAAAGGCCGAATTGGTCAGCTGCAGCACCAGCCAGCCCTGGGCCACGGTCTGCATCCAGGTCCCGATCAGCGAAATAAACTGCCCGGTCCAGAACAGCCGGAAGTTGCGGTGGGACAGTGAAATGAATGCCTGCGGATATTTCATTGGCCCTGCTTATTCGTATCAACAAGTTCATCCGGGGCCGCATTCATCAGCCGGTAGGGCCTTGGACCGATATGCCGGAAATGCCACCATTCCTTGGATAACCCCCTAAAGCCCTCGGCCGCCATGACCGACTTCAGCAACAGCCGGTGCCAGCGCTGCAGAGAGGTCCCGCCGGGGTAGTTTGAGGAGGCCCGCTCACTGAGTTCGCTTGGGCCATAACCCATGTCGGCCTGGCGTCCGGTGGCCAGTTCGAACAAGGTTACATCGGCGGCGGTGCCCCGGTTATGGTGGGATCCCTTGCCCGGATCGGCCACATATTTTCCCTGTTCCGGAGGAAGAGACAGCTTGAGGTATTTAGTGATGTACCATGGCCGGTAGGCGTCGTTGACCGCCAGCCCGTATCCCAGGCTTTTCAGACGGCGATGAGCCCGGGCTAAAGCCCGCGCAGCCGGGCGCTGAAGCCAGGCCTTCCGGTAAACCGGCGGTTCTCCTTGGGCCGCGCCCTCGGGGTTGGTCAACGGCGTCCTGATTCCCGGGTCGATCGACCGGATATCGACCAGGTCCGGTTTGGCAAACCGCCCCTTCTCCAGGGGAGGAGAAGCTGCCCGGGCCAGCGCCCACAGTGAATCGTTGCGCTGCCGCCACACCGTTACCGTCTGTTCGCCGCGCTCGCCGGGATAAAAGGAACGTTGGTATTCTTCGCTTCCTATCCTCACTCCTGCTCCGTAGCCAAGCGAATCGCGCCAAAATACAGCCGGGATTCCCCCGGCCAGACAGAAACTGTCGCCGCCGGCTCCGTCCATCTTACGGGATCTGCTGTCGCGGAGATGAAGGGAACCTTCCGCCTCCAAAACCAGCAAAGATCTGCCGTCCTTGGCCGCTTTGTATTTTCCGACCAGGCCCAGCCAGTGGCCGGGACAGGGGGCAGGCTTGGGCGGCAGGTTCAGCGAAGCCAGGCAAGTTGAGGCCGTCAGTGCAGAAAAGGCAAGAAGAACGGCTGGAGTATTATAAAAGGACATCTTCGGCATACCCCTGTATTTTTAGGTCTCTGATGTTTTCCGGACCGGTAACGGCGTTCGACCATGTTGACAAATCTTGGATTGTGGGTTATTATGTTTGGCTTAACCGGGGCCTTCGATACAGCCTTACGGCCTACTCAGTCCCCGACAGAAGGCATGAGGTGGCTGAGTGACCGCCACCGGCGGTTGTACCGAAGCCACCGATTGTGCCGATAAATCATTTTAACATTGAAAACGAAAGACCTTATGCCCAGAACAATATTCTTCCTGCTACTCCTGGCTTCCTCGGCCCTGGCCCAGCAAACTTGTCCCCGGGGTTTGACCAACGACAGCCTGCCCGGCAAATGCGGGCTTTATACCGATGCTGACGGGAACAATGTCTGCGACCTTTCGGAGACGGCGCCGGTTCAGGACCCTGGTTCCGGTTCGGAAGAGACCGGTTACGGGGATACATCCCAGGAATCTCAAAGCCAGCCACCGGAAACCGAAGACCCCGGCACCAACCAGCCCACGGAACCGCTTCAGAACGGCGAGACAGAAACCTGTGATTCCGGGCTGGGCATCAACCCCGGACCTGATCCGAAACAGCTTCCGGCCCCGGCCACCCCGCCCCGCCGGGCAAACAACCATTTTTGGGAGATATTCATCTTTACCGGAATCCTGGGACTGGCCAGCGAGCTCTGGTTGAAAAAGAACCCCAAGGATACTCAGTCATTGCAGATTATTTGGAACTGGCTGCTGCTGCTGAGTTTCCTGGGCTCTGCCTTAAGCGGACTTTATTTCGTGATGCCATTTGACAGCAGACCGGCCCTTGGTTTCAATTTTTCCTACTGGCACACGGTGGTCAGCATCGCCTTCATTGCGATAGGATTGTATCACACCATAAGGCGCTTCGCTTGCCTGCTGGGCAAGCCCGGACCCTGCCTTAAGAATGGAGCCTGCAAGGAAGTAAAGAAGCGGTCCGAGTGATTAGTATATTTTATCTAGTTAATACGTTTGAATTTATTTCTGATAAAAAACGATATCCAAAAAACGATAGAGGCACTAACAACAGCTATAATAAATGAAGCCACAATAACATTTATTGCAAGATCGCCAGGATATTTTATTATCGTTCCGCTACGTATTATATATATTGCATATGTTACGACCAATGATACTATGTTTACCAAAACGCAGTAAAACCAAGTAAGAAGGTGATTTGTTTTTGAAATAAAACAACTATTGGAGTATGTTGCCAGTAATCCATTTAAACCACTTATAAATATGATAGCAATAAATATTTGTGGGATATTAGGGGAATAGAATAAAATCCCATTTATTACGAGACAATAGATAATTATGTTGGTTATAACCAGCAACCAAGTCAATTTGTTTAACTTCATACTATTTGTCTACTCCCTTCTTTTTTCTTACTAAATAGTATATTCCAAACCCGGCCAAAATACAACCCCAAAAAAGGGTGAAGAGGAAAACCTCTTCACCCTTTTTCACTAAACCCTAATATCTATACCCTAGACCCTAGTTTATACCCATCCTCTGATCTTGCAGGCATCGGCCACCCGCTGAATGGCGATCATGTAGGCCGCGTCGCGCATGTAGACCTTCTTCTCCCGGGCCAAAGCGGAAACCTTCAGGAAGGCGTCGGTCATCTTGGTGTCCAGCTTGGAGAGCACTTCGTCCTTGGTCCAGAAGTAGTTCATGTTGCACTGCACCTGCTCAAAATAGCTGCAGGTCACGCCGCCGGCGTTGGCCAAAAAGTCGGGGATCATGAAGATGCCGCGCTGGTGGATGATCTCGTCGGCTTCGGGGGTGGTCGGCCCGTTGGCGCCTTCCACGATCAGCTTGACGTTCTTGCCCATCTTGGGGGCGTTGTCCTTGGTGATCTGGTTCTCCAGGGCGGCCGGGACCAGGATCTCCACGTCCTGCTCGATCCAGGCGTCTCCGGAAAGCACTTCGTAACCGGCGGCCTTGGCCTTGTCCTTGTTGATCCCGCCAAAGCGGTCGGTGAACTTCAGCAGCTCATCGGCGTCGATCCCGCTCTTCTTGAGGAAGGTGTATGATTTCTGGTCGGTCTGATCCCAGCAGGACACGCAGACCGGGGTTCCGCCGTATTCCTTGTACAGTTTGACGGCGTACTGGGAGACGTTGCCGAATCCCTGGAAGGCCGCCTTGGTCTTCTTGATGTCGATGCCCATCTCGCGCAGGGCTTCCCGCATCACATAGACGCAGCCGTAGCCGGTGGCTTCGGTCCGGCCCAAAGATCCGCCCACGCCCAGCGGCTTGCCGGTGATCATGCCCGGGAAGCGGCCGTTGTGGATCCTCTCGTACTCGTCCATCATCCAGACCATGTGCTGGCCGTTGGTCATCACGTCGGGGGCCGGAACGTCCTGGACCGGGCCCACGTTGAAGGCCACCTGGCGGATCCATCCGCGGCAGATGCCCTCCTGCTCGCGCTCGGACAGGTGATGCGGATCGCAGATCACGCCGCCCTTGCCGCCGCCCAGGGGAATGTCCACCACCGAGCACTTCCAGGTCATCCAGGTGGCCAGCGCCTTGACGGTGTCCACCGTCTCCTGGGGGTGGAAGCGGATGCCGCCCTTGCAGGGCCCGCGGGAGTCGTTGTGCTGGACCCGGTATCCCTGAAAGACCTTGACCGAGCCGTCGTCCATCCGCACCGGGATGGAGAAATGGTACTCGCGGATCGGATTGCGGAGCAGGTCGCGGGTGGCCTGGTCCAGGCCCAGCTTTTCGGCTACCTTGTCGAATTGCTCCTGGGCCATTTTGAAGGCATTGAAGGATTTGTCCGCCATGGCAGTTTCTCCTTGAATTTTGGATTTATATTGTGGTTATTGGTTACAAAAGGAACAGGGCCCCAAATAGCCACCAAGACACTAAGGCACTAATTTCGTTAATTTTAATTTGAAAATCGTTAATAGTATTTGTGTCTTTGTGCCTTTGTGGCAAAATAAAAAAACTTGTATCAGAGAAGAATGTGAATTTTATCACAAATAAACCCCAAAGTCAAAGGATCTTTATTAATATATTTTCTTCTTGACTACGGCCATTTTTAAGGGTATAGTTAAAGATTATAATCCGTTAATGGGCCAACGTTTGCTTAAAGGAAAGCATGCCGGAGATCTCCCTTGATTACGGTCTGGGAAATAACACCCTTTCCCTTCCGGACGCCAACCTGTCCGGGATATTAAGTCCGTCCCCGGTCCCGGGGCTGGACGATATTCCTTTGGCAGTAAGCCAAGCCCTGGAGCATCCCATCCAAAGCCCTCCGCTTAAGGATCTCCTGCTGGCCAAGCGCCCCAAGAATGTTTTGCTGATCCTGTCGGACCACACCCGGGGAATTCCCCATTATCCCCGGATACTGGACGCCCTGTGCGACCAGATGAACCTGGCAGGGATAGAGTGCAGCCGGGTCCACGCCCTAATCGCCACCGGCAGCCACCGGGCCCCTACCTGCCAGGAGCGCCAGGACCTTTATGGGGCAAGGGTGTTCGACCAGCTTAACCTCTACGCCCACGACTGCGACCAGGGCTGCATCTCGGTGGGCCGGGTAAACGGCCGGGAGATAGAGCTCAACAAAATGCTTTTGACCTCGGACTTCACCATCGCCACCGGCAAGATCACCCCCCACTACCTGGCAGGGTTCTCCGGCGGCCGCAAGGCCGTGATGCCCGGCTGCGCCGCACGGCAGACCATAGCCCAAAACCATGCGCTGATAGCCCTGGGGCAGAACGCCCCGGGGAAGCTGGATGGCAACCCCATTCACGCCGAGATGGAACAGGCGGCCGAACTGGCCGGGATAGACTTTCTGCTGAACGTGGTCCCCACCCAGGATGAGCAGATCGCAGGAGTGTTCGCCGGGCACTGGCAGCAGGCCTGGCTGGAAGGGGTAAAACTTTGCCGCCAGGTCTGGTCGGCGCCGGTGAAAGAACCGGTGGATTGCGTGATCGCCTCGGCCGGCGGCCACCCCCTGGACATAGACCTTTACCAGATGCAGAGGATTTTGAACAACGTGGCCCCGGCGGTTAAGCCCGGTGGAACGATAATTCTTGTGGGCCAGTGCCCCGAAGGCGTGGGGCAATTGGATTTTGGACGCTGGATGCGGGATTATTCTGTTCCTGATATACTGCAGACGCCCCAGGACCGGATCACGGCCGAGGCCCACCGGGCCTACGCCACGGCCTTGGTGATGAAGAAATGCCGGGTTTGTCTGGTGAGTGGAATGGACCCGGCCCTGGTGGAGAAGATGCAGTTCAAGAGCCTGCCGGACCTGAACGCCGCGGTGGAGTATTTAAGGGAAAGGCACGGAAAGGATTTTAGCTGTTATGTGGTGCCCAAGGGCAATGCGATAATGCTGGGGTGAGCTATAAGAAGCAACATTTGAAATTTACTAAATATAACTTTATAGGACAATTTTAATGGATAGAAAAATGAAAAGCAAAAAAATAACGCCTTTACACATTATTCTGACATTATTTATTGCCCATATCATCATCACACTTGTCGTCCAGTTTTTTACACACAAAAATTCCGAAATAAAATCAATGACGGAAAGCATTACTTATTTCCAACAACACGAAAAACTTATTGATACGACTTCTTTCAGTAAATCATTAAATGAGGATAAGACTTCATTTAAGAGAAAATATTTATATCCAAATAAGAACATTGCAGTAATATCAAGTGATAACATACCTGTAAATATTGTCCCCTGTTTCAAAAACTTTGGGTTTGACATTTTAAGCCAAAAGCAAATACAAGAAAAGGCCAATATAACTGGAGACTTTCAATTCATAAAGCTTGAAAAATATATTTACAATCCATTTTTTATTTACATAGAACTGTCACGAAATTATTCAATAAATCAATATTCAAAACATTCGCTATACTATACACCTATTATCTATAGAAATTTTATTGTTATGATTTTTGGTTATAGCTACTATTCAACGTTTACTATTCTACCTATACAAAATTTTATACAAAAGAAATAAAACATCGCACACTCTATATTACAATCTCATATTCTCGGCCATATGACCCGTAGCACGATTCATACAATTCGTAGCACGAATTAAGGCACCGGTTAAAAGGCCCCAACCAAAATCAAATCCCCAACCACAAACCCCATGCCCAGCTATCAACCCCATAAGCACTGGATCAAATACCCCACCAGCAGCGGCGATGCGTTCTATCCCTTCGCCCTGTGGCGGGAAAAAAGCAACCTGCTCCGGCTGATCGGGAACTGGCAGGCCTCCGAGGATATCCTGCAGACCAACCTGGAAAAGGCCCTGGCCGCGGAAGACGAGCGGACCATCGCCCAGGCCAAGACCGACCTCAGTTCCATGTTTGATACCAGGGGAAAGATGGAACAGGCCTACGTTTTGGCCCAAGAGGCCATCCAACATTGGGAACGCCTTAACGACCAGCCCGGCCTGATACGGGCCATCCGGGCCAAAGGCAGCATCCATCTCCACCGCAGCGAGTATGCCAAAGCCCTGGAATGCTTCAGCGCCTGCCTGGATCTTTCGCGCCAGGCCGGACGGGACAATGACATCTGCCAGATACTGAGCCTGATGGGGCTGGTCCATTTCGAGACCGGGGACCTGCCGGTGGCCCTGAGATATTATTCCGATTCCCTGGAACTGTCCCAACGCGCCAATGAACCCCAGTACCTGGCCATGGCCGCCGGCAATACCGGAAACGTTTATTTGGAGATGAACCGGCTGGACGAAGCCATGGAATGCTACCAGCGGGCCTTAACGGAGAGCCGGCGGGCCGGGGATAAACAGGCCATCGCCTTTGGGATCGGTAACATCGCCATCATCCACCAGAAAAAGGGGGAATACCGGAAGGCCACCGAATGGACCATGAAGCAGTATCAGTCCTTCCTGGAGCTGGGGGACGAAGTCCATCTGGCCACCTCCCTGCTCAACCTGGGGCAGATCTGTCTGGACACCGGGGAACTCGACCAGGCCGTTGATTCTTTCACCCGGCAGATCGCGATTTCGGAAAAACTCCAGGACAAGCCGATCTTAAGCTACGGATATTACATGCTGGGTATCGTGCAGGAGGAGAAAGGCTGGCCCGGCCCGGCCCAAAAGGCCATGGAACAGGCGGTGGAAGTGGGGCGTAGCATCGACTTCGAAAAATACCTGTGCGGATACCTGTCCCGCCTGGCCAAATTTCATCTGGAACAGGGCCGGCCGGAACTGGCCCAAGCCATGATCCCCGAGGCCAAGGAGATCGCCGTCCGGGTCAATCGCCTGGATGTAGCATTTGACCTGGATGTGCTTTCGGCCCGGCTGCAGGCCGAAGGGAATAAAGAGGCCGCCATTGAACAGCTGAAAACCCTTGCTCCATCGGCCCCCGATGACGATCAAAAAGCCGCTGTCCTTTTGCAGATCTACCGGCTGGCCGGCGGAGAGGCTTACCGCCGGCAGGCCGCGGAGCTGTTCCGGAAGCTTTGTGATAAAACCCCGTCCTACCTGTATAGAAAAACTTTGGCGGAATTGACCTGAAGCCGTAAAGCATGCCCGGCCCCTGCCAACGGCAGAGAGAGCCGCCAACTGTAAGGGATAGTCTCAGACCTGCCCCAGTAAGATAGACCAAATACCATAATACCATAGGGACATGGCGGCCCACTACGCCGAAGTATACAAATATGATTGCCCAAGGCTACGTAGGCTGTACGCCATGTCCCTACCGCCGCGGCGGGTTAAATACCACAATAGTTATGCCCAACCTATTTTATTTCTAATTCGTAATTTTTAATTTAGTTTCTATGCCCACACCCATCAACATCGACCAGCAGGCCATCCTGGACCCCTTTGCCCAAAAGCTTTTGAACCTGATGCCCTACAAGGTGCGCAAGGTGCTTTTGGCCGCCAGCCTTTACGACGCCTTCATCCTGGAGGAGGACGGCCGGTTGGCCGACCTGCTGGGCCAGGCCTACAAGCAGCGGGACCTGGGCTATGTCCCCTCCATCACCCGGGTCACCGGCGGGGCCAACGCCCTGGAGCTTTTAGGCAAAGAAAGCTTTGACCTGGTGGTCTGCATCCAGCGGCTGGGCGACATGGACCCCTTCACCTTCGGCCAAAAGGCCAAGGAGATCATACCCGGACTGCCGGTGGTGATCCTGGCCTTCAACACCCCGGAGCTGGCCCGGCTCCAGCAGATGAACGATTTCAGCAAGGTGGACGGAATATTCGTCTGGCAGGGCGACGGCAAAATACTCACCGGGATCATCCAGCTGATGGAGGATCAAAGGAACGCCGAGAGCGACACCAAGGCCCTGGGGCTGCCCAACCTGTTGGTGGTGGAGGATTCCATCAGCTTCTATTCCAGCTATCTGAACGTCCTGTTCGACGAGCTGTGGGACCAGACCGACCGGCTGCTGAACGAGGACCTGGGCTTCAGCCAAAAGGCCTTGCGTCAGCGGGGCCGGCCCCGGGTGCACCTGGCCCAGAACTTTGAGCAGGCGGTGGAGATCTACCAAAAGTTCAAGGACAACCTGCTGGGCGTGTTCACCGACGTCCGTTATCCCAGGGCCGGAAAGCCGGACCCCACTGCCGGGATTGACTTTGCCAAGATGATCCGCCGCGACCTGCCCCACCTGCCGCTGGTGATCCAGTCCAGCGAGACGGAGACGGAGCAGATCGCAGCCGGCCTGAAGGCCGAATTTTTACTGAAGGGCTCGCTGTCATTGACCGACGAGTTCCGCCACCTGCTGGTGGAGCACATGGGCTTCGGCGACCTGGTGTTTAAGAACGCCGACAACAGCGAGGCCGCCCGGATCCCCAACCTGGAATCATTCATTTCCATCATCGACAGTCTGCCCCGGGACCTGCTTCACCGGAACCTGATGCGGGGGGACCTCAAGCGCTGGCTTTTGGTCCGGACCGAGTTCGGCCTGGCCGAGCAGGTCACCAAGCTGGCCCTGGCCGACACCGACGATGTCTCATCGTTTAAACTCCTGCTCAAGGACGCTTTGGACCAGAACCACCGCCGGCAGAACCGGGGCAGCATCGTCTACTATTCCCGGCGTTTTAACGTACCCCAGTGGCACTTCACCCGGATGGGCGGCGGCTCCATCGGCGGCAAGGCCCGGGGCCTGGCCTTCGTGGACAAGATACTTAATTCCCAGTTCGACCACTCGCTCTATCCCGGGGTCAGTATCTCCATTCCTAAGACCCTGGTGCTGGGGGCCGATGTCTTCGACGACTTCATGCGCCACAACAAGCTGTTCAAGCTGGCGGTGGAGGAGGATTCCGACGCCCGGATCACCAACGCCTTTTTGAACGCCTCCCTGCCCCCCACCGTGGTGGGCGACATCCGGGATTTCATCAGGCAGGTCAAGAAGCCCCTGGCGGTGCGTTCTTCCAGTTTATTGGAAGACGCGCTCTACCAGCCCTTCGCCGGCATCTACTACACCAAGATGGTCCCCAACAATCAATTTGACTTGGACGCCAGGTTTTTGAGCCTGGACAACGCCATCAAATTGGTTTGGGCCTCCACCTTCCTAAAGCAGGCCAAGAGCTACATTGAGTCCACCAACCATAGGGTGGACGAGGAGAAGATGGCGGTGATCATCCAGGAAGTGGTGGGGGCGGATAGGAACGGCCGCTATTACCCGGATTTCGCCGGGGTGGCCCGCTCCTACAACTATTACCCGGTGGGCCACGCCAGGCCGGAGGACGGCGTGGTCAACGTGGCCCTGGGGCTGGGCAAAAGCGTGGTGGACGGCGGGGTCTCGCTCCGCTTCACCCCGGCCTATCCCGAGATCCTGCCCCAGTTCGGCACCGCCGATGACATGCTGGACAACAGCCAGAAGAGTTTTTATGCCGTGGACATGCGGCCCCGCTCCAACACCGCCTTCGCCGAGGAGGACCAGTATCTTTTGAAGCTGGGGATCGAAGAGGCGGAAAAGGACGGAGTGCTGGAACGGCTGGGTTCCACCTATTCCTTTGAGAACCAGCAGCTGTTGGATGGGATCGGCCAGCCCGGCCCCCGCATAGTCAGCTTTGCCCACATCCTCAAATACAGGATGTTCCCCCTGGCCGAACTGCTGGAGCACCTGCTGAAGCTGGCTTCCCAGGCCATGAGCTGCCCGGTGGAGATGGAGTTCGCGGTGCGCCTGGACCCCAAGAATATTTTCCCGGCCGACTTCGGCTTCCTCCAGGTCCGGCCGCTGGTGGTCTCGGACGAGCTGGTCAAGATCGACGTCTCGGCGAAAGACATCCAACAGGCCCTCTGCTTCAGCGACAAGGCCCTGGGCAACGGGGTCACGGCCCTAAGCGACATCGTCTACGTCCGTCCCGGTTCGTTTGACGCCTCCCGCACCCCGCAGATGGCCGAAGAGGTGGGACAGCTGAACAAGAAGCTGAAGGAGCAGGGCCGCCCCTATGCCCTGATCGGGCCCGGCCGCTGGGGCTCCAGCGATCCCTGGCTGGGCATCCCGGTCAAGTTCGACCAGATATCCCAGGCCAGGACGATTGTGGAGGCCTGCCTGCCCAACATGAACGTGGATCCCTCCCAGGGCTCGCACTTCTTCCAGAACATGACCTCGCTCCGTATCGGCTACTTCACCGTGCCCACCGACCCCGAGCACGGGAAGATAGACTGGGAGTGGCTGGAATCTCAGAAAGTAGCAGACAGCACCGAGCACCTGCGCTGGGTTCATCTGGACCAGCCGGTGGAGGCCAGGATAGACGGCCGCAGCGGGATGGGGCTGATCAGCAAGGGGTGACAGGTTTTTATACGGGACGCGGATTGACGCAGATCGTGATTTTATGGTTCGGTAATATAAACTTAAGTTCTGACAGCCCACCCTCCCCTTCCAGGGGAGGGATAAAGGGAGAGGTCCGGCCTAACCCGTAGCACGATTTTTGAATTCGTAGCACCACCATTTGAACATCCAACACCAAACACCCAACCCTAAACAGGAAAAGATAATATGCCCCACCACAAGCCCGAATGGCAGGTGATCGTAGACCTGCTGCGCGACACCAACCCCATCCTGCTGAACCGGATCGGCCGCAAGATGATCAACTACCTCTACAAGCGCAACGTCAGACAGGTGGAGGAGCTGATGCAGCGGCTGGACACCACCTCCAGCGACTGGGAATACAGCGAGAACCAGCCGGTGCCCAAGATCAACCAGAACCTGCTGGAGCAGATCCTGGAGGATATCTTCCGGATCGCGGCCAGGGAGATAGACGACGATGAGCTGGCCCGGATCATCAGCCTGTGGCTGAAGCACGAGCAGGCCCGATTTCTGGGCATGGCCTCGGAGAAGCGGGACGTTTCTCTGGCCGAGATCTCCGAAGCCGTCCAGCGTTTCGCCAACATGCCCGACACCCAGAAGAGCCTGTCGCCCGAGGAAAGCCTGGGCATCAAGGTGGCCCTCATCCGCCGCTTCCTGTCCGAGGACCTCCATTATATCAATGTCACCAAGAAGCACGCCACGGTGCCGGACTTCATGCAGACCCTCTCCCGCACCATCGGGCCCTCTTTGGGCAACGGCAAGCTGGGAGGCAAGGCGGCCGGCCTTTTTAGGGCCGAGAAGATACTGATGAACGCCAAGAAGGACTACATCTCCCTGCGCAACCTGGCCGTTCCCAAGACCTGGTACATCGCCTCGGACGGCATTTTGGACTTCCTCCATTTCAACGCCCTGGAGGAGATGCCCACCATCAAGTACCGCGACCCGGTGGAGATCCGGCAGGAATACCCCTACCTGGAGCAGATATTCAAGAACTCGGCCCTGTCCCCGGAAATAATCGCCGGGCTGGCCCTGTGCCTGGACGACTTCGGCGACCGGCCCCTGATCGTCCGCTCCTCCAGCCTGCTGGAGGACAGCCTGGGCTCTTCCTTCGCCGGAAAATACAAGAGCCTGTTCGTGGCCAACCAGGGCACCAAGCGGGAGAAGATGGAGGCTTTGACCAACGCCATCGTGGAGGTCTACGCCTCGGTGTTCGGACCCGACCCCATCGAGTACCGCCGGGAGCGGGGCCTGCTGGACTTCAACGAGGAGATGGCCATCGTCATCCAGGAGGTGGTGGGCCAGCGGGTGGGCAGGTACTATTTCCCGGCCTATGCCGGGGTGGCCTTCAGCTACAACGAGTTCCGCTGGTCGCCCCGCATCAAGCGCCAGGACGGCATCGTCCGGCTGGTGGCCGGGATGGGCACCCGGGCGGTGGACCGGGTGGGCGACGATTACCCGGTGCTGGTCAGCCCCGGCCAGCCGGGACTCCGGGTCAACGCCAGCCCCGAGGAAGTGCTCTGGTATTCCCAGAAGAACATCGACCTCCTTAACATGGAGACCCGCCGCTTCGAGACCATCACCGTGGACAAGCTGTTCCAGGAGATCGGCAACGATTTCCCGGCCCTGTCCCAGGTGATCTCCATCTATCAGGAAGGCCAGCTTTTTTCGCCCACCGGCACCATGGTAAACTTAAGCGAGGGACAGCCGGTGGTCACCTTCTCCAAGCTGCTGACCCACGGGCCCTTCATTCCCCAGATCAGGGATATTTTGAACATCTTAAAGGACACCCTGGGCTTTCCGGTGGACATCGAATTCGCCTGCGACGGCGACATCCACAAGCTTTACCTGCTGCAGTGCCGGCCGCAGAGCCAGGCCGGGGGCGCCGCCAGCGTGGCCATTCCCAAGGATGTCCCGGACTCCGACGTCCTGTTCACCGGCAGCCGCTATGTCACCAACGCTTTGGTCAAGGACATCGAGTACATAGTCTACGTTGATCCCATCCAGTACGACGCCCTGCCCAACATGGAGGAACTGATCCAGGTGGGCCGGGTGGTGGGCGATCTTAACCAGAAACTGCCCCGCCAGAAATTCATCCTGATGGGGCCGGGACGCTGGGGCAGCCGGGGCGACATCAAGCTGGGGGTCCGGGTGGGTTACTCGGACATCAACAACACTGCCATGCTGATAGAGGTGGCCAAGAAGAAGAAGGACTACGTGCCCGAACTTTCCTTCGGCACCCACTTCTTCCAGGACCTGGTGGAGGCCGGCATCCGTTATCTTCCTCTTTATCCCGACGAGAAGGGCGCGGCCTTCAACCAGGAGTTCTTCGACAATTCGCCCAATTCCCTCAGAAAGCTGCTGCCCCAGGCTCGGAATTTGGAGCAGGTGGTCAAGGTAATCCACCTGCCCAAGGCGGCCGACGGCGCCACCCTGACGGTCTACATGGACGGCGACCGGGAGCAGGCCCTGGCCGCGCTGACGCGGTAGACAGCTTGCCGGATACAGCTTCAATATTGCACGGCATCATTGATCGTGCTACGTTTTAATTGATTCGTAGCACAATTATGAAAGGCCTACGGCTTATGAAAAAGACTGCGTCCCTGGCCAAATTCATCCGCGGCCTGCCCAAGGCCGAACTGCATCTCCACATCGAGGGGACCTTCGAGCCGGAGCTGCTGTTCAAGATCGCCCGGCGCAACCGGATCGGCCTTAAATATGGTTCGGTGGCGGACCTCCGCCGGGCCTACGACTTCGGCAATCTTCAGGAATTCCTGGACATCTATTACCAGGGCGCCGGGGTGCTGGTGAAGGAGCGGGATTTTTACGACCTGGGCCGGGCTTACTTTAAAAAAGCCCATTCCCAGAACGTGCTCCACGCCGAGATATTCTTCGACCCCCAGACCCATACCGCCCGGGGAGTTCCCCTGGCCGTGGTGATGGCCGGGCTCGGCCGGGCCATGGAAGACGCTCGGAAAAGGCTGGGGCTCTCGGTCAAACTGATCATGTGTTTCCTGCGGCACCTGGACGAGGCGGAGGCCCAAAAGACCCTGGAACAGGCCATGGAATACCGGCACCTGATCGCGGCGGTGGGGCTAGATTCCTCGGAGCTGGGCCACCCGCCCTCGAAATTCCAGCGGGTCTTTGACCGGGCCCGCCGGGAGGGATTCCTGACGGTGGCCCACGCCGGCGAAGAGGGTCCGGCCGAATATGTCTGGCACGCCCTGGAGCTGCTGAAGGTGTCCCGGGTGGACCACGGCAACCGGTCGTTGAGCGACGAGAAATTAGTGAAGGAGCTGGTCCGCCGCAAAATGCCGCTGACCGTCTGTCCCTGCTCCAACCATAAACTGAAGGTGGTGGCGGCCATGGAAGACCATCCCCTGCAGGCCATGATGCAAAAGGGCCTGCTGGTCACCGTCAATTCCGACGACCCGGCCTATTTCGGCGGGTACCTCAACGAAAATTACCTGGCGGTGGCCAAAGCCCTGAACCTGAGCCGGGAGGAGATCTGTCAATTGGCTAAGAACTCTTTTCTGGCCAGCTTTTTGGAGGAAAAACAGAAAAAAAGAATGTTGAAATTGGTGGACGATTACTGCCGCAGTTTCGGAGGTTGGAAATGAAGAGGAAAAAAGTCATCATCAATGATAGGATGCAGCAGGGCTACTATCACCTGACCGAGCCGGCGGGCAGGAATTTTCATCCCGGCTTCAAGCCGGAGCTGACCCCGGCCCAAATGCTGGAACTGGGCGTCTTCGGCGGAAAATATATGACCGACTGTAAAAGGGAATTTCCCAAAAGCTGGTTCCGGAAGGCCAAACTCTGCCCGCAGCGCCATGACCCAAATCTTAATTATTTCAAGGTCAATGCCAGCCAGCCGTTAAAAGTATGGCAGGACAAGGGCTGGATCCACCCGGCCGACCCCCGGGGTTGGTTCCAGTGGTACTGCCGCTATTACCTGGGACGGAGGATGCCGGAGGAGGACGCCCGCCAGATAAAACGCTGGAAAGCGATCAAGCGACACGTGATGGCCCTGAAAAAGAACTGCCCCAAGGAAAGACTGGACTGCCGCCCCCGCCAGCGCCAGGCCCTGCTCCATTGGGCCTATGATTCCAGAAAGATATGAATTATTTATCCAATCAGCTCAGGAAACATGGAGAACAATAGGTGCCAACCCCGGTTGTCGCGTTAAAACGATCAGTGAGCATCGCAGTTGATGGCGGAAAAAGCTTGTCTGGTCTGTTTGAGGGATTGGCCAAAGCCCGAGTTCAGACAAGCCCGTCAGCAACGAGAAGCGCAACGCGAGCCAGATGAAGCGTTAGCGTAAGCATGGCCCGGAGAGTTTTAAGCGACGAGCTTTTTCTTTTGGTTCTTTGCTTTTTGGCGGTACAAAAAGAAAAGAACATAACGGGGTAAAATATGCGTTTTTACCATATCCACTATATTCTTTCTACTTTTCCCGATCAAGTCAGATAGTCATTTAATATGAATATGCCAAAACCTGACGGATCGCCGCTGAAAAAATATCTGCTGATCGCCGCCGGGCTTGTTTCCCTGGGCCTGGGGGTCATCGGGATATTCCTGCCACTCCTTCCCACCACCCCTTTTCTGCTCTTGAGCGCCTTCTGCTTTATCCGCAGTTCCAAGCGCCTGTACAACTGGCTGACCGGCCACCGCCTCTTTGGTGCTTATATCAGTGATTACCTGAAATACCGGACGATCCCGTTGAGGACCAAGGTTTTCGCAGTAGTCCTATTGTGGACGACAATCGGCATTTCAATTTTAATCCTGTCCAATGCCATCGTCAGAATAGCTTTGGCGGCGGTGGCCCTGGGGGTCAGCCTCCACATACTTTCCCTTAAGACCCGGCGGCCTGGAAAGGAAGGTGGCCTGGCGGGCCTGACCTTCCGGGAGATCGAGCCCCGGGACATCCCGGAACTGTTGGACTTAAGGACCATGGTCAAAGAGAATCGGCTGAGCATGGACGATCTGATCCGGATGGGAATAACCGAAGAGACCGTGGCCGCCAGGCTGAACTCCACCTACAAAGGCTGGCTGTGCCAGGGCCAAAACGGCCGGGCGGCCGGATTCTCCATCGGCAACAGGGCTGACGGCGAGATGTGGGTCATAGCCGTCCTGCCGGAGTTTGAAGGACGGGGGATCGGCCGGAAGCTGATGCTGCTGGTACAGGACTGGCTCTTTAAGTTCCATGACGAACTATGGCTTACCACCGAGCATGATCCCGGTAACCGGGCCTACGGCTTTTACCAGAGCCTGGGCTGGCGGGAGGTTGCGGTGGAGAACGGACATTCCAGATTTACCATACATAAACCTGTGTGACAAAGTTATTCAATGGGAAAAGACAAAACCCCCGCATTTTATGCGGGGGTTTATTACTGCTATCTCAACCATTATATCTTTTTACATCTTCCATTCCACCCGGTAACGACAGCATGATCCGCCCGAGGCCCGGCACTCCTCCTCCTCAATCTCCACTTTTTTCGCCCCGCACATCTTCAGGGCCTCCTTGTACCAGCCGATCACCGTCAGACAGTCGGGCAGGGAATAGGTTTCGGAATCATAGGTGGTGATTACCCCGGAATCGGGGCTGGTGGCCTGATATTCCCGGCGCCCGGTGTCGTAATAGAATTTGTAGATGGTGCCGGATCTTTTCAGGAAGGCCTGGGGGTCGCCCGGAGACAAAAAAGACCGGTGTTCCTTGGCCAGGCTTTTCTGGGCCGATTTGGCCCCAAGTTGCTCAAAGACCAGGGGGTCGCCTTTTCCCAGTATCTTGACGATGGCCTTGTCGATGTGATCCCCGATCTCAAAGGGGTACCACTGGGTGGTCAGGATGGTGTCGCCCATCAGCTGCAGGTACTGCACCGGCAGTTCATTGAACACCTTTTCCCAGGCCTCTTCCCCGAAGTGCTCCTTGACGAATTCCTTGCGCGATAATATTATCAGGCCTTTGATCTTCATTGATGCCTTTTTGGGGTTTAAGACTTTGGTTAAGGGCTTATTTGTAAAAGCGTTCGTATCTGAAAACCGGACGTTGCGCCAGCAAGAAAGGCTATCTCAGCCATCTTACTTTGATATCTTCCTCTATTTCTTTAAACTCCGGATCACCGGTAACTACTTCCCCCCGGTGCTGCTTGGCCAGGGCGGCCGCAAAACAATCGGCATAGGCCATTTTTTTACGGGCTTTTATCCGGGCGGCTAGCCGGGCCAAGACCCAGTCTGCATCCACCACTTTCAAGGGCAGTTTGCTTACCACTTGCTCCAGTTCCTGGGCTTTGGACTGGCCAAGTTCCCTGAGTACTATATAATATACTTCCCCATAATTGACGGTGGTCATCATTACTTGGGTTTGACTCTCCACCGCTTCCAAAAACAAAGCCTCCACTATTTCGTGGCCCGGCTCACGGTCTAAAAAGGCCAGCAGGGCGTATGAATCCAGCACCTTTATCATTTACCCGACTCCCGTTTGCGCTCCCTGGCGCGTTCCCTAAGCAAAGCCTTGGTCAGCCTGCCTTTGGTGTTGAAGGATTCTGAGATTCCGGCAAAAAAAGCGCTGTCCACCGGCTTTAGCACTATTTCCCGGCCTTTCTGTTCGATGCTCAAATGAGCGCCTTTGGCGATGCCCATCTGCTTGCGGATCGCCGCCGGGATCACCACCTGGCCCTTGGTGGTTAATACTGTCGTGGTCATGTCTGATACCTCCTTATTCCATTAAGTATACCATTTGCAAAATGGTAAGTCAAGTATATTTTGTCTTACTTTGGAACAGGCCCGCATAAGAGCAAAGCCCCGCATCAATGCGGGGCTTTGCTCTTGTCTTGGTTGGCTCTGAAGTCATCCCTGATCCAGCTATTTTTTACTTTCCTGCTTTTTTGGCTTTTTTGGCCAGCCGTTTTTCCATCAGGGTTTTCCCGGCCTTCTTTTTGGTGTCTTTTTTAATGTCATGATCTTTTGCCATGGTTCTTCTCCGTTTATAAAGTTATCTTTCACTTCGGCGGTCGTTTGCCGCAAAGTTTTTTGTTTTGAGAATACCTTGCAACCATTTATGCAATTTTATCTCTCTAAATAATATTTGTCAACAGATATTTTGGAGATCGGCAAACATTTCTCGGTAACTCAAGAGCCCCGCATCTCTGCGGGGCTCTTGTTTGTTCATTGACCAAAGACGGGGTTCTAAAGTTTAGACCACGCCCTGGGCCACCATGGCCTTGGCCACTTTGACGAACCCGGCGATGTTGGCTCCGGCCAGATAATCGCCCTTGGTGGCGTAGGTCTCGGAGGCATCGAGGCACTGCTGGTGGATGTCCTTCATGATCCGCTGCAGCTTCTGGTCGACCTCGTTGCGGTCCCAGTACCAGCGGGCGCTCTGCTGGGCCATTTCCAGGCCGGAGGTGGCCACGCCGCCGGCGTTGGCCGCCTTGGCCGGGCCGTACAGCACGTTGTTTTCCTGGAAATGCTTGATGGCCGCCAGGTTGGAGGGCATATTGGCCCCTTCGGAGACCAGGAAACAGCCGTTCTTGACCATGGCCTTGGCGTGCTCCTCGTTGATCTCGTTCTGGGTGGCGGAGGGGAAGGCGCAGTCGAACTTCAGGCCGCCGTCCTTGACCACATCCCAAACGCTCTTGCCCTCGTAATACTTGGCGCTCTTGTATTTTTCGGCGTATTCCTTGGCCCGGCCCCGGCGGACGTTCTCCAACTCCATGATGAATTTCAGCTTCTCGGCATCGATGCCTTCCTCGTCAATGATTGTTCCGCCGGAATCGCAGATGGACAGGGCCTTGCCGCCCAGCTGGGTGATCTTCTCTATGGTATACTGGGAGACGTTGCCCTTGCCGGAGACCAGGCAGCGCAGCCCCTTGTAGTCCTTCTTGCGGGTGGCCAGCATTTCGGCCCCGAAATAGACCGCGCCGTAGCCGGTGGCCTCGGGCCTGATCAGCGATCCGCCGTACTCCCGGGCCCGGCCGGTCAGCACGCCGGTGAACTCGTTGCGAATCTTCTTATAATAACCGTACATAAAGCCGATCTCCCGGCCGCCCACTCCGATGTCACCGGCCGGCACGTCCACGTCGGCTCCGATGTGGCGGAACAATTCGCGCATGAAGGACTGGGTGAACTTCATCACCTCCAGGTCGCTCTTGCCCTTGGGGTCAAAGTCCGAGCCGCCCTTGCCGCCGCCCATGGCCAGAGTGGTCAGGCTGTTCTTGAATATCTGCTCGAAGCCCAAAAACTTGATGATGCCCAGGTTGACCGAGGGATGGAAGCGCAGGCCGCCCTTGTAGGGCCCGATGGCGTTGTTGAACTGGACCCGGAAACCCTTGTTGACCTGGACCTCGCCCTTGTCGTCCACCCAGGGCACCCTAAACATAACTACCCGGTCCGGCTCGCAGATCCGTTCGTAGATCTTCCATTTGACGAACTCGGGATGCTTGGCCACGGTGGGCTCCAGGGTTTTCATGACCTCTTCTACCGCTTGGTGGAACTCCGGCTCTCCCGGATTCTTTCCCTTGACCTTGGCGATCACGTCGGTGATGTGGGACATGAATGTCTCCTTGCGTTATGGTTGTTTGGGGTTGTATGATTAAGCTTCGTTTCTCCACATTCAAGGTTACTACGGAAGTCAGGTTGACGCTATCAGGGAAAACCCGAATTTAACTTCGATTTCCCTGAGAGGCCGAATGTGGCGAGATCAGAGGTCTGTCAGCCCTTCGCGGATGGCGTATTTGGTAAGCTGGGCGATGCTGTGAAGGTTGAGCTTATCCATGATCTGCTTGCGGTAGGTTTCGATGGTCTTGATGCTGAGGTTCAGTACCTTGGCGATCTGCTTGGTGGCCTGGCCTTCGGCCATCATCTGCAACACTTCCCGTTCCCGCACCGAAAGAAGGTTGTAGGCGCTGGGCTGGGTCTGGTCCTCCCGGGTCAGGTATCCGTCTATCAGCAGGTCGGCGATGGAGGGGCTGAGGAAGCGCTTTCCCTGAAGCACGGTCTTGATGGCCTGGGTCAGCTCGCCAAAGGCCGAATCCTTGAGCAGATAACCTTCGGCTCCGGCCTTGAAGGCCTCGGCCACATAGCGCCGGTCGGCATGCATCGAGAGCACTATGATCCTGGTCTTGTTCTTTTCGGTCCGGATCAGGCGGATGGCTTCCAAGCCATTGAGGTTGGGCATGGAAATGTCCATCACCACCAGCTCCGGCCGGTGCTTCTTGGTCAGGCTGACCGCTTCGGCCCCGTCCCGGGCCTCGGCGATGACGCTTAAGCCCGGTTGGCGCTCGATCAGGGATCGCAGGCCCTCCCGCACCATCCGGTGATCATCGGCCACGATTATCTTGGCATTCATTTTTTTGCTCCCGGTTTGGTTGCCACGCTTATTGTTACCAGGGCCCCCTGCCCCGGCCGGCTGTTGACCGTCAGTTGCCCGCCGTACTGAACGATCCTCTCCTTCAGGTTGAACAGCCCGAAACTTTTCAGATCCGGCTTGAACTCCCCGTTGGTGACCCGGCCGAAGCCGGTCCCGTGATCTCTGACCTTGATATCCAGACGTTGGGGAACCCAGCGGACGATGACCTCGGCCCGGGTGGCCCGGCCGTGCTTGACGGAATTGATCAACAGTTCCTGCACCGACTTGAACAGCAGGATCCTCAGGTCCTCCCCCAGAGCCCTGGACCGGCCGGTAGTTCTGATGACCACTCTCATCTTGTATTTCTGCCAGTAATGGTCGGCCAACCATTGCAGGGCTGCGCCAAAGCCCAGTTCGTATACCACCAGCGGGCTGAGTTCAAATATCAGGCCCCTGATATATTTGATAGCCTGCTGGGACAATTCCTTGATCTCTTCGATCTCCCGCCCCAGGCCGATGTGTCCGGTCTGGCCCTGCATTGTCTGCAGTTTAAGTTTTATCATGGCCAGTCCCTGTCCGATATGATCGTGCAGGTCGGTGGCTATCTCCCGGCGCTCCCGTTCCTCGGCAGTGGACAATTTCTCCGCCAGGCTTTTCAGTTGTTCCTGGTAGGCCTTGATCTGCCTCTCCCGGCGGCGCCCCAGGGCCAGCTCCCGGCGCAGGCTGGCATTGGCGTTGGTCAAATCCCCGGTCCGTTTTCTTATCTGCCATTTCAGCACCTCCTTGGCTTTGGCCTGGTGTTCCTGGTATACCGCGTTTTGGAGATATGTTTTTATCATCACGGTCAGGGAATTGAGCAGCAGCACCTCTTCCTTCAGGAACGGCCCCCGGTAAGCGGGGGGCCGGGGTTTCAGATAACAGACCTCTATCGATCCCGCCCGTCCGGGGGCTACCTTGATGTCGGCCTTTTGGCTCCATCTGGTTTTTCTATATCCATTCGAAGGGTAGTTTTTTCCGGCCCAGGTGATTTTTACCGCCGCCACCTCAGAAAACTGCCAGGCCCTGGCAATGGCCTGGGCCAGGCTCCGAAGGGTGTGGGCCGGTGAGCGTTGGGAGTTGTTCAAGATCAAGGCGGTGCGGTGCAGGGCGGTCAGTTCCTTGACCCTCTCTCCCAGCTGCCAGCGAAGCCGGTCCTTCCCGTTTATTTGGGGGGATTTTAACATCTGATCCATTTTCCTGTTTTGGGTTTGAGTTTGGAACTCCCCGTCATTCCAACAGCGCCCGGACCTCTTTTTTCCGGCAGTACTTTTCCCAAATGCCCCGGTCGGTGTATGAGCCAGCCATCTCCTCCAACAGCGCCAACCCTTTGTTTTTCTGCTCCCTGGCCTTTTCCGCCTCGCCGCAGCCGGACCATAAACTCCATCCTGCCGAATGCATCTTGACCTTGAACAAGTTGGTCAGCTGATCTCCGGGGAGGTTTTGCATAATGGCCATCATTTCCCCGGCTCGGTGAAGGTCCCCCTGCCGGCTGTACAATTGGCCCAAATGGAGAAGCACCGGGGACATGTCACGGTCACGGTTTTTTTTATCTGCCAGCGCCTCTTCCAGCAGCTGCCGGGCCTGGCCCGGGCTTCCCCCGGCGGCCAGCAGGGCCGCTTTGGTGTTCAGCATATCCCGATCCAAACCCGGTTCTTCTGAAAACAACTTTTCCAGCCGGAGAATAAATTCCCCGGCGGCTTCTATCCGACCCGAGTTTATCAGACACAGCACCAGATGGCATCCGCACATCGCCTGGGAGACCACATCATCGACTTGTCTGAATGTGTGAAAACTTTTTTCAAAACAAGCGGCGGCGGCGGAAAATTCCTCCAATTCGGCCAGCGCCCTCCCCTCAATATCCTGCCCCAGGGCGATGCTGATCACGTCCTCGGACTCTTCTCCCAGTTTCTGGCATTGCCGTGACAGTTCCAGGGCCTTGTCCAATTGCCCTCTGCTTAAATAGATCTCAGAGAGGTTGCCGCTAGCCATGGCGCTGCCCAGTTTGTAGCCAGTCTGCTGGTAAAGCGCTATGGCCCGGTCGTAGGCTTCGATGGCCGGAAAACTTTTGCGCTGCTGGCCATAGCAGATCCCCAGATTGTTCCAGGCGGTTCCCTGGCTGTTGATGTCGTTATATTTTTGGGCGATGCTTACAACCCCCCTCAGCATCTTTTCGGCCTCTTCGTATCGGTTGGCATAAACCAGGGTCATGCCCTTGTCCAGCCAGATCTCCATCAACTGCAGTTCGTTCTCGGCAAATTCTTCGGCCGTTTCAAAATCGGCGATGGCCTTGGAATACCGGCTCTGTTCCCGGTAGACCACCGCCCGCCAACCGCAGGCCCGGCGGATGAAGGCCTTTTTCCCGGCTTCTTTTGACATGCCCACCAGCCGGTCGGCTTCGGCCTCGGCGGAACTGATGTCCCCGGTATCCAGCAGGTAGCGCAGCCGGGACTCCAATAGCTGCAACGACCGGTCTTCCTGGTTCAAATGGGTTGACCAGGTCTCCAGGAATTCCAGTTCGCCGCGTTCCAGTTTGCGGTCGCCCAAAAGATTGGCGATTGACAGCCTTTCCACCCGTATATGCCATAAGGCATCGAGCCAGTCATTTGGGCTGGCGTATTTTCCCAGGCTTTTAGACATATCCTAAAGATAGCATAAAATTAATTTAAAAACAAGCGATATACCGGGTCGCTGACCATCAGGGTTTGGGACTATATCTATTGCTCAGATTCCTGAAACAATTTTGATCACTCTTCCGTATTCCCTAATAACCAACACTTTTAGGAGTTTACTGAAATGAGCACCACGTTTGGATCAAAGCTGGCTGCGGCCTTAAAGAACATCTTCGGGGTGGCATTCCGGGGGCGCACCTACGCCAACATACTGTACCTAATGCTGGCCTTTCCCCTGGGACTGCTTTATTTCGTCTTTTTGACGGTGGGTATATCGCTGGGGGTGGGGCTTTATGTTTTGATCATCGGGCTGCCCCTGCTGGTACTGACCCTGCTGGCCTGGCGGCAGTTTGTGAAGTTTGAACGCTTCCAGTCGCGCCGCCTGCTGGGAGCCCGGATCCAGCCTGAGGCCGTCCTGCATTGGTCTGCCGGCCAGAATGCCTGGCGCTGGTTCCGGGCCAGGCTGTCAAGTTCCTTGACCTGGAAGGGTCTGGGCTACCTGTTCCTGAAATTCCCTTTGGGCCTGCTGGCCTTTATTCTGCTGATAGTGCTGGGAGTAATCAGCTTGGTTTTCATCTCCATTCCCTTCATTTACCAGAATGTGAACGTGGACATCGGCCACGGCCTGGCGCTGGACTTACCCCAAGCCTTGATATTCATGGTCCTGGGCTTGTTTCTGGCCCTGTTCTCACTGCATGTCTGGAACGGCCTGGCCTTTGTTTTCAAGTGGCTGTCGGAAAAATTGCTGACGGCCGACCCAAAGCCGGCTATAATGGAATAGTTGGGTTTGACCCAAGCACAAAGCCCCGATGAAATTTTCATCGGGGCTTTTCTGTTATGCGGCAAATGCTGTTCTAAAAGTGAACCGTTAAACCCCAGCCAAACATCAAGCCAGAAGAAGACAGGTTCGCATCTCCAACCACCCAGGGAAAGGTGGGATCTTCCGGCAAAGAGAACTCTGTGAACTTGTCATTGCTGTACATCCAATAAACCCGTAGGGCTTCCCGATCCGGCCGCAGCCAGCACAATATACCGCCGCCGACCTGGATGGTTTTGTAGCCGATTTTTGAATCCGTTTTTACTGTGTCTGAACTTACGACTGTCCAACTTTGGGTAGAATTGCCAAACAAACTATCACGACGGCACTCCACCTCGGATTTAGCCGAAAGCCCACCATACCGGATCTCGCCGTAGGGCTCCAGCCGGCCCCAAGGCACCGAAACAGTCAACATTAGGATCGGCGAATGGGAGAGAAAATTGATGTGCAGTTGCTCATATATCTGCGTGGTATCTCCTGCCTGTGATATGTGATTTTCCTTTTCAATTGCCCCGGGATAGACCCGGAACTGGTACAAAAGCCCCAGGGTTATATTCCGGTTGATGGCAAAACCAACCCCCGCAGTACCCCCAAACCCGCTGCCAACAAAATCAGCATTGGTAACTGTGGTGGCCGAGGTCGAGGGATACACTTCCATTGTGTAAGAATCATCGGTTGTGGCGGACAAGCTTTTAATATAATCAATTGAAAAAGGTATCATCTTCCAGCGTCTCAGCGGCATTCTGGCGTCTACCTTTGTCTCCCGTCCGGGTGTGGGAACTAATTTCGCATTATAGGTTTTATAACCCCATTTAACAGCCTTTATTTTGTACAGCGAGTCCGTCAGGTCTTCAATGGTTAAACCCTGCTCGTTTACGATTCCCTGGTATTTTTTGTTCAAATACAGCTTGGCCCCGGCCGGATCGGCCTTGATCTTCAGCTTTCCGGCCAGACTCATCAGCGGCGCGCTTACCGTGTCCACTTTTCCGATGCTGACCAGCCGGCTGGTGGAGAACAGGCTGTACCCTTCCTTGACCAGGGAGATCTGATGCAGGCCCTCGGACAGGGGGTAGATCAGGCCCGGTGTCCGGCCGGTTTGTTCCTGGCCGTCCACCAGTATCTTGGCCCCGTCGGGCTCGGTGATCACGAACAGCCCGCCCGGTTTGGACGACTGGCCGGCCCCCGGTTTCCAGGATGAAAATATCTCGGCCGCTTCCTTCATGGCGCTCAAAAGGTCGGCGATCTTTCCGTAATTGCGGGAAAAGGAGAGGTCAATGCCCCCGGTCTGGATATCCAGCATCCGCAGCTCGATGGCATAGACGCTGCCCAGCTTGCCGATGGTCCCGCCTATCATCTTCTGGGCGCCTAAAAGCTGCCCGGCTTCCACCAGGCAGGAGGTCTGGTCGCAGGCCCCGGTCATCTGAAAGCCCTGCTCCTTAAGGATCTCGTCGCGCTTGGAACGCTCCACCACCTCAAAGACCCGGTATTCCACCAGGCTGTTCAGCAGTTTGTCGGTCAGCAGGGCCATTTCCTTGGGGGCAAGCCCCGAGGTGGTGTTCAGGTCCATCACCGAGATGGTGGTCTTCTTTCCGGCGGCAATAGCAGAACCGGACATCAGCAAGCAGAAAAGAACTAGGGATATCGCCTTTTTCATTACAAGCTCCTTTATAAGTTTAGAGTTCCGCTTTGACCTCAAATTTACCGTTCTCTACCTTTCCCTCAATGGCCTCCGCCTCCTGCGCCCCCACCGTGCCCAGCAGATCGTTCCAGACCAGCTTCAGCACCTTCAGATCTTCGGAACTTCCGGCTATTTTCAGCGCCTTCAGTGGCGTCTTGACGCTGACCTTGGCCTCGCTCTTGACCTTGCGGACGGCGCTTAAGACCTCCATGGCAGCGCCGAAGGGGTCGCCCTCGGCGGAAGGTTTGATGTCCTGGAACTCGGCTCCATCCGGCCAGTCCGAGGTATGGACCGAACGTCTTTTCCCGCTTTCCTCGGCAAACATCCAGCTCCAGGCCTCCTCGGTGAAATACGGAATGAAAGGAGCGAACAGCCTTAGCATGACGTTCAGCGTGAACTTCAGGGTGGCCAGGGCCGAAAGTTTTCCGGCCGAGTCCCCTTCCTGGTAGGCCCGGACCTTGATCAGCTCCAGGTAATTGTCGCACAGCTTCTCCCAGAAGAATCCCTCCGTCTCCTGCAGGGCGTCGGCGTACTCAAAATTCTCAAAGTACCTTCCCGACCTGGCCACCACCTGTTTGAGGTGCCCGGTGAAACTGAGGTCCAGCGGATCGGTGATGGCCCGGGGCGTGATCTTTGACTGGTCGGCGGTCAGGATGTGCCCGGCCGCGAACTTGACCGCGTTGTAGAACTTGACGGTCAGCCGCTTGCCGTTGGCGAAATTGGCCTCGTCGTACATGGTGTCCACCCCCAGCCGGGCCTTGGCCGACCAGTAGCGGAACCCGTCCGAGGAGAACTGCACCAGCAGGTGTTCCGGGGTCACCGCCTGGCCGTGGCTCTTGGACATCTTCTTGCGGTCGGGGTCCATGATCCAGCCGTTGATCAGCGCGTTGTTCCAGGGGATCTGCTTCCCGTGCAGGTAGGCCTTGACGATGGTGTAAAAGGCCCAGGTGCGGATGATCTCCGGGCCCTGGGGCCGGATGTCCATGGGAAAGACCTTTTGGTGGCGTTCGGGATCCCTGGCCCAGTGGCTGGCGATCTGCGGGGTCATGGAGCTGGTGGCCCAGGTGTCCAGGACATCGGGGTCGGCGGTGAAGCCGTGGGGCTTGTCCCGCTGGGAGGCCTCGTAACCGGGGGCCGGGTGCGACTGGGGATCGATGGGCAGCTGGTCCTCGGACGGCATGATCGGCTTCTGGTATATTGGATTGCCCTCGGCGTCCAACGGATACCATACCGGGATGGGCACGCCAAAGTAACGCTGGCGGCTGACGCACCAGTCCTGGTTCAGGCCCTTCACCCAGTCCTCGTAGCGGGTCCTCATGTGCTGGGGGTGCCATTTGATCTTCCGCCCCTGCTCCAGCAGTTCCTCCTTAATGTCCATGATCCGGATGAACCACTGCATGGTGGGGATGATCTCCAGCGGCCGCTCTCCCTTTTCGTACATCTTCACCGGATGCTCTATGGGTTTCGGTTCTTCGGTCAGGGGGACGCCCAGTCCCGGCAGGGCCTCACCATCGGGGCTTCGGAGCATCTCGACCACTTTGATCTGCGCCTGCTTGGCGGTCTTGCCCTTTATCTCGGAGTAGAACCTGCCGGCGGCGGCCGGGTCGGCGCTGTCCCAGCCCGGGGAGCCAAAGCTGACCTCCATCATCCTGCCGTCGTGGCCTATCACCTGGCGCAGGGGCAGCTGGTATTGCTTCCACCACTCCACGTCCATCATGTCGCCGAAGGTGCAGACCATCAGGATGCCGGTGCCCTTTTCCGGGTCGGCCTTCTCGTTGGCGATGATGGGGACCCGGGCCTTAAACAGCGGAGTGACCGCGTTCCTGCCGAAATAGGGCTGGTAGCGCTGGTCGTCGGGATGGGCGATCACGGCCACGCAGGCCGGCAGCAGTTCCGGCCGGGTGGTGGCGATGACGAAAGAGCCTCCACCCTCGATGCCAAAGCGGATATTGTGAAAATGTCCGGGTAAGACCTTGTCCTCCACCTCGGCCTGGGAAACAGCGGTCTTGAAGTCCACGTCCCAGAGGTGCGGGGCAAAACTGGTGTAGGCCCGGCCGTCCTGGAGAAGTTTCAGGAACGATAGCTGCGAGGTCCTCCGGCAGTGGTCGTCGATAGTGGCGTATTCCAGCGACCAGTCTATGGACAGACCCAGGTGCTGCCACAGCGACCTGAAGACCTCCTCGTCCTGCTTGGTCACCTGGTGGCACAGTTCTATGAAATTGTCTCGGCTGATCTCCTCCGCCGGTTCCTTCTTATTGTTTTTGGGAACGAAGTCCTTCTGATGGGCCAGATGGGGATTGCAGCGGACATGGAACATGTTCTGCACCCGGCGCTCGGTGGGCAGGCCGTTGTCGTCCCAGCCCATGGGGTAGAAGATGTTCAGTCCCTTCATCCGGCGCTGGCGCACTATCACGTCCTGCTGGACGTAGCCGAAGGCCGAGCCCACGTGGAGCGAGCCGGAGACGGTGGGCGGCGGGGTGTCCACCGCAAAGGTTTTGGCCCGCTCGATGGCCGGGTTCCATTGGTAAATTCCCTGCTTAAGCCAGGTCTCCACCCAGTGCTTTTCTACCAGGTAAAAGTCATATTTTTCGGGGATGCTCTTCATGACGCCTTTTATGTTTATATGAGTGACTTGATTTCTGTTAACCTTTTATTTTACCTGTTAATATTTGTAAAGTCAATAAAAAAGGCTTTCAAAAACCGCCTCAAAGACCGCCTCTTTCGCTTTATATGTTTATTGACAGTTATTACAACCGGGGATCAGGAGCAGGCTGGAAGTAAAGTACGATAAGCGGTCAGACCGCCTTGCTAAAATAATTGTTTTATGCTATGCTTTCAGCGACCTGAAAGATTGAGATTTATTAGGAAACCGAGAATACATGAAAATTATTTTCCTGTCCTTCATGGCTTCCTTATAGTTTGTTTCATTCGGAATGGAGGATCTTATGAGAACTGCCTTAATGGGCCTTGACCTCGGCGGCACCAACATCAAATCGGTTTTGCTTGATGCCCGGTCGCTGAAGGTCATCATCAAAAGACAGATCCCCACCCTGGCTCATCTGGGCTCCGGGGCGGTGATCAGGATCCTGGCCGGGGAGATCAGATACTTGCTGAGGGTCGCCGGATCCAAGAACATCAGCGTGACCGCCATCGGGCTGGGCTCGGCCGGGCTGGTGAACAGGGGAACCGTCCGCAACTCCCCCAATCTTCCCGGCTGGCAGGGAGCCGTGCCCTTGGAGCGCCTGCTGAAAAAGGAACTGCCGGGCTTGAAGATCCCCCTGACCATAGACAACGATGCCAACTGCTTTGCGCTGGCCGAAACCTTTTGCGGAGCGGGAAAAGGTTTCCAGAATGTGGTCGGCCTGACCCTGGGCACCGGAGTGGGCGGAGGCCTGGTGCTGGACGGGAAGCTGTACCGGGGCTCCACCGGGGGCGCCGGTGAACTGGGGCACACCAGCATAAAATACGACGGCCCCCGCTGCCTCTGCGGAAACAGGGGGTGTCTGGAAGCAATGGTAGGCTCGGTAGCGATCGTCAAAAGGTACAACGACCTGCGGTTCCGCCGCCACCTTCCGCTCGTTCCAGACATCACCGTAGCCATCATCTCATCCAGGGCCAAGAAAAGAGACACGGCCGCTGTCAGGACCCTGGCCGAGACCGGAACCCTGCTGGGGGTGGGTTTGGCCAACTATCTGAATACCTTCAACCCCCAGGCCGTCGTGATCGGAGGCGGGGTGGCCCAGGCCGGAAAATATATCCTGGACCCAGCCATTAAGGAAATGAAACAACGGGCCATGCCCTTTAATGTCCTCGGAATAAAAGTGAAAGCGGCCAGACTGGGACCCTGGGCCGGAGCCATCGGCGCGGCACTGCTGACAAAAAGTGACAACCAAAACAGACAGGATTAACATGATTTTTTCTTTAATTATTATCTAACTTACTAAGGAACCTTTATCCACAGACTTTGTAGTGAGTGGTAACCGAACTATTAACGCAGACGCTGTCAAGAGCGTTAGCCGAATGATTATAACAAAAGTTTTTTGTGCCTAAAAATATAACCTTGCATAAACAATCTGTGTAAATCTGTAAAATCTGCGGATAGAAAAGTTTTGGGGGTATATGTTCCTGAGCTAATTGGATAGACATTATTTCTTTATTCTATTTAACTTTACCATGATTTAAATCCGGTTAATCATGTAAATCCTGTCTTCCCCGGTAAACGTGAAATATCTATATATGGAATTTGACAATAGCCGACATAGATACAAAGTAACCAGCCTGTGGCTGGCCGGGCAGGATCCCTCATCCGCCGGCGGCTACTGGCCCTTTGCCCTGTTGAACAAGAAGGCCGACCTGCTGCAGACCCTGGGCGAATGGGAGAACGCCGAGATGGTCTTTCAGAGCAACTTGGCCTGGCTGGAGAACACCAGCCACCTTGTCTATTTGACCGAGACCCAGAACCGCCTGGCCCAGATACTGACCAACATGGGCAATTATGATGAGGCCTTTGAGCTATACCGGAAATCGGAACAGATCCAGACCGTGAAAGGCGACGCTGAAGGCCTGGGCCATACTTACGACGGGGTCGCCGAGATCCACCATAACCAGGGGGATTACCCCAAAGCCATGGAATGCCTGCACAAGGCCCTGGAACTGGCCGAGCAGAACGGCAACCGGGGCACGGTCTGCCGGGCCACCGGCAACATGGGCATCATCTATTACCAGATGGGCGATTACGACAAGGCCATAGAACTATACCAGAGATCGTCCACCCTGGCCAAGGAGATGGGCGATGACGAGTCCATGGTGGCCTCGGTCGGGAACATAGGACTGATTTATGAGGAACGGGGCGAGTTTGCCAGGAGCATGGAATATGCCCAAGAATATCTGCTGCTGGCCCGCCAGCTGGGAAACCTCCAGATGGAAAGCTATGCCCTTTGCAACATCGGCACCATATATTTTGAGCTGGACGATTACATCAACGCCCTGGACTGCTTTGAGAAGTACCACTCCATCTCCCGGCAGATGGCCGACAAACAGGGCCTGATCCTGGCCAGCGACAACCTGGGAACCGTTTATCTTAACCAGGGAAAGTATGAACAAAGTTTGGAGTATTTTACCTTTGCCCTGTCTCTGGCCAAAGAACTGGGAAACAAGGAAGATCAGGGACGGGTGCTGGGTCATCTGGGAAATTACCACAAACAGCTGGGTGATCACCCCCGGGCGATTGATCATTACCAACAGGCCATCGAGATGACCGGAGAAATAAACAGCAAATATTTTTTATGCTATGCCCTCTATAACCTGGCTGAACTGCATTATTGCCTTGAAGGGTTCGAGGAATCAGAGCTATTGAATTCCAGGGCGCTGGGCATAGCCCGGGAGATCCAAAGCAAGGAAATAGTATTCAAGACCAGCCTCTTAAATCTTCTGGCAGCCCACCGCCGGGGCAAGGAAATGAACTCTCCGGATTTTTCGAAAATTGAAGACTTGGCGTTCGGCGACCGGGAGAAAGCCGAACTCAATTATCAGAAATTCATTTTTACAAAAAACGAGGAATTCCGGCAGAATGCTTTGGCCTTATTTCATAAAATATATGAAAAAACGAGGAACCTGGCATATCAACAAAGAATATCGCTGCTGGCCAAATATTCCTAACCCATTATATAATAATCAGTTAAAAACGACCCTGTGGGTCGTTTTTTATTACATTAACATTGTTAATAATAATATTAATATTTTTAAGTTACCTATTGACATTTTCAATATTTTTTGTTATAATTGGGACAATAATGTAAGGGCAATTTATGAATTGCCCCGACAATAATAAATCACGGAGGTAAAAACCAATGAACAGCCCACTCCAAATAATCGAGTCCGGAAAAGGACTCAGCCCCGAAAAATCGAGGGCCCTGAGGATCCTGTTTTGGGAAGAAATGATCTGCCGCTACTTGAATCTGCCCGGCCAAAATTTTATATTATAGAAAAGCTGATCTCTCTGCCAAATCAAAAAGAATGCTCAAACCATCCGTAAAGGATATTAACCCATGCCCAAACAAACACCAAACACCTGCCCGGCCTGCCAGGGCTCCATGCACATCTCGGAACTGAGATGCTCCGGCTGCGACACCACCGTCCGGGGGGAGTTCCCCCTGTCCCCCCTGGGCAGCCTGACCGACGACCAGTTGGATTTCATCAGGACCTTCGTCCTCTCCCGGGGGAACATCAAGGAAGTGGAAAGCCGGTTGGGCATCTCCTACCCCACCGTCCGCAACAAACTGGACGACGCCATCGCCGCCCTGTCCGGGCAGGCAGCCAAAATGATGAGCCGCTCGGAAGTGCTGGAGGCTTTGGAAGCGGGCAAGATCAGCGCCGCCCAGGCGGTGGAGCTGCTGGACCAAGCCGGGGCATAAGAAAGCAGTAAGGGCGGGTTTAAACCCGCCCCATCCAGTAAAAGTAAGGGCAATTCACCCGTCCGACGACCTGTCCGCCGTAGTTCGCCAATGGCGGACTTAGGAGGAAGCCGCTAAAGCTGGCGTAGTAGGATGAATTGTCCCGACAAGAGAAGGAGACCACCATGTCCGAAGAAACCATCAAGATACTGAAGATGCTGGAAGGCGGCCGGATCAGCTCCAAAGAAGCCGACTCCCTGCTCTCGGCCCTGAACAAAGGAAAACAAGGCCGCAATCACCACCACTGGCAGGATACCACTAACCTGCACGAGACCCTGGGCCAGATAAACCCCGGAAGAATAGTGGCCGAAGCCATGGCCGGGGTCCGGGAAAGCCTGAAGGACATTCACATCGAAATCGATGATATCCGCGGTTCGGAAAAGGCCGAAGAAGAAAAAGAGCTCGTCGTCCCGGCCGCCGGCATCACGGCCCTATCCATCAACCAGCCCCGCAGCGATTTTGAGATCATCGGCGCCGAGACCGACCAGATCACCATCACGGCCGACATCCAGGTCTGGGCCGAGGACCGGACCGAAGCCCGGGAAAAACTCAAATCCCTGGACATCAGCACCGAAACCGGGAATGGGGTTTTGAAGATCAAGGTGGACGGCCCGCCCTGGACCAAGAAGCGCCGGGCCAAGGTCGACTTCACCATTGTGATGCCGAAAAACATTGCCGCCGAGATATCCTCGGCCAGCGGAGAGATCTCGGTCCAAAACCTTCTCAACGGCTGCCGGATCAACACCGCCTCGGGAGAGATCGGGCTCTCAGGATGCCGGGGTGAGAATACCCTCTCCTCCGCCTCCGGCGACATAGAGGTCAACAACTGCGCTGAAACAGCCCTGAAGATCAACACCGCCAGCGGCGACATCGTGGTCAATGATTGCTCCGGCCGCCTGGCCTTCCAGACCGTCAGCGGGGACGCCGGCATCTCCCTGTCGGGAGACGTTCAGGGACAGACGGTCAGCGGAGGCATCGACATCAAATCCGCCAAAGCCGGTGAGATAAAGATCCGCAGCACCAGCGGAGATATCCAGTTCCGGGGTCCCTTGGCTGAAGGCAGTTCGGCGTCCATAGCCACCGTCTCGGGGGATGTCTCCCTGGAATTGGAAGATGGCTCCTCGGCGGTCATCGAGGCCGCCACCGTCAGCGGCGACATTGACTGCGAACTGGAACTGGAGAGCCTGCGCCAAAGCAACCGCAGTTTGTCAGGCAAACTGGGCGGCGGCCAGGGAAGCCTGACCGTCAAAACCGTCAGCGGCGATGTAACAATATCATAACAGTTAAACATAGAGAGGAAAGACAAATGGAAAAATCAACCAGTAAAACGCTGCGCAAAATTCTGTGGGCCGGGGTTTTCATCGCCATAGGCGTGGTCAGCCTGCTGGCCAATCATCAGGTCCTGCCCTTTGCCGTTTCATTGAAGCTGGACTGGCCGGTGATATTCATCGTGATCGGGCTGTCCAAACTGATCGATTCAATTTAAAAAACTACTGTCCCCTCTTTTCGGGAACAGACAGGATTAACATGATTTCTCGGATTTAAATACCCAAAAAAATAATCCTGTAAATCCTGTCAAAAGTATCTCCGTTAATTTATCGTTGAAATATCCCTTAAACGTTAAGCAACCAACTAAAATCATTCGCAAGGAGACCCCATGTACTTTTATTACCAAAACCGCCCCCGCAAGATCCTGTGGGCTTTGTTCTGGATCGCTTTGGGAACCCTGCTGCTGCTTTCCAATTACGGGCTTTATTCCTTCCACTTCTCCTTCTCCCGGGACTGGCCCATATTGCTCATCGCCTGGGGCATTCTGAAGGTGGTGGACTCTTTTGTCTGGCGCAAGCCCAAGACCAACGGCTCGGTGCTGGAGAGCGAGGGAGGCAAGCAGTCCCGGGAGCAGATCCTCCAGGCGGTGGAAAGCGGACAGATGTCGGCCGAGGAGGCCGCCCAGAGACTGAAGAATCTGTAGTAAGGGTCTATCGATCATAAAAGTAAGGGTTTGATTGATCAAACCCCAACCAAAGGAGGAAAGAACATGTCTGAAGACAGACTGCGCATATTGAAAATGGTGGAAGACAAGAAGATAACGGCCGGAGAGGCCGCCAAACTGATGGCCGCCATGGACACCCCCGGAGGAACCAACGGCAAGGCCCGCTGGCTTAAGGTCCGGGTCTTTGAAAAGAACAGCGACAAGGCCAAGGTCCGGGTCACCGTCCCCCTGACCCTGCTGAAGATCGCCGGCAGCCTGGGCGGCAAATTCTCCATGATGATGCCAGATGAGGCCAAGGCCCAGATGGAATCCAAGGGGATAAAGCTGGATGCCGAAAGTTTTGAGGACATAGAAAAACTGTTCGACCAGTTCGCGGTCAACGGGCAGTACAAGATGGTGGACGTGGAGGATGACGAGTCCGGGGACCGGGTCGAGGTTTACGTGGAATAAGACAGAGCCGCATCTGCCTGGTTGATGCTCTGCGATTATAACAAAACCCCGGCGCTGGCTAAGCTCCGGGGTTTTGTCCGTCATCCTTGAAATACGGCTTGACAGTTGGGTAAAAATAAAATATAATTAGCACTTACACTCCAGCGTAGCTCAATGGTAGAGCTCCCGGCTGTTAACCGGGTTGTTGTAGGTTCGAGCCCTACCGCTGGAGCCAGATTGGTGTCCGTAAGCGTTCGTCTTTTTGAAGAGAGACGGGCATTCCGGTTTCGAATACTGAAGACAGCCCTATTTCGGGTGACAGCCCGAATGGGGCTTTTTTATTACCTCCGGGCTTAAAACCGCCTTATTTAGGGCCAGTTTGAAAATTCTTTCTTCAATACGGCGGGATTTGACCATAATAATTTTTACCTTGTTCAAGCCCGGGATTACTGTCTATTTGTTAACCGACCCCTTTGAGATTTCATTATGCTTTATGAAATGCCGGATAAAAAGCAAAAACGCCCCATCCATATTTAAAATGAAGCGTCTCTATTCTGTAGGCCGTAGATTGGCAATTGATCCGTAACCGGCGGGAAAAGCCTCCATCTGAAACCTGCGACAGAGCCGGGACTGGCCGGCAGTGGGCTCGTCGGATCAACCTTAATTTTCTTCCGTCGTGACATCGTCGCCAAAGTGTTCCTTGATGGCCAGTATCTCGTTCTGGACGGCAAAGAAAGCGTCCGTCACCTCCGGATCAAAGTAGCTTCCCTTCCCTTCCCTGACGATGTCCATGGCTGTCTCCACCGAAAGCGTTTCCTTATATGGCCGGTTGGAGGTCAGCGCATCGAATACATCTGCCACCGACACGATGCGGCTGGCGACCGGGATCTCCAAACCGTTTAAACCGTTTGGGTAGCCGCTTCCGTCCCACTTCTCATGATGATCGAGTGCGATCATCTCCCCCATCCTGATGAATTCGGCGTCAGATCCCTTGAGGATCTTGGCCCCGATGACCGTATGCTGCTTCATGATGTCCCATTCTTCGGGGTTAAGCTTGGATGGTTTCATCAGGATCCGGTCGGGCATGCCTATCTTGCCGACATCGTGCATGGGTGCGGCGTAAAGGATGGTTTCAATGGTTTCCTGGTCCAGCCCCATCCGGCGGGCAATGGCCGTGGAATAAAGGCTTACCCGCTTGATGTGAGCACCGGTCTCCTTGTCCTTGTATTCCGCCGCCATGGACAGACGGTATATCGTTTCTAATGAAGCGGCTTTTATCTTTCCCATGGCCTGCTTTAATTCCTCTGTTCTCTCGGCCACCTCGGCTTCCAGTTCTTTACGGTAATCGCTCATCAGACTGTTGTAGGCCTTGACCTTTAACAGCGACCGGACCCGGGCCAAAAGTTCCATCTTGTCAAAGGGCTTTGAAAGAAAGTCATCGCAGCCGGCCTCGATTCCCTTTATCCGGTCTTCCGTCTCCCTCAGTGCGGTCACCAGAACTATGGGCAGCAGCCGGTGGTTTTCATCCTGCCGGATGCGGCGGGTGACCTCAAACCCATCCATCCCGGGCATCATCACGTCCAGCAGGACCAGGTCGATCTGATGGCCGGAAAGCTGCCTTAGCGCTTCTTCGCCTCCGGCCGCCTTGATGATCTGGTAACCCTGCGGGCCCAGGTAAGCCTCCAGCAGTTCCAGGTTTTGGGGCTGGTCATCAACCAGCAATATCACCTGTTTATCGGGCATCTTCTGTATCTTTCACTTCTGATTTTTCAATTAAGCGAATGTTCACCTGAGGAACTGCCCGACCTCTTCGGCAAAGGTGCGGGTGTTTATCGGCTTGCCTATAAAGCCGGAATTGGTTATGCCTTTTATCTCTTCCTTGCCTTCGGCCATGACCGAAGCGGTGACGAATACTATGGGAATGCCGCAGGTCTCTTTGTCAAGGCGTAACACCCTGGCGGCTTCGGACCCGCGCATGTCCGGCAGCCGAACATCCATGATTATGACATCCGGTTTTTCCGACCGGGCCAGGGCAATACCTGCGGCAGCATTCTCGGCTTCAAACACTTCGAAGCCGGCGGCCTCCAACAGGTCTTTTTCCAGCATCAGATTATTAGCGTTGTCATCGATGACCAATGCCTTTTTTCTCATCTCAATCCTCCGTCTTTTTGGCAATCAGGGGCAGGGTAAACCGGACCGAGGTGCCTATGTTCAGCCCGCCCGATTCCACCGTAATCTTTCCGCCATGCAGTTCCACCAATTTTTTAGAGAGGGGCAAACCCAGCCCGGTTCCCTCGGTCAGCCGGGAGTACGGGGTATCGACCCGGAAAAATCCCTGGAATATTTTCTTCATGTTTTCGGATGCAATTCCCACCCCCGTATCCCAAATTTCTATTTCTATCCCGGAGGCGGTTTTCCCGGCCCTCAGGCCGATCTTGCCGCCCTCCGGAGTGAATTTTACCGCGTTTGAAAGCAGGTTGTGGATTATCTCTTTTACCTTGAGCTCGTCCGCCTCGATATCAGGCAGGTCTTCGGCTATTTCCAGCGACATTTGAATTTTCTTTTTGCCGACCATGTCGGCCACCAGCGGGATTGTCTCCTGCAGCAGGTTTTTTGTTGATAAAGCGGAGGTGGTCAGTCTCATCTTTCCGGATTCGACTTTGGCCATGTCCAGTATCTGGTTTATCAGCAGCAATAAATGCTTTCCACTGATTAAGACATTATTGACGTATTTTTTCTGCTTTTCGTTAAGCGGCCCGAAGGTCTCGTCCGACAGTACCATGGAAAACCCGGTAATGGAATTAAGCGGGGTCCGAAGCTCATGCGACATGTTGGCCAGAAACTCGGACTTTACCTGGTTCAACCGTTTTAATTCGGCCCTCAGTCCATTCAGCTCTGCCAGGGCTTCTTTCAGGCCGGCTTCTGTTTCCCCGCTCCCATTGATATCGCGAAACGCCAGCACCACGCCGGCCAGCTGGCCATCGCTGCAGCGGACCGGGACGCAGCTTCCGGCTATCGCACACTCGCCGCCGGAACGTGCAACCAGGTTAGTATGGCTGATCAGTCCCTGTGTCAGGCCCAGCGCCAAAGTTCCTTTTACTGGACTTGGTAATGGCTGGCAGGAATCCCGGTTTACAATGTGAAATATTTCATCCGCCGGTCTGCCCATGGCTTCCGCCAGGAACCAGCCGGTCAGTTGTTCGGCTGGGGGATTGAGGAGTGTTACCCGGCCCCAGGCATCGGTGATCATCACTGCCTCACCGATGGAGTTGAGAGCGACGGCCAGCTTTTCCTCGCTGATCTGCTGGGCCAGAGTGGCTTGCTGCAGTTGGTTGCTGCCATCCTCTCCGTCCGGCAAAGCGGATATTTTATTGTTTTTTTTCACAGAGAATTAACCCTTTCATACAACACTGGCCCATGGGTCTGGGCAAATAATCCGATGGATTGATTTTGCAATTTTAACTGTTTGTAGCTGCTGCTTTATCAACCCCAATCTTTACACCGGAAAGCGGAAGGGTGAACCGGAAAACGCTGCCGCCGCCGGGCCGGTCTTCCACCCATATTTTCCCGCCATGAAGTTCCACTGCCAGTTTGCAGAAGGTCAGTCCCAGCCCGGTAGAACCGCGAATTCGTTTTTCTTTTGTTTCGACCGTGGCAAACTTGTCAAAAATCTTTTGTTTGTGCTCATCCGGGATGCCATAACCGCTGTCCGAGACAGAAATCAAGACGGTCTTCGTTTTTTCAGCCAGTTCGCTTTCGATCTGTATATTTCCCCTTTCCGGCGTATAGTGTATTGCATTTGAAAGCAGATTTTGGGCAATGCGTTCGATCAGATCCCGTTGAACTTTGACCCAGGCAATTGTTTCACTGGTTTTGTCAGCTAAATGAATGTTTTTTTCGCTGATCATGGGCGCCATTGCTTTGATGGCAGAAGCAAGGATCTCCTCTATTTTGCACTCTTCCCCATTGATCGCCACTTCGTTGTTTTCCATTTTGGCCATATCCAGCAGATTGGATATCATGTCCGTCATGACTTTGACGCTTTTTGTTGCCCTTTCTACATATGCCAGATCTTGTTTTTCCAGTTTCTTTGACATTGTCAGCAAGCCCAAATAACCCATAATGCCGGTAAGTGGGCTTCGCAGATCATGGACGATGAACGATGTAAGGCTGTCTTTCATATCGTCCAGCGCTTTTATCTCCTGGTAGCTGTTTTCGACCTTATCGTAAAGTGATTTCATCTTAAGGAGATTTTTAACCTTCAATTTCAGTTCGGTAGAGTCAAATGGCTTCGATAAAAAGTCGTCGGCGCCGCTTTCAATGCCCTTGAGGCGCGAATCCCTGCTGCCTAGTGCGGTGATCATGATGACCGGCAGATACCCTGTTTTTCTTTTCACAATCCTGCAGACATCAAATCCATTCATGCTGGGCATCATTACATCCAGCAGTATCAGATCTACCTGCCTTCCGGTCAGTATCTCTAACGCTTCTTGCCCGCTGGCCGCCTGGATGACCTCATAACCCTGGGGAATAAGCTGGGCCTCCAGAAGTTCACCGTTCAGGGGCTGGTCGTCAACCACCAGGATCACCGGTTTATCTGTCATCAACTGTCTCATTTTTCTAACTTTATAAGTTGTTTATTTCTGTCCCGGCCTCTCAATCCAGAAACTGCCGGACCTCCCTGGCAAAAGTGCGGGTGTTTATCGGCTTGCCTATGAACCCGCTCTTGGTTATGCTCCTTATCTCCTCCGTGCCTTCTTTTATTGCCGTAGCAGCCACAAAGACGATGGGAATGTCGCCGGTTTCTTTGTCCCGCCGCAGTATCGTGGCCGCCTCGGAACCGCGCATGCCCGGAAGCCTCAAATCCATGATTATGACATCCGGTTTTTCCTTTCGGGCCAGCAGGATTCCGCTGGAGG
Organism: bacterium UBP2_UBA5202; assembly: GCA_002412795.1. Classification (GTDB taxonomy): domain Bacteria; phylum Edwardsbacteria; class AC1; order AC1; family EtOH8; genus UBA5202. Next base: position 136,423 of record DHVS01000038.1, on the reverse strand, counting down.
CATTGCTGGCCTCAAATACTTCAAAACCGGCGAATTCCAAAAGGTCTTTTTCCAGCACCAGATTGCTGTCATTGTCTTCAATCACCAGGGCTTTTTTCCGCATAAACTGGCTGACTTCCCGTACAAAAGTACGGGTATTTATCGGCTTGCCTATGAATCCGCTGTTGGGAATGTTTCTGATCTCTTCCATCCCTTCGGCCATTACCGAAGCGGTCACAAAAACAATGGGAATGCCGCAAGTCTCCTTGTCCCGGCGCAATATCTTGGCCGCTTCCGTGCCGCGCATATCCGGAAGCCGTACGTCCATGATTATGACATCCGGTTTTTCTTTTCTGGTTAAAGCAATACCGCTGGCGGCATTGTCCGCTTCAAACACTTCAAAGCCGGCCACCGCTAAAAGATCCCTCTCCAGCAGCAGGTTATTCCCGTTGTCGTCGACCACCAATACTTTCTTCAGCACCTTACACCTCCCTCTTGGATAAAATTGGCAGGGTAAACCGGACCGAAGTGCCTTTATTCAAACCGGCAGATTCCACCGTAAATTTACCCTTATGCAGCTCCACCAGTTTTTTGGAAAGCGGCAGGCCCAGTCCGGTCCCCTCGGTTACCCGGGAAAACGGGGTATCCACCCGGAAGAACCCCTCAAATATTTTCCCCATGTTTTCATCTGCGATGCCCACTCCCGTATCCCAGACCACCACTTCTATCTCGGATCCGGTTTTCCTGGCCCGCATCCCTATTTTGCCGCCCTCGGGAGTGAACTTGACGGCGTTGGAAAGCAGGTTGTAGATTATCTCCTTTACCTTGAGATCATCCGCTTCTATGTCCGGCAGGTCTTCGGCTATTTCCAGCTGCATCTGGAGCTTGTTTTTGCTGACCATGTCCGCCACCAGCAGGGAGATCTCGCTTAAAAGGCTTTTCATGGGCAGGCTGGATAACGCCAATTTCATTTTCCCGGATTCAACTTTTGCCATGTCCAGTATCTGGTTTATCAGCAGCAGCAGGTGTTTTCCGCTGGTCAAGACATTATTGACGTATTTTTTCTGTTTCTCGTTAAGCGTTCCGAAAGTTTCGTCGTATAACACCTCGGAGAAGCCGTTGATGGAGTTAAGCGGGGTCCGGAGCTCATGCGACATATTGGCCAGAAACTCTGATTTTGCCCGGGCCACCCGTTTTAACTCCGTGGCCAGTTCATATAATTCTTCATGGGCTTTTTCCAGGCCGGTTTCAATTTCCCGGCGCTCGGTGATATCCTCGATGGCCAGTAAGATGATCCGTTCCTTGCCCGCCCCCCGTTGAATCTGCCGGGCATTCAATAGCATGATCTTCCGGCCGATGGTGGTAAANNGTTTCCAGCAGTTCCCGCAGTTTGGGGATGTCCCACTGCTTGTTGCCCAGGTCATAGATCAGCTGGCCCACCGTCTCATCGGGATTTACCTTAAAGAAGTCGTAAAAGGAACGGCTGACTGTGACCACTCTCAAGTCTTGATCCAACGAGATCAATGGCTCGCGCACGGTATTGATCACGCTCTCGGCGAATTCGCTGGCTTCATCGGCTGATTTTTTGATGACCGCCAGTTCTTTCCGGGTCTTTTCCAGGCCGGCTTCTATCTCCTTGCGCTCGGTGATGTCTTCAATGGCCAGCAGGATGATCCGTTCATTCGTTTTGGACGTTCTTTTGATCTGCCGGGCATTCAAAAGCATGATCTTCCGGCCGATGGTGGTAAAGTTGTGTTCCACCTCGTAGTTTTCAAAAGAGGTTTTTTGGGGTAGGATGTCTTCCAGCAGTTCCCGCAGCTTGGGAATGTCCCACTGCTTGTTGCCCAGGTCATAGATCAGCTGGCCGATGGTCTCTTCGGGCTTTACCTGGAAGAATTCATAGAAGGAACGGCTGACTGTGACCACCCGCAGGTCCTGATCCAAAGAAAGTAATGGCTCCCGCACGGTGTTGATCATGCTTTCGGCAAATTCACTGGCTTCATCGGCTGACTTTTTAATGACTGCCAGTTCTTTCCGGGTCTTTTCCAGGCCGGCTTCTATCTCCACCCTCTCGGTGATATCTTCGATGGCCAGCAGGATGGTCCGTTCCTTGCCTGCCCCTCTTTGTATTTGCCGGGCATTCAAAAGCATTACCCGCCGGCCAATGGTGGTAAAATTGTGCTCCACTTCATAGTTGTCAAAGGTGGCCTTTTTGGGGAGGATGTCTTCCAGCAGTTCCCTCAGCTTGGGAATGTCCCACTGGCGATTGCCCAGGTCATAGATAAGCTGGCCTATGGTCTCTTTCGGCTCTACCTTAAAGAAGTCATAGAAGGAGCGGCTGACCGTTACCACCCTAAGGTCCTGGTCTAAAACGATCAGCGGCTCCCGGATGGTGTTGATGATGCTCTCGGAGTATTCACTGACTACCCGCATTTGTTTTTGTTTATTTTGTTCGGTGATGTCGTGCATGATGGCCGACACACCGGTGATTTTGCCGGACTTGTCTATGATAGATGACAGGGTCATGGAGATATCTATCACCACCCCGTCTTTTCGGACCCGTTTTGTTTCATGGTTTTTAATCTCTTCCCCGGCCCGCAGCCGCTTAAGCTGGTACGCCATTTCTTTTTCGTAGCCCGGGGGAGCTAACCGGAAAATAGTTTGACCTTTCATCTCTTTTTCGGTATATCCGTATATTTTCTCCGCCCCTTTGTTCCAGCTGACAACATCCCCCTGCAGGGTTTTCCCGATAATGCCGTCAATAGAAGTATTGACGATGGCCGCTAAAGCAAGGTTGGATTCTTCATTACGCTTGCGCTGGGTGATGTCTTCGATGGCCAGGAGAATGACTTTTAGCTTCTCCGGCGGATTGGGTATCCTCCTGGCGTTTAAAAGCATTACCCTTCTGCCAATGCTGACAAACTCGTGTTCCACCTCATAGTCATCAAAGGTGGCCTGCTGGGGAAGGATGGTTTCCAGCAGCTCCCTCAGCTTTGGGATATTCCATTGTTTGTTTCCCAGGTCGTAGATGAGTTGCCCAACGGTCTGTTCAGGGGTGACCTTAAAGACCTCGTAGAAAGAGCGGCTGGCTGTGACCACTCTCAAATCCTGATCCAGGGTGACCAGTGGCTCACGCACAGTATTGACGATGCTCTCGGCGTATTCCTGGGATTTAGTGGTAGATTTCTTCTTGAACATTTTAAGTCTCCTTAGTTTGCTGTGATGTCTTGACGAACGCCAGGGCAGCGAAGAGAGTTTTTCATTTACATGAGAGAAGCGCAATGGACCAATTTAATCAGGAGGGATTAAGAACTTGCCGCTTTTTTCTGCCTTGGCCCGGGGCCGGACGTTTCCCGGCAAAATGCTGCCGGACCTTGGCCGCAATCTGGCGATCTGTCATTTTGTCAACCGTTTCAATTGCTGCGATGAGGCTGCCGCGGTTTTTTGTTTCCAGGCGTTTTTTCAACTCACCCTTGGCCTCGCCCGGGCCAAATATTAAAACCGATTCCGCCCCGCCAAGGCTGGCGATGACCGAATCGTAATAGCGGTTTAGATGTTCCGTCAGGCTTCTCTGGCGGCTGTCATCCGCCGGAACCTGATATGCTTCCCGTGGCCCCTTAAGGGGCGAATCACCGGCACGCCGGAGCTGTTTTTCCGCCTTTGATATTATCATCCTAGTCTCCTGCCCTTTATCCGTAACTGCCACAACGATGGCTTTTCTGTGATCTATCCACAAGCCGGTTCTTGTTTTCATGATATCCCCTTTGTTTGCTGGTTTTGCCCGGTTTCGCATAATTGTCCCGGCTGCCCGCCGCTGCTGTTCTCCTCCTTGCAGGAAGGATTTTCTTCGTTTGGATCATCTTCGGTTGAGAGTATCCAACGCATGGCCTTTTCATAATCAGTGAAGGCATTCACTATGAATCCCTGGTTTCGTGAGCAGCTCTCAAAAAATCGGGCGTGCTCAAAATTGATGCCCGGGACCACCAGCAGGGCAATTTTCCTGCGAAAAGCATTTCCGTGCCGGTAAAGCTCCGCCGCCAGTTGGTACACATCCATTATTGATAAATTGTTTTTAGTGTCACGAAAATCAACCAACAGCTCATAGTCTGCCGGTAACTGCTCCGACTTGGCTATGTCTATCAGAAGCTGCCGGCTGGTATCAATATTGATGATGCCATCGGTGGTCACCTCCAGAAAATCTCTGGCGGTTATGATCTTAATTTTTGTTGCCATGGTATGCCTCCTTCTATTTTGCCGCCCGACCGGCCTTAGTACCCAACTTTACCAAGAATCGATCGGGCCGTTATATTTCTCCGTTTGCGGCGTCAGAACCTGCCAAACCAATATGGATCTACCAACGTGGCCAGTATCCCCCAGACTGAACCCAGCACTGCGCCGCCGATCACGTCTCGCGGATAATGGGCGCCTACATACATCCGGGTGAACCCGACCAGCACGGCGGCGGCGTACAGGGATGTTATTCCCCCAATTCCGGGGTGGAACCAGTGACTGATCAGCATCGCCAAAAAAAAGGCTTGGGCGGTATGCCCGCTGGGAAAGGACCGGCCCCGCTCCCGCCAGCCGATGACTCTGGCCTTCTCGTGGTCCATGAACGGCCGGGCCCGGTCCGTCAGCGCCTTGATGACCTCCACCGCCAGCCACAGTGTAAGCGTGCCCAGAATGATCTCCACTGTCAGGCGCCGGTACTTGATTACGAAGAATATTGCCGCCAGGATGATTGCAGTTGCCATATTGCCGGCCTGGGTCGCCAGCCACATAGCCCGGTCCAGCCACTTTGGATGGCAGCCTCTAATGTTGAAAAGCAGGAATATTCTGGTATCCAGACTGTGCCCGGCCGACCACAACAGGGATATGGTGATCAGCGAGAAAATGACCAGCATGGCGACCATCGGCCCATTGGCGCGCAGCGCCGTGAACATTGCCGCCCGGGCCCCGTTCGGCAGCCAGAGGAAGAACAGCATCAGGCCGGCCACCAGTCCGATCAGCAATATGGCCCTCCGTTTGGCGGACCACAGACGGGCAGCATTTGACTCTGGCGGCAATAGCACCTCTTTGCGGTCACTGGCCATCAGACATCTCCCCGCGGTCACTATCTGTATTTTCACGCTGCTCCCTGGCCAACCTCTGCCGGGAACGGCGGCGGCGCCACAATGCCTTGGGACCAGCCATTACCCTCAGCCGCTGGGGGTGCAGCATTATGGTCACAGAACCGTCGCCCAGCAGAACCCCGTCCGCCATTACCGGCATGGCCGGTTTGGTCTTTATCACCACTTTTTTAGCGCGAAACCGCTGGATGCGGGTATCGGGTAAGGCAGAGGAAGACTGCAGCACTTGGCCGATCAGCTCGCGCTTATTCAGGTCGGAATAGACAAATACGTCAAGGTAGCGGTCATCAAATATCACGTCCGGTGCTATCTGATAATTTGCGCCCAGGAAAGGCATATTGGCGACGATCGCCATGTGGGCGTGGGTGACCACCTCTTTGCGGCGGCGGCCCACCCATAATCTGATCTCGGATGGCTCCGCCGATACCAGGGTTTTGATGAACCCGGCTATCTTTCCCAGTTCGCCGTGCTGGATGTCGTCGGATGAAGGATATAAGGCCGAAGACAGGCCGATGGCGGCGGCTTCCAGAAAGCCGCGGCTTCTTTTGCGGTGGAGTACCCGCCCCACGTCTATTTCGATCCGGCGTCCTTTCCGCAGCAGTGCGGCGGCAGCGCCAATGTTATCGATCGGGATGCCCAGGCTGCGGGCCAGATTGTTGCGGGTGCCGGTGGGAATGATGCCCAGCGTGGTCCGGGTGCCGACCAGCCCCAGCGCTATATTTTCAATGGTACCGTCGCCGCCGGAAACGATCACCATTTTTACCCCCTCCCGGACAGCGCTGCGCGCCAATAACCGCAGGTCCTGTTTCGGCTGTACCACTGTCACTTCCGTTTGGATCTGCTGTTTCTGCAAAAGGCACAGCAGTTCCACCAGTTGTGCTGCAGATTCACTTGGATTACCGGCAGCAGGGTTGAAAATCAGTTTGGCTTTCACGTTTTCTCCCTGTAGCTATGGGCGGCCGTCTTTATTACGGAATGTTTCCCTGGGCAAGATGTCCCCGGGTTTTCTGCGGGTGGTGCTGGTGGTTAAACAACTGGTGCGCCAGTTTACTTGTTGCCATTACTGGTCACGGAGATTGCTTCGGCGGGCTCCAGCATCCCCAGCCGGAATGGCTCTGTTTATTTTTTAAACGCCCAAAGCGCGGCGGACGGTAGAAAACATCCACCCCCTCACTCATCCCCGGCCTCGCATAGGCTGAATCTTCCGAGCAATCACAGTATTCCAAAGATCCAGTTTTCTTTGCCATTACTTCAGTCAAAGACTGTTCATACCCGCTGCTGACAGAGTTCAGGTACTTCCGGGTGCGCTCCACCTCGTATACCGAAATAGAGATCTCTGTCTGGATGTCTTTGGCCAGCCTCTCAAAAGCTTGTTGGGCAAAGTTTTTAGCAAAAACAGACATGTCGCCGTCTGCCAATCCGGCCTCCAGTTTTTCAAGGGAATGCAGGTCATAATATGAGCGGTGAAGATTTCCGGGAGAAGCTATGATGTACCGGGCAAATGGACCCAGGGCGGAAACGGTGGAAGGTGTCCCGTTGAAACAGGTGGATAGCACTATCAAATCGAACACCGCGGAAATCGGTTTCATTTGATTCAATCCCTCTGCCAACCCAGCCACAGTGAAAATCCGGTCCGGGGATGAGTGATCATAGCCCGCTCCCCCGAATTCCGGGATCTGATGGCCAAAATACAGGAAAATCCTCTTTGACGGCAATTGTTCCCCGGCACTCAAACGATTATAAATGGCCACTTCCGGTTCGAAGCGGGACTTTTTCTGGGTTCGCCAATACGGTTCCTTGTCCAGCAGCCGTCCATTCCGGTAGTGATAAACTGTACCGTCGCGGAGGGGGAAAAAGAGCAGGATGTGCCGCCTTGGCCTTTGATGAAAGATGAACACCTCTGCCTGACTGTTTTGCTCCGCCACCTTCCTTGCCCCGGCCAAAGCTTCCTGGTCTGCCCTGTAAGCATTGCCGCTGGCATCATGATAAAGGTAGTCCCCGTCACCGTGGATTATGAATGTCATTGAGTGTCGTATCGGCTGGGAGGTCTCATCCGGCATCATTATTTTGCGCCGGGCGGGTGGCAGGGAGCCGCAGGAAACAAGAATCAATCCAAGCGCCACACAACCGAAATACTTGAACAGCATCTGGAATGGCCGCGTGGCACTAGTGAAAGATATGTAAGGCGTTTTTTGCATGATGCCGCCGATTAATGTTCGCTGGGCAGGGAGGCCGTTAAAATAGGATAACCAAAATCAGAACGATCAGGAGCAGCGTGACCACGCTGATGGTTATCGTTTCTGGAGCCTGCTCCATATCCTGCACCACATAATCGGAAAAGTCGTTGAGTTGGGCGTCAAGCACCCGATCATAACCGTTGGTGCCCGCCAGCTCGTTTTGTTTCTCTTGAAGGTTTGTTTTGATCTGGTTGATGCCGGCCCGATCATCTTTTGAAACCAGGGGCATGTTTTGCACTTTGTCCAGCACTATGGTCATGTTTTGCAATGACTTGTTAAGTATTTCACGCTTTTGCGCCGGGTCGCTCGTTGCTTTCACTTTTCCGGCGGTATTGTTAAAATACTTGAGAATGCCGTCATTTGCCGCCGCATAACCCGTTTGCCCCAGGACCAACAGGGCGACGATCGTTCCGAGGATGGTTCTTGTTTTCATGGCAGTTTCTCCTTGCGATATTTAATTATTTTGGTTCGGGGACGAGTCAGTTAAGTTTGCCGTCCTCGGCTGCGTTCTTTAATTTGTCGTTGGCAAATATGGCGACTTCCACCCGGCGGTTTTGCTCCCGGCCATATTCCGAATCGTTTGAAGCGATGGGGTTAAGCTCCCCGAGACCTACGGTGGAAATCCTGGAACCAGCCACGCCCAGACGCTTTTGATAATCGGCCACCGCCTGAGCCCGTCGTTCTGACAGCTTTTGGTTGTATTCTTCAGAGCCGGTGTTGTCGGTATCCCCTTCAATCAGAATGTTGGTGTCCGGATATTTGTTGAGTATCTTAGCCAGGCTTTCGATGTTCCCCTTTGCCACGGACTGAAGCTCCGAAGAATTTATTTCGAACAGGATCCCGGAGTCAAATGTTATCTTGATCCCCTCGCCTACCCGCTCGATCTTTGCATTCTTGATGTCCTGCCTCATTTCTTCCGCCTGTTTGTCCATATGGCGCCCGATCAGCGCCCCGGTCGTTCCGCCGACTGCCGCCCCGATGATAGCGCCCAGGGCGGTGTTTCCGTAATGGTGGCCGATGACCCCGCCGGCCACTCCTCCGGCTCCGGCGCCGATACCCCCGCCCTTCAGCGCGTTACTGAGTCCGCACCCCGTCATCACTGCAATGGAAGCGCAAAGCACTATTGTGGAGACAATTGTCATTTTGTTTTTCATGGTATACTCTTTCCTACCTGCGGTATAAATGTTGATTGAAATGATGAACCGGGTTTTGCCGGTCCGGTTAATTGGACCCAGACTATCCCTACTCGGGAGAATAATCACCGGGACATGGGCCGTGACCCCGGTAATATTTTGTCTGCCAGCCTTTCTTCTGTCTTTAAAATCGTCTCCTTTCTTTCCGAATGAGTTCGACGCTGCCAGGTCCTGAATTCCTACAGGGGCTTTCGCCCTCGAATGACCCTCAACAGGACGACGACGACGGCAATGATCAGTAGAATGTGGATCAAATTTCCCATATTGAAAGCCAGGTACCCCAAAAGCCAAAGGATCACCAGAATAACGGCAATAGTATAGATCATTACTATTCTCCTTTCATTTATTTTTAGACCATGCGGTGGGGCATTTTCGCCCTATTTTTACGATTACATTTCTGTCAACGGCCTCCATGACCACCGCCCTGTCCCGATTAAGCACACGCTTAGATGGAGGTTTAGTTCATAAATACGCTGATAGTAATTCCAACGTCAGGATGCCTTCGGTTATAAAGGTAATACCCATCGTCGGAATAGATAATATAAACATCGTCCTTTTCGTACCAATTGTCCGACCAGTATTCCGGCCACGGATCGACCAGACTGAACCAATAACCGTTATATTGAAAGCAGGGATATCCTTCGTACATTACCAAAGCACGGCGGTAGATGCGGAACCTGTGATCCCGGCCAAAGTACCTGCGGTAATGGTTTTGGGGGATCCGGTAACCGTCGTAGCCGCCGCGTTGCTTCCAGGTGCGGTGCTCGGCCTGCCAGCTGCGGGCCCGATGTTGTTGCCAAACGTCCCGTTTTTCACTGGGCTGCACACGTTTCCCCTGCTGTGACAGCCGCTTGACCTGTTGTTGACTTTGTTTTTGCTTATCCTTCTGAACTTTATCCTGCTGCCCTTGTTTTGGTTTTTTATCCTTTTCCCCGGACTTTTCCTGCTGAGCCTGTAGCCAGGCAGCAGTTCCAATAAAAAGGAAAACAAGCAAGGTGCAAATAATCCTGTTCACGGTTTTAGAATTGAGGGTTTTCATAATTTTCCTCCTTGTATTGTTTTGATATATTTTATAATCATAGCGACCTGTGTTTTATTTGCCCTCGCAGTTTGTCGTGGCTGCCGGGCAGCGCAGACGGCTGTATTGGAAAGTGAATTCTGCGCCCAAAATCATGATGAAGGCCGAGTAGTATATCCAGACCAGCAGGATGATTATTGAGGCGATGGAACCATAGATCAGTTGGTAATTGGCGTATTTCCCCAGGTAAAGGATAAATAATGTCCTGGCGACTTCAAAGAGGATCGCGGCCAGCAATGCTCCCGGCCAAACATAACGCCAGTGCGTCTTGACATTTGGAATGTACTTATAGAGCAGCAGAAATACTGCCAGTAACAGCAGGAACGCCGTCAGCCTGCTACCTGCCTCTACTAATATGATAAATGACGGCGGCAGGTCAAATATTTCCCCTGATATTGAAATGAGGGTGCTGGCTCCCAGTGAAAACAGAAAAAGGATGCCCGTGCCCAATGCCATGCCCACTTCATGGGCTTTTCCGATATAAAAACGGCGGCCGCGGCGGTTGTCCCAGGCCCGATTGACCGCCTGGCTTATTGCTCCGAACATCCCGCTGGCGCTCCAAAAAAGGAGAACTATGCTCAACACTCCCACTGTACCCCTTAACTTTACAATATTTTCAATATTCAGCCTTAGGAAGTCAGTGGCTCCGGGCATATTTTTACCGACAAATATCAAAAGTTCCTCCTGCAGATTCAACGAAGGCAGGAAATAACCAAATACAGCAATCAACCCCAGCAGCAATGGGAAGGCGGATAAAATTGCATAATAAGCTACGCCGGCGGCTCTTTGGGTAGTGTCATGATCGTCTAATCCTTTTACGGTCAGCACAATCAAATGCCAGAAAGGCGTTTTCAGCAGGCGGTCTTTTGCTTTGAGCAGTTTGAGGCATAAGCCCTTTATTTGGTTAATCATCGCCTTATTTCCTTTTCCTTGCTGCCCGCCGCTTTGTTCAGCGCCCATGAAGGCCCGCGATATACCTGCTGATAATACCGGGGCCTGATGCTCCTAACTGATGCTCCCGTCAAGCGTGCTGTCCCTCAAATATTTGAATATCTTCATCACGGACATGGTAAGCGGCAGTATCAAAACAATACCCAGTATTCCGCCAAAATGCGCTCCCAAAACACAGAGTACTAATATTAATGCCGGATGGATCTCCATTTGCCGGCCCTGGATCCTGGGCACCAGCAGGTTGTTCTCGAACAATTGAATCGCCAAATATCCCACAGCCACCCAAAACACCTTTTCCGGGGCCGTGGCCAGGGTGACCAGAATGCCCAGGCCGCCCCCCAGCCAGGGACCGATCTGGGGAACCATTTCCGTGAGTCCCGCAAAGACGGCCAGCGGCAGGGCATAATCTATTCTCAGAATGCTCAGCAAGGCATAGGCACAAAGGCCCACCGCCAGCCCCAACAGCAACTGCCCGATGATATAACGTCCCACCACCTTGTTGAGAATGACAATTATGTTTTTGGTGTGGGTCCGGGCCCAATCCGGCAGCCCCGCATAAAACTTGTCACGCAGACTGCTCCAGTCTTTAAGTATGAAGAACACGAATATGGGCAGGCTGGCAAACCCCATGATCATTCCCAGCGAGGTCTGAAACATCTTCAGCCCCCGGGTCAAAAAGTCTTTAAGCAGATCGGGCAGGGCGGCACCGGCTTTAGCCATGTAAACGTCAATGGTCTCCTGGATCAGCGGATCTGACAGCATGGGGATGGATTTAAGCCATTGTTTTATCGTGTTCAACCCGCTGGGGATGGTCTGGGAAGCGTCCTGGATCAGGGCCCCCAGGGCTTTTCCTCCCACGGTAATGGTATAGAACAATACCAGGCTGATGACCGCCAGGGATAGAAGGTAGGACACCGTTATAAGGGAGATCCGTTTTAACTGCTGTAACTTCGGTTTCTTCCCCGCGCCGGGCAGACGTTTTTCCACCCACCGGATGACCGGCAAGATCAGGTAGGCCAGAAGGCCGCCGGCCATAAACGGCAGCAGAACGCTTCGCAATCCCCAGATCATCAGGACAACGAAAATCAACCCCAGTATTAATACGATCAGCTGCCAGTGTTTTTTTATCAGCGCGTTGACTGAGTCCAATTTTAACTTCCTCCTTTTGTTCAGAACTTACATTTCCCTTAGCAGTGGCCACCCGGCCTATTTGATCCCGGCGCCGGACCCCAGCATGACGGCTAACCCCCGGGTCTCTTCGTGGCTCTCCAAAAAAATCTTGATCAGGCTTGTCAGGGGCACCGAGAGGAGCATGCCGACCGGCCCCAGGATCCATCCCCAGAAGACCATTGAAAGGAACACCACCAGGGTCGATAAACTCAGGCCTTTGCCCAGCAGTTTTGGCTGCAAAAAATTGCCCAAGATCATATAGACGACCACAAAACCCAGGGCGGTTAAAACGGCCGTGCCCACCCCCAGCTGAACCAGGGCCAGCAGGGTGACCGGAACCGCGGCAAAGATCGATCCGATATTCGGTATATAGTTCAGCATAAATGCCAGCACCCCCCAGAGCACCGGATACGGGACCCCTAGGATAACCAGCCAGAGGCAGATCAGCAGGCCCCCGGCGGCGCTGATCAGGGTTTGAATGATCAGGTAGCGTTTGGCCGTATGGCTGAATTTTTCAATGACCGACAGCGACGTCTCCGGGTTTTTATAGACCGCCGTCATTTTCTTCGGCAATTCTGCCGCTTCCAGCAGGATGAATACCACCGTCAGCAGGATCAGGATGGCGTTTGCCAAAACGCTGCTCAGGGCCGAAAACACATCCCCGGCCAGGCCCATCACCCACCCCGGACTCAAGGCACCGCCCCCCGCCTCCTGCTGCGAAAGGTTGACGCCCTTATCCTGCAGCCAGTCTGTTAAGGCGGCGCTGTAGGACGCCAACTTTTCCTGATAACCGGGAAGGTTGCTCAGGAATTGATTCATCGAAGGGACCGTCAACAGGCCGAACATCGCTCCCGCCGCCAGGATGGAAACCAAAATGATAGCCAACGACAGGAACTTCGGCACCCCCTTGCGTTGCAGCCAGAAAAAAGGCGGCGTGCAAATGACGGCAATGAATACCGCCAGAAATAGAGGGACCAGGAGAGAACTGGCCGCCTTCATCCCCGCCACCACTACTATGAAACCGGCCAGCATCAACAGAGCGGGCGCCCTGGCGGTGCGTTTCATAAGATTATTCATTCATCCCCATTAACTCTTTGCTTTGTTCCGTCATTGCTGTTCAACGCTCATTTTGCGAAGCCAACGACATTGCAGGCAGAACGATCAAAGTATTTGGGGTTTTATCGCTTTACGGCCCGGGCAACCACGTGGCCCTTACGGCCGGCTTCGGAGGCTGCTTCCCTGACCGTATCCACAACCCCGCTGGCCGTTTCTTTGACCGTGTCCGCCACTTCTTCGACCGCGTCCTTGAGCAGCTGCCTGGTCACTTTGCCCGACTTCGGGGCATAGAGCAGGGCGATTACTCCGCCAACTACTGCCCCGGTCAGCAGGCCCAGGCCAAAACCGGCAACATGATCTCTGTTCATATTAATTTCTCCTTTGTTAAAGTTACTTTATGTGCTTCGCTGTTTGTGGCCCGTGACCATGACGACCAGGATCACGCCTATTGAGATTACCAACAAAACATGCATTACCCCGCCCAGTAAATGCCCGATCAGCCAGGCGAACAGCCACAAAACCAACAGGATCGCAAAAATGCTCCAGATCATATCAGGCTCCTTTCGCCGCAGATTAAAGGGCTGTGTTCTTTAATGGTTTCAATTGATTGATTACAGGCCGAAGAGCAGACCCACTGTGATGACGGCAAAATTGCTTTTCAGGCCGCTGCTGCCGGGTATTTCTTTGAAATCATAGTTCAGAAAGACGTAGCGGATGTCCCCGGTCAATTTAATGGTTGATACCACCGGCAGCTCCACCCCGCCGCCAAAATGCCAGCCGAATTTCTGGGTGGTCTCGTCTGTGAACAACGGCAGCCGATTCTGGTCAAAGTCGTAGGTTACGTTGTACCAGCCGGTCCCTATGGCGCCGTAAACGACGGGCAGCGGGTAGATCAAACCTGTCACCATCACCGGCCAGCTCCGCACGGTCAAGAGCTCATCCACATATGTTTCCTGCCGGTAGTTGATGGACGCTTCGACGCCCAGGACCGGGGTCAGTTTCAACCGGCAGGCTACACCGCCCATCCAGGCTCCCTGGTCGGCATCCTGGGCCTTGTAATAGCCGGCCTGCGGGCCGATACTTATGCCTTGGGCCTTTACCGGGTCAACCATTAATATGATCAACCCCAGCAACAGTAATATATTCTTCACCATATTTTTCCTTTTTGGATGGGTTATTGTTTTTACCTGTCCGGTTAATAAAGTTCTCCAAACCTTACTGTTCTTGGAGCAATTATAGAACGGTAACCGTTCGCAAGGTACGTTTCGTTATATCTTGGCCAGCAAATGGCGAATTTCATCCTTGGTTTTACCGATCTTTTTCTGCAGCCGGCCCAACAATTCTTCCTCTTTGCCCTCTACAAAGAGCACGTCATCATCCGTCAGGTTGGCATATTGCTGTTTTAGTTTGCCGGCTGCCTCATTCCAGTTACACTTGATTTTAAGCTTGTTCATTTGATATCTCCGTGTAATTAATTAATCCGGTTTAGTTGATAATTCATCAAGCAAAACTACCCTATCTTTAAATTACTTTTTAAGCCTTTTCCACCCTTCCTGTCGTTGGCTGGTTTTTCCGCCAGGTATTTCTTGGCGGCCAGCCAGTCTTCCAGGTCGCGACCGGGCTGCCGGCCCCGCTGTTCAAACATATGATGAGCCATTATCCTGGTCAGGTTCTCGCCGTCCTCAGATGCCCCGGCGGAGATAGGAGAGGTTACAGGCGGGTGCGCGTTTTTGGTTTTTTTCGTATTCATTTTTCATATTCCTTAAAATGTTGTTTATCCGTTTGTTTAACGAGGGTTTAGGCTGTGGCTATTCTCCGCCATAGGCGCTGATATGCCAGCTGAATCATGTTTGACATGTTTAGTTTTGCACTTTTTGCCAAAGCTTTGTTTGGGCGGCCACAGGGGTGGCCCCTGTTATTTGATCGTTTGCGTTTCATGATGTTTTCCTTTTTGTTTTGCGTTGAGTTTGGTGTGCTATGCATTATTTAACTGTGGATGGGGATTATTGAACCAATTACCAAAGTTCCATAGTAGAAGAGGACCTCGTGATCCCGTCTATAGCATCCATATAAGCCGACTTAAGGAAAACGTTGCTTGCTATGGGTTCCCCCTTATTTCCCGGGTTGGGGCGGCAGCCCATGTTCCGGGAGTTGAGTATTTTATTGGTTTTTTTCTTGCAAAACACATCCCAGTTCAACGGTTTCAGGGAAAAAGACCAAAGCTCGCGGATTGACTGCCACCGCATTTTCTGGATTGACGTATCCATTCTATTGCCTTTATCTGTTTTTGAATATTTTGCCGATATTCTTGACTCCCCCGAGAATACCCTGGATCAAGGCCAATACCGGAAGCAGCGGCCGAAGGCCCTCCTGCACCATGGCCACGGTATCGCTGACGCTCTCTGATGCCTCCTTGACCGACAGCAGCGCTGACTTGGCTTCGCAACGCAGCTGATAAAACATTACCGATGCAAAAATGAGCACCCCCGTGGTCACAAATCCCAGGACGGTTATGCTCAAGTCACGGTACCATTCAATACCCATTTGTCGTCACCTCCCTGTTAAGTTATAAGAGGCCGGGCCTTTGGGACCCGGCCTGCTCACTGTTTCTTTTTATGGTACCTCCCAGTATTTCAGAGATACGGGGAGGTCATTGTCCTGTTTACTTACGGAGCGGTAACGGTGGCGGCGTCCAATGTCACCGCCGCCTGCACCAGCGCTCTGCCTTTAAATACCGAGCCTGTCTGCATGCTCATCAAGGTCTGGCACAACACATTCCCCTTGAAATCAGCCCCGGTTCCCAGGTTCACCTGGCCGGAGACCTGCCAGAAGATGTTCTTGGCCTGGGCTCCGCCGCTCAAGGTAACAAAGGCGCCGCTGGTTATGTCAAGATCCTGCGCTATCTGGAATATCCAGACATCATTCACCCCGCCGGTGAGCGTGACCCCGGGTGCATTTATCAGGACGCCGGAGCTCCACTTGTAAAGGCCCGGAGCCAGGGTCAGCGAAGTGATATTCCCGGCGCCCAGTTCGGTGGCCGTGGGGTTGGTCCGGCCGGCGGCATCGGTGAACGCTGTTTCCAGGTCGCTGATGGCCGTGGTCAAATTGGCCGGTGTTGGCGGGTAGTAGTCGGAGGCGTAGACTTTTCCCCCGGTCACCAGAGATGATGTGGCAAAAGTATTCGAGACATCCATGATCAATCCGAAGCCAGTGATGTACGTCGCGGACGCCGGACTTACCCCCATGTTCCCTACAACTGATGTGGCCCCGGTGGTCGATATTCCCGTTTTGGAAAGCAGCACGTAATTGCCGGCGGTGCCCAGGTCGACCGGCGGCGGTCCGGCCGTTCCAGCGGCGATGGTGGTAAAGCTCCATACTTTGGCCACAGCCATTGCATTGCCGGCCAGATCCTTGACCCCGGTGGTAACGGTGACGGTGTAGACGGTATTGTTGGCCAGGTCACTGCCCGGATTTAAGGTGGCGGTAGTGGTGCTGGGGGATGTCACCGCGCCGGAAATGACCGTGCTTCCCTGTTTTAAGATGATGGTTGAAGCGGTGATGGTCAACGGATCCATTGCTTCGCTGAAAGTAACATAGATGTTGGCGTTGGTGGCAATGTCAATGGCAGCATCGGCCGGGATGGTAGTGACCACGGTGGGCGGGGTGACATCCGCCGTTGTGCCAGTGGTAAAGGTCCAGACATAGGCTGTAACCATTGCGTTACCGGCCAGATCGGTGACCCCGGTGGTGATGGTAGCAGTATAAACTGTGCTGGCCGCCAGATTGGCCGACGGATTGAAGGTGGCGGTTGCGTTCAGGGAGGTCACCACGCCGGAAATGACCGTGGTCCCCTGTTTTAAGGTAAAGCTGGTGACGGTAATGGTGGAAGGATTCATAGCTTCGCTGAAGGTGACGGCGATGTTCCCGCCGACCGCCACGCCGGTGGCCAGATTGGCCGGAACGGTGGAGCTGACGGTGGGCGGAGTGATGTCAGTGGCTGTTCCGGTGGTGAAGCTCCAGACATAGTTGCTGGCCAGGGTATTGCCGTCCAGATCCTTGATCCCGGTGGTCAGCGTGGCCGTATAAACGGTGCTGGCGGTCAGATCGCTGGCGGGATCAAAGGTCGCCACGGCGCCTGCCGCAGCATAGGACACGGCCCCCGCAACTGGATTTGTTCCCTGTTTTAAAGTAAAGGTGGCGGCGGTGATGGTGGCCGGGTCCAGAGCCTCGCTAAAGGCAGCTGTGATCTGCCGGTTGAGCAGTACGCCGGTGGCTAGGTTGGCCGGGTTGGTTGAATTAACGGCCGGACGGGTGGTGTCGGCCGTTACGGCAACGGGACTGGTGATTCTCTGACCGCAACCGTTGGTGGCGATGCCCATGGCCGTTGCCAGAAGCGCAAACATTATTACGCTTATGACCTGCCGGGTGCCTGTTTTTGTTGACATGGTTGTACCTCCTGTTTGGGGCGCAGTTTCAGCCCGATGGGCCGACGGCTGCGCCTGGTTTCGCTCGCTATGCGCAGTTGGCGGGGCTTTTGTATGTTTGGTTATTTCCCGGGGCATCAAATATTGTTAATTTATACCGCCGGGGACTTTTCTTCCTGGTCAAGTATTTCTTGGATGGGTGATATGCCTTGCCGGGATCTCCAGGCTGCGCGCTTTGTATTCCTTTTCGGCTGCCTTCCGGATGATATAGGCATTGTCGTGGATGATGCCGTAGAGCAGGTAAAACCCGTTGTCGTCAGTATCGTTAACCATGCCCTGATCGGCCACCTTAACCATATGATCAACCAGATCAAGCACCCCCTCCAAATGGGTGTTAACTTTGGTTTTTTCCATTTTTTATCCCCTCTAAGCCGGCCCTCAGCTTATATCGGGTCCTTCCCAAATCCCTGACACTGGGAAGTTCCTCGTTCTTTATCCTGATGCATAATGCGCATACATAACCGGGCAGGCTGTTGTCCCGGTCAGCCCTAATCAACTCACCTATTTCAGAAGTACCAGCTGCCTAGTTAGGCTGGTTCCTTCATAAATAAGCCGGTAATAATATACGCCAGCCGAGACCTTTCTTCCCTGGCTGTCGTTGCCCTTCCAAGTTAGGCTAGAGGCCCCGCCCTGTTTTTGCCCCTGAGCCAAGGTGATCACCCTCTGTCCGCAGACATCGTATATGGTCAGCGAAGCCTGGCCGGACCGGGGAAGCACATAGCTGAAGCTTATAGCACCCAAGGCCGGGTTGGGGTGGCAGGGCATCAATTGAAGTTTAGCGAGGATCAGACCGCCGCTGGCCGCCATCACCGGGCCGTGCCAGGTTATCTGACCGCTGAGATCCTTGTCCCCCAGGCGATAGTAATAGGTGGAATTTGGAAGCACCGAGGTATCGGTGTAACTGTACTGGTTCCCGGCCGGCGAACCCGCTTCGGCCTTAATGGTGGTTATGTTCCGGTACCCTTCGGTCGGTCCGGATGAGCGTTCTATCAGCCATTCATAATTGTTTTTCTCGCTGGCGGTCTGCCAGGTCAAATTGATCCCCTGGCTTCCGCTCTGGCAGGCAAACTCCGACAGATCTATCGCCAATGGCATGGCGGCGGCATCCAAGGTCACCGCGGTCTGGGACAGGGCTCGGCCGGACAAGGTTGCGCCGGTCATTATCACGATGGCCGTGGCATCCAAAATGGTTCCCTTGAATTGAGAGTAGGTGCCCAAAGACGTCTGCGTAGCGACTGTCCAGAATACATTCCGTGGTTGGGCGCCGCCTCGCAGATGAACGACGGCATAACTTCCCACGGTAAGCGTTGATCCTACCTGGAATATCCACACATCATCTGCGCCGCCGTCAAGAATGAGGCTGTCGTTGATGATAAGGCTGGCGGCCCATTTATATACGCCAGGGGCGATAGTCATCCCGCTGATGTTGCCCGAACCCAGCTCAGTGGCGTCTACTGGCGTCCGGCCATAGCCCTCGGTATACGCGGCTTCCATGGCGCTGACGGCCGCGGTCAGGTTGGCCGGGGCGGGGGCGGTATAGTCGGCGGCATAGATTTTTCCGGTCACCAGGGTCGAAGTTGAAAATGTTCCCGAGGGATCCATTGTCAGGGAGAATCCGGTAATGGCCCCAGCTGCTATCGGGCTCACTCCGATATCCCCCGCTATTGAAGTGGTCCCGGTGGTTGAAATTCCTGATTTTGCCAGTATCGCGAAATTGCCAGCAGTCCCCAGCTCTACCGGTTGGCTGTAACTAACGTTAACGCCCATGGTCAGTGCCATCAACACCATTGTTATTGCGGCTAGGGTCGTCCGTCTTCCGGTTTTGGTTGACATGGTTTTACACTTCTTTCTCTTTGGGACGCAGTATGCGCTCGGCGGACGTAGTGCTGTGCCTGGTCCCGCCGCTTATTAAAGCGGCGGGACTTCTGTTGTTTCTGGGATGGATCTGTAAATATTTTTGGGCGGGGCGGATTGACCGGTGATATTGCTCCCCCGCTTCTGTGCCGTTTAACAAGACTATCTGATCAGCACCAATCTCCGGGTAAGGCTGGTCCCATCATAATTAAGCTGGTAAAAATACACTCCGGCAGATACCTTTCTTCCCTGGCTGTCGTTGCCCTTCCAGGTCATATTATAAGCCCCGCTCTGTTTTTGTCCCTGAACCAGGGTGTTTACCTTCCGTCCGCAGAGATCATAAACACTAAGCGTGACCTGCCCTGCTTGGGGGAGTACATAGCTGATGTTCACTGCGCCCGAGGCCGGGTTGGGCCGGCAGGGCATCAACTGCAGTTTATTCAGAGCCAGGTCGCCGCCGGCCGGCTGTTCTATGCCGGTAGTAAGGGCTACGGCGTCCAATGTCACCGCGGTCTGGGCCAGGGCGCTGCCGTTAAATACTGCCCCGGTCATTACCACGATGGCCGTGGCATCCAGTACGGTTCCCTTGAAATCGGAAGTTGTTCCCAGGGTGGTCTGTCCGGCCACTTGCCAGAAGATGTTCTTGGGTTGGGCGCCTCCGCTCAGGGTAACGATGGCTCCGCTGCCCACGGTCAGGGTTTGGGCTATCTGGAAGATCCAGACATCGTCCGGCCCGCCGGCCAGGGTCACTCCGCCGTTTATCAGCACCGCGGAACTCCAGTAATAAGTGCCGGGATACATGGTCTGCCCGCTCAGATCTCCGGCGTGCAGTTCGGTGGAATCCGGGGTCAATCCGGCGGTGGTGGTGTAGGCGGTTTCCATGTCGCCGATGGCGGTGGTCAGCATGGTGGGAGTGGGCTCGGTATAATCTGCGGCAAAAATCTGCCCGTCCACCAGGGCCGAAGTTGAAAATGTACCCGAGGCATCCATGATCAGGTCAAATCCGGTTATCCCCCCGGCGGCGGCCGGGCTGATCCCGATGTTACCCACCACATCGCTGCCGGCTGTGGTTGACACTCCTGTCTTGGCCAGGATCACGAAATTACCGGCAGTTCCCAGATCCACCGGGGCAGCGCCGAAACCATTGGTAACCCCGATTAACAGGGCAATGAGCGCAATGGCCATTACGGTCATGGCCTTCCGTCCGACTGATTTTTTTGGCATAACTCTACCTCTTTCTTTGTAACGCAGTTCTTTGCCCGGGGGCAATTTTTTGCGCCTTGTCCCGCCCCTGATGGCAGGGGCGGGACGTTGTTGGTTGTTTTGATTACAGTTGATCCCTGATTACTGGATGACCGTGACTTCCATTCTGCGGTTAAGGGCCCGGCCTTCCTTGGTGTTGTTGGTGGCCACCGGATAATTTTCACCGTAGCCCTTGTGAGTCAGCCGGTCGGGGCTGATATTGTAGGTGGCTATCAGGGCATTGCGAACCACGCTGGCTCTGGCCTCGGACAGCCGCTGATTGGTGGCGGCGCTGCCGGGGCTGGAAGTATGTCCGCCGATCTCCAGCCTTAGTTCCGGGTTCTCATTCAGGATCTTGGCTATGCCTTCCAGGAGCTGCGCGGCATTGGGGCCGAGTTTGGCATTGCCCACCGTGAAGTTGACGTCGGTGAAAACGAACTTGTCGCCGATTTTGACCATGCCCAGCATCTTGGAGACCGGCTCGCCGTTGGCGCAGTTCAGGTAGAAACCCTTGGGATAATAACCTTCGGCGGTGACCTCGACCTCATACCGGCCCGGGGCCAGCATGATGTTGTAGGCGCCCTTGCCGGTGGTGAAATTGGCCCTGGTGGTCAGCGACCGGCCCTTGGCGTCCTTGAATATCAGGACGGCGGGCACCGGGAGGCCGGTTTTGTAGTCGATGATGTTGCCGGTGACCTCGCTCATCGGAATGGGCTTCAGCTCCAGCACAAAGTCCTGGACGGCCGGGGTCTTCTTGTTCCTTGAGGTCAGTATCACCGAACCGGTCTTGCTGAGATAATCTGTCATCTCGGCCTTGACCTCGACCGGGATGCCCGTGATCTGGATGCCCGGAGCGGTATAACGCCCGGTCAGCGGATCGGCGGTGTATACCATGCCGGCCGCCGTGACGGTGGCTGCCAGCGGGTTGCCCTTGTTGTCGGTCACCTTGCCGCTGATGATTCCGGTCGGCGGAACCTTGGGGCCGGCCTTGGGTGCATAGTGCAGGCCCAGGATGGCGTGCCAGTGCTCGCCGCCGCGGAAGAATGGCAGGGCCGGACGGACGTCGGTCCGCAGGTTGTACTCGCCGCCGGCCGTGATGTTCAGGCCTCCGACATAGTACCGCAGGCCGAACATCGCCCAGGTGGGGTTGTTAAGTTCGTCGTACTGGATCAGTTCGCCGGTGGTGCTGCCGGGCTTGGGATACCGGGTGGTGTCCATCATGTATTCGGCGCTGAACCCGACATAGGGGGTCAGGTAGCCCATGTCGTAGCTTATGCCGATGCCGAACGGCAGCGACATGTTCGGGTAGACGTTGACCTCGGTGCTGTCGGTGGCCGAGGCATACTGCTTGTCCAGTTTGTAATACATGCCGGCGTTGAACGTCATGCATCCGCGGCCTTCCGCGCCGAAGTGCCGGTCGGCCAGCAGCCGGGCATCGATGCCGCCGTTGTAAATATGGCCGGGGGTGTAGATCTTGAGGGTCTCGGACACAGTGGCGATGTCATAGCCGAAATAGGCGGCCAGCCACATTTTTTCGCCGGCCGGGATCGACAATTTCAGGCCCACCCGGGTGTTGCCCAGACCGCTGGGGTTGGTGGTGTACTTGGTCCCTCCGATCTCAACATAGCTCGACGGCATCAGGTAGTTGGTCCCCACCGAAAGCTCTAACATGTCGTTGATGCTGAAGTAGCCGGACGGCCGGACGGCCAGGTCCAGGGCCCCGCTTTTCGGGGACGTGGCGGTGGAGTCATTGTCCCATTTCCAGCCGTACAGATAGGCTCCGATCCCGAAATTCATCGGGCCGGCGTTCTGGGCGCTGATGGTCCGGAACATCCCGCTGCTACCCCAGATGGTTGGCGAGGCCGTGGCCATCCCGGCCATCAGGACCAGCACTGCCAGCATTGCTACGATTCTTTTCATTTTAGTTCCTCTTCGTTTAGGTTGTTGGTTTGTGTCTCGATTTTTTCTTTGGCCTTGAGGGGGCAATTTGCCCCCTCAAGGCCTACCGCATTGGTTGCGGATTTATTGCCGGTTACTGTTGCTTACCTTACCAGCACCAGGCGCCGGGTAAGATTGGTCCCTTCATAACTAAGCCGGTAAATATACACGCCAGCCGAAACCTTTCTTCCCTGGCTGTCATCGCCCCTCCAGGTAATGTTGTAGGTACCGCCCTGTTTTTGTCCCTGGGCCAGAGTGTTTACCCTCCGTCCGCAGATGTCGTAAATGTTAAGAGAGACCTGGCCGGGGCGGGGAAGGGTATAACTGATATTTACCGGACCCGAGGCCGGATTGGGACGGCAGGGCATAAGTTGAAGTTTATTGAGGACCAGGTCGCCGACGGCCGGCTGTTCTATGCCGGTGGGGATGGTGGCGGTGGTGGCATCCAGCGTAACCGCGGACTGGGCCAGGGCCCGGCCGTTAATGGTTGAGCCGGTCTGCATCACGATCGCTGTCTGGTCCAGTATGATTCCCTTGAATTGGGTGGTTGTTCCCATGGTGGTCTGTCCGGCCACCTGCCAGAAGATGTTCTTGGACAGCGCGCCGCCGCTTAACGATACAATGGCGCCGTTGCCCACTAGAAGTGTCTGCGCTATCTGGAAGATCCAGACATCATTGGAGTCGCCGGTTAGAGTTACGCCCGGGGCGTTTATCATGACCCCGGTGCCCCATTTATACAGGCCGCGGACCAGGGTCTTCCCGGTCAGATCACCGGCGTGCAGTTCGGTGAAGTCCGGTATTGTCCGTCCGGCGGCGTCGGTGTACGCTGTTTCCATGTTGCTGATCGCCGTGGTCAGCATGGTGGGAGTGGGTTCCGTGTAATCGGCGGCGTATATTTGCCCGTCCACCAGGGCCGAGGTTGAAAATGTACCGGAGGGGTCCATGATCAGGTCAAATCCGGTAATGTAGGACGCGGCGGCCGGGCTCAGCCCCATATCCCCGGTAACATGGGTGGTCCCGGTGGTTGAAATCCCGGTCTTGGCCAGGATCACGAAATTTCCGGCCAATCCCAGATCTACCGGGGTGCGGTTGGTCGTTTTGCCGGTGGTAAAGGTCCAGACATAGGCGCTGTCCAGCCCGTTGCCGCCCAGGTCCTTGACCCCGGTAGTCAGAGTGGCCGTGTAAACGGCGCTGGTATCCAGGTTTTCATAGGGCGCGAAGGTTGCCGTATTAACACTATCAACATATGTCACCACCCCCCTGACCGTGTTCAGCCCCTGTTTCACAGTGAATGTCAGCGTGTCAATTGTAAGGGAGTCCATGGACTCGCTGAAGACGGCGGCGATCTTGGTGTAGATCGACACGTCAATGGTGAAATCCGCAGGGTCGGTGGAGATCACCGTGGGCGGTATGCTGTCGCTGATGGCAAATACGCCGTCACTGGTGTCTGCCGAGCTGTTGCCGGCGCTGTCGCGGGCAACTACCTTGACCAGAGTAAAGGTACTGGGGGTGTTGGGCACGATCCAGCTGTAGCTGGTGTCCAGCCCGGACCAGATCGGGTCCCAGGTGGCGCCGTTGTCTATGGAATAGCTCACCTCGTTGTCCGTCACGCCCACGTTGTCGCTTTGACTCCAGACAATCAGGTGGCTGGAACCGGCGTTCCAGCTCTCGCCGCCGTTGGGTGAGATCACTGTCACGGTTGGCAGCGTGGTATCCGACACCGTGGTATCCGGTGTGGTTGGGGAAGTGAAGGCCACGGCGTCCAATGTCACCGCGGTCTGGGCCAGCGCCCGGCCGTTAAAAGTCGCCCCGGTCATGACCACTATGGCCGTGGCATCCAGTATGATCCCCTTGAAATCGGAAGTTGTTCCCAGGGTGGTCTGTCCGGCCACTTGCCAGAAGATGTTCTTGGGTTGGGCGCCTCCGCTCAGGGTAACGATGGCTCCGCTGCCCACGGTCAGGGTTTGGGCTATCTGGAAGATCCAGACATCGTCCGGCCCGCCGGCCAGGGTCACTCCGCCGTTTATCAGCACCGCGGAACTCCAGTAATAAGTGCCGGGATACATGGTCTGCCCGCTCAGATCTCCGGCATGCAGTTCGGTGGAATCCGGCGTTAATCCGGCGGTGGTGGTATAGGCGGTTTCCATGGCAAGTACCGCCACTCCCAGATCGGTCGGAGTGGGTTCGGTATAATCTGCGGCAAATATTTGCCCGTCTACCAGGGCCGAAGTTGAAAATGTACCCGAGGCATCCATGATCAGGTCAAATCCGGTTATCCCCCCGGCGGCGGCCGGGCTGATCCCGATGTTACCCACCACATCGCTGCCGGCTGTGGTTGACACTCCTGTCTTGGCCAGGATCACGAAATTGCCGGCCATTCCCAGATCCACCGGTGTGGCGCCATAACCGTTGGTAACACCCATTACCAGGGCCATAAGCGCAATGGTGATTGCGGTTATGCCTTTCCGTCTGACTGTTTTGGTAAACATGACTCTGCCTCCTCTTTGTATTGGTTTCTGTTTCCTGTTGTTTGTTTCTCCGGAGCCTAAACCTTTCCCGGTTAATACCGCCGGGGCCATTTTTGATCAGGCATATTATGTTTCCTTTCCTTTCTTCATTTATAAGATTCAATATTTAAACGATCATTCCGGAAATTAGCCGATCACTGACCACGCCTGTCAGGTTGCGGCTCCGGTCAATCTCAGTCCTGATCCGGCAACAGGGTTATTTCTATCCGGCGGTTCTTGCTGCGGCCGGAGGCCGTTTTGTTGCTGGCCACCGGTTGATATTCCGACATGCCTATGACCTGCATCCGCTCCGGCGCGATGCCCACAGTCTCCTGCAGAAAGCGCACCACATTTGCCGCCCGGGCCGTGGAGAGCTCCCAGTTGGTGGGGTATTGCTTCTGGAGGCGGGGATGGATCGGCACGTTGTCGGTGTGGCCCTCAACTCTGATGATCTGGCTGCCGGTGTTTTTCAGTACATTGCCCACCCGTTCCAGCACCTTCACCCCCTCCGGCGTAACTTCGGCTTCACCCGACGGGAACAATATCTTGTCCACCATGCTCACCGAAAGGCGGTCGGCCAGCTGGGTGATGATGATCTGGCCCTGCTCGATCTCATTTTTCATGTCGGCGGCCAGTTCTTCGTAAGCGCCTTTCAGCCGGACAATTTCCTCTTCCTTTTTCAGGGAAATGGCGGCTATCTTGGTCTCAAGTTCCCGCGCCAATGCGGTCCTCTTAGCTTCCAGGGCGTTGACTTGGAAACTGAGGTCAGTGGCTGCGTTGCGGGCAGTATCAAGCTCGCTCCTGGTTCTGGTGAAAATGTAATACGTGGCGCCGGCGAACAGCAGGGCCAGAACGATTAACACGGTCAAAAATGTTTTCATTTTCATTCCTCGTTGATTGATTTTGATGATTTTCGATAACCCTGATTACATTGTTTCGATACCGAAGAAATATTACCCGCGTAAGAGCCTGCTATTCTTATTTTCCCTTGGGACTGAGGAAAAGGCCGGAAAGTCCGGCCAGGCAAGCGACGGATCCGCCTATCAGCATCCAGACCGTTTTGTCGGTGGGCGAGCCGGTGAAAAAGCGCGATACATCGGAACTGAATGAATCACCTGCCCTGACGCCCCAAACGATCAGCAAAATCCCTACGGCCAGCAGGGCAATTGAGAGTACTTTGTACATTTGTAATGCTCCTTAAAATATTGCGGCAATCGAAGCGACTTCGGGCCGCTTAAGGTTTTGCCACAGGTTGTGGGCTGGACTATTTAATGGTCTGATTAAACTATGCCGGCAAACTTCCGCCCGGATTAAAAGAAATACCTGACTCCAAGGCCGGCGTCAATTCCAAAACCCGTGGATGGCACCAGTTGGAGGGCGGGAACCAGTTCCAGAAACACGTCGACCGGCGTCCGGCGCGGCAGCCACAGGATACCCAGCACCCCGCGGACGGCTGCCGAGTTCTTGTACCCGGCCCCGGTATTGATCCGTCCGCCGACGCCGTAATAAAGCGGGAACCTCTCGCTTGAGCGGATGGCATCAAATGAATGCCAGAGGTAATCCATGTGAAAGTGAACCCGGCTTTCTCCGGTATAATAGCCGTCATACTTTGAGATCCGGTCCCCGCCAAGCGACCAGCCCAGGCCAAAATCCAAGGCCGTGCGGTTCGATGTCCACAGCTTGGCGCTTATCCCGGTCGGTTCGCCGATGATTATCCCCAGGCCAAAGCGGCGTTCCTGGGCATTGACCCCGGTAGCTGTCAGGAACAGAACAAATGTGATGACGGCATAAAGAAACGGTTTCATGTGGAGATTCTCCTTTTTTATGTGAGGTAAAATAATTACAGGATTTTGTTACCGCGGATGATCCTTACCAGGACTGCTATGACGGCGATAACCAGTAGAATGTGGATGAAGCCCCCCATGGTATGGGAAGTGACCAGCCCCAGCAGCCACAAGATCACCATCACCGAGGCGATTATAAACAGCATGATTTATGTCCTTTCAGATTTTCTGGGTTTGCCGGGTAGTCTCATTTTTTGTCGCAATTTGGGGAGCGGCAAATAACCTGAGCCTGATCAACTGCAACAGAATTGTTTAACCCTGTTATATAGATGCTATTATCGTGCCAGATAGTCAGCGGGCTTAAAGATGATAGGCGGATGAAACCATAAGCCTTTGAAGGGGTGAGCGCTACACCTGAAAAATAAAAACAATGAAAGCAAAAAAAGGACCCGGCAGTGTCTCATTTCTATTAACGTCAATGAGACACTATGCCCGATCCTATTTACAATAAAAGTTGATAAAAAAGGGTCTATCTTGCCTATTCAAGCAATACAGACCCTTTTTGGGAGTATATTAAATCTATGGGACAAAATTTTGGTTATTGGCAGATTACTGGCTGCGTCATTTGTGCTAAATGAGACATTGTGCTAAATGAGACAGTTGAACCTACTTTTCCGCCAGGAATCTGTGAATGGTCGCCCGGCTGACCCCGAGCAGTTTGGCGGCTTTTAATTTATTGCCTTTAGTTTTTTGCAGGGCATCTTCCACTGTTTTGGAGTCAAGCTTACACTTCCGTTTTCTGCGAACGGGCAGGTGTTTGGCGGCGGGAGAAATATTGCCGGGGAGGTATTGCGGCTCAATGACCCTGCCCTGGCATTTGATCAGGGCGAATTGCAGGGCGTTCTGCAGTTCCCTGACATTGCCGGGCCAATTATATCCCATCAGGATATCCAGCACCTCGTGAGACAGGGAAATTTTCTTTTTATTGGATTCCTTGGCGGACCATTCCAGGTAACTCTCGGCCAAAAGAGGGATGTCATTGAGCCTGTCCCTCAATGGCGGCATGGTGATCGGAACCACGCAGAGCCGGTAGAAAAGGTCTTCCCGGAAACGCCCGGCCTTGATCTCTTCCCGCAGGTCCTTATTGGTGGCGCTGATGACCCGGACATCCACTTTCATGGTCTTTTCCGAACCCACCGGCTCAAAAGTCCCGTCCTGAAGCACCCGCAGTAATTTCACCTGCATAGCCGGACTTAGATCGCCCACCTCGTCCAAAAAGATGGTGCCGCCGTCGGCCAGTTCAAACCGGCCCTTTTTATCTCTTATGGCCCCGGTAAAGGATCCCTTGCAATGTCCGAATAGTTCGCTTTCCAGCAGGCCGTCCGGCAGCGACCCGCAATTGACCGGCACGAAACGCTTATGGCGCCGCGGGCCTTCGTTATGCAGGGCCGAGGCCACCAGTTCTTTGCCGGTTCCGCTTTCCCCCTGGATCAGCACCTGGGCGCTTGATTCGGCCAGTTCCCTGATGGTGGCGTACAATTCCATCATTTTTTCGTCCTTGCCCACTATGCCGGCAAAGGAGTGTTCTATCCGGAGCCGCTGACGCAAATAAGACAGTTCGGTGATATCCTCCACCGTCAGCACCGCCATTCTCTTCCGTTCATATTCTATGGGCGCGGCGCTTAGGGAAAACAGCCGTTTATGGATATGGCCGTCTATAAAGAATTCAAAATTAGCCCTGACCCGCTGTGTTTCCGCACCCGCTAAAGCCGCCAATACCGTGGTTCTGACCTGGCAGTTGCTGCAGACATCAAGGGATCCGCAGCCCTCCGTCGTTTCCTCGGCGTGGGTGCACCGTAGCATATCGCCCCAGCGGTGATTGATGATGGAGGTTTCCGGGATCCCAAAAGTATGCTTGGCCGCCCCGTTGGCGGATCTTACGGTCAACTGATCGTCCATTATCAGTATGGTGCAGGGAACGGCCTCGAAGATGGTGCGGAGCTTGGTCTCGGATTTATTTATGGCTTCGACTGCCTGTTTTTGCTGGGTGATGTCCCGCAGGAATACAAAGAACCGCCCTCCGTCGATATCGGTATAGTTGGCGCTGAACTCAATGTCAATGATCGCGCCGTTCTTGCACCGGTGCTTGGTCTCGAACCGTTCATGGCTGATCTTAAAGTCCGGCGCGCCCCCCTTAGCAGAGTAACGCTGCCGGTATTTGACAGCTCCCGGGACCCTCTTTTGCCGGTCTCCGGCTGCCGGGGCGGCCGAAGCAGGGTTCAGCGGAACTGCCGCTTCAAGGAGTTTTTGGATATGAACGGCCGTCTCTTCCGGTTGGCCGCCGGCTTCGACGTCATGGATGTTCATTTTCAGCAATTCGCGGCGGCGATAACCCGTCATTTTGCAATAAGCATCGTTGACATTCAAAAAACGTCCCTGGATGTCTGCGATCCAAAAACCGTCCATGGCCGTCTGGATGATGGACTGGGCCTGGAGTTCCAAATGCTTGCGGTCGGTGATGTCGCGGATGTTGCATTGGATGACCTTGGTATGGTCAACTGCATAGACATTGCTGACAAATTCCACCTGAATGGATTTCCCGTTTTTTGTCTCCAAAGGCAGGTTTTCATAACGGATGAATTTTCTTTTCTGCAGTTCCATGAAGGCCCGGCGGCTTTCCGGTATATCTATGACCGGGCCGATCTCCCAGATTCTCTTGCCCATGAACTCTTCATGTGAATAACCCAGCATGTCCTCCAGAAAGGGGTTGACATCGGTGATGCGTCCGGTCAGGGCGTCCAGGATCAGTATCCCGTCCTGGGCCGTTTCAAACAGGCGCCGGTAGCGGGTCTCCGAATCCTTCAGCAGCGCTAATGTCTGTTTGGCCGCCAAGGCCTCGGCCATCTGTTTTATTGTTTTATCTTTCATGGGATACCCCTCTGTTGGGCAATTTAGACCGGGTTGGGCCAACCGGCATTTGCCTTAAGTTGCAGGCATTCTCCCTCGGTCGCCGGACCCCGGCCCTATTAAATGTCCTATCCAATGGTGCCGGAATTTACCAGGTCAATGAATTTATTTCCCAACTCCGGATCGTAATGGGTCCCCAGATTGTTTTTAATTTCCGATATTGCCCTTTCTCTGGGCAATGCTTGTCGGTAGGGCCGGGCGGAGGTCACAGCATCGTAGGTATCGGCCAGGGCCAGGATCCTGGCGCCAAGGGGAATTTCTTCTCCCTTTAGCCCGTCGGGGTACCCTTTGCCGTCAAATCTTTCATGGTGGTGCTTGGCCGTGGCGATTATATTCTTTAATTTGGCCATTGGTGAAAGGATCTGTTCGGTGATCACCGGATGCAGCTTCATCTGTTCATATTCCTCCGGGGTCAGCCGGCCTGGTTTGTTGAGGATGGAATCCCGGATGCCGATCTTTCCGACATCGTGGAGTTTCCCCGCGATCTCGATCTCGCTCAACAACTGGGTCTGGCCATAGGTCTGTTCCACAAAGGTTTTACTGATGTCGGTGACCCTCAGCGAATGGCCCTTGGTGTAGGGATCCTTGAATTCCACAGTGTTTACGATGCAGGTCAGCGAGGACAGGAATAGAATGTTCAATTTATCAGTCAGGTCCAAAACCTGTTCCTGAAGGATTTGATTGTTTTTTAGCTGGTCCTGCTCAATTACCTGTTTTTCGGTTATATCCCTGGTAACTACAATTGTTGCAGCTATTTTTTTATTGGCATCTCTGATCGCCTTGTAGGTATTCATATAAATCTTATTGTTTTCCTTGTCCACGATCATCCGGTGAAAATCATCGATCTTTTCCTTTTTTAGGTAATTCAGCGCCCTTTTCATTTTCTCCATAGAATATTCCGGATGACAGTTCAAAAGATTCTGTCCGATATTTTCATTCCTGGGAATATGCCGTATCTTTTCCGCCATGGTATTGGCAAAAATAATATCGTCATTTAAGTCAAAGATGATCAGTCCGTCCGGCAGTTGCTCCAAAACAAGCTTTAAGATCTCCCTGCTTTCCATATACTATCTCCTTGAATTGGTGTTGGAGTGACGTACTTTGGGTTCTTTACGCCCTAATATCTGCATTAGAGGCGTCGTGCAACGGTAATATTTCATGTTCGTTTAACTGTCTCATTTTCGTCATAAATATTTCCAACATCTCCCTTTTTGCCAAGATAAATGATACACCTAATTAATGCTAAAAGTCAACAAAAAAAAGCTTCTTCCAATATTTTGGAATGAAGCTTTTCCGTGAATAATACTTAAAACTGGAAACCTTATGATCATAACCGCCCCAAGACCTTGCTTGATTCCCTGGTCAAGAGTTACTGATGGATGACATCCAGAACGCCGCTTTTTAGGGAATACCAGACCACCTGCAGAAAGGTATCCCTTGGTTTTCTCCGGTAGTTTACCCTGCCCACCTTCATTGAAGCCGAGGCGCCCGGTATATTGGAACCCTTGATCTTGAACTGGTTGGCCAGGAACGAGGCAATGCGGTTGTCCAATCCACCTTCAGAACCGGTGCGCTTATCAAGTACTGCCACTTTTAGATCCCTGAAGTTCGCCCTGACCCTGCCGCGGGCGCGGCCGGAGGCCACGGTGATCCCGAACTCCGCCCACTGGGCCCTGCCGGAACTGATGTTGTAGTTTTCCACAATGCTAAGGAACGGGCCCAGGCGGGTCAGGTCCATCTCGCCCAGCGAACCGGAAAAGCGGAATGAGAGGTCCGGTGAAGCGGCCGGGATCACCATCGTCATTTTAAGAAGTCCTGCGTCCATCATTTTTCCCTGGGCCCGGAGGACTATGGAATCAGCCGCCTGGCCCCGGTTGGTGATGCCCTCGACGGACATATTCACCGATGTGAAGGTCAGGACTCCAGGGGCGGCTCCGGCCGTCACCCGGTCTCGGTAGGCCGCGTAACCATCGGTGATGCTGAGGCTGTCCAGCAGCACTGGCCGCCGGATCGCGGCCAGCGCCTCGTTCACCATCAGCGGGCTCTTGACGAACGGTCCCGACGGCTTTTCGTGATAGGCAAAAGCGTCAAAAAATGGGCGGATGAAATGGACCGACCGGGCCCGGTACGACTCTCCATTCAGCAGTTCCCCGTAATCCAGCCCCGACACCCGGCATTCCGGCAGGGATACGCTGTACCGGGTGGTTCTGAAAGGGTTCTTTGTGCAGATATCCTCGTCCCCGGGCAACGGCGAAAGTTCGATCCCTTCGGCGGTCAGTTCCGAGCTGGTCACCACGGCCCGCAGCCTTTTACAGCGCACCCCATAACGGGACCGGGGGAATTCCATATCGAGTTCCGAAGCGTCCAGGCCGGCGCTGGCCATGGCATCAACCAAAGCAGACTTTCCCGAAAGAAACTGCAGCCAGCGGACGCCGGCCAGCGAAATCCGACCGGCCTTATAGGTGGAGTTGGCCGAGCTCAGGGTAACCGACCGGGCCACCAGGCGGTTGGGGCCGATGACGTAATAAAGTTTGCCGATCCGCAGGGTGGACCCTGGGTAGGCTGCGGTAAAAGCCCGCTCCATCTTTCTTTTGCCATAGCCGTTCAACAGGGCCCCGTTGAAGATCAGGATCAGCAGCACCCCTGCCAGGACGGCACCGCCCAGACCATAGCCCGCAAAGACCGTCAGCCTGCGCAACCTTTGGCCCCGGCTATTCCTCACCGCTGGCTGGCTGGACCAGCCGCCCGGGCGACTAAGATAACTCATCGTGGATTCCTGGATTATTATTGAAAAGGCACTGTTTCCGGTTTGCTGAAGATAAAATCACTGAGGCCAAAATCGGTCGTCCGGAAGACATTGAACTTGAAGATATTGTAGCCGCTCCCGGGGATCGAGGGATAGTATGAGATGGAAAATTGAAAGTTGTTCAAAACCAGGTATTCATTTTTGATCAAAGCCCCTATGCCCAGCTGTGAAGACACCCGGCTGTATTTGAATCCTGAGCTGGCATTGCCCAGCATGCCGAGAGAGCCGGTCAGGTATGGTCCAAACCGGAACCCCACCAGGTTCCACGGAGCGTAGGATTGGGTCTGGAGCGTTAAGACTATTTTTCGGGTGCCCCGCGCAGAGCCGCTGAAACCCCGGATGCCGTTCTCCTCGTTGATGGTCAGGCTGTCGGAAGGTAAACGGTGCGCCCCCCAGGTGACCTGGGGCTTGATGAACTGCCGGATCCGCCAGGACCCGATCTCCAGCAGATCGCTGAAATAGTTGACCCCGCCAGCAAAAACGCCCTGCTCCAAGGATCTTTCCCGGATAAATGTCCCGTATTCCAGGGTGGAGCTTAAATATCCCCAGCCGTGATAATTGCCGAAGGAAGTGCGCCAGCCCAGGTACAGGCGGCTGGCGGCATCGACGGTCTGGTAACCTCCTGTTAGGCCGTAGACCGCCCCCACCGGCACATATTCGGCCCCCCCGTAATTATAAATATAATTGTCCCGGAAGTATTTGCGCATCGAGATCCCCAGCCCCGCCAGATAAAGGTCCTGGTTGGCATAGCGATGGAACGAGCCGGGTATTTCATAGGGCTTCTCAAGATACCGGATCCGTAAATAACGCCCGGCCACGATGGCATTCGTCGTCCTGTCATTTTCGGTCCTCCCCTTGAATATCCTGTTGGCATTCCCGGCCCAGTAATCCTGGGTGTTGTATTTTAAATCCCGGCTTTGGTGTTCCGGGAGGGTATCGGTCAGGGCATCTTTTTGGAATTGCTGGGACAGGTTCAATCCTGCCGCCCACCGGGCAAAGGGAGAATAAAACGGACGTTCCACCGCCAAACTCCTGCCCGAATTCCCGTTTTCATCGCTGTTATAATGGAGCGCTGTGCTGACATGCGAGTTTCGGATATTGGGGATATAATAGTTAGCAGTCAAGGCAGTCTTTTTAGTGGAACGGTTCCAGACATACCTGTTTTGCAATTCATGCCCTAAACCAATAAAGTCCTTTTCCGTAAAGCCGGCGGCCGCATGCGAGGAGGTAAGCGAGCCGTTCAGATCAATGCTCCATTTGTCCGAAACCCGGATATTGACATCCACTGAATCGGCCTTCTCCCCCGCGGGGGCTAAAGAGAAGACGACTTCGCGGACATAAGGCTGGCCGAGGATCAACCGCTCGGATTCCTTTGCCAGCAGGGAGTCCAGGGGTTCGTTCCGGCTGAAAAGCAGAATATTTCTGATGGTCATTTCCCGGGTCTTGACATGCAGCGCATTCCCGGATTTAAGCAGTATTTTCTGGGGCAGGACCGCAGTATCCCTGGCCGAGAAACCGAACGGATCAAGAGTTACAATGTTTATGTTCCGGATGACCTTACCTTCATAATCGGCATAGGGCACTTGCAAAAGCAGGGGCGGCTTTTTCTTGGCGGGAATGGAGGCAACCGGCTTGAACACCAGGCCATAGATAAACCTGGTGAATTTGGATTTTTTTGAAAATGCTTCTATATCCCCGTAAACAGTGGATGAATCTGTTTTAACGATAACTGGCTGGGCCAAGGACTGGCTACCAATACTGAAAACCCATAATAGTATCAGTGCTTTCAGGACCCACCGGCGATTAAAGACATCATCGGAATAGCTCGGAATCATCTGTTTTGCGACTTGAGCCAGCGCCATGATTTCAGTATGAATTCTTGTTCTTGTCCGGGCTGTGGTGCCCGGCCCGCCCAGACTATTGATCAATGTCGGTGTTCGACGTCGATTCATAGATATCTTTCAAAATAACATCCTGGTGGAAAACGGTCTTGTCCGGGCCTTCTGCGAGAATTCACAATAAGGAAATGAGCCTGACAGAAGATGGATAAACGTCGTCTGTGCCCTTTTTCCCGTTGTCCGGCGGCTTGATTATACGAGACCATACTTTATTATACTCCTGTAATCACCGAACTGTCAAGGTTGGTGAACAGCCATTTCTGTTTCTATCAGAGTAACGGGCAAAAAAGTTTACTGAGTAATTGTCTGTTACCGTGCAACTGAAACTGGTTCAAATTTTATGTGATGATAGTTAACTTGGTGCGGCCTTTGGCTTCCCGCCGCATCTCAATACTTGTTTCAACCCACAAAAACACGCTTTGAGACACCAATCCGGATAGCCCTGGTCACAATAAAAAGAGGCTGAAGCAAAGGCTACAGCCCCTTTTTTATTCCAGAGGATTACCCGGCCTATTTTTTAAATCCTTTTTTCAGAGATTCCATCACTTTTTCTTTCGCCAGTTTCTTGGTGCAGAAGAACCAGTCATAACAGTGCATGTCATCCTTGCTTTCCATGCGCTCCTTGGCCGCCCCGCAGGACCCGGCCGGCGGCACAATGACGTCGTCGCCCGGCTGCCAGTCGGCCGGCATGGCCACCGAGAAGGCGTCGGCAGTCTGCAGGGCCACCACCACCCGGTACAGCTCCTCAAAGTTCCGGCCCAGGCTCAAGGGATAGTAGATGATGGTCCGGATGATCCCCTTGGGGTCTATGACAAACACCGCCCGCACCGCCTTGGTCTGGCTTTCGCCGGGCTGGATCATGCCGTACTTTTTGGCCACCTCCATGGTGATGTCCTCGATCAGCGGAAACCTGACCTCCACGTTCTTCATACCCTTGTACTCGATCTTCTCCTTGATGGTCCGCAGCCAGGCGATGTGGCTGTAAAGTCCGTCTATTGATAGCCCCACCAGCTTGCAGTTGGCCTCGGCGAACTTCGTCTCCAGGGTGGCAAAGGTCATGAACTCCGAGGTGCAGACCGGAGTAAAGTCGGCCGGGTGCGAGAACAGGATCACCCAGCTGCCGGCAAACTGCTCCGGGAAGTTGATCTCGCCCTGGGTGGTCACCGCCTTGAACGAGGGGGCCTTGTCACCGATCCGGGGCATGGGCTGGGGAAGGTTTTGGTTGTTCAGTTCCATGTTACTCCTCCTTTTTAATGTTGGCCTGTCAGTTTCCTGTCTTTGGTTCGCAGACTATTTCCCGGGCCGGTAAGGGTTACAGGGCCAATCGCAGGCCGGCCCAACCCGGTTTTACGATGTTCCCCAGACTGGCGGACAAAAGGGCGGAGGCGTTATCCCCGGTGCAGTGGCAGGGAACGACCAGGGACGGGTTAAAGGACAGCAGCGCTTCGGCAGTCAGCCGCAGGCGTCGGTCATCGGCCCCGGTCAGATGAAACCCGCCGATGATGGCATTGATTTTTTCGGCACCGCTGACTTTTTTCGCATAATTTATTGTGTTCACCAGGCCGGCATGGGCGCACCCGGTCAGGATCACCAGACCTTTTGGTGTGTCTATCCATATGGCCATATCGTCCGGGATGGCATCCGGCACCTTTGCCTCAGGGTCCAAAAAGAACGGCCCTCCGGCATCCTCATAGCCGGTCATCCTGGGAATGGTTCCTGTGATGCCGATTCCCTGGCAGATCTCCATTGCTTTTTTGGTCCGGTACAGCCGGGCTTCGGGCAGGGATTTTATCGCTCTCCGGCTGCCGGTTGGCATGCCCACCTGTTTGGCAACGCCGTTTCTGATGCTATATCGATCCCAAACGGCCGAAGGATGGCAGTAAACCTTGGCGTTGGGGGCGCATAACAGAACCTCTGCCAGCCCACCGGTGTGGTCGTAATGCCCGTGGCTGAGGACGATGGCATCCGTTCTGGACAGGTCAACCCCCAGCTTTAGGGCATTGTATTCCATGGCATTTCCTGGCCCGGTGTCAAATAGAATATTTTGGCCGGATGCCTCTACCCACAGAGAAAGGCCGTGTTGGGCGGTCAAATCGGCATCGGCCTGGTCATTGGCTATAATTATGATATTTACCTGGCGGGGCTTCACCGTTCGATCCGGCGCTGCATAAATTTTGCCTTGGCCCAGGCCATTATGCAGCCGTTATGTATGATTTCAGCTTGGAGATAGTGTAGCGGCGTTTTGGATGATATGACCGAGGCCTGAATATCCAAGACGGCATCAAAAGGAACCGGCTTTATATAACGGATCTGCAGGTCTCCGGTCACGGCTTGAATTCCCCGGTGAAACAGGCAATGGGTCATGGCCGCATCCAGCAGTGAGGCGACAACGCCTCCATGGAGGATGCCGTCATACCCTTGAAACTCCGGGCTTCCCTTGAATTGCGCCCTGACCGCCCCGCCTTCACCTGCCCGGAAAACCAAGCTCAGCGACCTGGGATTCTGGCGGCCGCACAGCAGACAACTGCTGTGGCCATTTCGATCGCTGATATTTGCGGCGGCCTCAGTGGTCGCAGGCATTGGAGCCGGTTTGCAGCGTTCCGGCCAGATATTCGCCGACCAGCCGTTCCGGTGTTTCGGAGGGCGCCCCGACCAGCACTTGAATGCCCTGCTGGGTGAACAACCCCTGGGCCCGCTGGCCCATGCCCCCGGCGATTATCACGGTGGCTCCGCGCTCCGCCAGCCAGGGGGGCAGCAACCCCGGCTCGTGCGGGGGGGCCTTGATGTCCTCTCTTTTAAGAATGCATTTGTTGGCCGGATCGACCTCAACCAGGGCAAAACTCTCACAATGTCCGAAATGCATCGAAAGTTTTCCTTCCGCCAGGGGAATGGCTATTTTCATGGATGACTCTCCTTGTTTTTTATTGGTTTGTTTTATCCGTTTTTATGTTCTGTTCGCAGGTATCAATGATCGGACCGATGATCTTCTGCATGTTTGCAGCCGTGGCCGTGGCCGGAAAGCGGCGCACATAAGCCTGCCCTTTATCGGCGGCCCCGGCCACCGCCGGATCGATCGGGATTGATCCCAGGAACGGCACGCCCATGTCCCCGGCGATCTTCCGTCCGCCTCCGCTTCCCAGTATGGGCGTGACCTCACCGCATTTCGGACAGGCAAAACCGCTCATGTTTTCAACCACCCCCAGCACCGGAATATCGATCAGCCGGCAGAAGGTGATGGATTTTCGGACGTCCACCGCGGCCACCTTTTGGGGTGTGGTAACTATCACCGCTCCGTCCAGTTTTCCAATCAACTGGCAAATTGAGAGAGGCTCATCTCCGGTCCCCGGCGGGGAATCTATGATCAGGTAATCCAGATCTCCCCAGGCCACATCCTTCAAAAACTGCCGGATCATGTTGGCTTTCATCGGTCCCCGCCAGACCACGGCCTGATCCTGATGTTCCAGGAAAAACCCTATCGACATAACCTTGATGCCTTCCGCTTCAACCGGCTTCATCTCCCCGTCCGGGCCGCTTAAGGCGGATCCTTCCAACCCCAGCATGGTGGGAATGCTCGGCCCGTGGATGTCGATGTCCAGCAGGCCCACCTGTTTTCCCCCCATGGCCAGGGCCGCCGCCAGGTTCACCGCCACCGTGCTCTTGCCCACCCCTCCCTTGCCCGACATCACCACTATTTTATGCTTGATATGGCAAAGACGCGACTGAAGCTTGCGCCGATCCTCGAAAGCTTCCTGGCTTTCGTCATTACTGCGCTTGGAGGCGGCGCAATTTTTATCCCAGCAGGTGTCGCAGGCCGCCTTTTGTTTTTTTAGCTGGTCCTGGCAGGCGGCCTTAAGGGTGTTGGCGGCCAGCAGGGCGCAATGTTCATGTTCCCGGGGAAGGCCGCCCAGAGAAGCGAGGATGTCCCGTTGCTTAAGATCCGCCGCTTTTGCGACAGCCATACCTGTGGCCATGGAAGCCGCCATGCTGCCGCTGGCCACTGACGGCCCGCAGCCGTCGGTAACGAACGAGGCCCCTTTGACCAGGCCGTCTTGAACCGATAGCCAGATTTCCATGGTGTCCCCGCAGGGGCCGGTAATTCTTGCATGGCCGTTGAAACTCTTTAAAGGACCGTGATTCCTGGGGTTTGACGCATGGTCCCGGGCCGCCGGGGACAGATCTTTCAGATCAGCGCATTCCATATTTCTGGTTGCCTCCTATAAATCGAGATTGGCCCAAATCGTTTTTATGTCGCCGGCTGAGGGAGCATCGGTTTCCACCACCGCTTTTCCCTGGATCTGGGCTTTGGTGAACATCCGGTCGTACCGGATGCGGCCGGCCACCACGGCTCCGGCCTGACGCGCCTTGTCTTCTATCCGTTCCGTCATCTCCGGGTTGATGTCCCATTTGTTGACACATACCGCCGCCGGGACCCTGAAGTGCCCGGCCAGGGAAAGCACCCGCATCAGGTCGTGTTCGCCGGAGACAGTCGGCTCGGTCACCACCAGCACCTTCCAGGCCCCGGTGATGGAAGCGATCACCGGACAGCCGATGCCCGGCGGCCCGTCGACGATGATCGTATCCTTGCCCTGCTCCAGGGCCAGCATCCGGGCATTGCTTCTGACGATGGAAACCAGCTTACCGGAGTTCTCGGCCGCCACCGCCAGTTTGGCATGGACCATCGTCCCGCAGCGGGTCTCCGAGGTCATCCACTGGCCACAGTGGCGCTCCGGAAAATCAATGGCCCCGGCCGGGCACAGGCGCACGCATACTCCGCATCCCTCGCAGGCTTCGGGGACAATGTGATATGAAGTTTCACCCGGAGCCGGCTCCTTTACCGCTCCAAACCGGCAATTTTCCAGGCATAGCCCGCATCCGGTGCATTTGTCCGGCCGGATCACCGCCAGGTTTCCGCTGTCAAACGGGTGGTTTTGGGTGGCCTGAGGCTTCAGCACCAGATGCATATCGGCGGCATCGACATCGCAGTCGGCGATCACCGCCCTGGCGGACAGAACGGCCAGGGAGGCCGCCACGCTGGTCTTGCCGGTGCCGCCCTTTCCGCTGATGACGACCAGTTCTTTCATATTAACCGATAAAACAAATTACTGTTTATTCCCGTGGAGATGATGGCAGGCATGATGCATAACCCTCACTCAGCGGGACTCAAAGGCCTGCCGGAGGTCGGCTATCTGGTCCTCGGCGTCTTCGATCCCGACCGCCAGCCGGACCAGCCCGTCGGTGATGCCTATCGTTTCCCGGTCAGCCCGGGAGATCCCGGCATGGGTCATCGAGGCCGGATGTTCGATCAGCGTCTCGACCCCGCCCAGCGATACCGCCAGCGCCGCCAGATGCACCCGGTCCATCAGCTGCCGGCCGGCTTCCAAGCCGCCTTTCATCTCAAAACTTATCACCGAGCCGGGACCCCGCATCTGTTTCTGGGCCAACTCGAACTGCGGATGGGAGGGGAGCCCGATATACCTGACCCAAGCGACCTCGGGACGACCCGCCAGCCATTTGGCCACCGCCTGGGCATTCTGCTGGGCCCTTTCCACCCTTAGTGATAATGTTTTGAGGCCCCGATGCACCAGGAACGCCTGGTGGGGGTCCATGTTGCAGCCCATGGTCACCATGGCCTCCCGCAAACGGGCATAGACCTCGGCGGTACCTGCGACCAATATCCCCCCCACCAGGTCGGCGTGACCGTTGATATACTTGGTGACCGAGTGCAGCACCACGTCGGCGCCCATCAACAGCGGTTTTTGCAGACAGGGCGAGGCAAAGGTGCTGTCCACCACTAACAAGGCCCCGTGTGAATGGGCGATCCCGGCCGTGGCTTGGATGTCGGTTATCTGCATCATGGGGTTTGAGGGGGTTTCGATATAGATCAGCTTGGTCTCCGGCCGCAGCGCCTTGGTGATATTAGCGGTATCGGAGGTATCCACGTAGGTTGAGGCAACGCCGAAGCGGGAAAAATGCCGTTCCATCAGAAGGCGGGAGGGACCGTAGACCGAGGCGGTGCTGACCACGTGGTCGCCCTGTTTCAGCAGGGCAAAATAAGCCGTCATCACCGCTCCCATGCCCGAGCTGGTGGCCACTCCGCCGGCCCCCTCCTCCAATTCGGCCATGCATTTCTCCAGCGCGGCCACGGTCGGATTGCCGATCCTGGTGTAGATGTAGCCTTCGGCTTTCTTGGCAAACCGGTCGGCCCCGTTCTGGGCGTTGTCAAAGGCAAAAGTGGAGGTCTGATAGATCGGGGTGACGACGCTGCCGTAGGGATCTTTGACCATCCCGGCGTGCACCAATTTCGTGTTCATTCCCTTATCCGCTGTGTGCATGGCATCCTTTTGATTTATTGATTAATATTTATGTTGCCTGATGTAAGAGACATTGCTTCTTCTTAATGACGGCCAAGAGAAGTGCGTCAATTTTTAATGACGCAACAGAATAATGGTGGCTATCCCCAGCCCGATCAGCGGCAACTCCCAGGCCAGGCTTTTGATTCCGCCTGTGGCCCGCCGGCCGGGCACCAGATCAGCCAATGCAATATAGATAAAACTTGCCGCCGACACCGAAAGCAAATACGGGACCAGCGATTGTACGGCCGGCAAAAGAAAATAGGTCATAACCGCGCCCAGCAAGGCGGCAAGGCTGGAGAGCAGATTGAACCAAAAGGCGCGGGACCTGGAATAACCGCTCTCCAGCAGGATCGCAAAATCACCGACTTCCTGGGGCACTTCATGGGTTATCACCGCCACCGAAGTGGCAATACCCAAAGGGACGGATTCCGAGAAGGCGGCGGCAATGGCCACCCCATCGACGAAATTATGGATAGAATCGCCGATCAGGATCATCGTCCCCGCCCGGGAGTGAACATCACAGGGTTGTTCGTGGCAATGCCGCCACAGGGCGAATTTCTCCAGTACATAAAACAGTATGACCCCGGCCAGAATTGCTGACAGAACCGACACATTGGAAATCCGGAGCAGGGCATGAGGTATCATGCCGAAAAAGGCAGCGCCCAGCAGCGTCCCGATGGCATAGGGAATCAGGATAGTAGTGATGCGAGCCAGATGTTGCCCCTTGAAAAGGAGAACCAGCGCAGCCAGTCCCGCCGAGCAGGCAGACCCCAGAAGGGTAAATAATAATATCAATAGGAGCGTCATATTGCAGACTCCTGTTCTTTTTTGAACTTTCTCAGGTAGAAGGTATGCCCTTGGTACTTGGTTTCCGCCAGATCCCCTCGGGCCAACAGACGGCTGACCACATCCCGCGAGCGCCCAGCCCTTGACAAGAGGGCATCTACCGCCTCTGCCCTCATGGGATGAACGGAGGTAATGCTCAGAAGGTCTTTTTCGATGTCATCGGTGAAAGCAAAGGAATTGCCCTCATAACCGATCAGGTATTCCACCCGCGGTATGCTGCGGGAAAATATCTGGTACCCGGTATTAAGCGCTGCCTCGTCTGGGGCCTGTATGTCCGGTTCGGCCGGAGGACGGGTGGGGATGCTCAGGTAAGCGGTCCGGGGCCGCAGACGGCCGATGAATTCGGCTGTCTCCTCCAGACAGCCGGGGCTGTCGTTCAGCCCCCTTACCAGCATCGTCTCGGTTACCAATTTCCCCCGGTAAGTTGCTGCAAATTTGAGAATGCCGTCCAGAATCTGATCAAGGGCCAGGGAGCCGTGGGGCCGGTCTACGGCCCTCCAGACTGAATCCTGTACCGCATCGACTTTCAACGAGACCCAATCTGCCTTGCCCAGTTCTTCTCTGACGCCTTCGAGATACAACAGCGAACTGTTGGTGATTACCCCGACGGGAATGCCCGACGATTTGAGGAGCGTTATCTCCCGGCCCAGGTTCACATCTAAAGTGGGTTCGCCGTCCGGAACAAAGGTAATATAATCGACTTGCGCGGTCGTCTCTTTAGCTCTTAACAGTCTGGCTTGAACATCCCGATAAATATACGTGGGGTCATAAAAAGCCTGGCGGTCGGTCTGCATTTGTGAGGTTCTTCCCACCTGGCAGTAAACGCAGGAATAGGAGCAGGTTTTGGCGGGAATGTTGTTGATCCCCAGGCTTTGCCCCAGACGG
This sequence comes from bacterium UBP2_UBA5202, assembly GCA_002412795.1. Classification (GTDB taxonomy): domain Bacteria; phylum Edwardsbacteria; class AC1; order AC1; family EtOH8; genus UBA5202. Next base: position 94,069 of record DHVS01000038.1, on the reverse strand, counting down.
CGCGACGGCACCGGGCCGAATGTATATTGATTCATGGGACTATCTCTTCACTTCCTGAACATTTGCAATTTGCGGATATTCTTCCTGCGCCTTCATTTATTGCAAGCAGAAAAGCCCGGTTGATCAGATTTTATATCCGATGGCAATCACCGCCGCATGCTTTATTTGGAGATTGTTTTCATCAGGCAATCTATCAACCCCAGGAACATTTTCCGGTATTCAGGCAGGGCATCAACCATCAGCACTCCCCGGGAATAGGCTTCGGCTATCCTCCGGTCATCCGGTATCTCCAGCAGGATCGGAATGTCCTGCTCCCGGCAAAAAACGTTGACCCGTTCATCCCCCGAACCCGCTCTGTTTATTATTACCCCAAACGGCAGTTTTAACTCCCTCACCATGTCCACGGCTATAGCCAGATCGTTCAGCCCGAACGGCGTTGGCTCGGTAACCAGCAGCACGTAATCGGCCCCCCTTATTGTCGTCACCACCGGACAGGAGGTCCCCGGCGGGGCGTCGAGTATGGCCGGCAGCGCGGGATCCAGACGGGCCTTCACCGCTTTGATCAGCGGCGGCACCAATGATACACCGACATCCAGCCTGCCCTGTATCAGGATAATATCCCCGGATTCCAGCGTTTCCACCACGCCGATGCGGCGCTGTTTCTCACTGATGGCTTTCCGGGGACAGACCAGGGAACAGCCGCCGCAGCCGTGGCACAGCTCCGGAAAAATGACGGGCAAGGGCTTGACCACCGCAATGGCATTGTACCGGCAGAACCTTCCGCAATCGCCGCACAGGTTGCACAGCGCCGGGTCTATCACCGGAACCGGGACCCCGACCGATGTTTCCTCAAGCTTAGTGCCGCGGATGAACAGGTGGGCGTTGGGTTCCTCCACGTCACAGTCCAGCAGCTGGACCGGCCCTTCCCAGGATTTTGCCAGGTTGGCGGCCAGGGTGGTCTTGCCGGTTCCGCCTTTGCCCGAAGCGATGGCAATAATCATGTTTTTACCATGTAAGATGCCGTAGAAATGTGAAATTCCGGTTTGTGGTTCAACTTTTCAAACACCCGCAATGGCAGTTCCTTTTAGCAGGTTGTTTTTTAAAACGGCTTAAACCCAATGGCCCTCGACGTCAGAGTCCTTTGCTTCGGCCAGCTGACCGGCCTGATACCGTTTCAGCGCCTCGGCCACGGTCGGGGCATCGGTGTTGTAGACCTTGATCCCGGCCGCTTTCAGCACCTGGAAGGCCTTGGGCCCGCAGTGCCCGGTCACTAGGACCTGGGCCCCGGACTGGGCCACCATGGAGGCCGACTGGATTCCTGCCCCCTGGACCGCATTCAGGTTCTGCTTGTTGTCGATAACCTCGATTATTTTCGTCTCCGGATCGTAGATCAGGAATTTAGGCGCCCGGCCGAACCGGCTGTCCAGTAAAGCCTCGAGATTATCACCGGAAGTGGTGAATGCTATTTTCATAATATCCGTACCTTCTTTATATTTCAACTGATGTTTAATCATAGTCCTTTTTGATGTCCTCAGACTCATCCATCAAAGCCCTTACAATCTCAGACATCTTCGTCTCCTGCCAGAACGGAAGTTTTCGATGGACCTCCATATATTTCTTTGGGATGGGATGGGTCCCTATCGCCACCGGTACTCCGTACCGCTGTTCGATGAATGCCTTAAACCGCCGGATGTTGGGGCAGGGTGGATATCCCACCACCATCCCGGTTGCCAGATGAATTGCCTGGGCTCCGTTCTTCACCATCTCTTCGGGCACATATTCCACATTGCCGCCCGGACATCCGCCGCAACTGGAATATCCCACGATCTCCAACGGTTCGGCCGGCGGATAAACCGCAAACCCGCCTTTTCGTTCCCGTACCGAACGGAAACATTTTCCCCCGCCGCAGTCTTTATAACGGGCGCAGATTATTATGCCAATCTTCACTGCTTTATCCCCTCGATTCTTTTTATTAACTGAGCTTCTGAAATAAATATCCTTCTCCAAAGAAACTCGCTGCAGATATCAGGACAGCCGTGCCGGCTGTATTGGGCCGGCAACGGCCGTCTTTTTAGGCTAATTGTTGCCTTTTGTCTCCAGTTCAGCCAGCCGTTTCCTGATGGCATCAACCTCAACCTGAAGAGATTCGGCTTGGTTCTTAAGGACGATCTTTTCCTGTTCGGGAGTGATCTCTGCGATTGATCCCGGGTATCCTCCGAATCGCATCCAGCCCGGCTGCCCGGTGGCATAGAACTGGTTCCTGCATCCCCGGCCTCCGCCGGCACGGCCCAAACCCCGGTCCATTCCCGGGCCTCTTCCCAATCCGGAATTATTGTAACCCGGCAAACTGAAACCTGCGCAAAATCCGGCTGCGCGTCCGGTCATCGGCCCCATCCCTGCGGGTCCGGTCCTGTCGCCACGTGGCATATCTTCCTCCTCTTGGTTTAAATTTCACTATTTACTGCTCTTGTTCCGCCCTGCTCCGGTTTTGCGGCCTTGACCCGGCCTTAGGGTCTTGACCTTCCCGGCCTGCCCGGTAGGTTTTGGGGCCGCTTTCCCTCCGCAACGTCCCATCCCGCGGCCCGTCTTCGAGCCCTTGCCCTGCGGTCCCGTTCCATCTCCTCTTGGCATAGTTTTACCTCCAAAATTATTGGTTTATTATGCCCGTTCGGTTGAACAATTCGGGCATGTTCCGTAAAAGGTGATATCGTGATCCGTTACCTGATATTTGTATTTTTGGACAAGGTGGACCTCCAGCTTTTTGACCAGCTCGAGTTCCTCGTTTTCAAAGTTCATATAGTCGATTATCTGATGGCAGCTGCGGCACACCAAATGATGGTGATGGCCCGGCCGCTCCGCCTTTTGCCTCAACTCATAACGAAGCTTTCCATCGCCTGAGTCGAAAGCCGATACATGGCCGTTGCTGCGAAGCAGCTCCAAGTTTCGATAAAGCGTTGCCAGCCCAATCCCAGGAAACTGAAGTCGTAGCTTTGCGAATATTTCATCCACGGTAGGATGGCCTTCCATTTCATGAAGCGTGCGGAATATAGCCTGCCGGGGGGCAGTCATCCTGGCTCCGCAGCCATTTGACGGCCAAAAAGGCCCTTGGCCTTTAGCTCTTTGGCATCTCATTTTAACATCCTTATATTGATAATGATTATCATTATACATTAATAAGGGCAATTTGTCAAGGGCAATATTTTATTTTTATCTGTTTATGGTTAACCTGCCAACTTGCCCCTGGTGCCAGTTCAAGCACTGTGGTTTCAACCATAGCTTGGTGCGGCCTTTGGTCACCCGCCGCATCTCTAACCTGGTTTCATCCCACAAAAGTACGCTCTGGGTCACCAATCTGGGGAGCCAGATTTTAAAAACCCTTTGGCCATTAAGCCAAAGGGTTTTTTATTGCCCAAAATATCCTGAAAACTGGTTACCTGACCACCACCACTTTCCTGACCGACTGGTTCCACCCGGTGGAAAGTATCACCAGGTAAAGCCCCGAAGGCGCGGGCTGGCCCTTGTCGTCCTTCAGGTCCCAGTACCCGCCGGGGCGGCCCCCGGTCACCGGCAGCGATGACTGGCGGGGCTGGCGCTGTCCCGGATATTCACCGGCCAGCTGGGTGCCGTAATCCAGCTGCCTCAGCATCCTGCCGTCCAAAGTATAGACTCGGATGGTTACGTTGTACGAATCCCGGGCCAGAAAATACGGCAGGTAGATCCCGGCAGCGTCCGGCTTGGCGGGGTTGGGGTATGGATCCAGCAGCTGGTCGATCTCCGGCAGCACCACTTCGGGCGCGGTGTAATTCAGTGCCGCCACCGCATCCGGAATTCCCCAGCCGATACGATAAACATCGTAAAGGTCCAGAAAGGTTCCGGTGTTGTCCCCATAGTAAATATGGCCGGTGGCTATGGCGGCAAATTCACTTTGATCGGTCCCTATGCTTTCGGGATGGGCCAGATATGTCTCTACTGTATAGCGGTTGCTGCCGCTGTATTTAAGGGCCTCCATCACCTGTTTGGGGCCCCAGGCCGGGTGAGATTCCAGCAGCAGGGCGCACAGGCCGGCGGTCAGGGCTGCTGCGCCCGAAGTGCCGGTGCCGTTAAGTATCTGACTGTAATTTACGGTGTCCATATTGTTGGCAAAAGCCGTCTGCCAGGCGGAGGCCACGTCTGGTTTTATCCTGCGGATCATGGTTGTGCCGCCTGGCATTATCAGACTGTCCGCCGCCGGGCCGGTGGAGGCCCCCCCTCCGACCGCCGGATTGGCCCAGAGCCTGGTGGTGGGCCAGACCCCGCCCACAGAGATGACACTGTCCCCGTCGGCCGGGGCCACTATGCAGGTATCCGGCCTGGTGTTGTTGCTGACGTTGCCGTTGGAGTTCAGCACCACTATTCCCCGGGAGACCGCACTGTCGGCGGCCCGGCTGCAAAAGGCAATATCGCCGTTCATCTGGCTGTAGGTGTAAGAGGACCTGACCGTGGTGTCTCCCCACTGCCGGTAGCCCAAAGAACTGGTGGCAATGTCCACTCCCAGACTGTCTCCCCACTGCAGGGCCGCCACAAACCAGTCCTCTTCCAGGTAAAAATCGCTGCCGGTAAGTTTCTCGGTCTTGGCCAGCACGAAATCGGCATTGTAGGCACTGCCGATCAAAGAACCGCTTTTGTATCCGCCGACGATGGAGAGCATCCCGGTGCCGTGCTGGGTCTGCTGACGGTTGGTGTCCTGGTCGGATTCAAAGGAAGTAATGCTGTCCGGCCTGTGATAAGACAAGGTATCGCCGTACTGGTCTCGTGCCGGGACAGTCCTCTGAAAATCCCGCTCGGCCACCACGCTGGTCCTTAAGAGAGCTTCGTGCTGCCGGTCAAAACCGGTGTCTATGATCAGGATCCGGACGCCGCTGCCGGTGTAGCCCTTGGCGTGGAGCTGGTCTATGTTCAATAGTTTTATCTGGGCCTCGGCAGAACCATAATCCAGGGCCGGCAGTGATTTTGAGTTTATTGGCCTGGCGGTTTTAAGCTCGTCTTCGGCCTTGAACCGGGCCACCAGGTCAAGCTTGGCGACATAGGTCAGCTGGGCAAGCTGCGCGACCTGGTCGGCGCTGGCCGCAATGCTGACGGCGTTAAGCCAGGGGCTGATTACCCTAACCCTGGCTCCGGATTTTTTTATGGCCTCAAGGTGTTTTTCCGAGACCGGCAGATCGCCATAGCTTAAGGCCCGGCCTAATTTTTGGCGGCGGTCCAGAGACCTTTTCTCCAGTGTGTTCTTGTAAGCCGAGCCCTGCTTGTCGGCTAAAGTGACCCAGCAGACATACTCCGCTCCCTTGACGCCCCGGCTGATGGACTGCTGCAGGGACGGGGATATTTTCTGGGCCGGGGCCGGAGCATTGAACAGCAGGGTTAAGATCCCTGCCAGCAGCAGCGTCTGATTTTTTGCGGTTTTCATTCGGCACCGATCATTATTCGGTTGATCTTATTGTTAATGGAAAACCCTCCCCGGTTAAACGGCAAAACACCGAAGATTAGAATTTTTCTTCGGTGTTATTTCTTTTTGCCGAACAACCCCCCCAAGACACCTTTCTTTTCCGGTTCGGGCTTGGGCAGTTCCGCCGGAACAGGCTTGGGTGGCGGAGCGGTAACTGGAGGAAGCGGAGCCTGGGGCTTTTCCTCGGGCGGGGCCGGTTTTACTGGCGGCAGGACTTTGATCAGACCCGAGGAGAGAAGCCCGTAGAGGACCTTGCAGGTCTCAAAATCGCCCAGGTGGGAATCCTTGATGATCTGGGTGATGGGCCGGGAGCCGTCCACCGTGGCCAGCACCTTCCATTCCAGGGGCTGCAGCTGGATGTCCTCGGTGCCGGCCGGCGGCTTTTCTTCGATGGTCAGGACCAGATCCAGCGAGGGTATCAGTTTCTGGATGTCATCCCATTCATCTATCTGCCGGGCAGCCTCCAGCACCAGGTGCATGATGGGGGCCTGGACGTTTTGCTGGTCCACCGTCTCGTCGGGCTTGAAGATGAACGATCCCTTGCGCCAGCGCAGGATCCTGGTAATGGCGCCGTCTCCCAGAATGTCTCCGGCCGAGGCGAACACCCCGGTGCCTTCCTCAAAAAATATGGCCCCCTTGTCGCTTTCGGTGGACACGTTCAAGACCCCGGTCTTCTTGCCCAGGCTGATAAGCTGCAGGATGTCGGCCAGATCAAAATCTTTTAAATTGCCTTCTAGTCCCATTGCTGCCGGATGATTTTTATTTGGTGGTGAATATTAGTATTCCCAGGCCCGCCCCCAGCAGGTCGGCCGTCAGATCCTTGAAACAAAAATGATTTCCGGGGCGGGAAGCGTCCCGGGTTTCCTTGGCCAGGCCCCAGCCCAGGCTTATCCCCGCCGCCAGGTTCCTGGATGATGATCCTGATTTCCGCTGTTCGTAGCACAACAGGTGATAGCTTAAACCCACCAGGGCGGCGCTTACCGCCAGATGCGAAGCCTTGTCCCGGGCCAGCCAGCGGTCATTGTGAACCTTTTCTTCAGTTCCCTGCCCCTGAAGGTTTCCTCCCCCGGCCAAAACCAGTACCGCCAGGGTCAGAATGATCGCCGGTAATTTCAAAATCCCAGACCCAGCGAGAACCTATGGCTGGTTCCCAGATCATAGTCGTGGGGCACGAAAGCGTAATCAAAGGAATAGCCCCGCCACTTAAGACCCAGCCCGGCGCTGAAACTTTCGCTGGAATGGCCTGTCTTGTATCCCAGCCGCAGGGCCGCCTGGTCCCGCCAGATATATTCCAGCCCGGTCCGGACCTGCCAACCGGCGTCGATGGATTTGACAGCATCCAAAGCCAGCAGGCCCCGTCCGTTGAACAGCCTTTTGTCTGGGCTGAACCCGGCTCCGGCCTTGAAGGTGGTGGGCTGCTTGTAAAGTTCCTTGTCGAGTTTGAAACGGGGACCAAGATTATCTATGGTGCCGCCCAGGTCCAGCCCCAGTTCTTTGATCCTGATGTTGATGCCGGCCTGCAGATTGTAGCCGTAACCGGTGTTCAGATAGATTTTTTCGCAGAGCCTCCGGTAGGAAATGCCCAGGGCCAGTTCCGGGATGGGCGAAAAGGCGTAGGAAAGCCCGGCAAAAAGATCGTAGGCCTGGTACTGGGCTATGGGGTCCTGGGCCGGAAGTTCATCCCTTAGGGGAATATCCCCGGTGGAAAGCATCCGGGCGGCGGCTCCCAGCCGGTGCCGGCCGAAGCTGTAGGCGTAATAGATCTCATCCACCGAGGTCTCGGCTATCCACTGGTTGTGCTGAAAATGCAGGCTGTGCTTGGTGGGAATGGCCGTCAGCCGGGCTGGATTCCAGTAACAGGCCGAGGCGTCTGCTACCACGGCAATCCCGGCATCGGCCATCCCGGCCGCCCTGGCTCCGGCCCCGATCTTCAAAAAGGAAAGGGCCGTGGAACCGGCGTTGCCGTTTATCTCGGCTGGTACGGTTGACGCCAGCAGTAAGATTATGGTTGAGATTATGGCGGCTGATTTGATCATAACGTCTCCCTTGGCAATAGCATTGATAATAGGTTGCCTCATAGCTGTCAAAATGATCGCGCCTACCTTCAAATGCTATATCTTCTCCCGAATGCTATTGTTTAAGGGTTTGATTTTAATTTTAGAAAAGCTGTTCCCGCCGGTTTTCCGGTAAAAAAACATTACCGCCCAAGCAGATAATTGGACCCATAGCTTCCCGGACTGTTGTACTCGAACTGAATGATCATGTTTTGGGAGGGCTGGTATTTAAGCCCGAACGAAGGCAGGAACATCCCCTGGCTGCGGCTGTCGATCCGGTAGGCCGATTTGTTGAAGGCGGCCGGCAGATAGCTGTAGGCCAGGTCCAGTTTCAGCTCCAGCTTTTGGGAAAGCCGGTAATTCATGGTGTTGCGGTAGGTATTGGACAACAGGCTGGACTTACCCGAGGAGGCGTAGCCCATGGAAAAGCTTTGCTGCATAGTCAGCCGGGAAGGGTCAAAAAAACTGCCCAGCCCGGCGTTCAGGTTGTTGACCCCGCTGAAATCCAAAGGGCCGGTCTGGGCGGAGGCCAGGGAGACCAGGACTATGGAAGCCAGAAGAAATAATTTGATCTGTTTCATTTTTTATCTCCTTCAGAGCTTTTGTTGACGTTGGGGGAGGGCGTCGGTGCAGGTATGGCGGATATTTTGTCGGAATCGGCCTTGGCGCTTTTACTGTATTCGGAGCTTCTGTATTCGGTGGCATAGAACCCGGCCCCTTTGAAAATAAACCCGGAACCGGTGCTGATCAGGCGTTCCACCGGGCCGATGCAGACCGGGCAGGATTTCAGCGGCTGGTCTTTGATTGACTGGAGTTTTTCAAACCGGTGGCTGCATTTTGCGCATTGGTATTCGTAGGTTGGCATGGCTTTTTGTCCTAAAATAATAAGTATACTATTAACAAACGCTTATGTCAATATAATTGGGGATTTTGACCACTATTTAATACATCAATATACCACTATTTTCTCCTTAATACAAGGCTTGAAAAACCAAAGATCGTATTTTTACGGCATTGCATCTTGACAAGCGCTGATTATAGGAGTATCATAAATACTTAATTTTAAATTGTGATTTTAACACCCAAACAAGGAGTTTCCAGTGAAAAAAGTTTTAGTCATTCTAACGGCCTTCTGCCTTTTGGGGCTGGCCGGTTCAGCCCTGGCTGAAAACGGCCGGATTGCCCTTTCACCGCATCTTAAAGGCGTGGTGATTTTCAAGCTCAAAGTCTTCCCGGTCATGGACGCCAAGGGGCTTTCCTGCGGGGTGACCCGGGTTGACGCGGTGCTCCAGCAGCAGGGCTTGGATGAGATCAAGATGATCTATCCCCATAAGCGCCAGGCCAAGGCCAAAGCTGAACAGGACCTTTCAAAGATATGCCAGGCCAGGGTTTCGGAGGCCGCAGACATCAAGGCGCTTTGTGCGCAGCTGAAAAACACCGGCCAGGTGGAATATGCCGAGCCCCGTTACGGAAGACAGCCCAAGTTCACCCCCAACGATCCCGGCCTGGGATCCCAGTGGTTCCTGACCGCCATCCAGGCCGCTTCGGCCTGGGACATTTCCCAAGGCGACACCACGGTAACGGTGGGCATAGTGGACTGCGGGGTGCAGACCGCCCACCCCGACCTGGCCGCCAATCTCTGGTACAACCCTGGAGAGGCCGGGGCCGACAGCAACGACGGAGTGGACAATGATGGTAACGGATTTGTTGACGATTACCGGGGCTGGGATTTTGCCGGACCGGACCTGGCCAACCTCTCTCCAGCCGGAGACAATGACCCCAATCCCACCGCCTCCAACAACGATCACGGCACCCATGTGGCCGGAGATGCTTCGGCCGTCACCAACAACGGGGTGGGGGTGGCCGGCATAGGCTATAATTGCAAGGTGATGGCCGTCAAATGCTCTTACGACAATGATACCCGGGCCGATGGCAGCGGTTTCATTTGGTTCGGCTACGAAGGAATAGTTTATGCCGCCGACAACGGAGCCGATATCGTAAACTGTTCCTGGGGCGGCGGCGGTTTCAGCCAGTACGAGCAGGACATCATCAATTACGCCAACGCCCAGGGCTCGCTGGTGGTGTGCGCCGCCGGCAACGACAACGTGGCCACCCCCCACTACCCCTCGGCCTGCGAGAACGCCTTCTCGGTGGCGGCCACCGCCAGCGGGGACGTGAAATCCTCTTTCTCCAACTACGGGACCACGGTGGACATCTCCTCGCCTGGCTCCTCCATTTACAGCACCTGTTATTCAAACACCTATGCCTCCTGGAACGGCACCTCCATGGCCAGCCCGGTGGTGGCCGGGGTGGCGGCCCTGGTAAAATCCTATTATCCCTCCCATACCAATGCCATGCTGGCCACCCTGCTGATGCACTCCGCCGACAACATCGACGCCCAAAATCCAGGATATATAGGAATGTTGGGGGCGGGACGGGTCAATGCCTACAAGGCACTGACCACCTCCATCACCTCCTGGACCCGCTATTACTCCAGCCGGGTGATCGACGGCAACAACAACATCCCCCAGGCCGGGGAGACCGTCAATCTTAGCCTGGCCCTGCGCAACGGCTGGGCCGATGCCGCCTCGGTTACCGCTTTGGTCAGTTCCTCCGATTACGCGGTGCAGATGGTATCCGCTGGCGGGAACTACGGGGCCTTGGGGTCCGGTGACACCGCCAGCGTGTCCACCTTCAGCTTTACCGTGGACAGCACCGCCCTGCCACACCTGGCGGCCTTCGCCGTCCAGATCAACACCGACGGCGATCTGCACACCGACACCTTTTATGTTCAGATAGAACGGGCCCCGGTGCTGCTGGTGGACGACGACGGAGGAGCTGCGGTTGAAGGCTACTACCGGGATGCCCTTTCGGCCGCCGGGGTCTACTACAATTATTATGACCGCACCACCCAGGGCGCGCCGGACTCCATTTTGCTGGGGATGTTCCCGGCGGTGATCTGGTCCTGCGAATGGGCCTTCCCCTCCTTGGATTCCATGGACCGCAATGTTCTAAGACACTACATCGACCAGGGCGGCAAGCTGTATCTCTCGGGCCAAGACGTGGGATGGGACCTGCAGGACACCATGACCGGAGCATCCCACGAGTACCTGCTTGACCCCGCCGGCTGCACCGATTTTTACCAGAACTACCTCAAGGCCACCTATCTGGGCGACGACGGCGGCAGCTCGGCCTCCGGGATAACCGGTGACACCCTGACCGACGGCCTGGCCTCAGCCGTCTATCAGCCGGGCCGGGCCTCGGACGAACAGTTCCCCGATTATTTCACCCCCAACGGCAGCGCCGTGTTCTGCTTCAACTACGGGGCCACCGCCAACCGGGCCGGCCTGCACTGGGAGGACGGCGGCACCGGCGCCAAGGTGGTTTACACCGGCTTCGGCTACGAGGCCATCTCCACCGCATTGACCAGGCAGACCTTCATGGACCGGATCATCCGCTGGTTCCTGGGCGACCTCAGCCTTTCCCACACACCGCTGACCGACACCGAGAACACCTCCACTCCATACCGGGTAGCGGCCCTGATCAGTTCCAGCGTGGGGGTGCAGAAGGCAGTGCTTTATTACAACCTGGACGGCTCGGCCCCATTCGAACATAAACTGGCCATGTCACGGGTCGGAGTTACCGACACCTTCGAGTGTCTGATACCGGCCCAGACCAACCAGGCCGTGCAGTATTACATCGTGGCCGAGAACAATACGGACTTAAAGACCGCCAGGCCCATTGACGCGCCGTTCACCAGCTACGGGTTCTACGCCGGAGCCGATACAGTCGATCCGGTTATTTCCAGCACCGCGCCCCGGAACACCATCAACCTCAACGGGCCGTACAACGTCACCGCCACGGTCACCGACAATATCGGACTGCAGGATTCCACCTACCTCCATTACCGGATCAACTCCGGAGCGGAATACCCGCCGGTTAAAATGACCGGGATCGGGAACTATAGCGGGACCATCACCCTGCCGGCCCACATCAACACCTGGGACACCGTCAATTACTATGTGACCGCGGTCGATAATTCCAGCCAGCAAAACCTGGGCCGGGGGCCTGCCAGCGGGTATTATAGCTTCGTTGGCGTTGACTCCATGTTGATATCTAATTTTGACCAGAGCAGCGCTTATGCAGAATTTGATACGTTATACGGAACGCATCCTTCCTGGAGAACGATGACAACCGGTTATCGTTCAGCCCCCAACTGTATGCGCAGCGGACCGGCAAACTACCTGTCGAATTCGGATGTCCAGCTTAGCCTGAGGCCGCAGGAATCGCTTAATCTTAAAGCCTATGCAGAAAACGGCAATAGCGTGAAATTATTCTGGTATCAAAAAGGCCTCAACCTGGCAGCGGGGGATACCATCAGGGTGGAAGGCAGCTCCAATGGCGTTGACTGGGTTAGCCTGAAAAAACGGATCACGCTTACCTCCGGGTGGCTTGTGGACAGCACTGAGATCAATCCACTATTCGCCAAAGGAATCAATGACAGCATCCTGATCCGGTTCAGGTTGACATCCGATGCCACCACCAATGCTTACGGCTGGGTACTGGATGACATCTATGTTAAGGTCCAACCTTTGTTGGGGATAACAGGGGATAAACCCGAAACCATGAGACCGCTGGTCTTGGCCCTTTTCCAGAACAACCCCAACCCCTTCGGGTCGGGCACCACCATATCCTACCAGCTTCCGTCAGAGACCAAGGTTGGGCTTAAAGTGTACAACGTGGCCGGACAGCTGGTGCGGACGCTGGTGAACTCTCAGCAGCCTGCCGGCAGCTATGCCGTCAAGTGGGACGGCCGGGACGACGGGCAGCGTAAGCTGGCGGCCGGGGTTTATCTCTACCGGCTGGAGGCCGGAGAGTCAAGATTTACCAAGAAACTGGTAATGATAAAGTAACCGGAGCGATCCCACGAAAAAGCCCCCCGCTGGACACTGAGCATAGTCGAAGTGCAGCGGGGGGCCTTTATTTATTTCCAGCAACTACTTGTTTTCATCCTGATGTTCGTGGCCGTGATCATGAGTGGCCTCGGAAAGTTTAAGCCCCGGCCGGCCCTGCTTAGTCAGATAATCATTAACTGCGGCACGGATTCCGTCCTCGGCCAGCACCGAGCAATGGGTTTTGACCGGGGGCAGGCCGTCCAGTGCCTCGGTCACCGCTTTATTTGTGACCTGCAGGGCCTCTTCGATGGTCTTTCCCTTGACCAGCTCGGTGGCCATGCTGGAGGTGGCTATGGCCGCCCCGCAGCCGAAGGTCTTGAACTTGACGTCGGTCACCACGTCCTTGTCTATCTTCAGCATGATCTTCATCATGTCCCCGCAGACCGGATTGCCCACCATTCCCACCCCGTCGGGGTTCTCGATCTCTCCCATGTTGCGGGGATTCATGAAGTGATCCATCACCTTTTCACTGTACATCTGTATCTCCGTTCCTTATTAATGTGCCTGCATTCTATTACATTTGATGCCAAAAGTCAACTTGAGGATTCAGGCTGAGAATCCGCTGATCGTCTTCCGCAGTTCCTGAACCGCCTGCCCGATGTTTCCGGCCTTGGTGACGGCGGTGACTACCGCGATCTTTCCGGCCCCGGCCCGCAAGACCTCCTGGATGTTGGATTGGTTGATCCCCCCCATCACCGTGAATGGTATCTTCAACCGCGGCGCTATCTGTTCGATGGCCTCCGGCCCCAGCGGTTTCATGGAAAGTTCCTTGGTCTGGGTGGCAAAGATGGGCCCGATGTTGACGTAGTCCGCTCCCTGCTCCTGGGCCAACAAGGCTTCGCCCAGGTTGTGGGTGGAAACGCCTATTATCAGTTCGGGGGCCAGTTCTTTTGCGGCAGCCGGCGGCAGATCGTCCTGCCCCAGATGCACCCCGTCGGCCCCGCAGGCCAGGGCTATGTCCAGGTGGTCGTTGATGATCAGCAGCATCCCGGCCTTGGTTGTCTTTTCCTTGAAGGCCTGGGCCAAGGAATAAAATTCTTTTTTGCCGAGTTGCTTTTCCCGCAGCTGGACTATCCGGGCTCCCCCGGCTATCAGGCCGTCCAATACTTCCAGATCGCTGCGGCCCAGTGACAGCGCCTGGTCGGTGACCGGGTAAATGTCTACCAGGTCGAATGCTTTCAGACGCTGTTGCTTATTTTCCATTTTCTTTATTTATGTTCTGCCCTTGATTTTCGTTTTGTTTTTCAAACCCCTGGTCCCAGTCCTTCCACACCGTATCGTAACCTTTGGAACGAATGCTCTGGGCCACCTCTTCCACCGTCCGGTCGTCGCAAACGTTGAACTGTCCTTCGGCCGGCTGGCCCTGTTCGTTCAGATTGTTGTCTATCTTGTCGATATTGTTGTCGAGCCTGTCGAGATAACCGCCCGGGGCGGTCTTGGACCCGGCGCTCATTTTGGTGATGCCCAGGCCGATCAGGTTGTCCCGCAGCTCCGCCGGCTCCCGGGTGGAAAGCACCAGTCCGGCGTCGGGCAGCATCAGCCTAAAGGCGCAGATCATCTGCACCAGTTCCCGATCGCTGACGGGAAATTCCGGGCTGTATCCCCCGGCCGCCGGCCTCAGGCGGGGAAAGGAGACGGAGATCTGGCTCTTCCAGTGGTGCTTCATCAGATAGGCGGCGTGGTGCATCAGGTAATGCGATTCCACCCGCCAGTCGTTAAGCCCCAGCAGCGACCCCAGGCCGATCTGCCGGAAACCAGCCGCCGCGCCCCTCTCCGGGGCCCCCAGCCGGTACCGGTAATCACGTTTGGGCCCGGCCGGATGGACCATGGAATATATGTTTTGGTCGTAGGTCTCCTGATAAATGGCCAGGCCGTCTATTCCCGCCTGGTAAAGCCGTGCGTAGTCCGGAGTATCCATGGGGTACACTTCTATGGACAGGGAGGGGAACATTCCCTTCAGACCGCGGGCGGTGGCCTCCAGCAGGTCCAGGCTTACCTCGGCCGGGCATTCGCCGCTCACCAGCAATAACTGCGAGATGTGCTGGTTCTTTATCAGCCGGGCTTCGGACAATATCTCTTCACGGTTGGATGTCCGTCGGTTGACCTTGTTGTGGACGTTGAACCCGCAGTAAACGCAGGAATTGCTGCAGTGGTTGGAGATATACAGCGGAGCATACATCTGGATGGTCCTGCCGAAACGCCGGAGGGTGACGGTCTTGGCCAGTCTGGCCATCGGCTCCAGCAGTTCGCCGGCCGCCGGAGATACCAGGACGGAGATGTCTTCGGAACGGGAAGCATCGCCTGAACCTATTGATTCCAAAAGGGCCTTGACCTGCCCGGTGGTGACATCCTGATGGTCTATTTTTATCCGGGCGCTGTCCAGTAAACTTATTATTTCGTGGAACGGGCTCATCTCAAAAATCCGGTCAACGGGCTGGAAGCGGAGGCGGCCTCGCCTTCGGACATTGGCCCGGACTCAAGCCCGGCCAGGGATGACTCCACCGCCAGCTTGAACGATCTGGCCATCTGCACCGGATCCTGGGCCGCCGCCACCGCGGTATTCAACAGCACCGCATCGGCCCCCAGCTCAAAGGCCTGGCAGATGTGGGAGGGCAGGCCCAGCCCGGCGTCCACCACCACCGGCACCGTGGCCTGGGCGATGATGATCCGGATCTGGTCGGCGGTCTTGATCCCCCGCCCCGAGCCGATGGGCGAGCCCAGCGGCATCACCGCCGCGCAGCCCGCCTCCTGCAGGCGCTTGGCCAGCACCGGGTCGGCATTGATGTAGGGCAGCACGATGAAACCTTCCTTGATCAGGATCTCCGCCGCCTTCAGCGTCTCCACCGGATCGGGCAGAAGATAATTGGGCTCGGGAGTGACCTCCAGCTTCAGCCAGTTCCAGCCGGAAGCCGCCCGGGCCAGCCGGGCAATCCGGACCGCCTCTTCGGCGTCGCGGGCCCCGGAGGTGTTGGGAAGCAACAGGTATTTTTTCTGGTCGATGTGGGCAATGATGTCATCCTGGGGGTTGTCGAATTCCACCCGGCGCAGGGCCACGGTCACGATCTCGGCCCCCGAGGCCTCCAGGGCCCGGGCCATGACAGTGGAATTTGAGAATTTACCGGTGCCCAGGAAAAGACGGGATCTAATTTCGCGTCCTGCGATGGTCAAAGGTTTTATCATTGTCGATCCATAATTATTTTTCATGCGTTTTGACTTTTGCCAGCCAGCCCTTGGCGCCCAGGTGTTCAAATATCCCTCTGGCTTTTTGTAAAAAATCTTCACCTTCATCCCGTCCAATTTCTTTCAAGGCTGTGCCGTAACAATAGCATGCCTTGGCTGTTTCGAACGGCTGTTTTAGTGCCTCATAAATGGCGATCGCCTCTTTGAACTTGCTGTCGGCCTCTGGCCAATGGCCTTCTGCCATTTCTATCCTGGCCTTCAGTAAAATCGCCTCGGCTCTGCCCGATTTTGACTTCAGCTCCTCTGCAAGTTTTAGGGCTGTATTAGCATATTCTTCTGCCTTCTGCTTTTTTACCCCGAACGAAGCAGAGTGACCGTTTTCTGCCTTTGGGGCAGCCAATTCCAACCCCCCAAGGGAAACCGCCACCCTTCGCAATATTTCTTTCTCACCAAGCTCGTTTGCGGTTTTTCCAGCGCTGGCAAGATATTCCCTTGCTTCTGTGCATTGTTTCTCCGTTAGGTAGAGCGTGCCCATGTTGATGAGGTTATGAGCCCGGCCCCGTCGGTCGTCAATTTCTTCATATATCTTCAAGGATTTACCATAATATCCAAGGGCCTTCTCATAATCCCCAAGACGATCATGCACAGCGCCGATATTAAAGAGACTGTTTGCCTGTCCACTGCGGTCGCCGATTTCCTCTCTTATCTTTAGAGATTTACTTAAATGTTCAAGCGCTTGTTGATTATCGCTAAGGCCGGCATGCACAAAGCCGATATTGACGTGACTGTTTGCCTGGCCAAAACGGTCGCCGATTTCCTCTCGAATCTTCAGAGATTTACTGAAATGCTCAAGCGCCTGTGGTTTATCGCCTAGGCCATTATGTACAAAACCGATATTGACGTGACTGTTTGCCTGGCCAAAACGGTCTCCGATTTCCCCTCGTATCTTCAAAGATTTTTTATAATATTCAAGTGCCTGGTAACAATCGCCAAGGCGATTATGCGCAAAGCCAATATTGACGAGACTATTTGCCTGGCCAAAACGGTCTCCGATTTCCTCTTGGAGCTTCAAAGATTTACCGCAATATTCAAGCACCCGGGAATAATCGCCAAGATTATTATACACAAAGCCTATATTAACAAGACTTTTTGCCTGCCCTGAACAGTCGCCGATTTTCTCTTGGATCCTCAAAGATATGTTGTGATATTCAAGCGCCTGGCAATAATTGC
This sequence comes from bacterium UBP2_UBA5202, assembly GCA_002412795.1. Lineage (GTDB taxonomy): Bacteria > Edwardsbacteria > AC1 > AC1 > EtOH8 > UBA5202. The sequence continues at coordinate 77,168 of DHVS01000038.1, read as the reverse complement.
CAAGACTATTATGCCCTGAACCGATAATGTTGAGGCTTTCTGCTTCGCCTTTTTTATCGTTTATTGCCTGATAGAGAGCGAGGGATTCTTTTGCGCAGTTCAACATAAGGTCGTATTTGCTAATGGCATTATAGATGTCGCCTAATTGAAAAAGACCAGCGGCTTCCATTTTTTTATCCTTTAATACCCTGGCTACCAACAATCCTTTTTGGGTATCATCCAACGCTTTTTTATTACTCCCGATTAGGTTGAGCACCTCGGCCCGGCTCAGCAAAATATGAATGGTGGTAGAGTGGTCTATATTTTGTTTTCTTATTTCAGCAGGCGTTATCATAAAAAGCTCACCCGGCCCCCGAGGCCTCCAGGGCCCGGGCCATGACGGCGGAGCTGGAGAACTTGCCGGTGCCCAGGAACAGCCTGAATTTTATCGCCTTTTCGGCAATTATCAAAGGTTTCAAAATGTATCCTCATTGATTCACCAGGCGGCCGATTTTATCCGACCATCCCTTGGCACCGATCTTTTCAAACAGAACCTTTGCCCTTTGCACGGCATCTTTGTTTGACAAGGCCAGGCCGTAAAAGTAATATGCCTGGGCTGTTTCGAACGGCAGTTTCAGTTCCTCAAATACCGCTATCGCCTCTTCGAATTTCCTTTCGGCGCCGTCTTTTTCACCGGTGGCTGACTCCGCCCGGGCCGTCAACAACAATGCCCCGGCCCGGCCGGCTTTCGACTCCAATTCTTTGGCAAGTTTCATGGCATTGGCCGCATGTTTCAAAGCCTTTTGAGCGGCCGGCCCGATGTCCTGCCCGCCGCAACCCGCGATTATCGGGGATAAACCCGCTTCGGCCATTTCCAATTCCCCGCGCAACAGCGCGTTCCTGCGGAGTATCTCCTTGATCCCGATCCTCTCGGCTATGGCTTGCGCCTGGTCCAGGCATTCCCTGGCGTTTTCGTAATCGGCCCTCTCAAAACAATTCCTGGCGATATTGCTGAAACTGTAAGCCTGGCCTTTCTGATCGCCGATCTCTTCCAGCAACTTCAAGGATCTCGACAACTGCTGGTATCCCGCTGGATGATCCCCAATGTATCCCAGTGCCATGCCGATATTGTTGAGGCCTATCGCCTGCCCGTATTTGTCGCCGATCTCCTCCTGCATCTTTAATGCCCTGCTGTAAAATCCTATGGCCATGGCATAATCGCCAAGGCTGTAATGCAAATAGCCCGTGTTGTTGAGGCTTTCCGCCTGGCCGTATTTATCGCCGATCTCCCCCCGAATTTTCGAAGCTGTCTGGTGACAGTCAAAGGCCTTGGTGTGGTCGCCAAGAAAACCATACACCCCTCCGAGATTGCTTAGGCTTCTTGCCTGGCCCTCCCGGTCGCCGATCTCCCCCTGTATCCCCAGGGATCTGTCGTAATAGTCAAGGGCCTTGGAATATTCGCCGATGTGGCCGTAAAGAATGCCGATGTTGCTGAGGCTCGTTGCCTGGCCCTGCCGGTCGCCGATCTTTTCCTGTATCCTCAATGAATCGCCGTAGTGAACAAGAGCCTGGGGATAATCGCCATGCATATTGCACACATAACCCATGCTATTAAGGCTGGCCGCTTGCCTCTTTTCGTCTCCGATCTCCCGTGATATCGACAGGGATTCCTCAACCGCGTGGCGCATTTTTTCATATTGGCCGGTTACCGCAAAGATATCGCTCATCCGATGCTTGAAGTCGGCCATGGCCTGTTTGTCGCCCAAATGCCTGGCAATTTCCAGGCCGCTTTCCGCATCTTCCTGCGCTTTGTCATTCCTGCCGATCAGGTATAAAACACCGGCCCGGCTTTTCAGAATTCGGACGATTTTGCCATGGTCTATGTCGGCCAGCTTCCTCATTAAAATCTATCCCCCGCCCACCAGCCGCACTATCTCCAGGACATCGCCTTCGCTCAGCCGAATATCATTATAATGACCGCTCTTGATGATGCTGCCGTTGAGCTCCACCACCAAAGGCTTTCCCAAAAGGGCGTGCATTTTCAGCAGGTCTGCGATCGTATATTTCCCGGGCGTTTCGGTATCTTTTCCGTTTAATTTTATCTTCATGATCTCATCATTTGATGGCAGGGATTTGAGTATACGACTATTGACGGTAGTTGTCAATACCGGCTTCCTGGGGCGGCCGGCCTGAGATTTCACCCCCAGACAATTGACTTAATTTGCCGGGAATGCTAAAATTAAAGGATGCCGAAAATAAAACTGAAAAAAGTGGAATGGCTCTACCTGGGGTTCGTATCCGGTTTGAGCCTGCTGACCCTGCTGAACCTGCCCCGTCTCAAAGGCTGGCCCTGGATATTCCTGATCTACGGGCTGACCCTGGGGATCTATGGGCTGGTGATCTGGCTGGACACCCGCTGGCCCTACAAGTTCTTTGAGCTGCTGCGGCGCTGGGCGCCATTCGCCGGCATCCTTCCGGTATTTCAGAGCCTGGGATACATCATTCAGTATATCCGGCCGGACCTGGACGGCTATCTGATCAGGATCGACTACGCTATGTTCGGGGTCCATCCCACCGTCTGGCTGGAGAGCCTGACCGCGCCCTGGATGGTGGATGTGCTGGCCCTGGCCTATTCCAGCTATTACTTTCTGCCGGTGGTCCTGGCTTTATTCCTGCATTTCGACAATAAGCACCACGAGTTGGAGCACATGTTCCTGGCGGTGACCATCGGGTTCTTCATCTCCTACCTGGGATATCTGCTGGTTCCGGCCATCGGCCCCCGCTTTACCCTGACCGGCAATCAGGCCGCCCCGGTCAAGGGACTGTTCTGGGGAAACCAGATCCTTAATTTTCTGACCGCCAACGAATTCAACAAGCGGGACTGCTTCCCTTCGGGCCACACCGGGATAACCCTGATCGTGCTCTATTATGCCCACGCCCATCACAAAAAACTTTTCGCGGTAATGCTTCCAGTGGGGATCTTGCTGATCGTGGCCACGGTGTTCCTGCGGCTGCATTACGTGATCGATGTCATCTTTGGGTTTGTGCTGGCGGCCTTGGCCATACTGATAGCCGAGATATGGAACCCCCGGTTTTTAAGAAACAAGAAGTAACTTTGAGAAAGCCGCCCGTAATAAGGGCGGCTTTTTTGACCTAACCCCTGCCCACTTTCGTTTGCAGCAATATATTGCTTAACTCAGTGCAGGCTCTTCCCCAGTGGGGAAGGGGTTTTATTCATTGGTTAAGCTTTTTCTCATACACTCTGTATGTCTTATAAACCCTGGCCCCCACCGCTTCGCCCAGCCGGTTCATCATCAGGTTGTTCTCCAGCACCCAGGAAAGCTCCCCGGTCTTGGTTCCCTTTTTAACGGCGTTCTCTATCACCCGGCTGACCAGTCCGGCCTCGATTCCCCTCTTCTGGTAGTCCTTTATCACTCCGGCGGTCATCACCCGGGTATGGGTGATGTTGCGGTTGTGCCAGAGGAATTTCATTATTTCCAGCGGTCCCATTTTGCCGTTGAGCCGCTTGATGGAGTGATTGTAATCCGGCAGAGCCCACAGCGAGCCCACCGGCTTATCCCCGTCAAAGGCAAAGATCACATAATCGGGTTCAACTATATCCTTGAAACTTTTGGCGTAGTGGTCGATCTCGGCCTCGGTCAGCGGGACGAAGCCCCAGTTCTGGCTCCAGGCCTGGTTGTAGACCTCCTTGAATATCTTGACCTCCTGCCCGAAGACCTTTTTGTTTATTGAGCGAAAGGTTATTCCCTTTTGTTCGCAACGCCGGGCCAGCATTTTGATCCTGTCGCGGTCGATGTTCTGGACATCCAGGAAATATGCCAACAGGTCCATGGTCTTGGCGTATCCGCAGGCTTCGACCAAGACCGGATAGTACGGCGGGTTGTAGGTCATCTCTATCACCGGGGGGCGGTCAAAGGCGTCTATCAGCAAACCGGCGGTGTCGTTGGTGGTGAAGTTGAACGGCCCCCGCACCGTGTCCATGCCTTTTTCCCTGGCCCATTTTTCCGCTGCGGCGAACAGGGCCTTGGCCACATTGGGATCTTCCGCCGATTCAAAGAAACCGAAGAAACAGCACTTCTCGTGGTGGAATTTGTTGCTGTTGTCGTCTATGTGGGCGCTGATCCGCCCCCGGCATTCGCCGTCTCTGAAGGCCAGGAAGTAAGCGGCCCGGGCGTGCTGAAAGAACGGGTTGTGCCCGGTATCCAGCATTTTCTTCTGCTCGGCGACCAGGGGAGGCACCCAGCTGGGGTCGTTCCGGTAGATCGCCCAGGGCAGTTTTATGAATTGCTCCAGTTCTTTCTTTGACTCCACGGCCTTGATCAGAATATCTGACATTGCACCCTCTGTAGTAAAATAGAAAGAGATCCGTTTAAATGTAAATCCAGATCGTTTACCTGATCATGTCTCCCAGCCGGTTGAACCGGATGTTCTCCCAGATCTTCCAGAACGGCTCGCCGTTCTCGGAATCCCACGACCAGTATATGAACACCGCCTTGCCCAGGATCAGGCTCCTGGGCAGGGGGCCCCAGAAACGGGAGTCCAGGGAGTTGTCCCGGTTGTCGCCCATGGCAAAGACGCAGTCCTTGGGCACCACCACCGGGCCGAAATTATCCCGCACCGGCAGGTTCAGGAACTTGCGCTGTTCCCAGTCCCGCTGATAATCGTTGCGCCAGAGCTCCGCCGAAAGCATCTGGGGCAGGGTAATGCTTTCCCCCCAGGCCTTGTTCGCTGCGTATGGTTCCACCGGGCGCTGGCCGTTGACGTAGAGCTTCTTGTTCCGCACCTCCACCGTGTCCCCCTCCACCGCCACGCAGCGCTTGATGAAGTCCCGCTTGTCCAAAGGATACTTGAAGACGATGATGTCCCCGGCCTTGGTCTTTCTCAGCGCCGGCAGGATGGTCTTTTCGGTGAACGGGAGTTTGACCCCGTAGATGAACTTGTTGACCATCAGAAAATCGCCCACCAGCAGGGTGTCCTCCATGGAGCCGGAGGGGATCTTGAAGGCCTGGATCACCAGGGCCCGGATGATCAGGGCCATCACCACCGCCCAGATTATGGATTCGCCCCAGTCCCGGTACCAGGATTTTTTTACGTTGTTCTGCCGGACGGCCATATTGGTTCCTTAAAGGGTTTTGGTTGATTGGTTTTAACCGGAGCAAACCACGGAAACACGGAAATCATGAAAATGATGAAACAGGAAAGTATTCCTGAACATTCCGTTAAGATTCCGTGATTTGGACATTCAGTGTTTCCGTGGTAAGGTTTTGTATCCAGGCTACCAGAGTTTCCGCCCTATCCGCTGCAGCCGGAAACGCTTCCACAGACTGGTCATGGGCATCTCCGACAGCCTATCGAACGACCAGTAGACGAACAGGGCCCGGCCCCGGATAAGATTGCGGGGCAGCGGCCCCCAAAAGCGGGAGTCGAAGGACTCGTCGCGGTTGTCGCCCATCATGAAGAAACAGTCCTTGGGCACCACAATTGGACCGAAATTGTCCCGCACCGCGTAGGTCTGCAACAGCTGTCGATTTTCCCATTCCTGCTGGAACTGGTCCTGGGTCAGGGGCGGGTTCATCACCGGCACCGCAAAGCTGTCCCGGTGAATGGCAAATTTCTCGTTTCTCTTTATGCCGTTGACATAAAGTATCTTGTTCCTGACCTCCACCGTATCCCCGCCGGAGGCGATGCAGCGTTTGACCAGATTGATCCCGTCCAGCGGGCTTTTGAAGACCACCACCTGGCCGGACCTGGGTGAGGTCAGGGGCAGGATGGATGTATTGGTAAAGGGAATGTGCAGGCCGTAGCTGAATTTCTCGGCGATCAGCCAGTCTCCCGGCAGGATGGTGCTCTCCATGGACCCGGTGGGCACCTGGTAGGCTTCCAGGATAAAGGGATTGATCACCAGCTTGACCACCAGCACCGCCCAGAGCAGGGGCCACAGCCAGTCGTGCCAGAGTTTTTTGAAGGTGTATTTTTCTTTCATTCTAATATCAAATCCTTAAAATAATAACTAAATATTTGCAAATTTCATCTACTCTCTATACGATGCCATGAATGACATCGCTATTAATCATCAACCCCGATAAATCGGGCTACTTTGGCAGGCCTCGCCAGAGGCACTTCGGCCCCGCTCAGCACAAGCCTTGATGGATTATAGCGATAGCCTTCAGGCTATCGCAACAAAAAAACGTATAAAGGTGGAATTTACAAAAGTTCAGATAATAAATATCTCCGTGCCTCAGTGCCGGAGTTTACCCTGATGAATAGAAGGGTGGCAACGTAAAGATACTACGGAATACCGCCGGGTTTGTTCCTAAAACTTGATCCTGTCGAACTTCACTTCCACCGCACGGCCCTCATCGTTGTACATGATGAAGATGTTCTTGAATCCCTGCTTGTCGGCCTCGGCCTTGGTCAGTTTATTGGGCACCAGGGCAGCCAGCCCGGCCAGGTCGGACTCCAGTTCACCGTTCCTGGCCTTCAGCCTTTCCAGGTCCATGGACTGCTGGGTGATGAACATGAACTCCAGCACCGCCACCCAGGCCAGCAATACTGCGGCCACAAGAAAGGCCAGCTTGAACTTGTCGGAGAACAGATTCTGGAACATGGTTCACCTTTGTTATTTTGATATATTAAAAAAACAGTTTTCTAAAAAGCATTCGTCTTGGATTTCTCAATTATTAAAATACCAACTTACGTGCCACATTTAAACCAGCCATAAATTGATCTTTTGCATTTGAATAACAATAAAACTATACGATAGTTTTATGTTTCTTTTTTATAAACCTTTTTATTAAAGCCACGATTAAATAAGATACTATAACGGCAATACAAACGCCAACACCAATACTTGAAGCTAAAAATAACATACTTTACTGTTCCTGCTTGATATGACACATATACCCAATAGAGCAATATTGCAATACAAAATATCGCTGATACAATAGGCACTATTTTATTTTTCATTTTACTACTAATAAGAAAAGAAGTTAGTTGTATTTATTGAGAATATTGTCGCAATTTAGCACTCAATGCAAATTAGATAGTTCCCTTTTTGAACGGATTCCCAGAATAGTGAAAATTACCTTGGTGCCTTTGCGTCTTTGTGGCAAATAGAAGATCCTTCGTCTTGTAAAGCACGGCGGCAATCACTTCGACAAGCTCAGTGCAACGCTCAGGATGACATTAGTGTCTTTGTGGTTTAACGGACCCCGGTTTACTCGCTTTCCTCGTCGCCCACCTTCAGCACCGCCAGGAACGCCTCCTGCGGGATCTCCACATTGCCCACCTGCTTCATCCGCTTCTTGCCCTCCTTCTGCTTCTCCAGCAGTTTGCGCTTGCGGCTGATGTCGCCGCCGTAGCACTTGGCGATCACGTTCTTGCGGTAGGGCTTGACGCTCTCCCGGGCGATGATCCGGCTGCCGATGGCCGCCTGGATGGCCACCTCGTACTGCTGGCGGGGGATGATCTTGCGCAGCTTCACCGCCAGCCGCTTGCCCCATTCCTGGGCGTGGTCCTTGTGGATGATGGCCGAAAGCGCGTCCAGCGGGTCGCCATTGATCAGGATGTCCAGCTTCACCAGGTCGGACTGGCGGTACTCCAGGAACTCGTAATCCAGCGAGGCGTAGCCCTTGGACAGGCTCTTCAGCTTGTCGTAAAAATCGAAGATGATCTCGGACAGCGGAAACTGATAGAACAGCAGGGCCCGGGTGGGGTCCAGGTATTCCAGCTTCTGGTAGATGCCCCGCCGGTCCTGCCCCAGCTTCATGATGTTGCCGATGAACTCGGCCGGCACCACTATCTCGGCGTTGACGAACGGCTCCTCTATCATCTCCACCTTGACCTCGTTGGGCAGGTCGGAGGGGTTGTCTATCACCAGCACCTGGCCGTCGGTCTGGATCACCCGGTATTCCACGTTGGGCACGGTGTTGATCAGCGACAGGTTGTATTCCCGCTCCAGCCGCTCCTGGACTATCTCCATGTGGAGCATGCCCAAAAACCCGCAGCGGAAGCCGAACCCCAAAGCGCTGGAGGTCTCGGGCTGGTAATGCAGGGCGGAATCGTTCAAGACCAGTTTTTCCAAAGCGACCCGCAGGTCGGGGTACTGCTGGTTCTCGGTGGGATACAGCCCGGCGTAGACCATGGGCTTCACCTGCTTGTAGCCCGGCAGGGCCTCCGGGGCCGGGTTCCGGGCGTCGGTGACGGTGTCGCCCACCCGGGCTTCGGAGACGGTCTTGATCCCGCCCACCACGTAACCCACTTCGCCCTGTTCCAGCGAAGTTTTGGGATGCATCCCCATCCCCAAAGTGCCCACCTCGGTGACCTCGAATTCCTTTTGGTTGGAGAAAAGCCTGATCCTCATCCCCTTCTCCAGCCGGCCGTCCACGATCCGGATGTAGGGCACCGCGCCGCGATAGACGTCGAAGATGCAGTCGAAGATCAGGGCCTTGAGAGGGGACAGGGCCTCGCCTTTGGGCGCCGGCACCCGGACGATGATCTCCTCCAGCAGTTCCTGGATGCCCAAGCCGGTCTTGGCGCTGGCCAAAAGTATTTCGGAAGGATCGCAGCCCAAGAGCTCCACGATCTGCGACCGGCACCTCTCCACCTCGGCCGAGGGCAGGTCCACCTTGTTGATCACCGGAATGATGGTCAGGTTATGGTTGACGGCCTGGTAAAGGTTGGCCACGGTCTGGGCCTCCACCCCCTGGGTGGCGTCGACCACTAAGATCGCGCCCTCGCAGGCGGCCAGGGAACGGGAGACCTCGTAGCCGAAGTCCACGTGGCCCGGGGTGTCTATCAGGTTGAAGACGTATTCTTCCCCGGATTTGGCCCGGTAGTTCATCCGGATGGGATGCATCTTGATGGTGATGCCCCGCTCCCGCTCCAGGTCCATGCTGTCCAGCACCTGCTCCTGCATGTCCTTCTTCATGATGGTGCCGGTGACCTCCAGCAGGCGGTCGGCCAGGGTGGATTTCCCGTGGTCTATATGGGCGATGATGCAGAAATTACGGATGTGATCTTGGGACAATTGACCGAGCTCCTTTTATGATGTCTTAAAAATTATGACTGATTTATATCCTACTGTATTGTGGCTACTGGATAGTGTATGCGGTAGTCAGTATCCTGTAGTTACTATTTCCTTTGTGCATAGTTTCCCGCCGCCCCGATAAATCTTTCAAACAATCTCAGCTGCTCCGGCTGTTTTTCCGCGATCCGCTCCGGATGCCACTGCACTCCCAGCATGAAACCGGAATCCCCGCAGGCCTCGGCCGCCTCTATCACCCCGTCCGGGGCCCAGGCCACGGCTTTGAGTTTGGAGGAAACATCTTTTATCGCCTGATGATGAACGCTGTTGACCGAAAGCGAGGTGGTCCCCAGGATGGAGGCCAGACAGCTTTCGGCCGCGATGCTGACCGCATGCACCGGCAGGTCCGGGGTCTTTTCCCGCATGTGGTCAAAGGCCGTGCCCTGCTCGTCGTTGATGTCCTGGTACAGCGAGCCCCCCAGGGCGATGTTCATGATCTGCAGGCCACGGCAGATGCCCAGCATCGGCATCTTCCATTGGGCAGCCAGCTTTATGATGGCCAGCTCGAACTCGTCCCGCAAAGGGTTGAAGAATTTTGCCTTGGGATGGTTCTCCGCTCCCAAGTGCTTCCCTTCTATGTCGCCGCCGCCGATCAGCAGCAGGCCGTCCACCAAGGACAGGGCTTCCTGACAACGGCCGACTATCGCCGGCAGGACGATCGGATAGCCCCCGGCCGCCGTGATGCAGCGGACATAGGGCCCGGTCAGAATGTGGTGGTAGCTGGTCTGATCGGGACTGCGCAGGGCTGTCATCCCTATGACCGGAGACTTGATATTTTTGTTCATAACCAATGCCGGAGTTTGAGTTAGCTTTCGGGTTCAACCTGTTATGATATCACAAAATAGGCCGTTTGTGCAAGCCGAAAACCGGAGTTTTACCCTCCGTTTCTGCATTGCCCGAAACATTTCTCCCCGGGGGTTGGTCCAAAAGAATCTGCTTGACAACAGGCCGGGATTTTGATATCATTTATATATCCATATAGCTATATAAGCATATCGAGGCGGAACATATGAAGAACTTGGTAAAAGTGTTCAAGGCCCTGGGGGACCAGAACCGGATCCGGATCCTGAAGATGCTGCAGGAGAAGCCCATGAGCGTCAACGGGCTGACCTCGGTGCTGGGCATCTCCCAGCCCTGCGTCTCCCGGCACCTCCATCAGCTGAAGAACGCCGGACTGGTCGAGGATAAAAGGGAAGCCCTGTGGATCAATTACCGGCTTTCCTCGGCGGCCGCCAACGAGTACGTCCCGGTCCTGCTGAAGCACATCACCCAGTGGGCCAACCAGGACAACATGGTGAACGAGGACCATAAAAAAATGAAAAAAGCGGACCGCCGGAAGATAAAGAAATCGCAGTGACCACCGGACTGCGGAGCAACGGGGGCGGCAAATTCCCTGAACCAGTTTCACTTGACATAATGCATTTATTTAAGGTAAAATGATAATCTTACCAAAAGATTATAAAAACAATAATCAACATATTCACAAGGAGACCCTCATGGCCAAGTACAAGATAGCCTGGCTGCCGGGAGACGGCATCGGAATCGAAGTCATGGAAGCCGCCAAGATAGTGCTGGACGCAGTCAAATTCGACGCCGAATACACCCACGGCGACATCGGCTGGGAGTTCTGGTGCAAGGAGGGCGAAGCCTTCCCCCAGCGGACCATTGACCTTTTGGGCAGGGTGGACGCCGCCATGTTCGGAGCCATCACCTCCAAGCCGGTCAAGGCCGCCGAAAAGGAACTCATTCCCGAACTTCAGGGCAAAGGAATGGTCTACCGCTCGCCCATCGTCCGGATGCGGCAGCTGTTCGACCTGTACAACTGCTTAAGGCCCTGCAAGGCCTATCCCGGCAATCCCATCAACTACAAAGAAGGCATTGACCTGGTGGTGTTCCGGGAGAACACCGAGGACCTGTACGCCGGCGTGGAATTCAGTCCTGTGCCCCAGGAGGTCAAGGATGTCCTTTCAAAGAATGCCAAGGGCTTTGCCGCCTTCAAGGACGTGGCCCTGGACCAGTACGCCATCACCTGCAAGATCAACACCCGCAAGGGTTCGGAACGGATCATCCGGGCGGCTTTTGAGTACGCCAAAAAATACAACCGCAAGAAGGTGACCATCATCCACAAGGCCAACGTGGTGCGGGCCACCGAGGGACTGTTCCTGGAGATCGGCAAGGAAGTGGCCAAGGACTATCCCGGCATCCAGTGCGACGACGCCAACATCGACGCCATCTGCATGTGGCTGCTGAAGAACCCCATGAACTACGAGGTGCTGGTAGCCACCAATATGTTCGGCGACATCGTGTCCGATCTGTGCGCCCAGATGGTGGGCGGCCTGGGCTTCGGCTGCTCGGGGAACATCGGCCAGAAGCTGGCGGTATTCGAACCCACCCACGGCTCGGCCCCCAAATACGCCGGCATGTACAAGGCCAACCCCATCGCCACCATTCTGGCCGCCAAGATGATGCTGACCTGGCTGGGCGAGACCGACAAGGCCGACAAGATAGAGCAGGCCGTGGCCGAGGTGATCAAGGAAGGCCAGGCCCGGACCTACGACATGGGCGGCAGCACCAAGACCCTGGAAATGGCCGAGGCCATCGCCAAGAAACTGTAACCTTTCGTGCTTTTCATTGTCATTCCCGCGCAGGCGGGAATCCAGAAAATAAATGGATTCCTGCTTTCGCAGGAATGACACTCCTCCTGGTTATTAACCACAAACCTTATATCAGACAAACATGCCTGAAATCTTCATTCACGAAGTGGGCCTGCGGGACGGTTTTCAAATAGAGAAGAAGACCGTACCCACCGAGCAGAAGATCCGGTGGATCGACGCCCTGATGGATTCCGGAGTGGACATCATCCAGGTGGGTTCCTTCGTCCACAAGGAAAAAGTGCCCCAGATGGCCGACACCGACGACCTGTTCGAACACTATGCCAAGAACGGAAAGAAGAACCCCCAGACCGTTCTCTCCGGCCTGGTGCTCAATGAAAAGGGTTTCGAGCGCGGGCTGGCCTGCGGGGTGGAGATGTTCTGCATGGGGGTCTCGGCCTCCGAGACCCACAGCCAGAAGAACACCGGAATGAGCCCGGACAAGGCCATGGGCCAGATCCTGTCGATGGCCAAAAAGGCCCAGGCCGCCGGCAAAAAGGTCCAGGCCTCGGTCCAGTCGGCCTTCGGCTGCGGCTTCGACGGGGCCATTCCCGAGGACAAGGTGCTGGCCATGGTCCAAAAGTATCTGGAGGCCGGGATCAGGAACATCAGCCTGGCCGACACCGCCGGCCACGCCGACCCGGCCCAGGTTATCAGGCTTTTCAGCGCCATCCGGAAGATGGACCCCACAGTGGAACTGGCCTGCCATTTCCACAACACCTACGGGCTGGGGATGGCCAACATCTTCGCTGCCATGCAGGCCGGGGTCAAGTACATCGAGACCGCCTTCGGGGGCCTGGGCGGATGCCCCTTCACCAAGGTGGCGGCCGGCAACGTGGCCACCGAGGACTTCGTCCACGTATTGCAGAGGGAAGAGGAACGGACCGACGTTGACCTCTTCAAACTGCTGGAGATATCAAAAGAGGTTCAGGATTTCCTGGGCCGCGAGCTTCCGGGTTCCATCCTTAAATCGGGACCATTAATCAAACCGAGGCCTAAAAAAATGATGCAGAACATCCGGGTGCTGGACATGACCAACGTCCTGTCCGGGCCCTTTTCCACCATGCACCTGGCCCTGCTGGGGGCCGAGGTGATCAAGATCGAGAACCCCGATGGCGGCGACCTGGCCCGCAAGCTGGGGGCGGTCCCGGCCCTGAACCAGAAGCTGATGGGCACCTCCTTCCTGGCCCAGAACGCCAACAAGAAATCCATCACTTTAAATCTGAAGGCCGAAGAGGCCAAGGAGATCTTCCGCAAACTGCTGAAGACCGCCGACGTGCTGGTGGAGAATTTCCGCCCCGGCGTGATGGACCGGCTGGGCTTCTCCTACGCCGAGATCAGGAAGGTCAACCCCAAGATAGTCTACTGTGCCATCTCAGGGTTCGGCCAGGCCGGGCCCGACGCCTTTAAGCCGGCCTACGACCAGATCATCCAGGGCCTGTCAGGCGAGATGGACGTCAACGGCGACGAGCGCCTGCACCCCTTGCGGGCCGGCTTCCCGGTCTGCGACACGGTGGGCGGGCTTAACGCCGCCTTCGCCATCATGGCCGCCCTGTATTACCGGGAGAAGACCGGCGAGGGCCAGTTCATAGACATCGCATTATTGGATTCCATCATGCCGCTGATGGGCTGGGTGGCCGCCAATCTGTTGATCGGCGGGCAGCAGCCGGTGGTGATGGGCAACGACAACTTCACCGCAGCCCCCTCGGGCACTTTCGTCACCAAGGACGGCTACATCAACATCGCGGCCAACCAGCAGAAGCAGTGGGAGGATCTGGCCACCGTGCTGGGCGTGCCGGAACTCTTGACCGATCCCCGTTTCCAGGAGCGGGACACCCGCAAGAAGAACCGAAAACTGCTGACCCCGCTGCTGGAGGAAAAATTGAAAACCCAGACCACCGAGCACTGGGTCGAGGTTCTCAACGCCAAGGGCGTCCCCTCGGGCGACATTTACAGCTTGGAAAAGGCGCTCAATGCCGAGCAGGTGAAGTACCGCAAGACCATCGAGACCATCAGGGACCCGGACCTGGGCGAGCTGAAGCTGTTCAACCTGTCGGCCAAGTTCTCGGCCACCCCGGCCAGCATTGACGCCCCGCCCCCGACCCTGGGCCAGCACCAGCAGGAGATCCTGACCCAGCTGGGCTACACCGCGGAAGAGATCAAGGCCATGAAGGAAAAAGCGGCAATTTAATTAATGACGGATACGAAGAATATAATGAACGACGGAACTCACGACATCCCCGGAACCCAACCAGAGCAAGCGGCTGGCCGGATGACCATCTACTGCGAACCCATCACCCATCTGGGCCGGAAATGGATCAAGCTGGACATCGCTGATGAGATCTCGTTAGCCGAGATCAAAAAGAGGCTGCCCAGCCTGCACTGGCGGGCCGGATCCCATGAGGGCCTGATGCCCTGGCGGGATAACTGGCTGGCCTTCCTGCAAGCCAAGCTGGACGGCCTGGCCGAAGTAAGCGACTCTCCCCCGCCCGGCCGGCGGGCCAGACGGAGCGCTGACGGGCCCCGGACGGACGGGAGAAAAAGAAGGCGTTCATCGTCCCAAAGCCCGGCCCTGCCGCCGGAGTACCTGGAACAGCTCCGCCAGCGCAATTACAGCGAGGCCACCATCCGGGTCTATGTGTCTCATTTTAATTTGCTGCTGGCCCATACTGGGCACCGGCCGCCCCAGGAACTGGGTCCGGCGGAGATCAAGGCTTACCTGGAATACCTGAGCGGCGAGAAGGGCGTGTCCGGGAGTTATAGGAACCAGGCCATGAGCGCCATCAAGTTTTACTTTGAGCAGGTGCTGACCCCGGCCAGGGAGATCTAAGATTGGCCGCAGAGAGTTGCACCGAGCTTATCGAAGTGACACCGAGACACATATGATTATTGAAATATCTGCGTTAATCTGCGGATGAGAAGCTTTACATCATAAACGGTAATATAAGGAGAGCCCGAATGGGAATGACAATGGTCCAAAAGATCCTGGCCAAAGCCACCGGCCAGGCATCAGTCAAAGTGAACGACGTGGTCGAGCCCAAGGTCAGCCTGGCCATGTCCCACGAGAACGGCGCGCTGGTGATCAACCAGTTCTCGGACATCTACCAGGGCACCGGGATTGAGGCCAAAGTGTGGGACCCGTCCCGCATCGCCATCATCTTTGACCACCGGGTGCCGGCCGAGAGCTCCAAGACCGCCGGGAACCAGAAGAAGATCCGCGAGTTCGTGGCCAAGCAGGGCATCACCAAGTTCCACGACATCCGTGGCGACGAGGGCGGGATCTGCCACCAGATACTGCCGGAGAACGGCTACGTCCTGCCGGGTTCGGTCCTGGTGGGCACCGACAGCCACACCACCAGCCACGGGGCCTTGGGCGCCTTCTCCTTCGGCATCGGGGCCACCGAAATGGCCGCGGTCTGGGCCCTGGGAAAGATCCTGAACGTGGAAGTGCCGGGGACCATCAAGGTGGTGGTCAACGGGGTGCTTCCGAAATACGTCGAGCCCAAGGACATAATCCTGAACCTGATCGGCAAGCTGTCCGCCGAGGGCGCCAATTTCAAGGTGATCGAGTTCCACGGCGAGACCATCAAGAAGATGTCCACCTCCGGCCGCCTGGTGCTCTGTAACATGACGGTGGAGGCCGGGGCCACCGGCGGCATCGTCCCGCCGGATGCGGAGACCGTCCGCTACCTTAAGCAGGAAGCCGGGGTCAGGAATATCCCCGAATTGTTCGGGCCGGATCCAGATGCGGCCTACGAACAGGTTGTGGAGATCGACGCCTCCAAGCTGGAGCCCCAGATCGCCTTCCCCCACACCGTGGACAACGTCAAGCCGGTGGGCGCCGCCCGCGGCATCAAGATCCAGCAGATAGTTATCGGCTCCTGCACCAACGGCCGGCTGGACGACCTGGCCATCGCGGCTTCCATCCTCAAGGGCAAGAAAGTGGCCCGCAGCGTCCGGATGCTGGTGTTCCCGGCTTCCACCAGGATCTATCAGCAGGCCCTGAAGAAAGGCTACGTGGCAACCTTCATGCAGGCCGGCGCGGTGGTGATGAATTCCGGCTGCGGCCCCTGCCTGGGCGTGCACCAGGGCGCCTTGGCCGACGGCGACAAGGCTTTGGCCACCACCAACCGGAATTTCAAGGGACGGATGGGCAACCCCAACGCCGAGGTCTACCTGTGCTCGGCGGCCACCGCCGCGGCTTCGGCCATAACGGGAGAGATCACCGACCCCCGCACGGTGAGCCCGGCGCCGAAGGCCAAAAGCAAGGCTGTTAAGCCGAAAGTCAAAAAGCAGAAAACGAAAACAAAGATAGTGAAGAAGCCGGCCAAGAAAGGGAGGAAATAAAAATGGGTAAAGTCGTATTGAAATTGGGCGCCGATATCTCCACCGATATCATCTATCCCGGCCGCTTCATGGCCACGGTACTCCCCACCGAGACCCCCCAGTTCGCCTTCGTGGACGATGCCGAGTTCAACAAAAAACTCAAGGCCAAGCAGATCGAGCCCGGCAGTTTTATCGTGGCCGACAAGAACTTCGGCTGCGGATCCTCACGGGAACAGGCCGCCTCCTGCCTGGTGGGCTGGGGATTGAAGGTGATAGCCAAGAATTTTTCCCGGATATTTTTGCAAAACTCCATCAATGTCGGACTGTACATGGTGATCTGCCCCAATATCGAGGCCAGCGAAGGCGACGAACTGGCGATCGAGAACAACAAAGTAGTGAACAAGACCACCGGCAAGAGCTTTGACATCGTGCCCTTGCCCCAGGCCCGCCAGGCCATCATCGACGCCGGAGGGCTGATACCTTATACCAAGAAGATGATCATGGATGGAAAGAAATAGGATACCCTTCCCACGCTTGCGCGCCAAAGCGCTTCAGCGCGCAGGCACGAAAGGACACGAAACAAACGAAAACCGCTCCTTTTTCCTGGAAACAATAAAGCCCCCCTGCCGGACACTAAGCTTGGTCTAAGTGTGGCGGGGGGCTTTCTATTATACCAGTTCGGTTATTTCCCTTGCCGGATTACCGGATCGTTTTGCCAGATTAGGTTGGAACCGTATCCGGGCCGGAAAGTTCCTTTACTTTTTCTTCCATCTCACTGATGTGCTTAATAAGTGATTTTGACAGGAAGGTGGTCTGCAGTTCGGCCGGGATATTCTGCATCAGCTGGTCTATGAAGAACCTGGCCTTTTTCAAATATTCCTTTGTCAGAACGATATCGTTTTTATCCAAACCTATCCTGGCCAGCAGGGTATAGGCTTCCAGGGCTATTTCCTGGGAAGACAGGTCCTGTTCATCATCAGTGATTATCGGCTGGGAGACGGTCTGTTCCAAAAGGAAAAAAGCGTCATCCTTCCTTTCCGGCTCCTGCTCCGCCATCTTATATAAGATCCAGGCCCTGATGATCTGGTACCTTTGGGGGATGAGCCGTCCGGTCTGTTGGCATATCTCTATGGCCTTATCCGCCTGTTGCAGGGCCTGGTCGGTATTGCCCGACGCAAGGTAAAGCAGGGCCAGGTTGGCCAGGATGCCGGATTCCCGGACTTTGCTTTTTATGGCCATGGCTCTCACCAGGGCTCTCCGGTACAGGGCTTCGGCCCGGGTATAGTCTTTCCATTCGGTGTGCAGGCGGGCCATGCCGGCCAAGGCAAAGGAATCCCCCAGGGGGTTGTCAATGCGGCTGTTGATCTCCAGATACCGGTTGAAATATAATTCCGCTTTTTGGAAATTCCCCAGGTTCTGGTAGATCTCCCCCAGGTTGTTGCAGCCGATGCCTACCGTCAGCAGGTCCCCCTGCTTTTCCGCGATCTCTATGGATTTAACCTGGTATTCTATGGCCTGGGAATAATTTCCGGTGGTGCGGTATATCCCGCACAGGTTACCGTAGACCGCCGCCAGCTTATCGCTAAAGTTGTAGAGTTCCAGTATCTCTGTTTCTTTTTTGTAATACTCTACCGCCGTCTGGTTGTCCCCCCTGGCCCCGGCCAACAGGGCTTGAAGATGAAAGAGACAGGCCCGGGCCTTGTTGGTGTCGTTGTCCTGGTGCTGTCCCCTGGCCTCAATGACCGCTTTGGCCCCTTCGGTGTAGCTGTCCGCCCGGTCCAGATATCCCTGCCGCCAAAAGGTCCAGGCAATGTTGCGGTAAACATAAAACAACTCCAGCGACTCAGGACGCTGCCACAGCCTCCCCATGGCGTTCTCCAGCTGGATGACCGCCAGCTCATAACTGCCCTTCTTGATGTAGTATTCCCCAAGCTTGGAGAACAAAGAGGCCTCCTGCTCCTGGTCGCCGGCAAAGCATTTGGCCCTGGTCAAAACTTCCACCGCCAGGTCCACCCAGTTAAGGGTGTTGAGCTGATCGGCAATTTTAAAGGCCTCTTCTAATTCCCCGGCCCGGTTTTCTTCGTAATTCATGACGGTGATCCCGTTGATTTCATTTTTGGGTTATTTTTTAAAGCATCCTTCCCATATCTATGACCTTCCGGGCAGCGGACTTTGACAAAAACTTTTCCTATTTTTACCACCAGAAAACCATGGAACAGGGTTCTTTATCGGACTGGTCCTTCAGCATTTATGTTCCCAGCTGCTTTCAAAAATCCAGAATCTCGCTGATATCCGCTTTGGCCCTGTAATTGGCCTGCATCTCTTCATCCAGCTGGCCGCAGAACCTGCAGATCAGCTCGGCCGATTTTTTGGAGAGGGCTCTTCGGCCGGACCTCTTTCGCCCAAAAGTATCTCGGTCACAGCCGGCAGGCGGAAGGCCCTAAACTGTCATAGCCGTCAGAGAGCCTCCAGACTGCTCGAGCCGGTTCCTGAAATCGCCGCTAAATTCCATGTTACCCTGGTTCTCAAACCCGCATTTCCGGCACTTGCCCACTTAGTTCCCCTTTTTTCTTTTAAGCCATTGGACCGGGTCCACCGGCTTGCCGCCGTTTCGCACCTCAAAATGCATGATCGGCCCGTCCACGTTGCCCCCCACCCTGGCGATCACCTGGCCCTCGGCCACCGACGAGCCGGTGAAGACCATCATGTCGGTCAGGTTACCGTAAAGGGTGTAGTATCCCCCGTCGTGGTCTATCAGGATGACGTTGCCGTAACCCAGGAACCGCTCGGCGTAGACCACCTTGCCCGGGGCCACCGCCACCACCGTTGAGCCGTAGGAGGAATAGATGTCAATGCCGTTGTTCTGGATGTAGGTGTTGTACTTGGAGTGCTTCTTAAGCCCGAAAGTGGAGTATAGTTTCCCCTCGGCCGGCCATAACAAGCCGCCCTGCTTGCGCTCCAACACGGTGGTGCCGGGGGCAGGAACCGTCTTCCGGCGTTTCTGCAGCTCGGCCTTACGCTGCCGCTCCAGGTCGTCTATCAGGTTCTGAAGTTTTTTGGCGGCCGCCGCCAGCTCTTTCACCAGCGCTTCCTTGGAGGCCTTCTCCTGGCGGACCCTGTCCAATAGTTTTTTCTGCTGCTGTTCGTCAGCCTTCAGGTTCACCATCTCCAGTTCGGTCTCGCCCCGCACCTGGGCCAGGGTGATCAGCCGTTCCTGGCGGTCGGCCTTGTCCCGGGATATCTGGGTCCGTTCTTCCTTGATGGTCTCGTAAAGCCTGCGGTCCTGAAGGGAAAAGAGCCTGAGATACTTGTAGCGTTTGATGATGTCGGTGAAACTGTCCCGGGTTACCAGCACCTCCCATTCGTACAGCCGGCCCTGCTTGTACATCTGCCGGATCCGGGTCTCCATCAGGGCCTGGCGCCTGCTCATCTGGGATTCGGCCTTCAGCATCTGGCCGTCCAGCTTCCTGACCTCGGAATTGAGCCGGGCCTCCTTTTCCCTGAGGGCGTTCAGCACCTGGCGGGTCAGGTTGATCTGTTCGGCCATCCGTTCCATCTGGCCCAGGAGGTTCTTCTCCTGGCCCTTCAGTTCCTGGGCCCGTTCCCTTGCCTGGGCCAGCTTCTGGCGGATGGCCTTGAGCTGGCCCTCCTGGGAGTCCGTCTCCTGGCTTAAGGCCGGAGAAAAGAAGCCGGACCAAAGCAAGGCCAGGACAAGAATGATATGTTTGGTTCGTCCAAAGTTCATCAGATCACAAATGCTTCCGCATAACATACTGAGATTCCCAAGCCAGGGCCCTCCTTATGTACCGCAATGATCCTCATCCCAAAGCCATCTGGCCGTTGGCCTCCACCCTGCAGATCAGGATCTCTCCGTACAGCCCTTCCTGGGTGACCGTGACATGTCCCAGCCGGATCAGCTCCAGCAAGGCAAAGAAGGTGACCACCATCATCAGTTTCCGGGTCTCATTCATAAACAGTTCTGAGAATTTCATTTTCTTTTTCTCGCTGATCTCTTTCAGCACAAAGTTCAGCCGCTCCTCAATGGTAATATCCTCGCCCACTATCTCATAGAGCTTGACCTTGTCGATCCGCTCCACCACCTGGCGGAAGGCCTGCAGCAGGTCGATCAGGCCCACCTCGGGCTTGGGGGGTTCGGCCGGCGCATCGTCCTGTTTTTCAAAGGCGCCCTTGGGCCGGGGGTACATCAGACGCTGGTGCTCCTCGCGCTCCTCCAGCCGGCTGGCCGCTTCCTTGAATTTCTTGTATTCCAGCAGCTGCTGCACCAGGTCCCGCCGCGGGTCTTCGGCCTCCGGCCCCTCCAACTCCTCGTGCCGGGGCAGCAGCATCTTGGACTTGACCTTGATCAGGGTGGCGGCCATCACCAGGAACTCCCCGGCAATGTCCAGGTCCAACGACTTCATAATGTCTATATATTCCAGGTACTGCTGGGTGATGCTGGAGATGGGAATGTCGTAGATGTCCACCTCCTGCTGCTTGATGAGATACAACAGAAGGTCCAGGGGACCTTCGAAGATTTCCAGTTTGACTTGGTATGGTTGGTTGGCCATTGCTTTTTTTTTACTCCTAGAACTTAATTGTTTCTTTTTCGGCTTTAATAACTCGGTATATATTTGATTTTATCCATCTTCCGTATTTTAAAATTGCATTCAGTATCAACACCAATTACTGATTTCACACTAGCTTTTGTCTGAGATTCATATTTATCGTTCTTCACCTTTATAGAATATGTACCTGTCGGCATATTTTTTAGAATACATTCCCCATTTTTTGTGGTGGTCTTTATGCTGGTACCCAAAATGTATAAATTAGCCCCGTCAATACGTTCATAAGTATCTCTATCTCTAACTGTGCCTTTTATGGTGCCACCATAGTCATATTTGTTTACATGTTTTCTTCCACGAAAAACCAGGCTTTTTATGTAAATATTAATTCGCTTATTAGTTGTATCCCTTCTGTTGATTTTTCCTGAAATGTATGAGAGCCTGTTTGTATCAATTGATAAGCTTTCTGCTTCATAACCACTTTTTTGTGCCTGAACTGACCAGGCGCCTAAAGAAATATTTTTTATTGTAAAGTTGCCATTTTTATCAGTTATATTATATACTGTTGTGCCTAAAATACCAACACGTACACCCTGAATTGGTTCAAGTGTATTATTGTCGGCCACCATTCCTTTAACCATTCCTTTATCCTCTGCAAAAGAAAAAATGACTGAGAATATTAGAAAAGGAAATATTATCAATATGGCTATTCTTTTTTTCATCAAATATTTTCTTGCTTCTTTAATAGCAGTTAATCTCTGTGTCTCCGTGCCACGCTCCGTGGCAGAATTATTCTTTCTGTTCCATGTGCTGACTCAGGTCCAGCCTCCTCAGCTTGGGCGCGGCCCAAGCCACCGCACCAGCGGTGATAAAGGTCATCCCGCTGTTGAACACCAGCGAAGGCACCAGGCCCATCAGCTTGGCCACCACCCCGGACTCGAAGGCTCCGATCTCGTTGGCGGAGCCGATGAATACGCTGTTGACCGCCGACACCCGCCCCCGCATCTGGTCCGGGGTGTAAAGCTGGACGATGGTCTGGCGGATCACCACGCTGATGTTGTCCACCGCTCCGGAGAGGGCCAGGGCCGCCATCGACAGCCAGAAATTGCGGGACAGGGCGAAGATCATCATGCAGGCCCCGAAGCCAGCCACCACCCACAGCAGTTTCTTCCCCGCATTATGCAGCGGGGGCCGGTGGGCCAGGGTTAAGGCCATGATCGCCGCCCCGGCGGCCGGGGCCGCTCGCAGGAAGCCCAGCCCCTTGGGCCCGACGTGCAAAATGGTGTCGGCCACCATCGGCAGCATGGCGGTGGCGCCGCCGAACAGCACCGCGAACATGTCCAGGCTCATGGCCGGCAGAACTATGGGATTTCCGAACACGAACTTCACCCCGCTGGCCAGGCTGGTCATCACCGGTTCCTCCAGGTTACGACGGGGCACCCCCTGTGACTTTATCAGGAACACCGCGGCCGAGCCGATGATCCCCATGGCCAGGGCGGTGGCATAGGCTGCCCGTACCCCGAAAAAACCGTAGATCAGCCCCGCCACCGCCGGACCGCCCACCGCTCCGATCTGAAACACCAGGCTGTTGTAGGCCGACATCCTGGCGTACAGCTCGCGGGGGACTATCTGGGCCGACAGGGCCATGGTGGAAGGCGCCAGGTAGGCCCGGATCAAACCCATCAGGGCTATCACGCCGTAGATCGGAAGGGTTGTTCTGGTAAGAAGGACCCCGCAGCGCCAGGAAAGCCACAGTAGTGTCCCGGCGCACAGGGTCAGCAGGGCCGAGGTCACGGCCATGGTCCGCTGGCGGTCGTGGCTGTCGGCGTAATGCCCTCCGAACAGGGCCGCCGAAAAGAAGGCCAGGGCCTCTGCCAAACCGATCAGCCCCAGGGCCAGCGGGTCGCGGGTCAGCTCGTAGATCTGCCAGCCCACTATCACCGACACCATCTGGATGGAGACGACCACGAAGAAGCGTCCGAACAGGAATTTCCGGAAGTCGGCTATTTTAAGTACGTCGTAAGCCCGGGCGTTGTTGGTCATTTATTATTAAACTGATATGATCGTTCTTTAATAGCCCAGCCCTTGTTTATCCGCCGACCTGTCCGCCGTAGCAGGTGCGAAGGCGGAAGCTTTAGCGTAGGAGGAAGGACGTGGCTAATAATACCTATTTCGTCTTCATCACGAACACTCCGTCCCAGTTCTCCGGCGGCGGCAGCACCTTGAAGTCCTCGCAGCGGTCGATGTATGCCTGGCTGGGCCCGTCGTCGGGGTCCACTTCCAAAGCCTGCCGGAACACGGCCTCGGCCTGGTCCCACTGCTTGGAACGATAGAGCTCCAGGCCCTTCAGGTAGATCTCCACCGCCTTCTTTTTCTTTTCGCTGACGTCGGCCTCGGACAGCCCCAGCAGCTCGTAGACCCGCACCGGCTGTTCCTTGCCCACCACCCTCAGCATGTCCAGCTCCCGCACCGGGTACAGGCCCTTGACCTTGGCGTAGGTGAACTCCGACATCATGATGGCCGTGCCGTATTCCTTGTTGGCCCCCTCCAGCCGCGAGCCCAGGTTGATGGAATCGCCCATGGCGGTGTAGCTCTTCTTCTTTTCCGAGCCCACGTTGCCCACGGTCACCATGCCGGTGTTCATCCCGAACCGGGTGAAAAGATTTGGCATGTTGCGCTTGGCCAGGTCGGCGTTGAGTGTCTGCAGGCGCTGGTTCATGGCCCAGACGCACTTGATGCAGGTCTCGGCGTGCCTGGGGTCGTCGGTGGGGGCGCCCCAGAAGGCCATGATGGCGTCGCCCTCGTACTTGCTGATATAGCCGCCGTATTCCAGCACCACGTCGGACATGGCCCCCAGGTATTCGTTGATCAGGGCGATCAGGCGTTCCGGGGTCCCCAGTTTTTCGGAGAACGAGGAGAAGCCCTTGATGTCCGAGAAAAAGACGGTGACCTCCTTCTTGTCTCCGCCCATCAGCAGCATGTCGGGGTTGGCCATGATCTTGTCCACCAGATCCTTGGACATGTAGCCCTGGAACATGTTCTTGATCCAGACCTTCTGCTTTTCCTCGGTCAGGTAGCGGTAGCCCAGGATGGCCATGTTGGTGAACAGCACCACCGCCAGGGGCCGCACCATCTCCACCCAGATCAGCGATTTGTCGAACATCACAGTGGCGGTGACGAAATAGGCCACCACCATCCCGGACAGGACCAATCCGGCCACCAACGGCTTGAAATGCAGGGAGACGAACACCGTCAACAGCCCGATCAGCACCAAAATGACCAGCTGGATGTGCCAGGGAACAACTTGCACGAATTTTCCGGTCAGCAGGGTCTGCATTATGTTGGCGTGGATCTCCGGCCCGGGAAAGACGTTGGAGAACGGCACCACCCGCAGGTCCATCAGTCCGGCGGCGGTGGCTCCGACAATCACTATCTTGTCCTTGAAATACTCGGCCGGCACCTGCTCGGTCAGCACGTCGGAGTAGGAGATGTAGCGGAATTTCTTGAACTGCCCGAAATAGGTGATCAGGGTCCGCCCGTCCTTATCCACCGGAATATTCAGCTTGTCACCGGCCTTGATGTACTTGCCCAGTTCCACAGTGACATCTTCCTTCTTGACCCCCAGTTTATCCAACACTATCTGAAAGTCCATCGAGGGATAAGAGCGGCCTCCCAGGGCCAGGAACAACGGCTGCCTCCGGGCCACCCCGTCGTCATCGGGCTCGATGTTGTAGTACCCCGTTCCCCGGGCCGAACCCAGCAGCACCGGTATCGGCGCGGTCATCTGCCCCACCTGGTAAAGGTCGCCCTGTGATTTGATGTACTGGTATTTTTCGGTGGCCGCCGGAGAAAGGGCATAGGACCATTGCCGGGCCGTCAGATCCGAGCTGTCCTTAAGCTTGCCGGTGGTGAAATAGAAGGGGAAGTAGGCTATGCCGGCCTGGGCGGTGGCCGCCCCAAAATCCTGGTCGTAGCCCCAGCTCTCCAGCACGGTGCTGATCAGCTCCGGGGTGTTTTCGGCCGCCGGCTTAAAGGGCTTGCTCTGTAAAAGTTTTTCCCTGATCTGCTCCCCCTTGGCATCCTGGTACAGCTGGACCATCTCCGGCTTTAGGCTGTCGCTCTCCACGAAGAAGATGTCGAAGGCCACCGCCAACGCCCCGCCCTGGGCCAGGTAATCGGCCACCTTGGCATGGTACAGCCGGGGCCAGTTCTGGAAGCGGCCCAGCTGGTAAAGCGAGGTATCGTCTATGTCCACGATCACCACGTCCTCTATGTCCTGTTCGTTGGTCTGCCCCACCCTTAAACGGTAGCGCAGGTCGTAGCTCTTGTTCTCCATCCCCTGGAACAGGCCCGGCACCAGATAGGAGATGGCCAGCACCGCGGCCACCACCCCGATCCCCACCAGGGCCCCCACTGATTTCTTGCTGCGGTTGGCCTCGCTCATTTTTTTGCCTCCTTCTCCAAAGCTTTGACGAAGGCCTCCACCAGGGCCGGGTTGAACTGGGTCCCGGAATCCTGGCGCAGGCGTTTGACCGATTCCTCCATCCCCAGGCCTTTTCTATAGGGACGGTCGGAGTTCATGGCGTCGTAGGAATCCCCCACGCAGATGATCTGGGCGTCCATCGGCACCTGGTCGCCGGCCAGCCCGGCCGGGTAGCCCCGTCCGTCCAGCTTCTCGTGGTGGTGGCGCACCCCGGGGATGATGTCCTTCATCTGCTTGATGGGCTCCAGCGCCTCGGCCCCCTTGTTGGGATGGTCCTTGACTATGGCGAATTCCTCGGGGGTCAGCCCCGACGGTTTCTTGAGGATGGCATCCGGCATCCCGATCTTGCCCACGTCGTGCAGCAGGGCCGCCAGCTCCAGCCGCTTGCGGTCCTCGGCCGAAAAGCCCAGCTGGTCGGCGATCATCATGGAATACTTGGTGACCCGGGAGGAATGGCCGGCGGTGTAGTCGTCCTTGGCGTCGATCAGCGAAACCACCGTCCGGATGGAGTTCAGGAACAGCTCCTGGAGATCGGTGTAAAGGCTGGCGTTCTCGATGGCCACCGCCGCCTGGCGGGCCAAAGTCTCGAACAGCTCCACATCCTCGCGGGTGAACAGCCCGCCCTTTTTATTGAGCACCTGGGCCACCCCGATCAGCTTGTTCTTGGGCTTTAAGGGAACGGTGATGGCGTTGCGGGTCTGGAACTTCGATTTCTCGTCCACCTTGGCATAGAACCGGGGGTCCTTGGTGACGTCGGGGACCAGCAGGGTCTGCATGTGCTCGGCCGCCCAGCCCACCATCCCCTTGCCCCAGGGCACCCGGATCTGCTTGACCGCATCGCCGGCGTCGCCGGTGGCTATCTCAAAATAGAAGTCGTTCTTCTCCTCGTTGTACAAGAAGATGGAGGAGGCCTCGGCGTCGATCACGTCCTTGGCCACCGTCATCACCGTCTCCAGCACCCGCTTGACGTCCAGCGACGAGGAGATCAGGGCGCTGGTCTCGGCCATGGCGGTGATCCTCTCCACCTTCTCCCGGGCCTCGGAATAGAGCCGGCTGTTCTCGATCAGGGTGGAAAGATGGGCGCCTAATAGTTCGATGATCTCCAGGTCGTCGTCGTTGTAATCCTCGCCCCTCAGCTTGTTGATCAGCTCCACCACCCCGATCACCTCGGCCCTGGATTTCAGGGGGACGCAGAGGATGCTCCGGGTGGGGAAATCCACGTTGTCGGCAATCTCCTTCTTCCACTTGGGCTCGCTCTGAACGTCATTGACCGTCAGCGGGATCCCGGTCTTGGCCACCCAGCCGGCGATGCCCTGCCCCACCGGGATCTCCAGTCCCTCCAGTTTGTGGGCGGCCGGCCCCTTGACGATGGAGAATTTCAGGTAGCTGCGGTCGGAGGACAGCAGCAGCAGCGACCCGGCTTCCGAGGGGGCGATCTCGGTCACCAGGTCCATGGCCCGGTCCAGCAGGGGCTGGACGTCGAAGGTGCTGGCGGCGATCTCGTTGACCCGCTGGAGCACCTTGAGCTTCATCTTAAGGCTGGAGAGCTCGCTCTTGGCGGTGGGCAGCAGCGCGGCCCTGGCGGGCCTGGCCGGCAAAAGCCCCGGTTTTTTTCTGGCTGGCGGCATGGGATACCTCCTTGTTTGGGGTATATTTTGGGATTTTTATGCAGGCGGAGTTACGGAGTCTAACAGTATATTTTATATCAATAAGCTGTTTTAAGCAAGCAATTTATTGAATATATTTTTAAGAGGTATTGGGGGGGGGAATAAAAAAAACCGGTCGTCAGACCGGCTTTGCCTAATGACATCATTTATTTTAGAACACCCGCACCCTTCAGCCTTCCCTCTATCCCTGCATCCCTGACCAGCCCGTTCCTCAACGCCAGTTCGTAATAGTAAGATGCCGAGTCAATATCCTTCAGCAGATAGTGGGCATAGGAAAAATTGACCATTATCATCGGGTCGTCCGGTTTCAGCAGGAACGCCTGCCGGTATTCTTTCCCGGCCTCCGCCGTGTTCCCGGCCCTAAGCCATGCTGTCCCCAGATTATCGTGGCTGAAGGGATTGCCTGGCTCTGTTTGTATCGCTTCCTTGAATAACTGTATGGCAGGTTCGACCTTTCCCATGTCCAAATATGACAGCGCCAGGCCGTTCAACAGCCCGGGGTTTTTGGGGTCGTATCTTAAACCCGCCTGGAACTGTGCGGCCGCCCCGCCCGGATCCTTCTGGTTAATATACATCATTCCCAGTGACCGGTGGGCCAGCGAACAGTGGGGCGAGGTCTTAACCGCGTTCTGCCAGAAGGACAGCGGGTCCTTAAAGTCCCGGCTGTGCCGGACGGAGAATAAACTGAAGACGATGAACAGCCCGGCGGCCAAGGACAAAAAGGTTTTTTTATAACTGTAAATCGCCTCCGCCTGGGAAACGATCAGCAAGAGTCCCAGGAAAGGCACGTACAGCCTGTGTTCCAGCATGTTGGCAAAATCGGTGATCCTGAAGACGGTGGGGACCAGGAACACCCCGAACCAGACCAGGCCGGCCAGGAATATCCCCTTGCTCCGGATGCCTTTCAGCGCGAACAGGGCGGTGAACAAACCCAGGGCCGCCGTTCCAAAGAACCAATGGGTATCCTGGGGCAGGGGCATCACTGAGAGGTTTGCCGGAAATATCAGCTTGCCGAGGTACCCCAGCAGGCCCAGCGCGTTCTCGGAAGCGGTGTTCATCACCGGTGGCACCCGGGGCAGCACCGAGAGCCTTAGGCTGAAATACCCGGCCAGACAGGCCAGCCAGCCGGCAGCCAGAATAATGTATGGTTTTGCCTTCTGTTGGCCGTAAACCAGTAAAAGGAACATAATGAAAACCGCCGGGATGGCCGTCGAGGTCTCCTTGGTGAACAGTGCGCCCAGGAACAGGAACAGATGCAGGGCGTACCACCCCAAAGTCTCCTTTTCCCGGTAGCGAACCAGGGCCGCCAGCGAGCTAAAAATGAAAAGCCCCAGCAGTGGGTCGTTGCGCCCCGGCAGCCAGGCCGCCGCCGGAGCCAGGGCCGGGTGGACGGCAAAGAGCAGTGCCAGCACGAAAGCAGAACCACGCCCTCCGGTCAGTTTTTTGAGCAGCCAGAATACCAGCAGGATGGAGCCCAGGTGCATCAACACATTGGTCAGGTGATAGAACCAGATGTTCTTTCCGCCCAGGATGGCATTGAACATGAAGGACAGCGTCAGCACCGGCCGGTAGAACTGCTGGCTTTGGCCCCAGGCCACGTCGTTCAGAAAGGCCGCCGGGACCTTGGTGATGTCCTTGATCAGGTAAAAATGTTTGGTGATCAGCAGGGTGTCGTCGTAGCCGCTAAGCCCGAAGAACAGGGTCTGGGCGTACAGCGCAAAGCCTGCCGCCGCCAGCCAGGCATAGGGGTGCCAGCCGTCTACTATAAATGAGATTCTATTCTGAGTTGCCATGTTTTTATTAATTGTTGATTAGGAATTTTAGCTTTGATGAATAAATTAAAAGCCTCGTGTTAACGAGGCTTCATAGCATATTTTGTATATCACCTTTCGAGTATCTTTCCAAATGCCAGGATTTGTGCGACAAGCCAAAGAATGTACATAAAAATACATATGCCAATAACCAGTAAAAGGCCTTTGGCAACCTGCGGTCGACTGTTTTCCTTTGTTTCGTATTGCCGAAAAGCATCATCAGTTGCCCCTTGTGTGCCAACAAATAGCGCGTCTTGATAGCGTCCATCACACCAGGGTTTATCTTTGATCACTGGTTTACTATTCAGTCCAGCGGGAATAAAGGTTACACCTTTTTGCAAACACAATGCGAGGTATTTATTGTTTAAACTGTTCTTAGTATTGCGCAGTATGATATACCCAAATAATGTTATCAGAACTAGGAACCCGCAGAGAATTAGAAGCAGATATTGATATTCCCAAGGTCCAACTATATACCATAAATAGAGAATAGGAGCAGCAATAACAATAATATATGTCCAAGGCATATCTGGCGTTGTTTTAATCAGGATATCTTTTTCAGGCCTCATCATTGACATGTGTTTGAAATCATTCCTGATTAAATAACCGAATGTGAATATCACTGCTGTGCTTAACACTGCACCAGCAATCTTGAACAATATCATTTCCGTATTTTGCATAAAACGATAAATTATAAACAGATTACTTGTGTACCTTTTTGATGAACTCCTCCACCTCGGGCACCCCGCCCTGGTAGATCAAATACCCGTTGTACGGTTCCCGGGGCGTGGTCTCGTCGTTGATGGGCGTCATCATTATTTCCCGGACCTTCTCCAGATCCGAGGTCTGCCCCAGCGCCCAGCCTAACTTGATGTAGGCCGCCTCGGGCAGCATGTTTTCGGCCGGCACCACCCCCTGGGCCATCAGGTCGCGGCCGGTGTCGTAGACGAACATGTGAACATAGCCCCACAGGGTCTGGACCGTCATGTAAATGGCTACGCCCTTTTTCACCGCCCGCTCGATGGCCGGGTACAGCGGCTTGTTGACGTGCCCCAATCCGGTGCCGATAATGATGATCCCCTTGTAGCCGTTGTCCACCATGGAATCTATCATGTCCGGCTGCATGTTGGTATAGTAGTAGATCATCCCCACCTTCTCCTCGAAGTAGGGCATGATCTTGACGTTCCGGTCCTTGCGCCGGGGATGGTAATCCTGCTTGATGGGCTTGACCCCCTGGCGGGTGACCGTGGCCAGCGGGGTATCCCCGATGGTGCGGAAGGTGGAACGGTAGGAGGAGTGCATCTTGCGGACCCGGGTGCCCCGGTGCAAAAAGCCGTATTCATCCGAGGTGGGGCCGAACATGCAGACCATCACCTCTGCGATGTCCCCGTGCCCAGCGGCGGTGGTGGCATGCATCAGGTTCAGGGCGGCATCGGAGCTGGGGCGGTCGGAGGAGCGCTGGGAGCCCACCAAAACGATCGGTACCGGGGGGTTTTGGACCATGTAGGTCAGGGCGGCCGCGGTGTAGTGCAGGGTGTCGGTGCCGTGGCCGATCACGATGCCGTCGATCCCGTTCTCGATCTCCTTGCCGATAGCCACCGCCAGCTTCTTGTACTGCTCCGGCCCCATGTTCTCGGAAAAGACCGCGAACAATTTTTCGGTGCTCAGGTTGCAGATGTCGGCCAGCTCCGGCACCGCACCGTAAAGCTCGCCCGGAGTGAAGGCCGGGATCACCGCGCCGGTGCGGTAGTCCAGCCGGCTGGCGATGGTGCCCCCGGTCCCCAGCAGCTTGACCTTGGGCAGGCCCGGGGTGATGGGGAACTCCTTCTCCGGGATCTTGTAGTTGGCTTTCTTGTAGCCGGTCTCGGTCATCCCGGTGATGGTCTTGATGTCTATGCCCACGTTGTAGCCGGTGGCGATCTTCAGCACTATGTGCTGGTCGTCGTCCTGGTCGGCCCGGGGCAGTACCGTGCCCTTGAAGGGCCCGCGGCTGGTAAGCACTTCGGCCTGGCCCCACACCCGGACGTTGTGTTTCTTGAGGACCTCCAGCCCCCCGCCTTTGTAGCCTTGGAATAAATCGTCGTTCATTATCGTCTGGTTCTCAATTGCTGTTTTCAGGTTTACTTTATTGGCCTTAGTCTTTGATCATATTCCAAAGTTCGGCCAGCTTAAGGTTCCCCAATGCCGGTTTCCTCAACTGCCCCATTATCCAATGCTTTTCCGCCAGTGGATCTTTCGATGTCCTGATGCTTTTGTATTTGTCTTTCAAGAACTGGATCTTGGAAACTATCTCCTCCTTGGAGAACCGCTTGAATTCAAGGTTCACCAGCACCGAATCAAAGTCCATCTTGGGATACTGGTAGACCACCGGCAGCATGGTTTTGACTATCTCCCCATCCAGCTTGCCGTCAACTATATATTTATAGAGATCGTAGATGCGGTCGTAAGTGAAGTCCGGAGATTTTTTGTAATGCCCCTCGATATTCCTCAAAAGATGTCCAAACACGCCGCCCACGGTCTTGGGATCCTGCCCCAGCTCTTTGACTATCTTCTCGATCACCGGATACAGGTTGCGGACGAAGAGGTAGGTATAGCAATCCTCCGGCACGCCCCAGTCCTTTAACTGCCGGTAGCGGTCGGCCACCTCGGTGGGCACGCCCTTCCTGATCTCCTCGATCCGGGAATCATCCAGCGGGATGGGCTTGGAATCGGTGTCGGGGTACATCCGGTCGGCCCCGGGCAGCACCCGCTCGAAGATGGTGCTCCCGTCCTCGAATGTTTTTCTGGTCTCGTTGGGAACCCCGGCAAAGGCCATTTTGCAGCGTTCCTCGATGGTCTCCAAAGCGGTCTTGATGTCGTCCTCCGGCCCCCAGAACACCAGCTGGGCGTCGTTGTCAGAAGATCGGAGCAGGGTCCGGACCTGGTCCCAGTCTTTGTCCGAAAGCACCGGCTCCAGCGCCTCGGAGCTGGTCATGTTCGGTTTTTCGATGCAGGCGATCACCTTCAGCCGTTCCGAGAAATCATCGGCGAAGCATTTGCCCGGCTGGGTGAAATGCGACAGGATGCCGTGGAACCCCGGCAGGTTCACCGCCATTACCTTGTTCCCGTTGCTGAAAAGCTCCCTGGCCCGGGGGCTCTCCAGCTTTCCGGATACGGGTTTCAGCGGCTCGGAAGCCATCTTCCAGTCCTTGGGCTGTTTCACCTTGTTCTTGAGCAGATCACGGATGTTCAGCAGGGCCCACTGGCGGAAGCATTCATTGTGGGTCAAAAGCGGTATCCACTTGGTGTGGGAGACGCCCTTCAGCTCCACCCGGGTGCCGCCCCGGCAGGAGACGTTGACGTCCTGGCGGGCCGCCCCGATGCCGGTGCGGACCTTGCCGGTGCTGCGGTTCAAAAAGCGGATGTAGTCGCAGGCCTCCTTCACCTCGTCCGGGTTCTTCATGTCGGGATAGGTCACGGTCTCTATCAGCGGCATCCCCAGCCGGTCGGTGCGGTAGATCCGGAGGTGGCCGATGTCGGAGACCTCGCGGCAGGAGTCCTCCTCCAGCGACAGCTGGATCAGGCGGACCTTCTTGTGCTTCAGCGGGATCGAGCCCTCCACCCCGATGATGGCGGTGCGTTGGAACCCGGTGGGGATGCTGCCGTCCAGGTACTGCTTGCGGGCGATGTGGACCTCGCCCACCAGGTTCAGCTTGGAAAGCAGGGCGATCTCGATGGCGATCTCCAGCGCCTGACGGTTCAGGGGGAAGGGCGGGGTGTCGTCCACCTCGTAGGTGCAGGCGGTGGGGCTCTTGATGCGGTAGACTATGTTCTTCCGGGTCCGGAACTCCATCAAAGCGGTGCCGTCGTATTCCCCCAGCTCCGAAAGGGTGGGCCGCATGTGGCGGACGATCTCGGCGTCGTAGTCGTCTGACTTCTGGAAGCGCCCGGCCGGACAGCGGCAGAACAGCTTCTGGTCGGTCAGCAGCTGCTGGTGCACCTCCAGCCCCGACATGAAGCCGATGGCGTCGTAGGTGGCCTGGGTGGCCTGTTTGATCGGAACATAGCCGGTGGAGGCCAGGGTGGCCCGGTAGTTGTCCTGCGGATTTAACTTTGAGCTCATGAAAATGTTTATTTAGCTTGATTATGTTTTATAGATGAACCAAATGATTATCCAATTATCTCAGGTAATCCATTGATCACCCGGGACCAACCCTGGTTGTCGCGTTAAATACTATCAGTGAGCATCGCAGTTGACGGCGGTTAATAGCTTGTCTGCATGTTTGAGGGCTGGCAAAGCCCGAGTTCAGACAAGCCCGCCGGCGACGAGAAGCTCAGCGCGGGTCCGCTGAAGCCTTGGCGTAAGCGTGGCCCGGATAGTATTTTGCGACGAGCTTTTTTCTTTTTGGTTCTTTTTCTTAGTTGGCGGCACAAACAAGAAAAAGAACATAACAGAGTAAAACCGAGGTTTCCTTAGTGCGCCACCTTAATATTGTGAGCCATAAGGATAATACAAATAAGCCCTCATGTCAACCAGGAAAAATACCTGGTTCCCTTAAGGGTATAGAAACGGTGCGGACAGGCTTGCCTTTGCAGCTGCCCGCACCAAATGATAAAATTGTAGACGGTGGTTATGTTTCGAGACCGGGGGCCTGTTTGAAAAGATGTCTCAAGTCTTTTCTATCTTGACCGCTATGCCCCTCAACTGCGGGGTCTTCAGATGGTGATTGGGCTTGGCTGGGGCCAGCAGGTTGCCGCCGAAATGTATCGGCATGAAGGCGGTCTTTTTCACCAGATCGGGATTGGCCCGGGCCACCACCACCAGACTTCCGGTGGCCGAGCTGACCTTGACCTTCCAGCCCGCCCTGACCCCCAATTCCTTGATGTCTTCGGGATGCAGCTCCACAAAACCGCCGGCAAATTCCCGGGTCAGGTGATAACTGTTGAAGGTCAGCTGGTCGTCCCCGTATAGATGGGGGTAGGCCGTGCCCAGTTCCAGCACATAACCCTGGGGAGCCGCCTTGGACAGATCGAAGGCCGCATCCCACCCGGCCTTGGCCGGCTGGTTGAACTCGTCCTTGGGGTCCAGTTTTCCGCCGATCACCGAGGCCATGGCCTTCAAGGATTCTTCCAACGGTTTGATCTCAAAGTCCGGCTTGACTGACTGTTCAAATCTCTGTCTTTTCCCGTCCAAGTTGCAGAACGAACCTTCCTTTTCAAAGGAAAGGGCCAGCGGGAAAACCGCCTCGGCGTACTGATGGCTCTCGGAGACAAAATGATCGAAGGCAACCACCAGCTCGGCCTGGGCCAGGGCCTGGGCCGCCTCATCTTTTCCGCCCAGCGTCTTCAGGGGATCCTCGCCCACCAGCACCAGGGCTTTTATTTTCCCGGAGGCCAGCGATTCCACCATCTCCAGATAGCTTTGGCCCTTGTCCGGATGCAGGATCCGGGCGCATCCCCAGTCGTTGGCGGCGGCGCTAGTCTGGAGCACCGAGAGCTTTTCCGGCAGCAGCAGCGACAGGCCGGTCAGGGCTGAACGGGCCGCCGCCGCATCGTGCCCGGTGAACAGGCTGCGCCCGAATATCAACAGCGGCGACTTAGCGGATACAATAATGGCTCCCAGCTGTTCCAGGTTCGGCAGCACCAGCCCGGTGTTGGACAACAGGTTCTCCCAGGTCATCTTGGCCAAAACTTCCTTGACCTTGCGGAAAGCCGGATCCTTGGATTCCAGCTGGTATTTTTCGATCAATACTTTAAGCAGGGCCAGCAGCACCCCGGCCTCCTGGCCGGGAATGGTCTTTAGGAACAATTCCGCCGCATCGGCCAGCGCGCTTTTGCGGCTGTCCATCACCGCCAGCCGTGCGGGCTGGCCGGCAATGACGTGGCTCAGGTCGGCCGACTGGTAGGGCCGGTCGGCCTCCGGCTTGCAGGCCGAGACCACCCGGGCGCCCAGCATGGGGTTCTCTTCCATCAGATTGGTCCCCAGCGCTATGATCAGGTCGGCCCCGGCAATGTCCGTGGTGGCGGCTGTTTTAGGGAATTCCAGCGGCAGGTAGCCCAGCCGGGCGGCGCTGTCGCAATTGGGGGTCTCCAGGATGTCTTTGGCGAACGAGCGCAGGGCCTGGGCCTCCTCCACCGTCAGCCGGGAGGAAGCGATGATGCCGATGCTCTGGGGACCGTGCTTTTCCCTGATGGACTTAAGTTTTTTGCCGGCGGCCTCCAGCCCCTTGTCGTAACCGATGGGGGCCAGTCCGCCGTTCTTTTTATAGAGCGGGGTCTTTATCCGTAGCGGCGACCATAACAACTGGTAACCGGTCCAGCCCCGGGCGCAAAGTTGTCCGGCCGAAAAATAATGCTCCTGGCTGGCGGTGACCCCGCCGGTCCTGCCGTCCTGCTGCACCAGGTAAAGGCCGCAGCCGCAGCCGCAATGGGGGCAAATGGTAAAGGTCTGTTTCATATCATCTTTATGTTATTGGTCGGAGTATTTGGGTCAATTTAAAATGGGACTTTCAGGCCCTTGGCCATTTCCTCCAGCCCCTTGAGACCGGCCTCCTGGGGAATGGCAAAACCATTATATCCCAGGCCTTCCAGCACTTTTTTATGCTCCGTATTTTCAAGGCCCAGTCTTAAGAAAGCCTGGGTCAGTTTTTCTTCCACCTCGTAATTGTCGCCCTTCAGGCTCAGGCAAAGCCAGCCCGGCACCGGATCGGTGCCGGCCAGGGGGATCAGCTGGCCGGTCATTGCGGGATCCAGGCAGTCCGGGCCGCCGAAACCGGCCTGGGCCTTGCCTTCGGCCACTTTTTTGACCGCCTCGTCCATGGTGCCGCAGACCAGCAGCCGGTAATCCCTGCCGGCCAAAAGCCCCAGGGACTTCAGGTAAACGGCCTGGGATATGAATCCCTCGGAAGACTGCATTGAGGCGCAGGCCACCAGCTTCCCTTTCAGGGACCGGGGATCTGTGATCGGTGAACCTTGCGGAACGAATATCATTCCCGGCGCCTCGCTCTGGCCGTCCGCCCCAACGCTGATCACCAGCAGCCTGGCCCGGTGGGTCTTCTGCAGGGTCAGGTAGGCTAGCGGGTCGCAGATCACGAAGTCGGCCCCGGAGGTCTCGATGGCGGCGCCCAGCCCGGAGTAGCTCTGGCCCCAGATGTACTGGACCTCGTAACCGGTCTCCCGGGAGAGGTAGTTCAGTAGTGGCAGGTATTTATGGCTGGTCAAAGCGGTGGAATAGGCCGGCAGCACCGCCATCTTGACCGCTTCCTGGCTGAGGCTGCCCCGGGAAAGGTTTCCGCAGCTGGCGAAAAGCATAAGGCTGAAAGATGAAAGCAGAAAAGCCAAACCCACTGTGAGCAGATTATTCCGCCTTTTGCTTTCTGATTTTATATTCAGCGTCATCATTTCCACATTCCCTCCCTTATCGGGCCTTCCACCGATTCCTCGGCCTTGACCTTCTTGGGGGCCAGCCCCAGGGCTACTGCCACGCCATAGAGGATGGCCTCGGGCCGGGGCGGGCAGCCCGGGATGTAGTAGTTGACCGGGATCACCTTGTCCACCCCGCCGGTGACGTTGTAGGTGTCAAACCACAGGTTGCCGCCGGCCCCGCAGGAGCCCACCACGATCACGATCTTGGGGTCGGGGATGGCCTGGTAGGCCCGCTTTAAGGACGGCAGGGCCTGCCGGGTCACCGGCCCGGACACCAGCATGATGTCGGCATGGCGCGGGCTTCCGGCCAGCTTGATGCCAAAGCGCTCGGCGTCGTAGTAGGGTGTGATCACGTCCACGATCTCGATGTCGCATCCGTTGCAGGACCCGGTGTTGACGTGATAGATCCACAGCGACTTGGGAAAGGCCTTGGCGCAAAGTTTTTTCAGAAACATCTTTTCACTCTTAATCTTATAATGTCAGAATGGTTTGCCGCTAAGACACCAAGACACAAATTAATTAACCCTTGGTGCCTTTGTGTTGGAGTTTACCCTGAGTTTCTCGAAGGGTGGCTATTTTAACGTAGTCTCCGCCCTGACCGGCCGGAACTCCCCGCCCTTCACCGTCCACAGCACATAGGGAGCGGCCCTGATGTCACCCGTCTCGTCAAATTCCAGCTCGCCCATGGCTCCGGAGAATTTGGCGGAATGGATCACCTTGACCAGGGAATCCCCGCCGGTGGTCCCGGCCAGCTCAATGCTTTTCAGCAGCACGGTGGCCGCGTCGTAGGCGTAAACCGAGTAGGGGCCCAGCTCGCCGTAGCGGGCCTTGAAGGAATCGTAGAACCTGCCGGCCTGGGGCATGTCCTCCACCGCCGGCCCGAAGGTGAATAATATTCCCTCGGTGGCCACCCCGCCCCGTTTGATCAGCTCCGAGTTGGCTATGGCGTCCCCGGTCATGAAAGCCGCCGCCAGCCGGCGTTCCTTGATCTGCCGGATCAGCATGGCCCCTTCGGGATAGCTGCCGCCGAAATAGATCAGGTCGGGCTGGTAGCTGATCAGGGGATCCAACAGCGGGCCGTAGTCCGGGGCCTTGCCCTCGGTGATCAGCGGCAGCTGGGCCTCGGCCACAATGGTCACTTCGACCTTCTTCGGCTGGTTGTACGACAGGATGGATTTCTTGAATTCCTCGGCCAGCCCCAGCCCGTAGGTAGTGCCGTCGGAGAAGATGGCCACTTTCTTGACCTTCATTGTGTTGAAGGCGTAGTCGGCGGCTATCCTGCCCTGCTGGTCGTCGCGGCCGCAGGTCCGGAAGACGTTGACAAACCCCTGCCGGGTGAACTTGGGGTTGGTGGACGAAGGGGTGATCTGGGGGATCATCCTCTGGTTGTAGATCCGGCTGCCGGCTATGGAGCAGTGGCTGTTGTAGTGCCCCACCACTCCGGCCACCCCTTGGTCGCACAGCCGCTGGGCTATGACATTGGCCTCCTTCTCATCAGCCCGGTCGTCCCCGGCGATGATCACCACCCGCTTGCCCAGCACCCCGCCCCGGGCGTTGCACTCGGAGACCGCCAGCTGCACCCCGTGCAGCAGGTCCTGCCCGGCCTTGCCCTGCTCGCCGGTCAGCGGCCCGGCCACCCCGATCTTGATCTGCTGGCCGCCCGGCCCGCAGCCGAAGAACACCAGCGTTATCAGAACGCTGACCGTTAGAAACATTGCAACTGATTTTTTCATTTTAATGCGCCTGATTTCATGTTGATGGTTTTATTTTTGCAAGGACAAAGGTATTCACTTTTTCCGCCATCCGGACGGCATTCTGAGTTTCTTCCTGAGACGGCATATAAAAATCATCCGGGTATCTGGCATTTACTGCATATGGGGTTAATTCATCAGCTCCGCTGGATTTAAGTTTTTCAAAATCAGGATCAACGTCGGCGCACTGCTGCAGGATAAGGGATAGATTGTGGGATTTTGATATTTCCACGCCTTTGGAAACCAGAAATGCCTTAAGATGTTTTTCCACGCACTGTTGCATATGAAAGCAAATGGTATCCGTTGCCGGGCTTTCCGTAGCCAGTTCATCCTTGCCGGTTTTAAAATCGTTATCCGTTTTTAGGAGCCACAATTTTACGATCTCTTCATTCATGCCGGGACTCCATCTTTAAGCGCGTAATAAGTTATGAAGCCGACGTTATTGCGCTCCTGATTCATTTTCATTTCGGATTTGATGATGATATCGGCCGAGAGATGCTTTGCCGCCAGCTTTCTTTGAATGCTGGTTGTTATTTTTGATTTTTCAATGAACCCCAATTCTTCCGCCACGCTTACCATAAAATCCCAGTCGCTGCCGGGCCCGGCATTCTGCCGCGCCTGGCTTCCAAAGAGGATCATGTTTTTTATTGCGATGTTTTTTTCTTTGAACT
This sequence comes from bacterium UBP2_UBA5202, assembly GCA_002412795.1. Classification (GTDB taxonomy): domain Bacteria; phylum Edwardsbacteria; class AC1; order AC1; family EtOH8; genus UBA5202. The sequence continues at coordinate 38,757 of DHVS01000038.1, read as the reverse complement.
CATCGCGGATGACCGCTGCGATATGTTCCTTTGTTTCTTGATGTGTCATGATATTTCTCCCCGGTTTAAATTTGGCGCTTATTGCCCCCGGCCACCCCGATCTTGATCTGCTGGCCGCCCGGCCCGCAGGAAGTTACGGCAAAGGGAATCGCCAATGCCGTACATAAGATCAATGTCAAAGATTTCTTCATTATTTATCCGGTATATGTTTATTTTTAAACGTCTATCTGTGATTAAAATAGGGTTATTCGCGATCAATTAAAATTGCATACATATTATTCTCATTGTGAAAATCTAATATTTTACTTTTTTCATCCTGAGTGCAATCAATCATTATCTTTATCTCCGAATCCTTTTTATGCAAATCAATAGTGCAGAGTATTCCATTTATACTGTTCTTATTGTTGCTGCCTTTCCAAATATCAATTCCTGAATTGTCCAAGGATAGTGTTCCTTTTAAATAACCATAATCAAGAGGATAAATACAACCAGGGTATCTTGGGTGTTGAGCTCCTTTCGGTCGGTCAACAATAACTTCGCATGATTTAAGCAATGTATCTAAAGCACTCCAAAATGACTGGTTATATTTTGTCTTATTCATGTCATTTCTCGGTTCAAACAGTTTAAGTTTCAGCCCCCGATCAATATCCTCAGTATGCACTTGGTGGCGCTGTCCAAAAGCGGGTGCACGATCTGGGGAAATACCCCCAACGCTATGGCCGCCACGGCCAGGATCACCATGCCCACCCACATCCCGGCCGGGACCTCGGCGGCGGTGGTTGTTTCAGCCCCGACGGAATAACTTTCTTTCGGCGACCAGAATATCTTGTATCCGGCCCTAAAGAAACAAACCAGGGTGAACAGCGAGGTGATGATGCCGATGATGGCCGCCCACAAAAGATTGGCCTGGCCCACCGCCAAAAACAGGGTGAATTTTGAGACGAAGCCGTTGAAGGGCGGCATCCCGGATAGGGCGAATATTCCCACGAAAAAGGCGAAGGCGGTGATGGGCATGTTCAATTTGATCTTTGACAACTCGGACACCTTGCGCTTGCCGGTGGCGTAGATCAGCGCCCCCACCGCCAGGAACAGCAGGCCCTTGACGATGGAGTGGTTCAGCAGGTGCATCAGGCCGCCGTAGATCCCCAGGTAGGTGCCCATTCCCAGGCCCTCGATCACGTAGGCGATCTGGGCGACCGAGGAGTAGGCCAGCATCCGCTTCAGGTCGTCCTGGATCATGGCCATCATCATTCCCACGATCATGGAGATGGAACAGAGAATGGCGATGAACAGCGGGATGGTGCCGTAGTGCGGGGCAAAGACCGAGATGGTCCTGGCCAGGGCGTAGGCCCCCACTTTGATGACGATGCCGGAGAGCAGGGCGCTTACCGGGGCCGGGGCCTCGGCGTGGGCATCCGGCAGCCAGGCGTGAAAGGGCACCAGGCCGGCCTTGGTGCCGAAACCGACGACTAAGAAGGCCGAGGCCAGCAGCACTATGTTGGTGGGTATCTTGGTGGCAATGGTCCCCAGCTCGGTCAAAAGCAGGACCCTCGACACCGGCAGGTAGGGAATGGCCGCGGCGTATAAAAGGACCGAGCCCAGCAGGGCGAAGATCACCCCCACAGTCACCAATAGAAGATATTTGTAACCGGCTTCCAGTGCCTGCTTGTTCCAGTGGAAGGTCACCAAAAAGACCGTGGCCAGGGTGGTGAACTCCAGCGAGACGTACATCATGATGATGTTGTTGGTGGCGCAGGTCCAGTTCATCAGCCCCAGAAAGACCATGATCTGCCCATAGTAACTGGTCATGCTGGTGTAGGGGTGGGCCTCGGCCGCCTCGGTCTTCTCCGAGAAATAGTAGATGGAGTAGACCACCACTATGGCCCCCAGCCCGCTGGCCGCCAGTTCCATCAGGGTGGCCAAGCCGTCGATGTAGAAGTTATTGTTCCACCAGGTCAGCACCTCGCCGCCCAGCACCCGTCCGGTCATCATGATCGAGATGGCCAAGGTGGCGAAGATCCCGATCAGGGCCAGACCCTGCCGGAAGAACTTGCCGTAGCGTCCCAGGGCGAAGATCAGGCCCCCGAAGAACAGGGGAACCATGAACACCAGGAACGGCAGGATCGAGACCGCGGTGGGATTGATAGTAACGACCATATGAAATCTCTATTTTATTGCTTTTGTACTGTTTTCAAAACTATTATCATTGCACCATGTCATTGCGAGTATGACAACTTGCCGGACAAACGAAGTAATCTGACTTGTTTACAGTTAGATCGCTTCATTCGTCACATTGCCTGCCCTTCTCGCGATGACGTTCTCAGTTACCGGCACTGGGCCGCCATGCTGATCAGCTGCAGCCTGGTGTCCTTCAGCCGGGAGGCTATAACCAGCAGGATTCTATGCATCAGCTTGTAGCCCAGCTCCTTCTCCGACTTGAAGAGGTTTACCAGTTCCTGCCCGTCGGCCACCAGCACTTTGGTGGGCTTTAGGGCCCGGGCCGAGGCGGTGCCGCCGCTCTTGGTGGTGTCGATGGCCGAGGACCATTCGATGATCCGGCCGGGGGAATCCTCGGAGGTCAGCATCAGTTTTTCGGCGCTGGCCGAAAGGCTCAGTCCCACCTCCACCGCCACGCTGCCCTCCAAAAGGATCATCAGCTCGAGGTTTTCGGACTGCTCCGGGATCAGCACTTCGTTTTCCTTGAATGACCGTTCGGAAAACAGGGCCGCCATCTTCTCGATCTCCTTATCTGAAAAATCGGAAAACAGCGAGATGTTTTTAAGGATATTTTTGTCTGTCATTTGCCGGGCTCCTTTCAAACGTTAAACGTTCTTTATTGACCCAGGCCGGACCGTCCAGCGGGAACCGGATCAGCCCTTAAGGCTGGAAAGTTTCATGGTGTCGGAGGACCCGAAGGCCTTGTAAATATTATCCGTCAGCCAAAGCAGCATCACCGCGGCAAACACCACATTGGATACAATCCCGAAGACCGTGGATACCGGCAGTTGGGGAACCAAGGTCACCAGGGCCAGGTGGACGCCGTTCTCTATTAAATGGAGGCCGATGATGATCTTGACCGCGTCCCGGTGGATCACCAGCACGTAAAGGCCCAGCACGAAGATGGTGAATGACAGGGCCAGGGCCGAGCGGGCCGGTTCCACCGCCGCCGCCGCGGTGGGGGCCACGAAGCCGGCGTAGGTGTGGACCATCTGGTAGAAGGCCACCAGGAAGATGGCCAGCACTATGAACGAGACCACAAAGCTGACCAGCGGTTTTATCTCCATCACCTGGGTCTTCTTGATGTGGACCCACAGCAGCCCGGGTATGATGATGACCTTGGTGACCACGGTCAGGGCCACCCACCAGTAAAGCGAGTAGTTCTGGCTGCGCCCGGCAAAGGCCGCGATGATCAGGGCCAGCAGCAGGGACTGCAGCATCAGGAAAATGGTGGAGGTCTTCAGATTCCTGATCTCGGCCGCGCCCACCGAGGCTATGAAGTGGCAGACCATTAAGGTTGTGATTAGATCACCCATATTCTTCCTTATTATTTTCACCACTAAGGCACTAAGACACAAAATAATTTACGATTACGAAAATAGTGCCTTTGTGTCTTTGTGGTTTATTCGGTAGTTTGGTTGTTCCGGAACCCCACCGTCATCATCTTGTCCAGGATGGTCTGGGTCTCGAAACATCTTCCGCAGCGCTGGCAGGTTCCCATGTAGACCTCGGCGCTGATGTGCATGTCGTTGTGGACGTCGTTGGTGGCGGTCTCGAACTCCTGGGTCATGGTGATGGCCTTCTCCGGGCAGACGTCGGCGCAGCGCCCGCAGTAAGTGCAGCGCTCCAGGTAAAAGTCCAGCCGGCGCACCGCCTTCTTGTCGGTGACGATGATCAGCCGCGATGGGCAGACGTTGGCGCAGCCGGCGCAGCCGATGCACTTGGACACGTCTATGGTCAACTTGCCCCGGAAGCCCTCCACCGGAAGGGCCTCGATGTTCCGCTTCAGGGGATAGGGAAAGGTGACCCTCAGGTTCTTGAAGCAGATCAATGCCTCTTTCAATTTGGATATGATCATGTTAGCAATTCTTTCCTGCTATTTATTTACCATTTGGAATTTGGGCGTATTTATATTTTATCCCTTTGATATTGCTTTTATTGAGATAAATTATAAAAGAAAATATTCCGGCTGCAATTTGGTCTGTTAAATTGTACAAATCGTTAAATACTTCTTTGGGTATATACTGTTGGTCAAGTGCGACATATAACTGGCTTTGTATCTCTGCCGCAGATCCTTTGGCGATTGCCAAATATTGGACAAGCTCTTTGTTCCCGCCACGATTAAAACCCTCGGCAATATTTGACATGATCGACACCGATGCCCGCCTCATCTGGTCGCCCAAAGAATAATCCTTGGCAAAAGCCCCTTTGCGAGAGGCTTCGTAAATCCGCTTGGTCAATTCACGCGCTTTTATCCAAATATCCACTTCTTCAAATTTCTTAAAAGTCGCCATTTACTCTTCTCTCCACCGGAAAGTTTCCAAATGGTAAATCCCGAATTGTAAATGCCTCAGGCTCCGACCAGCGCAAAGACCAAACCGACGATCGCCATCAGAATAACCCCGAAGTAATAAACGAGCGCCTGGTCTATCCGTAGCCGGGGGTTGACCGCGTCTATCAGCCCCACCAGCACCACGATCAGGATCACTTTGGCTATCTGGGCCACCACCGCCCACAGGCCAACCAACCCCAACGGCCAGGGGAAGAACAGCTGGGCCAGGATCATGGAGAATATCACCTGTTTGGCGATGAAGCCCCAGCGGTACAGGGCAAAGGTCGGGCCGGACATCTCGGCAAAGGTGCCGCCCATCAGCTCGCCCTCGGCCTCGGGGATGTCGAACGGCAGTTTGGAAAGCTGTGCCTGGATCCCCAGGAACAGGGCCAGCCCGGAGATGATGGTGGAAAGCGAGGCCCCGGAGATCTGCTGGTAGGCCGCCATGTCGGAGAAACGGAAGTTGTGGGTCTTGATGGCCACGGTGATCAGGGCGATGAACAGCACCGGTTCCACCACGAAAGAGGTCATCATCTCCCGGGCGGTGCCCAAAAATCCGTAGGGCGAGCCTGAGTCCATGCCGGCCAGCATCACGCAGACCGAGGCGAAGCTGATCAGGTAGAGGAACAGGAACAGGTCCCCGCTGGCGAAGGGCGCGCTGTTTCCCAGCGGCACCAGCAGGCCGGCGGCCAGGATGGCGGCCAGGCCCAGAAAGGCCGGCAGCGGCCCCAGAAAGGAGTGGGGCGAGCGGACGTCGTCCTTGCCCAGCAGCTTAAGGATGTCCCAGTACGGCTGCAACAACGGCGGCCCGATCCGGGAATGCACCAGCGCCTTGAACTTGCGCAGGATGCCTTCCAGCAGCGGCGAGACGAAGAGCAGCAGCGCCACCATGATGATCATTTTTACTAATGACTGCATATCGCTTTTAACTTGTATTATTTATAAAAAGATCTGTTCTTCTTAACTTTATTTGATGGAGATGCCATATTTCCGGTATTGCAATGTTTGAGAAGTCTTGCTTTGGAAGCCGCTCAACGATGGAACGTTTATCGTTGCCTGCCTCCCTGTTGGACCTCTCCAACGTTGCCCTGCTTATATTATTGCTTCTCCATCGTCATCGTTGCTTCCTGCCGGACATTTCCATCAAGCCTTGCGTTTTGTCCAGTTAAACAGTTCTTCCTGTGAGTAAACCCTGATCTTCCCGGTGTTGACGTCCGCCACCTCCATCCGCTCGGTGCAGCTGAAGCAGGGATCTATGGAGCCCAGGATGATCGGGACGTCGGCCACCTGTTCGCCCTTGACCATCACCTGCACGGTGGGCAGATTGGGGTAGGTTGGGCACCGCACCCGCCAGCGGTAGGGCCGGTTGTCTCCGCCGGTTAAAAGGAAATGGACATCCTCGCCCCGGGGCGCCTCGACAGCGGAAATGGCTATCCGGCCGGCCGGGATCTCGTCCCGGATCTCGGTGATGATGTCGCCCTCCGGCAGTTCCATTAAAGCGTCCAGGCACTGGCGGACGATCTTGAACGATTCTATGGTCTCCAGGATCCGGACCACGGTCCGGCCCCAGACGTCGTTGGTGTCGGCGGTGATCACCTTGAAATCCACCGCGTCGTAGGCGCAGTAGGGATGGTCCTTGCGGGAGTCCATGTCGATGTCGGCCGCCCGGGCCACCGGGCCCACCGCCGCCCACTCGTGGCTTTGCTCGCGGTTGAGGATCCCCACCTTCTCTAATCTCATTCTTAATGTGGTGTCGTCCTTGACGGCGTCCAGCACCGCCTGCCATTCCTTGTCCATGGCGTCGATCTTTTTGCGGACCTCGGGCACCTGGGCTTTGGTGATGTCCCGGCGCACCCCGCCGATCAGGTTCATGCCGTAGGTCTTGCGGTTTCCGGTCAGCTTTTCGCACAGCCACATGATGGGCTCCCGCATCCGCCAGGTCTGCATCAGCACGGTGTCAAAGCCGATGATGTGCCCGGCCACCCCCAGCCACAGGGCGTGGGAATGGATCCGCTCCAGCTCCAGCATGATGGTTCTTATATAGTCGGCCCGGCGCGGGACCTTGATCCCGGCCGCGTGCTCCACTAATTTGCAGAAGGAGACGTTGTGCACAAAGCCGCAGATGCCGCAGATCCGCTCGGCGATGAATGGTATCTGGTTGTAGGTCAGCGAGGCGTCGCCCAGTTTTTCTATCCCCCGGTGGGCGTAAAAGCCGCGGTAGTCCACGTCCACCACCTTCTCGCCCTCGACGTACAGCCGGAAATAGGTGGCTTCCTCGAACACCGGAAAATACGGGCCCATGGCCACCACCGTGGTGTTGGGCGGATTGTCCTTGAAGGGATAGGCGTTCTCCGGGTTGGAGGGCGGCTTGGAACTGTAGTCAAAATCTCGGCGCAGCGGATAGACCTCGTTCGGCCAGTCATCGGCCAGCACCAGGCGCCGGGGATCGGGATGGCCCTCGAACTGCACTCCCAAAAGGTCGCGGATCTCCCGCTCCGACCAGTTGGCCCCGGCGATGACATTGGTGATGGAGGGAAGCACCGGCTGGTGGGGATCGGCCGAGACGTCGATGGTGACGAAGAAGTGCTCCTTGTCAAAGCTGAACAGGTGGTAGACCCCGAAGCGCTTTTTAAGCTCCCGCTCGTCCGAGCCCACGCTCACTAAATAGCGGGCCTTGGTGGTGCGGTGCAGCAGTTCCACGGCCTGGACCGAGGCCTGGGGCTTGACCTCCACCCACAGCTGGTCGGGGATAGGCTCGGTGTGGGCGATGAATCCGGCGCCCAGCTTGGCCTTTAGTAAAGAAAGGATTTCCTGTTTGGTCATTGTATCCCTGAATGTTTAAGATGTTGCTTTTGTTGAAATTGTTGAAGAGGTTTGGCACCTCTTGCCTTTAACTTTAGTGTTTTGTAAATATGTGATGAAGTTATACACCATCGTGGAAATCCCTAAAGCCATTTCTCTGGCTTGCGTATGTTGTACCGGGGTTATATAACAGCGGTCTTGAGCTAATATCAGGTGGCTTCTCAGTTCTCCGCACGAACCTTTTGCAATAAACAAAAACTGAATGAATTCTTTGTTGCTGCCTCTCTCAAATCCCTCGGCAATATTGGCCATTACCGAAACTGCCGCCCGGCGGGATTGATCTGTAAGACTCCTGTCGCCTTTGAAAGCGTTTGTTCCGGTTAAATCATAAATCAAGTTGGCCAGCTCTTTGGCCTGTTGCCAGATTTTCAGATCCTCAAATCTCTTAACCGTCATGTTTTTTCAATCACCTCACCATTTTCATCAGAACGACACATCAACTTTTTCAACATCTTCAACCGTATGTTCGTCCAACCTTTTCAACCGGTTTCCCCGGTTTAGCGCACCAAGAACATCACCAGCATGGCCGCGGCCGCGCCGATCACCATCCACAGCAGATACCATTGGGGGAACCCGCTGTGGGTTCCGGCGAAGATCTCCAGCGCCTTGTGACCAATGAAAGCCAGGGGCCGGTACAGCCAGCTGTCCACGTCCAGCAGATATTTGATCTTGAACGGCCGTTTGAACTTGATGGTCGGCCATTTGGGATAGACTCCCTCCTGGGTGTACTTGCCGATCCGGATGTTGAAATTCTGCTTGAAGGTCTTGAAATAGCTGTAGGAGGAATAGCGCACCGAGGCCGGGGACTGCAGTTCGCCTGAGTACCACAGTTCGGAGACCACCTTGCGCTTGGCCCCGCCCGACCACCAGAACAGCACCGCGATCAAAGCCAGCCCGGTTAATATGATCAGCAGGAACAACGGATTATAGAAACCCACCAGCCCCTCGCCAAAATTAAGACGGAGGCCAAGGTTGACGGTATGGAACAGCGAAGAGAACTGCGGCCAGTAATCCGGGGTCAAAAGCCCGGAAGCGGCCGTGTACAGGCCGCGGACGATGAATCCGGCCAGCACACCCTCCAGGATGACCACCGCCGCCAGGATCCCCTGGGCCCAGATCATGGAGCGGGGCACATCGCTGTTGACCTCTTTATTGTTGGGCAGACGCTGGCCCAGAAAGGCCAGACCGATGTACTTGATCATCACGCTGGCCAGGGTCAAAAGGCTGGTGAACAGGGCGATCAGTCCGCATAAAAGCAGGATGGGTGTGTTGAACCCGGCGTTGATGGTGGACTGGTAGATCAGCCACTTGCTGGCGAAGCCGTTGAAGGGCGGGATGCCGGAGATGCCCATGGCGGCGATCAGGGCCACGGCCGCGGTCCATGGCATGTATTTGGCCAGGCCCCCCATCTTGTCCAGGTCGCGGTGGCCGGTCTTATATTGCAGCGAGCCGGCGGTAAGGAACAGCAGCGACTTGAAGGCGGCGTGGTTTATCAAATGGAACAGCCCGGCTATGATGGCCACCGTGGCCAAAGCCGGCGAGATCCGGGTCAGCATCAGCCCGGCCCCTAAAGCCAGCATGATGTATCCGTTCTGGCCGATGGAGTGAAAGGCCAGCACCCGCTTGGCGTCGTGCTGGAACATGGCGGTCATGGTGCCGATGAATAGCGAGACCGTGCCGAAGATCACGAAGATGTAGCCCCAAGTATGGGAGAACTCCGACACCGGCAGCATGCCCAGGAAGACCCGCAGGATCCCGTAGATGCCCATCTTGATCATCACCCCGGAAAGGATGGCGCTGACCGGGGCCGGGGCCGCCGGGTGGGCGTCGGGCAGCCAGTCGCCGAAGGGAAAGACGCCGGCCTTGGTGGCGAAGCCCACGAAGAACAATAGTAAGATAGTGTGTAGCAGGGCCGGGTTCTCGCTGCTCAACAGGGCCATCACCGGGCGCAGGGCCTCAAAGTCGAAGGACTGCGAATAGTGGTACAGCGTGTTGGCGGCGATGATGATGCCGGCGGTGCCGATGTGGGTCATTAAAAAATACTTGAAACCGGCGTTGACACTTTGCTTGTTGCCCCATTCAAACACCACTAATCCATAAGAGGTCAGGGTCATGAATTCCCAGAAGACGATGAAGAAGAACAGGTCGCGCACCACCACCACCCCGTACATCCCCAGCAGGAACAGCAGGAACAGCGGGTAGTAGCGGCCCAGCGATTCCTTGTAATGCTTGATGTACTGCACCGAGTACAGCCCGGCCGCCCAGGAGACGATGGTGATGGCCAGCAGGAAGATGGCCGACAGCGCATCCACCTTAAGCAGGAAGGCCGCCCCCAGCCCCGCCACCGAGAACAGAGGCTTGTCCAGGCTGAAGGTCCCGTGGGCCAGCACCTGGATGGCCACGTAGCCGAACCCGCCCGCCGCCAGGGTCTGGAAGAAGAGCGAGACCCAGCCGATGGTCCGCCGGGAGTAGGGCATGGCCAGGGTAATGGCCGCGCCGGCCAGCAGCCAGCCCATGGAAAGGAGTATGATGAATTGAAGGCTCATATGTTTATCTGAAATTACGAATTATGATGCTTTATGGTTTATTTTGCCAACCAACCAAACTGTTGTGCTCGTTAATTATGTCTATGAGTTTTTGATAAGTCCTTTTTTGAATGTATTTACATTTATGCTGACCAATCAACCAACCGGTAGTAGTACCTAACCAAATCAAAGACGATATGGAAACCACTGATATTAAACTCCCAAATTCAGTGCCGTTTTCTTTCACATAAATAAAAGGCGCTGGTAAAATGCCGGCAACAAGACCCCACCCCAATCCTTTATTGATTGACCTATCACGTGCCAGATCTTCGCTAACGACTAAAGAATCTAATTGGTCATTTATTGATAATATTTGCGAATTGGACTGCCTGCTGTTTAAAATCCTTATTTTCCCTTTTAATTCAGAAACCTTTATTATAAAAGCCTCTTGACTTATTTTATTTTCCTTAGGCTGTTCAACAATTAATGTTTCCGTCAACTCAATTTTTGCTGGGGTCACTCTCCGGGTTGTGCTGGCACAACCAGTAGTGACAATGACCAACGATAAAAATACTTTGAAATATTTCATACGCCCTCATTAAATTTCCCTCTCCTGCCAGGAAAGTGCCTACCCTAAAAATAAATCCGCGTCCCATTAGGTGCCTTATCGTATCGGCTTCACTAACGGAAGCTGCTAACTATGGTAATAACCCTTGTAACCCAGGTAAGAACCCTTCCGACCTAGGTAATAACCCTTCCGGCCCAGGTAATAACCCTTCCGACCTAGGTAATAACCCTTCCGACCTAGGTAATAACCTTGCTAACCTTGGTTAGAATCCTTCCGGCCTTGGTCAGGACCTTGCTAACCGTAGTTACAGCCTTCCTAACTCAGGTTATAACCTTTTCAACCTTCATATTATCCCTCTCCGCAGCGGGGAGGGATCAAGGGAGGGGTCGGGCTTACCGTACCAACTTCACCAGCGGCAATCCCACCAACGGGGCGATCACGGTCAGCGCCATCAGCGCTATCAAAATGACCTTGGTGTTCATGGGCAGTCTAAGGGCCTGGTTCACCCGGGGCGAGGCCTCGCCGAAAAACACCTTGTGGGCGATGAAGAAATACCAGGCGAAGGCGATGATGATCTCGGCCACGAAGGGGATGATCAGGAAGACGGCCGTCTTGCCGCCCATCTCTATCACGCCCTCCATCAGGAACAGCTTTGACCAGTAGCAGGACAGCGGCGCGATGCCGGTGACGCCTAAAGTTCCCACGATGAAGGCGATGGAGGTCAAAGGCATGGTCTTGGTCAGGCCGCCCAGCTCGTCCATGTTGCGGGTGCCGGTGGCATAGGCTATGTTCCCCACGCAGATGAACAGCAGGGCCTTGGCCGGGGCGTGGCAGATGATGTGCAGGATGGCCCCCTGGTAGCCGTAGTAGCTGCCCATCACCCCCAGCCCTATTCCCAGGAAGATGTATCCCAGGTGGGCGATGGTGGAATAGGCCAGGAACTTTTTAAGGTCGGTCTGGAAGAAGAACAGGAACAGCGCGGCCAGCATGGTGAACACCGCAAACACGGCCACCAGCAGGCCCAGCCCGTAGGAGAAGCCCACGGTGGAGATGGCCACCCGGGCCATCAAATATACACCGGCCTTGACCATGGCGGCCGCGTGCAGGTAGCAGGAGACCGGGGTGGGAGCGGCCATGGCGTTGGGCAGCCAGGCAAAGAAGACTATCTGGGAAGACTTGGCCCAAGCCGCTATCAGGAACAGGATGAAGACCAGGGTCTTGGCCTGGGGGGTCAGCAGGGTGATGGCGTCGAAGCCGAAGCTGCCGGTGTTGACGAAGATCACTATCAGGGCGATCAGGAAGAAGATGCCCCCGAAAAAGGTCTTGATCAGGGCCTCGAACCCGGCCTCCAGCGACTCGTTATTATGGTAGTAGGAGATCAGCGCCCAGGAGCAGATGGTGGTCAGTTCCCAGAAGATGAACATCTGGAGGAAGTTGGGCGACAGGGCCACCCCCACCATGGCTCCCACGAACAGCAGGTGCCACAGGTAAAAGCGCCGCTTGCCGCCCTCTATCGGGTGATACCTGTTCTGGGGGGTCAGGTAGTCCCGGGCGTAGAAGGTCACCGCCAGCCCGATGATGGTGGTCACCAAAAGCAGCACTATGGACAGCGGGTCCAGGTGGACTCCCAGCACCCGGGTTCCCTGGGGCAGCCAGGGCCAGGGCAGGATGTTGATGTCCACCTTTTGGTTCAGGCCCAGGAACACCGCCCACAGCGAGGCCGCGGTCACCAGGCTGACTATGGCGGCGGCAAAGCCGTCCTGCCTCTTCTCCGGCAGCCACTGCGAGACCAGCGCCCCGGCAAAGGGCAGCAGCAACATTGTGAATAGTAGAATGGGTAACAGCATATATTCCTATTTTTGTTACTATTCCGCCACAAAAGGCACAAAGGTCACAAACCGAATTTAAGAGATGTATTTTTGTGTTTTATGTGCTTTCTGTGGCCAAATCTGAATAAAGGTGGTACCAGAGTGGTTCGACTTGCTCTGAACGAGTAGTTTACCAGTTACCTGTTTTTATATTTTACTTGGCTGTCAGAATATTGACCAAACTGTCTATGGTCTTCTTTATCTCCGGGCTCAGCTCTTTTCCGAACTCTATGCCCTTGGGCTGGACCCCCAGCAGCATCACCTCGGTGTTCGGGCATTTCTCCTTAAAGAACTTGATGAACATCAACAGCGGCAGGTTGTGGGTGGAGATGGCTATCTTCTGCCCCAGCGATTCCGGCGGCATCAGGGCCGCTTCCCCCGGCAGGCCGCCCAGGGCCACCGCGTCGGCGATCAGCAGTTTGTCCGGGGCCATTTCCACCGCTTTGTCAAGGAAGGCTTCCGGGATCTCCTCGGCGTCCAGCAGCCTGATGCCGGTCCGCCCGTTAAGCCCTGCGATCAGCGCCGGGCCGAACCCGTCGTCGCCCCGCAACGGATTCCCCACCCCGATGATCAGGGAGCTCTGGTTCAGGGAGCGCAGGTACTCTATCAGGTCATGCACGATAGCTTCCTTTGCTATACGATGGTTATACATTGAGACTGCAATTGTATCGCTATCGAATCCCCATTGTATGGCCTATCGTAATCCCTATCGTTAGAAAGCCTCTTCGGCCAGCCCCTTGATCTCGGTATAATCGAACACCGGCCCGTCGGTGCAGACGTACTTGTTCCCGATGCAGCAGTGCCCGCATTTCCCCACCCCGCACTTCATGTAGCGCTCCAAGGTGGACACTATCTGCTTCTCCGGCAGACCCAGCTTTAAAAGCTCAATGATCACGAACTTGATCATTATTGGCGGGCCGCAAGTGTAGACCACGGTGTTGGGTATGTCCAGCTTGAGCTTGGGGAACAAAGTGGTGACCACCCCCACGTTGCCGGTCCAGTCCTTGTCGGCCACGTCCACCGTCTGGATCAGCTTGAGGTCGGTCTTATTTTCCCAATCGCTCAACTGGTATTTGTAGACCCGGTCGGCCGGGGTCCTGGCGCCGTAGAGGATGGTGAACTCCCGGTAGTCGGCCCGGTTGTTGAAGATGTGGTCGATCATGGAGCGCAGCGGCGGAAGTCCGATGCCGCCCCCGATCACCAGGATGTCCTTGCCCTTGGAATCTATCTTGTCCAAAAAGCTGTTGCCCAGGGGGCCTTTGATGCCTATCTCGTCGCCCTTCTTCATTTCGGCCAGGGCGTTGGTCACCTTGCCGCAGGCCCGCACGGTGAAGGTCATCACGCCGGGCTCTTTGGGCGATGTGGTCAGCCCAAAGGGGGCCTCGCCGGCCCCGAACACCGAGGCCTCCACGAACTGGCCGGGCCGGGAACGGAACAGCCTGGCCTCTTCCTTGTTCTTTATCCTGACATCGTAGGTCCGGGTGTCGCCGGTCTCCTGCTTGATGTCGGTGATCTCGGCTATATAAGGAACATAGATATTTGGATTCATAGCTCTTACTTTTGGTTTTGCCCACTAAATACACGAAAAAATATTTTTCTATTTTTAGCGGGAGTTTGATTTAAAGGATAAATCTTTCGTTTTCCATCCTGGGGTGGTGGCCGAAATTAACCAGCAAGCCCAATTTAAAACCGGTGGCGTTAAGGTAATTCAACATTTGTGACCTGTGATCATCAATGAGTTTTTCTACCGCTTTGATCTCCACCACTATTTTTCCGTAACAAACAAAGTCCGGCTTATACTTTTGCTTTAATGTTCTGTCCAGATATTTTAAGGCAAGTTCTTTCTGCGGCTCAAATGGAATTTTTTGTCTTTCAAATTCAATCTCCAAACATTCCTGATTAACTGGCTCTAAAAACCCACTCCCCATATTTTTATATACATTGAAACATGCTCCTACTATAGCATAACTCTCATCTTTATATAATAATTCGACCTTCATATACTTTATCCGCGTTTTTTCAAGCCATCGTAAAATTTAAATGTTCCGTGCCTTTTAGTGTTTTTCGTGGGCAACCCCGGTAGATACCATGAATTATTTTTCGTCCCTTTTCTCGTTTTTCGCGGGCAGCCCGGGCGGGTGAGGTCACTCGACCTTTCGCATCCACCTCACCACCGTGGCCATGTCCACCTCGCCGGGGCAGGTGACCACGCAGCGGCCGCAGCCCACGCAGCCGATCACCGGGTTCTTTTCCAGATAGTCCATGGACAGCTTGTGGTAGAACCAGCGTTTCCGGCGGTCGGCCCTGGAGGCCCGGGGGTTGTGTCCCGAGACCTCGCGGGTGAACCCGGCAAAGTCGCAGGTGTCCCAGGACCGGTAGCGCAGGCCATCGGTATCGGACTCCATTTTGTCGTCCACGTCAAAGCAACTGCACATGGGGCAGACGTAGATGCAGCCGCCGCAGCCGATGCAGTACCCGGCCACCTTCTCCCAGAACTTCTGGTCCACCTTGCCCCCGTCCAGCTTGCGCATGGCCTTGGCGAAGAAACTGACCGGCTGCTGGAAGGTCTTCTCGGCCTCCGTTTCCAGTTTCCGGCGGAGCTTGACGTCGTTCTCGTTCCCGGTCCCGAACAGGGTCTTGAATTCCTTGACGAACTCCTCCCCCTTGGTGCTCCCCACTTCCACCAGATAATAGGTTCCCAGGTCGGTCAGCTGGATGTCAAAACCCTTGGAGAGGAACGGCCCGGAGTCGGTGCAGACGCAGAAGCATTTCGGCCCGGCCTGGTTGCAGGCCAGGGTGATGAACACCACCCGCTCCCGCCGCTTTTCGTACAGCGGGTCAGGCAGCGGATCGCCCGATTTCCAGCCGGGGCCGGACTTGGCGCCCTGGCCGAAGAAGCTGTCGAAATAGTTGACCGCCGACATGTCGCAAGGCCGGATGCCCCAGATCACCGCCCGGGGCTGATCCGTCTCGGTCTGCAGGGTGGTTCCGTTCTTGCCCTTCTTGAAGCGGAACAGCTCCTCCAGCTGGGGGAACACATAGCGCTTGGCCCCCAGGAACCCGTTGACATATTCGGGGGCTATCTGCTTGGCCGAATCGATCTGCGCCAAAAAGGTGTCGCCGCCCTCGCCCTTCACCGGCGCCCAGACCTCGTTCCGGGACTTAAGCAGTTTGGCGATCAGCTCCGGCACCTGGGCCTTGGCCAGCGAATAAACCGTCTTTTCCGGCATATTTTTATTGCCTTACGTATGATTGAAATGATTGCTGATTGGCTTTACCGAATTTAAGCACCACGTTTAACGTTATTACGTAGTAACGTTATAACGGTTTATGTGCTTTATGTGGCAAAAGAAGAAACGTTCTCTGTCTGACAATGAACTAATGGCCCCTTAAACCCGGGTCACAAGATAACAGTTGACCGTTCGGGTATATTCGGGGCACAGAAAGTGAATTATTTCACAAAGAACATAAAAAGTCAAGAGTTTTGCCAAAAAATATAACCCATATTTTAATTGACAACCGGAGCCGTTAAGCGGTAAAATTCAGGCCATGCAGACATTCGCAGTATTCATAATGTCCGCCGCCCTGGCCGGCGCCCTGCTTTACCTTTACTGGAGGATCCGCTTCGGCCCGCCGGCCAAAAGTTCCATTCCCATCCTGGCCTACCATAAGGTGGACACCCGGCTGGAGTTGGGCGGAACCATGATCTCCCCCAAGCGTTTTGCCGGGCATTTGGACTATTTCCGAAAGAACGGTTATCAAAGCGTCACCCTGTCCCGGGCCGTGGAGCTGATGCGGCAGGGAGAAAGCAGCGGCAAAAAATACCTCTGTCTGACCTTTGACGACGCTTATGCCGGGCTTTACCAGCACGCCTTTCCCCTGCTCAGGGAATACGGCTTCACCGCTACCGTCTTTGTGGTCACGGATTACGCGGGGAGAACGAACGACTGGGACATCAACTGGGGCGGTTTGAAATTCGGGCATCTGAGCTGGGAACAGATGAAGGAGATGCAGGCCGGCGGGATCGAGTTCGGCTCCCACGGAAAAAGCCACCGGGATCTTCGTTCTTTAAGCCCGGAGAAGTTGAAGGAAGAGCTGGCGGGATCCCGCCAAGTGATGGAGCAGAACCTGGGCCTGCCGGTGGCCGCCCTGTCCTATCCCTTCGGTCTTTATAATGAAGCGGTAAAGCAGGCCGCCCGGGATGCCGGATACCTCTCTACCTGCAGTCTTTCGCCCGGGATCAAGAACAGCAGCATCGATTATTACGCCCTGCGCCGCTGCGGGGTATATGTCACTGACCTCCTCTGGGACATGAAGCACAAGATCGACCACGATTCCCCCTGGTTCTGGCTGCAGGACCTGTGGAGCCGCCTGGTGAACTGGTGCGCCGGCGGCACGGCCCTGGCCAAACGGATATTGCATCGATAGGTTAAATGCAAAAATCAGCAGGAGGAGAATGATCCTGCCCAGTAAAAATACCGCCTGCAGATTACCGGCTGACTTCCTTTGTAATATTTTTTGGCCATCATGTTTTTTTCACCGCTCATTATTTTGAGATTTGAAAACAATAGTGATTATGCGGGTTGTACAATTTTTTCAGAAGGGAACCTTTTGAAACCCTTGTCTTTTAATGCTTCCAGCGCATTTCCTGAAAAATCTTTGAAAAAACAGTAAATTAGTTATCCACAACACTACCTATTGTGTTGTGGATATTTTTTTTACTATAGGCAAACAACCATTATTTAATGCTCTAAGACCATTGATTTTAAAGGGTTTTAGAATACTTTCATTTTTTTGCAATGTAATAAAAGTTATCCACTAAAAAATATTTTTATTTTTTTTCTTGACAAATATACAATATGTTGTATATTTGTACTTAATTAACACAAGTTACTAATACTTTGATTCTTAAGGAGGTGAAAATAATGGCTTGCGCAAAAAAACCCGCCAAGAAGGTCGTCAAGAAGGCAGTGAAGAAGGTCGTCAAGAAGGTCGCGAAGAAAAAGAAGTAAGATCGGCATAAATTTACTGGCTCGCTAACAGAACAAACCACAATTTTAAGTACCGGAGGAATTCCGGTGAGAAAGGAGGTTTAATCATGCCAGCCAAGAAGAAAGCCGCCAAGAAGAAAAAGAAATAACTGGGTTTTCCTAACACAGTTTCAAAAGTCCCGCCGATGGCGGGGCTTTTGTTTTTACAGATAGAAATGTTCCCCAAACAGAAGAGCCCCGCCGTTGGCGGGGCTCTTCTGTTCTCTTGTACTTTACTTACTTGCCGTTTTATTCTTTCCTTCCATGTATTCCCACACCGCCTTCAATCCGCCCTTTTCCCCCAGTTTCAAAAAGTACTTGTAGGCCTCGGCATATTCCTTTTGCTGGTTTCGCAATTTGGTGTCGTTGACCTTATCCTGGCCCCAGTATTGGTTCATCAAGGCCGAAACATATTCGGCAAAGCCCTCCACCTCCCTTTGACCCTGGACCCGGGGAAAGTAGCGATAGTTGATGTCGTGGGCCAGCTCGTGGGCCGCCACATCCCGGAAATTCTCGGGCGAGAGTCCGGAGAGGATGTAAATGTCGAACAGCTCCCGGGTCACTTTTTTCTGTTTCTTCTTGTTGACCGTGTACTGGACATTGTACTTGTAAAAGCCCCGCTCGGCAAAATTCTTGTGCCCCAGCAGGCGGCCCAGGCTGTCGGCGTCCACCATGTGGAAGGCGATGGTGTCCGGAGTGGAAAGTCCCAGATGGCTTTTGAGGTCCAGCCGCACCTGGTCAAACATTTTTTGGGCCTCAGCCTGATCCATCACCGTCAGGGCCAGGCAGGAATCGCACCAGCGCCGGCCGTCCCTGGATTCCCGGCCGGCCCCCGGCATCTGGCAGTTGAAGCATTCCGGCAGCCTGGCGCACTGGCCGCAGAACTTGACGCCCTCGATCTCGGTCCAGGACTGCATGACGGCGCCGCACAGCGCGCATTTGGGCAGGGTGGTCCGGTAGCATTCCTGGGAGCAGTAGAGTTTGCTCTTGTCCTGCTGGTCCCTTAAGCCCCCCTGGACACTTTTACCGCAGACCGCGCAGAGGGGCAGGGATTTCTGGAAGCATTCATCGGAGCAGTAATATTTGTCCTTGGTGTAGACATATCCTCCCGCCAGCCCTTTGCCCTCGGCGATGGACTTGCCGCAGGCGGCGCACTTGGGCATGGCCCGGGCGAAGCACTTTTGGGAGCAATATATCTTGCCTTCATGCTCAATGTAACTGTCTTTGGAGGTTATCCACTTCCGGCATTGGGCGCATTGGCTGTCGGCCAGGGCGGAGGAGGACCAGAGCAGTGGCAATAGTACCAAGAGCAGGAGGAGTGTTCTTTTCATGGTTTACCCGCATTATAATTATGATGTTCCATTTACCACTGAATCACCGAATGACGAATATTTTAAAATCATTCCGCGTTTTCAGCTGTTCCCTGCTTCCGTGGTTGGTCCGGCGGTTTTAGGATAGAAGGCACGCTATTTTTTCCTGAGCACCAGGGTCAGCAGATAGAACCCCATGGCCGTCAGCACCATGGTGGCGCCGGAGGCGGTGGCCCAGTAGTACGAGGCTATCAGCCCGGTCAGCGCGGCCGCCAGGCCGAAGCCCGCCGAGAGCCACAGGTACTGCCTCATGTTGCCGGCCAGGTTGCGGGCCGAAGCCGCCGGCAGTATCAGCAGGGCGTTGATCACCAGCAGGCCCACCCACTGGATGGCCACCGTCACCACCAGGGCGGTCATCACCGAGAAGGCCGCCTCGGCCAGGCCGGTGTTGACCCGGCGGCTTTTGGCCAGCGAGGGGCTGAGGCTCAGCAGCATTATCTGGTTGAAATAAAAAAACCAGAATCCGGCCACCGCCAAAAGCAGCACCAGCAGTTTTACAATGTCGGCCGGGCCCACGCTCAGGATGTCCCCGATCAGGTACTGGGAATAGCGGTTGAACCCGCCCCGCCGGGAAAGGATCACTATCCCTAACGCCACCGCAAAGGACATGATCAGCCCGATCACGGTGTCGGACGAGGCCTTGGTCCGCTGCCTTAAGAAACTGAAGGACAGGGCCAGCAGGGCGGAGAAGACCAGCATGGCCCACAGCGGGTCGCCCAGCCCCAGCAGCGCGCCGATGGCCACCCCGGTCAGGGCGGCGTGCCCGATGGCATCGGAGAAGAAGGCCATCTGCCGGCTGATGACCATGGTGCCCAGCACCCCCAGCAGCAGCGAGGCCAGCAGGGCCGCCAGCAGGGCGTTCTGCATGAAGGCGAATTTTGCCCATTCGAAGGGCAGCAGCCCTATCATTTGCTGCCAAAAGCTCATCATGGCTTGGCCTCCAGTTCGCAGGCGATGCAGTGGTGGGGAACACTTTCGGCCGCCTCCGGGACCCCCTGTTTCAGCTCCGGTTTCAGCCGTCCGAAGATCTGCTGGACCAAAGGATGGCCCAGCACCTGGGCCGGCGAGCCCTGGGCGATTATTTTTTTGTTCAGGAATATCATCCGGTCGGCGAAGCCGGCCACCGCCGCCAGGTCGTGGGTGACCAGGATGATGGACAGATGGTAGCGTTTCCGAAGCTGCGACACCATTTCGTAAAAGGCGTCCACCCCGGCCATGTCCACCCCGGAGACCGGCTCGTCTAAAAGCAGCAGGTCGGGCAGCGGGGTCAAGGCCAAAGCCAGCATCACCCGCTGCAGTTCTCCGCCCGAAAGCTGGCCCAGCTTGCTGTCCAACAGGTGCCCCGCCCCGGCCGCATTCAGCGCCTCCCCGACAATTTTGCGCTGGTCCTTGGCCAAACCCATCCAGGCCGGGCGTTTTTGCAGGGACGCGCCGAACAGGTCGGCCACCGTCAGGGGCGCCGAGGGGTCGAACTCCAGCCGCTGGGGCACATAGCCGATGAAGGGCTTGTCGGGGCGCTTTTTGCCCGAGTCCAGGAAATGGACGTGCCCGGAGTGCGGGACCTCGCCCAAAATGGTCCTGAGCAAAGTGCTCTTGCCGGCCCCGTTGGGGCCGACGATGGCCGTCAGCTGGCCGCAGTGCAGGTGCAGGTTGATGTCCTCCAGCACCGGGTTGTTGCCCAGCTTGACCCCCACCCGCACCAGCTTGGTGCAGCAGGAGCCGCAGGAGGGGGTTGCTGTCTGTCCGGTATCGTTCATTGAATTATTTGATATTTAATTGGAACATTTTTGACAGGATTTACAGGATTTTTTATTTCCTCTGGTATTAAATTTAATCATGTTGATCCGCTTGCGCTTCAATGCCGGACTCCTTCAAGCGCCAAAGCTTCAGCGGAGGAGCTCCTGTCTTTCCCAGCCGGGGCGGCCGGATTATTTATTGTAATTTACAAACCAGTCTTTGTCAAGCTAATAAATGCTAAAATAGTGATTCAGACAGCAGTGGGATCTATATATTTTATTGCCACGACCTTCAGGTCGTGGCAATAAAAAGTCAGATATTTGGGCTTTAGCCCCAGGATAAAGGGGTTAAAACCCCGGAGGATATTTCCCAGATCCTAACCTAACCCACGAGCTAAAGCTCGTGGCAATTTGGAATTGCAAATGGGTATTTCCATATGCTCTATTCTTGGCATATATGCCTCTGGACAAATCCGCCCCGATTAGCTCTCCACTGTCTGAATTACAGATGCTAAAATCATTTGACAACCCCCTGTTTTTGGGGTATTATTATATTTACACCATCCATTTTAGGAGATGCTTTTTAATGCCCAAACTGCAGAAGACAATAGTCAGCGAGGTCCGTTTTTCCGGGGTCGGGGTCCACACCGGCAACATGACCAACCTCACCTTCAAGCCGGCCCCGGCCGATACCGGGATCCGCTTCATCCGCACCGACATCCCCCAGAGCCCGGAGATCCCGGCCCTGATCGAGTACGTGGTGGAGACCGCCCGGGGCACCACTTTGGGCAGGGATTTCAACGGCCAGATGGTGAAGGCCCACACCGTGGAGCACGTACTGGCGGCCATCGCCTCGCTGGAGATAGACAACATCCGGGTGGAGATGGACAACAACGAGCCGCCCATCGGCGACGGCTCCTCCCGCCCCTTTTTGGACATCCTGAAAAAGGCCGGCACGGTGGAGCTGGACGCCCCCCGGCAGTATTTTGACCTGCCCAAGGTGGTCTCGGTCAACGACGGCAGCGTCCAGCTGGTGGCCAGCCCCAGCAATGAGCTGAGGATCAGCTTTACCATCGACTTTGAGCACCATATCCTGCGCAGCCAGTACGCCTCCTTCCCCATCAGCGGGGAGACCTTTGACAAGGAGCTGGCCGATGCCCGCACCTTCTGCCTGGCCCGGGACGTGGAGCATTTGCGGGCCCAGGGCCTGATCAAGGGCGGCAGCCTGCAGTCGGCGGTGGTGATCGGGGAAAAGGGGATCGAGAACAAGGAGCCTTTGCGCTACCCCGACGAATTCGTGCGGCACAAGATCCTGGACCTGCTGGGCGACCTGACCCTGCTGGGCCGGCCGCTGCGGGCCCACGTCATCTCCATCAAATCCGGCCACCGCTCCAATGTGAAGCTGGTGCAGGAACTGAAGAAGGTCTACGACGAGGTGGAGCGCCAGAAGAAGGGCCCGGTGTTCGACATCAACGCCATCGCCGGGATGCTGCCCCACCGCTATCCCTTTTTGATGGTGGATAGGATCCTGGAGCTGGAGGAGGGCAAGCGGGTGGTGGGTCTTAAGAACGTCACCATCAACGAGCCGTTCTTTCAGGGGCATTTCCCGGACCACCCGGTGTTCCCCGGGGTGCTGATAGTGGAGGCCCTGGCCCAGACCGGGGCGTTCATGGTGCTGCATTCGGTGGAGAACTACCACCAGAAACTGCTTTACTTTGCGGCCATAGACAAGGTGCGCTTCCGCAAGCCGGTGATGCCCGGGGACCAGCTGAGGTTCGAATTGGACCTGGTCTCCTTCAAGCGGGGCATCTGCAAGATGGAGGGCAAGGCCCTGGTGGACGGCCAGGTGGTCTGCGAGGCCGAGCTGACCGCGGCGGTGGTGGACCGGAAAACATAAAAATAGGTCAATACCAATGACCAACGTAGAATGTAATTCCATAAAAGGTGGTAAAATAAGCGTTCCTGCGGAAAAGCTTGTTTTTAGGCCATCCGTCTATGGCGTAATTATCCACGACAGCAAGATCCTTATGCTTAGCAATAAAAGCAACGGAAAGTTGTTCTTCCCTGGTGGTGGGATTAATCAAGCCGAAAAATTATCAGACGCACTGGTCAGAGAGGTACGTGAAGAGACAGGCATTGAAATAGAAGTTGGGGAATTTTTATACTTCAAAGAGCAATTTTTTTACTGGGATCCTGGTGATGTGGCTTATCATATGTTTAACTTTTTCTATGTCTGCCAGCCTAAAACTTTTACCTTGTTGAACGATAACGCTGTCGATGATGAGGAAGCTGAAAAGCCACGTTGGGTTGATTTAGATATTGTTAAACGCGCAACAGATAATTTGGAAACAGTTAAGGAAGTTTTTCAACTTCTTTAAAGATATTAATAGAAAATATTGCCTTTACAACCTTTACAACTTTTACATAATTTCGACCATGCCTAATCTGATCCACTCCACCGCCATCATAGACCCCACCGCCCGCTTGGGCGAAAACGTTACGGTCGGCCCCTTCACTATCATCGGCCCGGAGTGCGTGCTGGGCGACGGCTGCGTCAAACACCCGACAAAAGTTTCAAATAGCCACTTACGGGTTGAATATTCCGTTTCTCTTTAAAAATATTTGGGAAGGCAAATCAAAATGAAATGTCCTTATTGCAAGGTAGAGATGGCCAGGGGCCACATATATGGAGACAGATATGCTTTGAAATGGCTGCAGGAAGGAAAAAGCTTGCTTTTGGGGATATGGGCAATAGGCGGTATAAAAATAGGCACAGGAGCGGGCCTGGGAAGGCCAAAAGTTGAAGCCAATAGGTGTCAGGCATGCCGTAAATTAATTGTTGACATCTAAGATGAGTCACAACCAAACCTGACGTTTATTTCCTTTACATTTACAACCTTCGAAAATTTTACAACCTTTACTTCATTTAGCCCATGCCTAATCAAATCCACCCCACTGCCATCATCGACCCCACCGCCCGACTGGGCGACAACGTCATGGTCGGCCCCTTCACCATCATCGGCCCGGAGTGCGTGCTGGGCGACAACTGCGTCATCGGCGACTCGGTGGCCATCCACAAGTGGACCGAGCTGGGCGCCGGCTGCAAGGTCTGGCACGGAGCGTCGATAGGAAGCGACACCCAGGACCTGAAATACCGGGGGGCAAAGACCAAGGTGGTCATCGGCGAGAAGACCGTGGTGAGGGAGTTCGCCACCGTCACCCTGTCGACACTGGAGGACCAGGTGACTAAGATCGGGAGCAACTGCCTGCTGATGGCCTACTCCCACGTGGCCCATGAGTGCACGGTGGGCGACAGCGTGATCCTGGCCAACTCGGCCACTTTGGCCGGGCACACCATAATAGAGGACTTTGCCATCATCGGCGGGCTGACCCCGGTCCACCAGTTCTCCCGGGTGGGCTGCCACACCATAGTGGGCGGGGCCTCGGCGGTCCAGAAGGATGTCCTGCCCTACTCCAAGGCCTTCGGCAATCCGCTGAAGATGTTCGGACTGAACACCCTGGGGTTGTCCCGGCGGGGCTTTACCCAGGCCCAGCGCGACCTGATGGACCAGGCCTACCGCATCATCTTCCGGTCGGGACTGAACACCACCCAGGCCCTGACCCGGATCAAAGAGACGATGGAGCTGACCCCGGAGGTAAAGCACATGGTGGAGTTCATCGAGGGCTCGGAACGGGGAATAACGAAGTGACGGGCAGGTCCTGGGCTGGAACAGTCACTGCGAGGCATGTCCCGAGTTGAGTTACTTGCTTAGCATACGAAGGGAACGGCCCCCTGTCAAACAAACGAAGCAGTCCAACCGTAAACAACCACCGGGCAGATCGCTTCGTTTGTCCTGGAGGAATAGCAAAACTCGCGATGACCGCAAGACCAACCGAAAATATCTCTGTGCCTCTGAGTCACTTCGGCAAACTCAGTGCAACGCTCTGTGGCAAAAAATGAAATAAGGATACTATGAAGACAAAATTAGACATAGCAAAGAACTGGCTGCCCCGCTACACCGGGATGGAGATCGACCAGTTCGGCGATTACATTTTGCTGACCAACTTCGACGACTACCTGCAGCGCTTCGCCGAGCGTTTCAACTGCGAGATCAAGGGTCAGGGCCGGCCGATGCAGGCCGCCACCAACAGCAAGGGCCTGTCGATAGTGAACCTGGGAATGGGCAGCCCCAACATCGCCACCATCATGGACCTGCTGGTGGCCCGGCACCCCAAGGGGGTGCTGTTCCTGGGAAAATGCGGAGGGCTTAAAAAGACCACCGAGCTGGGCCATTTCATCCTGCCCATCGGGGCCATCAGGGGCGAGGGTACCGGCAACGACTACCTGCCGCCTGAGGTGCCGGCCCTGCCCTCCTTTAAACTGCACAAGTTCGTTTCGGAAAAGCTTAAGGAGCGGAACCTGGATTACCGCACCGGGGTGATCTACACCGCCAACCGCCGGGTCTGGGAATGGGACGAGCCTTTCAAGAAATACCTGAAAAGGCTGACGGCCATCGCCATCGACATGGAAACAGCCACCCTGTTCATCGTGGGCCACGCCAACCAGATCGCCCGGGGCGCCCTGCTGCTGGTCTCGGACATCCCGATGGTGCCCCACGGGATCAAGACCGACCGGAGCGACCGGGAGGTCACCAAGAAGTTCAGCAGACTGCACCTGGACATCGGCATCGAAAGCATGACCGAGATCGGCCAGATGGGCGAGAAGATCAAGCACTTCCAGTACTGACACTCGAGACCAAAACAGAAGACTGAATTTGGAATATTGAATACAGAATAGTTTTGTGATCTCAGATTTTTGCTGGCATTCTATCTTCAGTATTCAGTATTCATGAGAAGAGGATATTATGAAGAAGTTGTTATTGTTTGTTCTTTCGCTAATTTTAGTTAGCGGAATGGCCGAAGCCTCCCAGGTACTGGTGGCCCGGGTGGAAAGCGCCGTCAGCCCGGCCTCGGCCCGGTTCATGGTCCAGGCCGTTGAACGGGCCCAAGCGGAGCAGGCCGAGTGCCTGATCATCGAGATGGACACCCCGGGCGGGCTGGACCAGTCCATGCGCCAGGTGATCAAGAGCATCATGGCCTCGCCGGTCCCGGTGATAGTGTTCGTGGCGCCCCAGGGATCGCGGGCGGCCTCGGCCGGGGCCTTCATCACCATGTCGGCCCACCTGGCGGCCATGGCGCCGGGAACCAGCATCGGGGCGGCCCACCCGGTCTCCATCGGGCAGAGCGGACAGATGGACAGCACCATGTCCGGCAAGGTAACAAATGACGCCGCGGCCTACATCCGCTCCATCGCCGAGAAACGGGGCCGCAACGTGGCCTGGGCCGACTCCGCCGTCCGCCACAGCGTCTCTCTGTCCGAGACAGAGGCCTTAAAACGCAAAGTCATTGACCTGGTGGCCCCCAACACCTCCGCCCTGTTGGATTCCCTGGACGGCCGGAAGATAGCCATGGACCGGGACACTGTGACCCTGAACATCAAGCTGGCCCGAACGGTGACAGTAGAGATGAACTGGCGGGACAGGTTCCTGTCCGTGATCTCCGATCCCAACATCGCCTACATCTTCTTCATGCTGGGGCTGCTGGGCCTTTACTTTGAGTTCTCCAATCCCGGGGCCATACTGCCCGGGGTGGTGGGCGCCATCTCGCTGATCCTGGCCTTCTTCGCCTTCCAGACCCTTTCGGTCAGCTACGCCGGAATGCTGCTGATAATACTGGCCATCGTGCTGTTTATCCTGGACGTCAAAATAGCCTCGCACGGAATACTTAGCATAGGAGGGATAGTTGCCATGTTCATTGGATCGGTAATGCTGTTCAACTCGCCGGACCCGGCCCTGCGGGCCTCGCTCCAGGTTATCATCCCGGTGGTGGCGGCCACCGCGGCCTTCTTCATCATCGGGGTCTGGCTGTCCATCAAGACATTGAGGACCAAACCCGTCTCCGGCGACAAGGGCCTGCTGGGCCAGGAGGGCGACGCCCGGACCCTGGTGAACAAGGACGGCGGAAGCGTGTTTGTGGAAGGAACCCACTGGAGCGCCTGGTCGGAGACCGAGATCGCCGAAGGCACCAAGATCAAGGTATTGGAAGTAAAAGGCATGACGCTTAAGGTAACCAAGAGCGTATAGCGGTCAGCGTTTAGCGAAAAGCGTTGTTTGAGCATAGAATAAGGATTGTATGCAACCAACAAAGAGTTTTGCCGACCTGATAGTGTGGCAAAAGTCCTACAAATTATGTGTAGCTTTATACCAGATCACCAAATTATTTCCAGCCAATGAAGATTATGGTTTAACCTCACAGATCAGAAGGTGCTCGGTTTCAATTCCTTCAAACATTGCGGAAGGTTATGGCCGGAAAAACAGAAAAGAATATATTCAATTTCTTTATACCGCCAACGGATCACTGGCAGAATTCCAAACCCAATTAATGTTAGCAAAGGATATTGGATATCTCAAGACTGAAGATTTTAACACGTTATATGCCCTATCCCAGGAAGTGGGCCGGATGTTATGGAAAATGATCGTTGGTCTGAAGGAAAATACCCCGTAATGCTTAACGCTTGACGCTATCCGCTTCACGCTTTACGCTTAGTAAATTTCAACCAAACATAAGGAGGAACCAACCATGACCGGTACCATAGCTCTGATCATCTTCATCCTGTTCATCCTGCTCAACACCTTCAAGATCCTGCGGGAATACGAGCGGGGCGTGGTCTTTAGACTGGGCCGCTACGTCGGCACCCGGGGCCCGGGACTGATCATCCTGATCCCCCTGTTCGAGAAGATGGTCAAGGTGACCCTGCGCACCATCGCCCTGGACGTGCCCACCCAGGAGGTGATCACCAAGGACAACGTCTCGGTGAAGGTCAACGCCGTAATGTACTTCCAGGTGTTCCAGCCGGACAAAGCCATCATCGCGGTGGAGGACTATATGTACGCCACCAGCCAGATGGGTCAGACCACCCTCCGCTCCATTTTGGGCGAGCATGAACTGGACGAACTGCTAACCAACCGGGAGAAGATCAACCTGACCCTGCAGAAGGTGATAGACGGGCGCACCGACCCCTGGGGCGTCAAGGTCTCGGCGGTGGAGGTCAAGGACATTGACCTGCCCGAGGGCATGCGCCGGGCCATGGCCAAGCAGGCCGAGGCCGAGCGCGAACGCCGGGCCAAGGTGATCCACGCCGACGGCGAGTTCCAGGCCTCGGCCAAGCTCAAGGATGCCGCTTCGATCATGGCCCAGGAACCGGTGACCGTGCAGCTGCGCTACCTCCAGACTTTGACCGAGATCGCAGTGGAGAAGAATTCCACCATCATCTTCCCCCTGCCCATAGAGTTCATGAAGTATTTTGCCCAGATAATTGACAAGGGCGAGAAGAAGGTGTAAACGGAAAACAGAAGCGGCGGCCAACAATGGCCGCCGCTTTGTGCATCCCGCTAAAGACAGGGACAAGGACTGCCGGACCCCAACAATAAACCGCAGCATATCACATGACCTTCTCCTCCCAGATAATCTCCCTCATCAAACGCATCCCCCGCGGCAAAGTAGCCACCTACGGCCAGATCGCGGCCCTGGCCGGCAATCCCAGAGGCGCCCGGGCGGTCATCTGGCTGCTTCATTCCAGCTCGGGCAAGGAACAGCTTCCCTGGCACAGGGTGATCAACAGCCGGGGAACGATCTCCCTTAAACCCGGATACGGCTACGAGGAACAGCGGGCCCTGCTGGAAAGCGAAGGAGTGGCTTTGGGCCTTCATGAAAATATTGATCTTGAAAGATTCCGGTGGCCGGGGCCGGGCTTAAAACAAAGCAAAAGAAAACAAAAAGATCCGCACCGGAAATAATTATCTTGACAACCCCGGTTTCCGGGTATATACTCAATTTTTACATCAACCCAACAATAAACCAATCAGGAGAAAACATGAAAAAACTTATCCCTGTTCTTTTTTGCGTTGCGTTCCTGGCCATGTCCTGCAGCCTGAGCAAGACCCCGGCCCAGCTGGCCATCAAAACCGCCGAGGAGGCCATGAACACCGTCCGGAACGAAGCCGCCAAGTTCGTGCCCGAACAGCTGGCGGAGATGGAAGCCGCCCTGGCCGGGGCCAAACAGGCATTTGAGAAGGGTGACTACAAGGCCGCTTTGGCTTCCGCCAAGGACCTTCCGGCCAAGGTCCAGGACCTGGGCACCGCCATCGAGGCCAAAAAGGCCGCCCTGCCCCAGGATTGGAAGGCCCTGTCAGCCGAGATGCCCAAGCTGATCGCCGGTGTCAAGACCGCCGTGGCCAATGCCAAAGGCGTTGATAAATCTGTGCTGGCCGATGCCAAAGCCGCCGTCAATGCCATGCCCGGAACCTGGAAACAGGCCCAGGACGAATTCAAGGCCGGTAATCTGTTTGAAGCCGTTACCAAGGCCTCCGGGATCAAGGAACAGGCCGCCAAGATCATGGCCAGCCTGGGAGAAAATACCGCCGGCAAGTAAGCGTTGCCCATAGCCAAACAAAACCCCGCCAGCGGCGGGGTTTTGTATTTGCCTGAAATTTATGTTTTGGGGACGATCCCTCAGCCCGCTATCCGGCGGTCCTCCCCCAGTTTACGGCTGCCTATCATTTCCTCCACCCCGCTGATGATCCGGAGAATGTCGCGGTGGCTGGGCGGAATTCCCTGGCTGGGCTGGGTCTGGGCGAATTCCATGGGACGGTATAATTTTATCAGCCTCCCCCCGCTTTCGCTTTCGATCATCACCGAAAGCTTCTCCCCCGGAAAATAATCCTTCTCCTCATGATGACTGAAGGTCGGGTTTATCAGCAGCAGCGGAACCTTGCCCTTGCGGAAGAGCTTAGCGGCCCGCACCGATTCCCGGTAAGCCGGCTCGTCGAAGGGGTCGGGTGAATGGAAGGTCAGCGGTTCGGGATAGCAGTCGGTCAGGGCGATCACCAGGCTGGAGGAACCCGGCGAACGTTGCTTCTGTAGGCGGATCATGGCCAGGGCCTTCTGCATCCCGTCGGCCAGCGGGGTCTGCCCCTGGATGGCCAGCGACAGCAGGCTTTTAGTGACCACCCGGTAATTGTGGGTGGGGTGGTTCAGGATCCGGGCCTGGGCGCCGGACAGCGAGATCAACCCGATCCGGTCCTTGTTCACCCGGAAATAGCCGGTCAGCGAGTTGATGATCTCGGCCATCACGTTGATATAGGGATGGGTGGAATGGCTGACGTCGGCCAGCAGCACCAGGGTCAGGCTCTGCCTTTCCGCTTTTTCCCAGCCCACCAGATCACGGCTGCCGATGGAGAACCGCCTGGATCTGAATTCGTACCTGCCCTGCCCGGCGGCCTTGATCAGGGTCTGCACCGGGGCCAAGGTATTCTCGCCCGGCTGGTAACGCACCTCCTTGACGTTGCGTCCCGAGCGCTCGGTTACCACGGTCCTCCGCCTGGGGCTTCCCTTGAACGAACGGGTCTTGGTCTTTCCGATCTTTTTCAGGAATTTCAGGAACCCGCCTTTGAGCTTGGCAGTCAGGCTGCGGGAGGGGTCGAACAGCGGAATGGGCTGGCCCGGGGAAATTACTGCGATTTTCTTGGGCTTGGTGAACCGGCGTTTGACCTTGTTAAAGAGGCTCCTCAGGATATTCCTGTCGGCATTCCCCGGCTGCACATTAAGCCTGGCCGTTTGCAGTGCCTGCAGTTTGGCCTTTATTTGTTTTTTTTTACGCCATCGGCGCCGGAACCGGCCTCAGATGACGGTTGTCCGGATGACTGGGTGCTGTCCCCATCCGCCAGGTCTTTGGCGGCCGGGACCGCTGCCGCATGTTTGCCGAAACTACGGGCTATCTCATCGGGCGAGGGCGGTTCCAGCAGGCCGCCGTCCCGGGTGCGGTGCACCAGGGCCAGCTCGGCCGCCAGCATTATGTCTTCGCGGGCGGCCTGGGTGCGGCCGTTGAGGGCGGCCAGGGTCAGGCCGGTCTTTATGATCACTATGTCCGGGCGCTGGCCGTCCACTTTCAGCTCGGCGCAGGAGCGGGCCACCGCCGCCACCGCCTCGTCGCCGGCCGTCACCCCCGGCAGCAGTCCCCTGGCGGTTATGATGGCGGCTTTCAGCGCTTCCGACCGGGTCTCGTATCGCTTAAAGAATTCCTCCGGATGGTCCTCGAACATCAGGTTTGCCCGGACTATCTCCACCCGTTGTCCCGGGTCCTTCACCGTCTCTATCCGGACGCAGAGCGGGAAGCGGTCCAGGATCTGGGGCCTCAGGTCGCCCTCCTCCGGGTTCATGGTTCCCACCAGCACGAAGCCGGCCGGGTGGGAGACGGACACCCCCTCCCGCTCGATGGTGTTCCAGTGCGAGGCCGCCGCGTCCAGGATGTCGTCCACCAAGTGGTCGGGCAGCAGGTTGACCTCGTCCACGTAAAGGATGTTGCCGTTGGCCGCCCCCAGGATGCCCGGCAGCACCGCCTTCTCGCCGGTCTTGAGCAGTTTCTCCACGTCGATGCTGCCCACCAGCCGGTCCTCGCTGCAGGACAGCGGCAGGTTGATAATCCGCATCGGCCTGGTCAGCGCCCGGTGGGCGGTCCTCTCCCGGCACAGAGAACAGAACCGGGACGGGTCGGCCGGATCACAGTTGAAGGGGCAGTCCTGCACCGCGTGATATTCCGGCAGCACAGAGGAAATAGAATGCACAATGGTGCTCTTGCCGGTGCCCTTGGGCCCGGAGATCAGCAGACCCCCTATGCGCGGGTTGACCAGGTTGGCCAGATAGGCGGTCTTCAGCTTGTCCTGGCCGATGATGGCCGGGAACGGGAACAGGCGGCGTTCAGAATTGTTCATGGGATTATTATAGTGATGGAGGCTTTAAAAGTCAACAGTTGTTTTATTTATTATCCCGCCAGACATTATAGAAAGAGGCGGAGGACCGGGGCCTTTTGATCATGGTAAAAAGATCTAAATTTTTTCATTATTTAGTTGCATATAACGACCTGTTATGATTTAATATATCCTATATGATGCCTATGATTGCATACACATCATCACTTAAAGGGATAACCCCTTCTATGCTTCGGGGGTTCTTTGAAGGCTGGCCTAAAAAGCCTTCGCCCCGGACTCATTTGCTTTTGTTAAAAAACAGCGATCAAGTTGTCCTGGCAGTCGATGAGCGAACGAATGGGGTGGTGGGCTTCATCACCGCCATCAGCGACTGTGTGCTATGCGCTTATATTCCGCTGTTAGAGGTCTTGCCCGAATACCGGAATCAGGGCATCGGAAGGGAGTTGGTCAAAAGAATGCTGAAGAGATTAAAAGGCCTGTATATGGTAGATCTGCTGTGCGACAAAAGTGTGCAACCGTTCTATCTCCGGCACGGAATGTCAAAGGCCACAGGGATGATGATCCGCCACCGCGTTATGCAATCCGGCAGAAAACTATGAACACAGTAATTAAGAATATCCGGACCGAGCTGCTGCAGAACGTGGACCCAGTCTACCGTAATGGCGCCCAGAACTATTTCAAGGAAGGGATAGTCCTGCACGGGGTGCGCCTGCCGGCGGTTCGGGCCATTTCGGCTAAATACTATCGGCAAGTAAAAGGTTTGGGGAAATCTGAGATCTTTGCCCTGTGCGACAAGATGCTCTCGTACGACACCAGCGAGGAACGCACCATCGCCTTCGACTGGGCCTGGCGGCTCCGCAGACAGTTTGAGCCGGCCGATTTCAAGATACTGGAACGCTGGCTAAAGAATCATGTCAGCAACTGGGGCGGGGTGGACGACCTTTGCCGGCGGGCCTTGGGATATTTCATCTGCCGTTATTCACAATTCCTGCCCCAGGTGTTCCGCTGGACCAGATCCCGGGAATGGCACCTGCGCCGGGCGGCGGCGGTGATATTGATCTCTCCCGCCAAACTGGGCCGGGCCTTGCCGGAGATCCTTGAGACTTCGGACGCACTGCTGAACGATGAACATTACCTGGTGCAAAAGGGCTATGGCTGGCTGCTTAAGGAGGCCTATGTCAAATTTCCCCGGGAAATTTTCGGCTATGTGATGAAGAACAAGGATACGATGCCCCGGACGGCATTGCGCTATGCCATCGAGAAGATGCCGACCACGTTGCGCAAAAAAGCCATGGTCAAATGATCAGTACCGGAAGGCAGTGAATTCGCCCTGCTCCCAGGACAGCACCAGGAAAATGTTGAAATTACTGCTCTGCCCCTCCAGGCTGCAGCTAAGAATGGACCCGCCGGCCAGGTGCAGGCAGCCGTGCTGGCCCAGGGAATTGGTGATGTCTATCCTCCCGGTCCAGCCGCCGATGGAGAACAGCTCCAGCACGGTGAACACGTTGTCCCCCGCCAGCTGGCCGGCCCACTCCTTGGCCTTGCGGTCCAGCATGGCCTTGGCCTTGTAGGAATATTTAAGCCGCAGGTCTATCCCCTTGTACAGTTCCTCGCGCTTGAGGGGCTTGGTCAGGTAGCGGGCGGCGCCCACCGCATAACCGTGGATGATGCTGGCCCGGTCGGACTTGGCCGAAAGCATGATCACCGGGATGTGCCACAGCTCCGGGCTCTGCTTGACCGCCCGGCACAGTTCGTAGCCGTCCATCATCGGCATCATGATGTCGGTCAGGATCAGGTCCACCGGTTTCTCTTTGGCCACCTGCAGACCGTCCTTTCCATCCCTGGCCTGGATCACCTGGTAGCCGGCGCTCCGCAGCTGGAATTCCAGCAGGCGGGCCATGTTGGCTTCATCCTCGACCACCAGAATGGTATAGTTTGACATAAGCCTCCGTTTGAAAAATGGTTCTGACAAATTGTATAACAAACCAGGCAAATATGCAAGCCGGTTTCCGCTTCGGGACGGGAATTTAAAAATACGAAACATGGACCAGAAAGAACAGACATCGGGGCACCGCCAGAGACTGAAGGAAAAGTTCCGCCGGACCGCCGGAGAAGGCCTGCACGACTACGAGCTGCTGGAACTGCTGCTGACCTACGCCCTGCCCCCCCGCGATGTAAAGCCCTTGGCCAAGGAATTGATCGCCAGGTTCGACGGCCTGGCCGGAGTGCTGGACGCCACCCCCGAAGACCTGGAGAAGGTCAAGGGTATAGGAACATCCCCGGCGGTGCTGATCAAGCTGGCCAAGCACCTGTCCGAGCAGTACCTGGCGGACGGGATGATGTCCAGGGACGCCCTCTCCTCGCCCCAGTCGGTGCTGGCTTTCGCCCGGACCAAGATGGCCGGACTGCCCAACGAGGCCTTCCTCTGCATCTATCTCAACACCAAGAACGAGGTGCTGAGATACAAGACCATCAACCAGGGCACGGTGGACAAGGCGGCGGTCTATCCCCGGCGGATCATCGAGGAGGCCCTGAACCTCCACGCCGCAGGGCTGATCCTGGTGCACAACCACCCCAGCGGGCACTGCCAGCCCTCGCCGGAGGACCGGCAGCTGACCGACTCCATCGTCAGCGTGGCCAAGGCGCTGGACATCCGGGTGCTGGACCACATCATAGTGGGAAGGGCCGGGCACTATAGTTTCGCTGAAAACAAGTTGATATGAATATTTAACAAAGATTGGAGACGATAAATATATGCAATTAATATTTATTGTATTTTTTGTATATGCTTTAGTAAAAGGCATAATATGTATTAGGCATGGTGAAAAGAAAAAAGCGCTTGTTTGGTTTTTAGGTGCCTTTGTTTCCTGTATGCTTTTTGCGGCAATAATAATACCTTCCTTTGTTTCAATGCAATAATGTAATTGTTTTTTACTTTTCTGCATAAGAATTATCACTTGACGGAAAATACATTGGCTAATCAATTCACCGAAGATAATAGTTTCTGGGTTGCCGCTGCTGGCCCAGTTCAGCTAACTGGTTAATGGGCAAAATCATCTTGGCCCTATCCCTTACAATTAGTGCATGGGATCATCTGATAATAGTTAGGCTGGGGTATTACAGTTTTACCGAGAACAAGCTTATTTGAAAAAGTAAAATTATATGAGCAAAAAAGTCATCATCATCGGGGCCGGGCCGGGCGGGCTGACCGCCGGCATGCAGCTGGCCAACAAAGGCTATCAGGTGGATATATTCGAAAAGGACAGCCGGGTGGGCGGCCGCAACCAGGCCATCAGGCTGGACCAGTACACCTTTGACACCGGCCCCACTTTCCTGATGCTGCTGGAGGTGCTGGAGCAGTCCTTCGCCGACGCCGGCCGGGACATGAACAAGTACCTGGACCTGAAACGCATTGATCCCATGTACCGCCTGCGGTTCGAGGGCGGCAGGGACTTCTTCCCCACCGGCGATGAAAAAAGGATGGTGGAGGAGGTCGAGCGGGCCTTCCCCGGGGACGGACGGAATTATCTGCGGTTCAAAAAGGACGAGGGAAAGAAGTTCGACCGGGTCTATCCCTGTTTGAAGGTGCCGTATGACAGCCTGCTCTCGTACCTGAAACCGCGCTTCCTGAAAGCCATCCCCCGGCTGGATCCATTCGCCTCGGTCTATGACCGGCTGGCCAGCTACTTCACCCACGACGACCTGCGGATCGCCATGACCTTCCAGGCCAAGTACCTGGGGATGTCGCCCTGGCAGTGCCCGGCCACCTTCACCATATTGTCGATCATCGAGCACAAGTTCGGCATCTACCACCCCATCGGCGGGCTCAATAAGATATCTGAAGCCATGGCCAAAGTGATCCAGGAGGACGGCGGACGGATTCACCTGAACACCCCGGTGAAACAATTGCAGGTTAAGGACCGCACTGCCAAAGGCGTTTTGCTGGAGAACGGCCGGTCCATAGAGGCCGACCAGGTGATCATCAACCCCGATTTCGCCTGGGCCATGAGCAGTATCGTCAAGCCGGAGGACCGGAAAAAATACACCGACGCCAGGCTGAAGAAGATGGAGTATTCCTGCTCCACCTTCATGCTTTACCTGGGGGTGAACAGGAAGTACGACATCCCGCACCACAACGTGATCTTCGCCCAAAGCTACCGGGACAACGTGGACGAGATAGTCAGGACCAAGACCCTGCCCCGGGACCCGTCGGTCTACATCCAGAACGCCAGCATCACCGACCCCACCCTGGCCCCGGCCGGGAAGTCTGCCATCTACGTGCTGGTGCCCATCGCCAATCAGACCTCGGGGATAGACTGGGCCAAGGAAAAGAAGGGCTTCCGCGACCTGGTGATCAGGATCATCCAGGACAAGACCGAGCTGAAGGACCTGGAACAGCACATCGAGGTGGAGAAGGTGATCACCCCGGCCGACTGGCAGCATGAATACAACATCTATAACGGGGCCACCTTCAACCTCAGCCACAAGATAACCCAGATGCTGTCCTTCAGACCCCACAACCGTTTTGAGGAATTCAGGAACTGCTACCTGGTGGGCGGCGGCACCCATCCCGGCTCGGGTCTGCCGACCATTTACCAGTCGGGACGGATCGCGGCCGGGATGATTACCGGAACAAAAGTTTCCTGATCCAATCCATTATCAAAAGGAGAAGCACCATGTCCGGCCAATTCACCGAGGAAATAAAAGTATCCGGCGAACAGCTGCTGGCCAAGGTCAAGGAGCTGGTGCGCGAGGGCAACATCCGCCGCATCACCATCATCGACCGGGACGGGAAGGTCATCATGGCCTTTCCCCTGACCATCGGGGTGGTGGGCGCCCTGATTGCCCCCACCCTGGCCGCCATCGGCGCGGTGGCGGCATTAGTGACCGAGTGCACGGTCAAGGTGGAACGGGAACAGAAATAGTTCCCAACCGGTTATATAGCAAGTAAGGAACAATTTTATGAAAAGATTTTTGTTGCTGTTTTCCCTGGTTCAGGTTTTTACTTTTTGCGTTCGGGCTCAGACCATTGAGCAACAGCTATCTTATAGGCTATCACCATTTTACACTTCCGCCGACCAGTCTGCTCCTGAAGCTACTGTTACTGGAGAGAACAGGCCAAATGTTATGGCCCCAACACCAAAACACCCTGAACACTACCCTCCCAGATTATATGTTAAAACGGCATTTTCCGGAGCAATGTTATATATAGGTGGAGGTTTATTGGGCGGTACCGTAGCCGGTTTGATAGGCAAACAATTTATTGATACTACTGATGATTGGGCTGGATTTGATCTTATTCCCTATGTGGTTTTGGGCGGTGTGGCCGGGGCAACGGCACTCTCTACGGTGGGGATACACTATTCTGCCAAACGATTCTGTAATAGTTCTTATTGGTACGCCGCTGGTGGCATTGTGTTAACATTAGGGTTGGGGGCGGTCTTAACCGCTTCCACAGGGGAAGGGAATTTTGCCAGTGCCGCCGTCATTCTTGCTCCGCTAAGCGGAACCCTGGCTTATTTTCATTTCGGCAAACCAGTTGATCCGCTAAAGAACAATACAATTCAAAATGAATAAATTTTTCAAACCACGGATAGTGGTCAGCAAGTGCCTGGGTTTCGCCGCCTGCCGCTACAACGGCCTGATAATCTCCAGTCCTTTTGTCCGGAAACTTAAGGACCACGTAGACTTTGTCCCTGTCTGCCCGGAGCTGGAGATCGGCCTGGGCGTGCCCCGCGACCCAGTCCGGATCGTAGAAACCAAGGGCCGCCGCTCCCTGTACCAGCCGGCCACCGGCCGGGATGTGACGGCAGAGATGAACGCCTTTGCCGGGATTTTTTTAAATGGCCTGGGACCGGTGGACGGCTTTCTGCTTAAGACCCGCTCCCCCTCCTGCGGCATCAATGACGTCAAGGTCTATCCCGGTTCGTTTAAGGGCACGGCCCCGGTCACCGGCAAAAGTTCCGGGTTCTTCGGCGGCCTGGCGCTTGAGCTCTACCCCGGCCGGGCTATAGAGGACGAGGGACGGCTGGAGAACGCCGCCATCCGGGAACATTTTTTGACCAGGATCTTCGCCCTGGCCGGTTTAAGGGATACTTTGAACTCCGGCCCGGTAAAAAAACTGGTGGAGTTCCACTCCTCCCGCAAACTGCAGCTGATGGCCTACAACCAGAAGGAGATGCGGGTCCTGGGGAAATTGGTGGCCCGTCAAAACGAGTTAAAGTGGACAGAACTGGCGGCCGGGTATCAAGCGCATTTTGAGCAGGCCCTGGGCCGGACCCCCCGGCCCCGCTCCCACCTGAATGTGCTGATGCATGCCCTGGGCTATTTCAAGGACGAGCTGACCCCGGCCGAGAAAAAATATTTTCTGGAACAACTGGATCTGCTGGGCCGGGATAAGATCCCGCTGAGCACGGCTGCCACGCTGATCGGAGCTTGGGTGGCCCGTTTTCAGGATAAGTACCTTGGGCTCCAGACCTACTTTGAACCCTATCCCCGGGAGCTGGTGGATATCTCGGACACCGGCCGGGGCCGGATGGTTTAGCTTGAAACAAATACAATAATATCACAATAAGGTTAATTGATAATGGCAATCATGAGGAAAACATCGTTCATCTTAGGTTTGTTGGTCTTGATAATGGTTCACAGCCCGGCCTGGGCCCAAGTAGAAAAATACAATTACGACGATGACGGGGGGCCAGGTTTCAATTCCGGTAACAGGTTCCTACTTGGGTATGCCGTCAACATTCCCAATCAATACCTTGGAGTTACCATTGGAGTTTCCCGGCCCCAAGCCGTGGGCCTTTTTTTGGAATATAAAATGGACCTTACCACGCTGGAGATTGCTCCCTATTTATCCGAAAACCTGACCGTAGAAGACGTGGAAACTATCTTCTACGCCGATACGTTAAAAGATTCACGCTATTCCTGGATCTCGGTAAATGGTGGGATCACCTGGCCCATAAACGACCATTTCTGCTCCTACCTGGGGCTGGGGGCTTCATTCCACAAGGCTTACCGTCAGTACCGTGAACCTTATACCGGGGGTATAAGTGCCGATGGGTCTTATTGGGTTAGAGATGAATCCAACTCAACAGTAAATCTTAATATTACCGGCGGCGTTTACTATAAACTGGGGCGCTACTTTTACCTGCAGTTGGGAGGAGACATCCGGCCCCTGGGTCTGGTGGCCGGCTTGGGCCTGGCCCCGTGACCCATATATAAAGGCCCGACATTTAGCCGCCAAAGAGTCGGGTTTTTCGGTGACTTTAATGTTTTTTATTAGGTGATAATAACCGTACCCCGGCCGGAACACAAGGATGTGTTCCGGCCTTATTTTTTGCTTGCAAAAGCATCAAGAATGCCATAGAATATGATATTCTGATGGCTTTTATCTTAAACTTGCAATTCCCTGTGGTCTCTG